>NZ_JBNNSB010000001.1:0-431812 GCF_050277335.1 Peribacillus sp. NPDC101480
CCTGAAAGATGATCAGGTTGATAGGTCAGAGGTGGAAGCGTGGCGACATGTGGAGCTGACTGATACTAATAGATCGAGGACTTAACCAACGCTTTAAAAAATGAAATACCTTCTTATTATCTAGTTTTGAAGGAATGAAAATTTCTTCTTGCATTTTCTCGAAAAGACGTTATAATAATATATGTCTTGAAAAAATGTTAACATTGTTTGGTGACGATAGCGAAGAGGTCACACCCGTTCCCATTCCGAACACGGCAGTTAAGCTCTTCAGCGCCGATGGTAGTTGGGGGTTTCCCCCTGTGAGAGTAGGACGTCGCCAAGCTTATATTGTTCCGCAGTAGCTCAGTGGTAGAGCATTCGGCTGTTAACCGAACGGTCGTAGGTTCGAGTCCTACCTGCGGAGCCATTATTGGAGAGCTGTCCGAGTGGCCGAAGGAGCACGATTGGAAATCGTGTAGACGGGTAACCCTGTCTCAAGGGTTCAAATCCCTTGCTCTCCGCCATTTATACCTGGCCCGTTGGTCAAGCGGTTAAGACACCGCCCTTTCACGGCGGTAACACGGGTTCGAATCCCGTACGGGTCACCATTTAGACAACATATTGGAGGATTAGCTCAGCTGGGAGAGCATCTGCCTTACAAGCAGAGGGTCGGCGGTTCGATCCCGTCATCCTCCACCATTTTTCAATAACATCAAGTTGTTTCTGCATAAAGGATTGATCATTTCAGCCCATTGAAACGCTTAACACGAAAACTTGATGCATAAAAAGCAACATTATTACCGTCGCGGGGTGGAGCAGTCCGGTAGCTCGTCGGGCTCATAACCCGAAGGTCGCAGGTTCAAATCCTGTCCCCGCAATCTATGGTCCCGTGGTGTAGCGGTTAACATGCCTGCCTGTCACGCAGGAGATCGCGGGTTCGATTCCCGTCGGGACCGCCATTTTTATTGTTTGGCTCAGTAGCTCAGTCGGTAGAGCAAAGGACTGAAAATCCTTGTGTCGGCGGTTCGATTCCGTCCTGAGCCACCATAGTAGTGCCGGTGTAGCTCAACTGGTAGAGCAACTGACTTGTAATCAGTAGGTTGGGGGTTCAAGTCCTCTTGCCGGCACCATGTTTCATCCATATGCGGAGGGGTAGCGAAGTGGCTAAACGCGGCGGACTGTAAATCCGCTCCTTAGGGTTCGGCAGTTCGAATCTGCCCCCCTCCACCATCTTTATTACAGGGGTATAGTTTAAAGGTAGAACAGAGGTCTCCAAAACCTCCAGTGTGGGTTCGAGTCCTACTACCCCTGCCAATTTAAATCCTATAATGGCGATTGTGGCGAAGTGGTTAACGCACCTGATTGTGGTTCAGGCATTCGTGGGTTCGATTCCCATCAGTCGCCCCATTTAATAAAATATGATATAATGATTACAACGTTAATGGGCTATAGCCAAGCGGTAAGGCAACGGATTTTGATTCCGTCATGCGAAGGTTCGATCCCTTCTAGCCCAGCCATATGCGAAAGTAGTTCAGTGGTAGAATACAACCTTGCCAAGGTTGGGGTCGCGGGTTCGAATCCCGTCTTTCGCTCCAAAAACGTTGGCGGCATAGCCAAGCGGTAAGGCAGAGGTCTGCAAAACCTTTACCACCGGTTCGATTCCGGTTGCCGCCTCCAACAAACATGCCGGTGTGGCGGAATTGGCAGACGCGCACGACTCAAAATCGTGTTCCTCTGGAGTGCCGGTTCGACCCCGGCCACCGGTATCAAATGGTCGAAAAATGATTATAGAATCAAGGTCTCAACTTAATTGTTGGGGCCTTTTTTCTTTGTTTTAAATACGACAAAAATAATCCAAAATCGTGTGCGTCGAATCGTGTGCGTGGGAGGTTCTTGTGAAAAGGCGAAAAGAGCTATCAAAAGAAGAATTGAGAATTATTAAGAAGAAGATCTCAGATGAAGAAGCTTTTGAAGAATTTTTTAAGGACTGCTATTTGAGAAATTTACGTCCAGCAACAATGGAATATTATAAGAATGAGTTTCATGGTGCAAAGAAAATAATTAATAAGCATTTATTGGAGTGCGAACAAAGTGATATGGAACATTTAATTAAGCAAAGCAAACAGATAATGAAAGTGACATCAATCAATACTCGTTTACGAGCACTAAGAGCATTTTATAACTTTTTAGCCAAGAGGAAGCTTATCGAGACAAACCCCATGAAAAACGTTAAATTGCTCCGAGATAGACAGAAGACAATTGAGACATTAGATACCGAAGAGTTAGAGAAATTAATAAAAGTAATCCGTAAAGAAAAAACATTTGTATCTTTTAGAGATGAAGTAATTATTCTTGTTTTTCTTGATACTGGAGTTAGATTGTCAGAACTTGTAGGTATTAATGTAGAAGATGTAAGACAGAACCTTATCGTTATTAGAAAAACAAAAAACCTTTTCGAAAGAACTGTTTATTTATCAGAGACTACTCAAGAGCAGCTAAGCAGATATATAAAAATAAGAGGAGAACTTGAGGAAACAAACAAACTGTTTATAAGCCAAGATAATAGAGAATTAAATCCTCATAGCATTCAAACTAGGCTTACTAAGTATGGGAAGTTAGCTAAGATAAGTAAACGTGTTAGTCCTCATACATTTCGGCATACGATGGCAAAAAGGATGATCGTTTCTGGAGTCGATGCTTTCTCGCTAATGCACTTACTTGGTCATACAGATATAACTGTTACTAAACGGTATGTAAATTTATGGGGACAAAATTTAGAGCAAAAACATAAATTGCATGGGGCATTAAAAGGATTGAAAATATAGGTAAAATATACCAACTTATATTTTACGAACTAGTATTCGGTATATTATAATAATAAAAGAGATGGCAAATGAGTTTGGCGGCTCTACCATCTCTAAACAAAAAAACAGAAGAATTAACTTCTATTAAATTTTAGCAAGTTTCCTCTTCTGTGTCAAAAGGAGAAAAAACATGAAATTATTATCCATTCTTGGCGGTAATGCATTCGTTATGTTTAATAAAGAATTAGCACATGAAGTATCCGTAAACGGGGCGATAATATTTGGTCAGTTATGTTCCAGTTATGAAAGCTTTGGAAGTAAATATATGCTGACTGTTAAAAATGGAAAAGAATACTTCTACTTAACAAGTGAAGTCATTGAAGAAGAAACAGCTCTCACTTACAGACAACAAGCAAAAGCGATTAAAGACTTAGAAGGAGCAGGATACATTGAGTCTGTAATTATGGGTTCGCCAGCAAGGAAATACTTCCACGTTACTGATAAAATTATTCAACAGTTTCTACCGAAAGAAGACCTCAGCTCTGACAAAAATGCAGACCTAAATGAATCTATTGAACAAGAAAACTCAGAATCTGAGCCTTCTTCTGACTTCGTGAGCTTTCACAAAAGTGCAATCCAAGCATATACAAATGAGCAATCCTTGCCTGAACAAAAGGTACAGGCATATAAAGATATAAATAAAAAAGAACAAGATAAAAAAAATAATCTTAATTTCAATTGTAATTTCAAGGAACCTTTGACAAAAGATAAATTTAAAATCTTATTAACTACTTCCTGTAATGAGTTCTATACAAGATTCTCATTAGGCAGATACTCTAAAAAGCAATGGAATACATTAATAGAAAAATTCGTAAATGACACAATTGAAAGTGAACGTTACATAAATGTTCCAGAGGATAAGATTAAAGGCTTTGCTTACAAATGTCTCGAAAAAATTGCGAATCATAATGAGTATAAAAGGTCTGAAGAGTTCGCTGATTATGAAAATGTGATGTACGAACTAACTAATTTTAATTCCTAAAAAAGAAAAAGACTTCACCTTCTATAACTGGTTAGAGAACTGAATTATAATTCTTTTAACAAATTTTGGAGGTTGTGACTGTTATGGACATTTCTCATGATGTTTTTACCATGGCTAATTTGTTAGGTGTTAGTTCATCTACTGTGAAAAAGTATTATTTACTTTTTGAAGACAATAATTATCGTTTTAAGAGAAATGTGAAAGGAAAAGTAACTTTTACTAATGATGAGTCTAAATTGCTTCAGAGGCTAACTGTTCTAAAGAACGAGCCTGGAATGAACTTGAAAACAGCAGTAGAGCAACTTGTACAAGAAGCAGGGGTAAACCAGCTACAACAACAGGAGAATGTTATCAAACATGAATCAGTAATGAGTGAACGAGACCAACTATTTTTACAACTACATAGAGAAACAATAGAACTCTTAGCAGCTATAAAAGAGGGAGTTAGGTCTAATGAAGAAAGAATTGAAGAGTTGGAAGAGAATATAGATCAAAGGTTTAAAAGAGTCTTTAAAAATTTAAAAACTCGTTAAAGAAAATGAGAGCTCTGCGCTAACTAATAAGTTGCCCTAGAAGTCCATAATGGCTGTGTATGGAACTTTAATTTCTTATATGAAGATATATATAAGACTCCTTCAAAATTCAACACAGAGCAATTTAGAATAAGGAGAGGATTTAATGAAAGCAGAAGAGATATTAAAATTAATTGAAGGTATGGAAAATGGAGAACGTTGGAAGTTGTTGGATATGATGTATGATGAGTATTACAATACAAGAAGCAAACCAAAGTTGGAAGAACGACTTTCTAATCTTGAGAAAGACATCGAGTACATGTCTAAAAAAATTGGAATACATGATATGTACTTCAATCGAATTCATAAAGAAGATGAAGATCGAGCTTAATGTTTGGTCTTTTATTCGATTGTTCTTTATTAGGAACACTAAATGAATAATGTAAAGTTAATTCAACATAAAATTAAAAATTCTTAAATTAATTAAGACCTTTTATAATAAGGTTTTTATTTGGTATTGAAAAATATTTTAAACTTTTTTCTGATTTTGCTTTACGTTCTTAATAACGTCCATATAATTACTCTGTAAGATGAAGAAGAAAACACACTTATGGAGGTATTTATAATGACAACTACTATTCAAATTTCTATCTACGACTGGAGCATTATGGAGGAGCTTGTTTTCGAGGCTCAAATTAGCAGTATCGAAGAGTTTCTTGCTCTAACTTATCGCTTCGATAAAAAAGTAAAGTATAAAAAGGCAACTGATAAAAATTGGTATCATGCTAAAACAATGATTAAGCGACTATTTAAAAAGGATGTTGCTAAAAATCGGCCTGTAATAAAATTTGTGACCACCAACGACTTAAATAAAATTGGGGAAGAGAAACGAAAAGCTGAGGAAGAGAAACGTAAGGCTGAGGAAGAAGCCAGATTAAAGAAAGAGAAAGAAGAGCTAGAATGGGAGCAGTGGAGGAAGGCTAATCCAAAATTCACTATCGAACAAATCAAATCAATGTCTGAAGTTGAACTTACAAATCGATTAGTTGATTTATATATTGAAGACTACTATATTGGGAAAACTGATTACAATTCTTATAACGGACCTTTTAATACTTATCTTACTGAAATAGCTTATATTGAACTTCAGATATCTTCTGGATTAGCTGATCGCGCCCATTATCATGCTATGGAAGCTCTTTGTGGAGGCAAACTTACATATAAAACAAATCGACATCCAATGTCTGAAATCTTTAGACTTACCGACGACTTCGAACTTGTATCTTTAAATCGAGCTTAATGCTTGGTCTTTTTATTTTAAAATCAATATTTTATTAATCACAATAAAAGGACTTTTAGTCCCAAATATTTATAGAACTAAAGGTCCTGTATTAAAATCAATAGATTTATTAAGAGGGAACAAGTTATTGTCCACGATAATTAATATATATAAGATAATTATTCCATGGAACAAGATATACTAGAACTACTATGATTAGGATTAATGGTGAACCTATGGTTAGCCAAGGAATGTTTTCGAAGAAAAAAGATGTAAGATTAAAAATAAGGGCAATAATCACAAAGGCTGCCATAAAAATTTCCTTAGATCTACTTTGTTTGACTTTTGTAATTTCAGATACCCCTACTATTCTCGATGCTACTCTTAATTCATCCTTGTTAAAAGGAGTTTCATCTGAGGACTTGACTAATAACTTAATTATCATTTCTTCTTTACTATTTAGAAGTAAAGGCGAAACAACAACTAGGCCAGCACCTAAATTGTTTATAGATACGCGCAGATTTTTAGGGGTAGTTTCTTTTACTTCTGCAATAAGTATCTTGCTATTATTAGTCTCAATAGTTATGTCCTGATTAAAATCTTTTTCCTCAATTGGTACATTTCCCGTGTTAATAATTTTCAATAGTACTAAGAGAACATTTTCTTTTATTTCTTTATCCTCAAAGAAAATTTTAAACTTTTTACCTAATTCATCATGTTTCTTTAATAATGAAGTTGATGAAATTATATCGTAACTTAACGCCTTACGACTTCGTCCTTTTCTCCACAGTATTATTGAAACTGTAACACTTATCGCAGTTAAGATAATAGGAATTAATATTTTTAAATCCATCCACATTCTCCTTCGATTGATCCTTATGGGTTTAATTTACTAGTAATGTTTATTCTACCAAAATTCATGTAGTAACAAAACTAGAATATTAAGTTTTTCATTGATAGAGTAAAAGTAATAAATTTCTAATTTTATTACTCCTTAAAAAACCCTCATACCTATCTTCAGAAGCTCCAGATTGACCCATGTTGATTTTAAAATATCAAGATGGAGTTATTATATTAATCCACCCTAAAAGGTCTCAGAATTCATTCTCTAACTATCTATTCTTATTATTTATATGATGGTCAAAGGCGGAGCCTTTGCCATGCGACAAGCGAAGCTTGATCGCAATAAAAGTTCTAAATTCTTAGTAGCTAGTGAATGTAAAAATAAACCAGCGTTGATATTGTATATTAATAAATAGTATCAAGTGTGGTTTATTTTAAACGGTTTAATTTTTTGGTTTACGTTTTAAATCGAGCAGATAGAATACTTTTGTGAGTAAAAACAACGGAGGTATTTTATTATGATAGAACTAAAAACTTACACGGACAATGAACTTATTGAAGCTTTAGGAATAAGCCCCAACACTTTGAAAAAGAAACGGAAAGTTACAGAGCAACGTCTCTTAAAAGATTATGAATGGTCAAGAGAGAAAAAAATAAAACTGTATACTGTTCATTCTTATAAAGCTCAGACGATTGAAAAAGTTTTATGTGATACCTTTGAAACTATGATTTCTGAGTTCAGTTCAAAGAATGTCGCAATGAAAAACACTGAAAAAGCGTTGAGGATATTGATAGCATTGTACTTTACTAAAGAAAACAAACCCTCTAGGCTTTCTGAGATTACTAATGAAACAACTTTAGAAATATCAAGATACGTAAAGAAGTTGCAATATTTAGACATTTTAGTCTCCGAAGAATATGACTACTACTTGGTAGATAAAAAGACATTGGTCTGGAAATTGATTGATGATGCTGAACGAGAAAGCGTTAAAAAGTTCTGGACTCGAGAATTCTTCAGCTGGATCGATAAATTAAATGTTGAAGCAATCAACTCTGATATGGATAAAGTAAGAACTTGTAAGCAGAAAGCAAGCTTTGAGACTGTTAATGCTTTTGGCTTCTTAAGAAAAGTTAGCAAGAAAGATATGACTGATAAAGCAAGAGAATATTTTGGTCCATTCTTAAGATACTCAAATGAGCAGTTAAATATGATGTTCGAGGAAGAAATGGTTGTTACAGTAGATTGATTTTAAACCAAACCTGATACTATACCAAAAGTAATTCGAGACTCTATATCAAAAAAATAGTTATGCATTAGAGCTACCATTAAAGTCTATAAGTGGAAAGAAGTAACAAGTATGGCAGTTCAATAAGATTTAAGGCATCGAAAGATGTCTTGTTTTTTTGAGGAATTTTCAAATATCATTTACGTTTTATAATGAAAAACTTTTAGAGAAATTGTCTAGTAACTAGCATTCGTATATATATGAATTAGGGAGATAAAAAAAGCTTTAAAAGCAATTATTTTCCCAATATACGTACACAACTCGGTTGATTTATATATTTATAGTGCGAGGTGTTTCTCCTGCACCTCTTCTCTTTCTTCAATTTCTTTAATTTGTCGTCATCGGAAAGACGTTCTCTTTAAGGCTTTTAGATTCAAAATGATTTAAAGTTGAATGTTTAGTTAGCATCTTCTTTCAGACTCCTTTCTGTGAGGTTAGCTAGTCATTCAACCTCCTATTTTAAATTCAATAAGAGAGCAAGTCAGTTACTCCGATTATTGACTTATTCTCTTATTGAATTTATTAAATTTCTCAATTTCATCCGAAAAAGTCATAACGTTATGGCTTTTTTTTTACGATTTTTCAAGTTTGCTTTAAAAGCAAAATATTAATTCGAAGGAGTCATTTCATGTCGAACTTAAATCACGAAAATGCTTATAGATGGGTCAAAAACGAACGAATATATACCTTAGTAAATTCAGAAGGAAAAGTTCTTCATACAGCAGAAGACCGAACTTGCGATGGGAACTTTATCACAGATTCCATACTAGAAGATTTAGCTGCTGAATGAGGAACTAGAAGGGAAGTAGAAAATATGAAAATGGAACTGCGTGTTCAAGATTCCGAATTACGTGCTAATTCAGATGAAACATTAACTGTTTCTGGTTATGTAAATAAGACTGGTCAACTAAGTAATATCTTGGGTGTTACTAAAAGGTTCGTTGAAAAGATTGCTAAAGGTGCTTTCACTCGTGCAATTCAATCTTCTTCGAGAGATATTGAATTTCTCGCAGAACATAACAGCAAATTGATCCTGGCATCCACTCGCAATGACTCTTTGAAACGTACTGAAGACGAGCAAGGGTTGTATATGGAAGCAACAATCACCCCTACAACATGGGGAAAAGATTATTACGAGTTGATCAATTCTGGTATCCATCGAAACATGTCGTTTGGTTTCCGAACTATTAAGGACAGCTGGAAATTAATTGAGACTAACCTTTATGAACGTACTATCGAAGAGCTTGAACTTTTTGAAGTAAGCGTGGTTAAAAACCCTGCGTATAGCCAATCAACTATTGCTGCCCGTGGTATTGATCTTGTAGAAGACGTTGAAATTCCTGCTGAACCAGAAGTTGAAGTTCAAGAAAGTGAAGAAGTTCGAAAAGAACAAGACATAGACCTTCAAATTCGAAAAACTCAAATCGAAGTTGAAAAACAAAAAGCTAGTGTTTCTAGTGCTGAACGAATGGTTAAGTTGCTCGATACTAATAGTAGTAAGTCCTTTCTGAACGAACTAAGAAGGTATTAGAAGAAAAGAGAAATGAACTTTCCAAATTACAGGAGGAACAAAAAATGAGTAATGAAGAACGTGCACTACAAACAAAAACAACAGTAGGTACTTCAGCAAAACCAAAGCTAGTTGATAGTATTGTTGAAAGATTAGAAAGTACATCATCCGTATTTTCGAAATCTCGTAAGATTCCATTCAATGCAGAAGAAATGAAGATTCCTTATGAAACAACTTTAGATGATGCAGCGTTTGTTGATGAAGGTGGAAGCGCTCCGGAAATTGCATTAAACTTGTCTAACTTCGCTGTAATGAAGCAACGTCGAGTTGCAGTAGCTATTTCTATGTCTAAACAGTTCATGTTTGATTCTGGCGTTGATTTGTCTCAACATGCTAAAGACTTAGTAACTCGTCGAGTTATTAAAAGAATTGAGAAGTCTATCTTGGCTGGTACTGATCCAAACGAATTTAAAGGAATTGCTCCAGATACGAGTGTTACTTCTAAAGATATTTCTTTAGGCGCACCTACTCAGCTAGTCGATAATCTGCGGAGTGTATACCTTGCTGTTCATGAAGATTTCGTTGGAGCATCAGTTTGGTATATGTCTCGCCCATTCTTCGAAACAGTAGTGGACTTCAAAGACGCTAACAATAACTACTATGTAAAACAAATTGAATTAAAAGGAAAAATTGCTTATACGTTGTTTGGTGCTCCAATTGAAGTTTCTAATGCTTTATCAACTGGTGATACAATCGGACAAGTTCCAGTATTATTCGGTAGTATTAAAGATTGTTATACAGTCGGTGTTTCGAAAGAATTAGAAGTTAAAGATATTGTAGGTACTCCGAACGTTCTTGCCGGTACTGCTGGATTCCTCGCAGAGTTTTATGGTGATGGCCGAGTTCACAATTACCAAGCAATTGCTAAAGGAACAATTGTGGCATAATCGTTTATGTGAAAAATTTTACAGACTAAGAGACCAGATTAACTTCTGGCTCTTATAAAATTTTTAGGAGGTACTTAAAATGGAAGTACAAGAAAAAAGTCATATTCAAGTAACTGGTGGAAGATTTGTAATTTTTAATGGTGTTATTGAAAAAATCGATTACCACTTAGTGATATCGATAATTCAGTATTGGATGAAGTAGCAGGAAATATAACAGTTAACTTTAAATCTGGCTCTAAGTTTAACTTTGTTGGAGACAACAGCAAATTAGAAGAGATCCATAATCTGCTAGTGAAGTAAAGATTATAAGTTTTTGAAGTCAGGTTAATTCTGGCTTCTTTTTATTTTTTATAATTGAAAGAAGGTAAATATAGAATGGCAAAAAAATCAGGAATAAGATGCAAAGTATACATCCATAAAGCGGGAACAAATATAGCATTAGCTGCCCAACGAAATGCTACCTTAAGTCATTCAGTAGAAAGCACTGATACAGAAGTATTCTCAATAGCCTGTAATAAAGCATTCGTTACTGATAGTGAGGCATATGCAACATTAAGGGAAGAGCACGTTCAAGGAAATAATGTTGATGTATATATCGACCTACCATCTGGAATGAAGTACTTTGGTAACTGCACAATAATTACCTTTGATAATGATATTCCATATGATGAGTTAGGTACCTGGTCCATATCATTACAGGGTTTAAGAACTCAATTAGCAGTAGTTAAGTAAGAGAGGATGGTACATCAAATGAAAGAGAAACTAAATCATTTACAAATAGTACGAGGAATCATAGATGAAGATAAGTTTAGGTTAGCAGCTGCAACAATCTTAATTGATTACTACTTAGATGAGATGAAGAACAAAGGTAAGTATATGCCACGAACAAACCTATTGGATCGTGTGAACTTAGCCTTAAGGTCAATGGGGAATGCCGAAGTTTCTTATGGATTCATTAGAAGATGGTTTGAATAGAGAATTTATTTGGGATGAGGAGTACCGCCTAGGCGTTTTGAAAAAAACGCTAAAACTCTTTAAACCACGGGGAATATTTCATTTTTAATGACTGTCCCAATTGGCCCAAACCCCGTTGAAGCTTTATTTGCATTTTTTAAAAAAATTTACAACCAAAGAGCACATGAAATGACGAAGAATTTTACAATTTCCTTTTGGAAGGAAATCTTATCACAGTTGAAGAAAAATATGCTGAGATTGCTGAGCAGAGAGCTCATGATTTTTTAAAGGAACTAAAAGAAACACAGAAATAGTCTTGCTTCTACGGACTCCTCAGGCAAATCCACTAATACCAACTATCTTACTTCAACAATTTAATTTCAATACAGAGCTATTCTCAGCACGTGAATTCAAGGTGAAGTGAATATGAATTCACAGTGAAGCAATGTTCATACGACAGGAGGAATTAGCATGGCTAGTAAAAAGAAATTTTGTGGTGGCTGTGGCAAGAGAATAGACGTCAATTCAGTCTGTGAATGTCGGAAGAAGGCAGCAGCAGAAGGAAGTAAAAGGTCTAAAGATAAGTTCAAACAGAATCATCCAGAAGTTTATAAAGCTATCAATTCGAAAAGATGGCGAGACAAAAGACTGCACATTATTCGAAGAGACAAAGGTCATTGTCAAAGGTGCAAAATCCGGTTTAGCCTAATTAATACAGATAATTTAGAAGTTCATCATATCAAGGCAAAGACTCTGTTTCCTGAGAAAATATTTGAAGATTTGAATCTTATTACATTATGTAGAACTTGCAACTTGCAGCTTGGTCAAAATGGAATAGATTTTTATTGGAAGCCAGAAGAATATGAATATAATCTTTAACACTAGCGGTCATACTAATTCGGTAAGTTGAAAAATGTACTACCCACAAAGAAAAATCTAATTGCACCAACCCCAATTCTAGCAAAATTCCACTACAAATCATTAGAAATGTTACTAAGTTCATAATATTACCTGTAAAAAAAATAGTTTTGTAGTAAAATTAGGTAAAAATACTAGTTATTTCTCAAAGGAGAAGCCTATGAATAGGGATTTTTATTTTACTTATATATCTGAAAAAATTGAGCTCTTATGTTATAAAATAAAGAGTATGGGCAAATTGAATATATTAAATCTTAATATACATGCCGAGTTCTTTTATAGGGATTTATGTAATTTGATATATGGATTAACTTTAGAAAATGCAAATGTAGAAAAACAGAATATGGCTGCTATTGACTTAATTGATAAAAGTAATAAAATTATGATTCAAGTTTCTTCTACTTGCACTAAACAAAAGATTAACAGTACACTTTCAAAGAAACTATTATTGGAGTATAAAAACAAAGGTTATAGTTTAAAGTTCCTTTTCTTTTCAGATGCTAAGAATTTGAGGGATAAAGCATTTGAAAATAAGTATGATATTTCATTCAATCCTAGTGAAGATATTATGGACAAAGAAACCTTATTAAATAGTATATTGGAGTTTCAAGTTGACAAACAACGAGAAGTATATGAATTAGTTAAAGCGGAGCTTGGAGAAAAGCAAGATCCATCAAGAATTTCAACAAATTTGGCTGATTTAATACACTTACTTTCTGAAATAGACTTAGGCTCAACAGAAAAAGCAGATAATCTAAATGAATATAATATCGATTGCAAAATTAAATTTAATAATTTAAATAAAGTAAAGAATTTAATAACGCAATATAAAATATACAACCATAAACTAAATGGTATTTATAAAGAATTTGATATGCAAGGAAAAAATAAAAGCCTCTCGGTATTTAATAAACTCACACGTTTTTATACTGAGGAATTAATGAACGACGATTCAAATGAAAATCAAAAATTCTTCAATATAATTAATAAAACCCTCACGCATATTCAAGAAAGTAATAATTATAATGTATTACCCGCTGAAGAACTTGAACAGTGTGTTTCAATCATTGTTGTTGATGCGTTTATAAGGTGTAAAATATTTGAAAGTCCGGAGGGTTATAATCATGTTATTGCCTAGAGATATTAATCCTGAATTGAGCATATACTACAATGGATCATTAATTTTAAAACAACTCATTAAAGAAGATTATGTAGATATAATTAATTTATACAAGTTTGTAAAGAGTGAAAGCAACATGTCCTTGAATACTTATATGCTTTCATTAGATTGGCTCTTTCTATCAGATATTGCTGTTGTTACTGAAAGTGGTGAAGTTAAGTTGTGTTCATAAAATACTTAAGAATTGAAGATATAAATGGAATCGTTAGAAAAATTAAGTTCCATAAGGGAATAAATCTAATTGTTGATGAAACTGTGAATGTTACTGAAAAAGAAACAGGAAATAATGTTGGAAAAACCACTGTTCTTAAATTAATTGATTTTTGTCTTGGAGCAGATCCAAAAATCATCTATACAGATAATGAAAATAAGAAGGAAATCGATTTAGTTAAAAACTATTTAATTGATAATCATGTTTTAATAACACTAATAATGAGCCAAGATCTTAATGATGAAAAATCTCCGGAAATTGTAATTGAAAGAAATTTTTTAAGTCGAAATAAGAAAGTAATGCGCATTAATGGCGAGAATTTAACTAAAAATGATGGGAAAGATTTTGAAAATAAGCTGGATAAACTAATACTTGGCGGGAGACAAGAAACCAAACCATCCTTTAGGCAGATAATTTCACATAGCATTAGGTATGCTGACGAGCGTATTAATAATACCCTAAAAGTTTTATCTGCATTTACTTCTTACGCCGAATATGAAACTTTATACTTATACTTATTTGGAATCTCGATAGCGGACAGATCTAAAATACTTAGGAAGATAAAAACTGAAAAAGATTTTAAAAGGAGAATTGAAAAAAAACAAAGTAAGACTGAATTAGAACTATCTCTTGCAATGATAGATGATACAATCTCCGACCTTGAGCAAAAGAAAAAAACTTTAAATATTAACTATAACTACGATAAAGATTTAAGCAATTTAAATGAAACTAAATATCAAATTAGCAGTATTAGCTCTAGAATAAGTGAATTAAGCCTTAGGAAGAAAATAATAAGTGAAGCTGAAGAAGAGCTTTTGGAAAATAAATCAAATATTGATTTACAGCAATTAAAGAGAATTTATAGTCAAGCAAAAGACATGACTAAAATCCAAAAAACATTTGAGGATTTAGTTAATTACCACAATAATATGATAGTTGAGAAAATTAGATTTATTACTCAGGACATACCTGAAATCGAATCGGAGATTTCAAGTTTGGAGAGTAAATTAAAGAGATTCTTATCACAAGAAAAAGAGTTAGCAATTAAAATTGCAAAAAGCGACACTTTTAAAGATTTAGAAATTATTATTACTGAGCTAAATGAGGTTTATCAGCGGAAAGGAGAAATTGAAAATACACTTTCTCAAATTAAAGAAGTTGCTAATAAAATGACTTCTTTAGAAGAAGAACTTTCTGCAATTGATCAAGGATTATTTTCTGAAAAATTCCAAGAGAAATTAAAAAATCAGTTAATCAAGTTTAATAAGTATTACTTTTCTGAAGTATCTAATGAACTATATGGTGAGCAGTATGGTATTTCTTATGATGTTAAAGTCGAGAAGAAGACAGGCAAAAGTGTGTATGTATTTGATTCTTTTAATGCTAATAGTAGTTCGGGTAAAAAACAAGGAGAGATATTATGCTTTGATTTAGCATATATTTCATATGCAGATGATGAGGAAATTCCGGTATTGCACTTTATCCTAAATGATAAAAAAGAACTCATGCATGGGAATCAATTAATTAAAGTATCTGATTTTATTAAAGATAAGGACATCCAGCTGATTTTCTCGATATTAAAGGATAAACTTCCTGATGAATTGAATAATGAGGATAATATTATTTTAAGACTTTCTCAAAAGGATAAACTTTTCAGAATTGAAAATCGTAAAGGTTAAAACTGGCATAGCATAAGCTATGTCTTTTTTAGTATAAAATATCAATTTTATTAATGTTTGTTAATAAATCGGAAACCGACAGAATAAATGCTGCATAAAATGGATATATATAAGTAGTAAAACATCTGAAAATACAAATTTTGGTATTCAATTGAAGGACTTTGTGTTATATTTAGGGTAAATAATTTAAAAATAGGCGGTGATTCCGTGCCCCAAAATGTTATCGACATCAGTAAATGGTTTATCCAAAATAATTTTGATGTTTCAAGACGATCTTTTAATGGTCACGTAAAATTACAAAAATTACTTTACTATTCTCAAGCCATGAATCTTGCTGTAAAAGATGAAATTTTGTTTAACAACGAGATACAAGCTTGGGAGAATGGTCCTGTAGTAAATTCGATTTTTAGAGAGTATGAACATAATGACTTAATTGAAGACACTTTTAATAAACAAGAATTTGATTATTCTTCAGTTTTCGATGGAAAAACATTAAACATTCTTCAAACAGTAAATTATATTTATGGAAATCATACTGGAGATCAGCTAATTGAATTAACACATTCTGAAGATCCTTGGAAAGAATTAGAAGACGAAGCTAATATGAGATTAAATCCTGAAATAGAAGTAGACCGAATTAGGGATTATTATAGTGGGTTAAAAGATCTGTTTGATTTATATGAAGATTACGATTTCTCTAGTGATTCTAAGAAGGAAATAAACGGTAATGTTTTTGTATATAATCGTAATGAAACTATGTTAAGTCGCCAAGATATTGATTCTCTTCGTGAAATAGGAAATCAAATTAAGGGCGAAAAATATTTTGTTTCTAAAGATGAAGAGAATGAATTGGTGGTGTTCTAGTTGCACTATTATGAGGGAACAGTTATAAAGAAAAAAAATATACTTTTCAAAGGAACTGACAAAATTGATTTTAGGATGGGGGGCCATCCTATTTTGCTCCCTATTCCCTTTGATCATGATGATGAGTATATATATTATTTAACTTTGTCTAGCCAAGTGGAACGTTACCCTCATGATAAGGAACGATATGCTTTGGTAAAAAAAGTTCGTGGCAGTGGTTTAGATACTAACTCTATTGTGGATTTAAAATACGTATATAAATGTCCTAAAACTAACAACGTTCCAAAAGGATGTTTAGGTCCTGAGGCACTGCAAGAAGTAGTAACTAAGTTTTTAAATTACATCGGAGTTGTTAAAGATAGTGATTGTAACGAACTCCTTGCTCTAATTCCATAGTATACTCTAGCCTAATAGAACTTGAATCCTTTATAAAAGTTTAAAATAGATTTACATTTTTAATCACCAAGATATAAAAATATCGAGGTGATTTTTATGTTGCCAACAAAAGAGCAACTAATTCAACATTTATTAGATAAGATGACAAACCAAGACATTGCAATAATTTATGGGACAACTTTTCAAAAAATCATCCAATTAATAAAGAAAAATGATCTCAATCCAAATGAATTAAGAATGGTAAATAAATTTATTGTATATGAGCATTGGCTTAATGGGGAAATCATTTATGTAGGTAGTGGGCTATGGTACAGATGCAGAAGATATTCTAATAGAAGAAACTCGGAACATAGGGAGCTTATGCAAGAAGGAAAACTTGCTTATAAAATTATAGGAGAATTTGAAAATGAAGTAGATGCAAGAACATATGAAGCTGAACTAATTAAAAAATATAAGATAATAGGTCAGGTTAAATTTAACAAAAAAGTGGGAAAAGGATTGACTTAAAAGAAGCGTAAAGGCATAATTAACGGTAATCGTATTACTCGAAATTCAAGAAAGTACAACTAATCGTTGATACTTATGATTATACAATCGTTTTGTCATTTGTTGGGACTCAAAATCGTGTTCCTCTGGAGTGCCGGTTCGACCCCGGCCACCGGTATCACCAATAGCGAAGAATCGCTATTACATCAAGCTTCACACTTAATTGTGTGAAGCTTTTTTGTGTTCATGACGCATTATAGAATATGTACAAATAATGTGCGGAGGTAGTGTGCAATGGTTTTTAATCACTCTAGAATGAAGGAAATTGAAACCAAGGAACATACAAAATCGAATCAAACAGTTTGGCAGCTTATCGGAGTTTGAATGGTGATAGAATCTTATGCACAGAAATCGTTTATTTTATCAATGTTTGTTCTTACGATTAAAAATAAAAACGAATGGGTCAAAGAGTATTAACTCTACCATTCGTTTTAAAAAAATAAATTTAGATTTCAATATTCATAGCACTTAGGTCTGCTTCCGTATAGCCAGAAGAGGATAGTGCGATTTCAATTTTTTCAGCAGCCTTATAATCAAATAATTTAAATTTAGACATTAATGCGAAAGCATTTTGATTTTCAATTGCCAAGGCAACAGCTTCCACGTCTTGCAGTAATTTCAGGTCTTCAATGTAGAATTGGGCGGTTCTCATCGCTAAATACTCATTCATTGTAGTCGAACTGTAGAAAAGTCTTGTTAATGTGGCGATTGCGTTAGGAACGAAAACCTTATTCATAATTACCCCTCCACTATTCGTAATATTCTGTCATTTGAGTCACCACTAGTATGAGGCACACTAAAAACGTTGTCAATCTTTATCTTTCGAGCATTTTTACTCACCATTTGAATCTGTAATCAAATTAAATAAATAGAAAACAGACACTTTTCCAGAGGCAAAGTGATTGCACCAAAGTGCACTAAGTAAGCAAAAGAATGAATGTTGCTGAGTTACGAAACGAAGATCCTTTCTGTGTTCTAACAACATTTCAAAGGGCTTATGAAACAACAGGTCGTTATAAACTGTGAAGAAGGCGGGCTTCCACGTTATGCAGCTCTCCAGATGAAACACTATCAGCCACAATTATTTGCAATGTTCTCGTAGCTGTCATTCGTTTGTCTGGATGCTTCATTTGTAGATGCTGTTGTATCGCTCGGAAAAGTTCATTATTTTCTGGACGGTTGGCGTTATAAATTTCTTGTAAACTCTTCGATTTTCCCATGGCTTTTCCTACTTTCCATCAAATGTTAAATACATATGAAAGCTTATGCAATAATATATATTTCCGTCTAAGCGCTTCTAATTCCTTCTTTTTTTAAATTAAATCTTCTTTAAAGAACAGTGAAGTTGCTCCGTTTTTTACAAGGGGTGATTTTCCTCGTTTTCATCAAACTATGAGGACGAGCTCTGCCTAAATTGGCGGGGGGGGTGGTTGATATTGGTTTTGTATATTTATCTTTAAACATTTTAAATGAAAATCCCCCATTTAAACGTACTGACACGACGTTTTAATATCCTTCATGAGGGTTTATGTATCGAATGTGTTAAAACGCATTAGAACATAATAGCGCCAGCGGCCTTTCTAACGGAAAGCACTAATATGCTGCGTGACTTAGATAGGGAGTATATCAACAACAAAAGCCGATAATAGACGAGTTTCAATCCGAAAAATTCGACCAACGGATTTGCTATGCGATGGAATAAAACTATGCGGGGAAGATTACGAAGTGGAGCGCTTAAAGATATCGGAAATAATTGCGTTGTTCATGCAATGAAATAAATAAAACGATTAAAGCAACTCGCATGCCAACAAAGACATACTCGTGTGTATACGGAAGGGGCAGCCGGAGCATACCCGTATTACCCCAAGCTATCCGCCTAAATCCTCTCTTCTGCTGTACCAAAAATCCGCGAATCAAATTTTTACTGTTGGCGAAAATAGGCCATTGTTTTGATTAATAAAAATACTCGATGGCCTCGATTTTTAATGACTATTAAAAGTTATCTTTTACAAATTCTGCTTCTTGTTCAGGAGTAAGAACTCCGGTAGCTTTACCAACATTTCCATTTTGAGCACCCCAAAGGTAGTTGTGATCTTCCACTATATTGTCGAAGTTTCCTTCTTTCCAGTTTCCTGCGATTTTTAACAATTCTCTTTTAAGTGTGAAGCCGATGTCGCTGTCTTTAATAAATTCATAAACTGCACTGATGTTTTCAGGAGCCATCTCAAGGTTGTACCATTTTTCTTCAGAAATTACTTTTTGATGAGTCATACTATGCATAGTTTTCATAACGTCTTCTGCAGTTGAAGCTGGGCCAAGGCCTAATTCATATAGAATTTGTTCTTTTTCTGAAATTTGCTCTTCCAAATCTTTATCTTTCTTAATTTTCCCCGTAACATCCATAACAGAAATATCGGTATTTGGTTCATTATGCGTTGCTTCATACTTTTTGGCATTCTGCTGTAATGTTATTACCACTGCAAGAACTGCTGCAGCAACTATAATTGAAACCATTGACCATCTAAATTTATTCATGATAAGTTCCTCCGAGTCATAGTTCGATTATTCACTGATTTCGGTTACATCCTTTTATGGATAAGCTAACCATTATGATATTAACATAAAACATTAACAAATAATCTTAAACTATTAAGTAACCATATATAGATAAATTTTTTTTATTGGTAACCAATACAGAGTATCCTGAGACCACTGTTGACTCTATGAACAGGGGCATTGGCGATACCTCAGTGCAAGTAGAAAAGGCAACCGCAATTGGTCGCCTTTTTTCTATAATTCCACAAGAAGGTCAATCTGTAAAAACTGTTTAGCCCTATAATATGGACCAACCCCTTAGTTAAAGAAATAACCCTGCGTTTATTGGACTAATGATTCGATGTAATAAATATTTTAGATAAATTGATTTCAATATTAAATGCAACTATTTCAAATTAAAGAATATATAGTTTAAAAAAAGTCATAAATTCAGAAATTAATATTGATTCATGATGCATAAGTCACGTTTCTCCTGTTTTATGACTTATTATTGATGTGTTTTGATTCATAAAAGAAATTTATTAAAAAGAAATAAATGGTAAACTACGAATTATTCAATCTTTTTGATATCTCAAAGTTAAATAATAAAATTGTATGTTGATTAATTAATCTGTTTATTAAGAGAGGTGGTTGTAACTTAGATAAATGCAGTTGTTGATTTGAGGTGTAATCATGAAAAAATCTATTTATTACTTGATGATTATGTTTATTTTATCAGCATGCGATTCTAGTAATGAAGAAATTAAGATGAAATTTAATGAAGTGGAATGTCAAAAAAACTGGGCAATGTGTTTAGTATTTCCTGATAAAGAATATACAATTAATAGATTGGATAAACCTAAAAAAGTTGCAATTTTAGACAGCGGTATTAATGATAAACACCCTGCATTAAGAGGACAAATTGTTGCAAAATATAATGTAATCAATAAAAGTAAATATACAAAAGATAAATATGGTCATGGAACTTCAATTGCAGGCATAATTGCAGCAAAGCAAAATGATGAAACTGTGCAAGGAATTAACCCTTTAATAGAAATATACGATGTAAAAGTAATTGATGATCAAGGAGGGGGAGAAGTTTCTCATGTTATAGAAGGAATCAAATGGAGTATGGATAAAAAGGTAGATTTAATTAATATTAGTTTTGGATTTAAGCAAGATGTTCCTGAGTTGAGAAAAGTAGTTGATGAGGCCATAGAAAGAGGGATAATTATTATAGCTTCTGCAGGAAATAATTATGGACTAAACTTAGATTTTCCTGCCAGATATGAAAATGTTATCTCAGTTGGTAGTATAAATAAAAAATTAGAGTCTAGTTCATTTAATTCAATTGGGGAGATAGATATATTTGCACCAGGTGAAGGAATACTTGTATTTCAAAATGATAATAAGGCTGTTTTAGAAGATGGATCGTCACTAGCAACGGCCTATGTTACTGGAGTTTTATCACTTAATTCAATATTAAAACATAACAAACAAATCAAAAAAGAAAATAGAATTAATGTTATCACCTATTATAGATAGGAGGATTTTAGTTATGAATACAAATAAAAAAAAGAGTATGATAATTTTGTTTATTACAAGTTTAATTTTTTCTCTAATAGTACCTTATAATAATGTATACGGAGCT
Organism: Peribacillus sp. NPDC101480; assembly: GCF_050277335.1. Lineage (NCBI taxonomy): Bacteria > Bacillati > Bacillota > Bacilli > Caryophanales > Bacillaceae > Peribacillus > Peribacillus sp. NPDC101480. Next base: position 21,137 of record NZ_JBNNSB010000001.1, read on the forward strand.
ACGCAAAAAGGATCAATTACTTCTACTGAATTATATGAAGAACTGTTACTAGATGAAAATATTGATTTGGTTAATATTGATTATTCCGCGGATAATGTTGGTATAGAGGTTTCAGTGGATAGTGAAGTTGGGGAGATTAAGGACACAACGGTAGCAATTGATATTGATCCGGGGAATAATCAATTAAGTGTTGTTAGTGAAAATAGTGAAAATGAAATAGAAGAATATAAAGTCGTAATTGAAAAATTAGATGAGTACGGAATGCAAGCGACATATACGTCCATGGAAACTGGAGAGATATTTATTTATGATTCTTCTGTTGCTACACCAACTGTTCTGTTTGCTATACCTTGGGGAATAACATTATCTGCAAAAGCTATCTCAGTTTTATATGCTGCAGGTGCTGTACTCTTAGTAGGAACTGTTGCATATATTGAAGTTAATAATTTTATTAATAAAGAGAAAAAAAGATATAATCATTATGTTGCTACAGTAGATAAAAAATCTAAAAAGTTATTTATTGGATCAGGTCTTAGCAAAACCAGTGCAGTTAATAGACTAAAGAGTAAGAATAATACTTGGTCAACTTCTAAAACTAATGCACAGACAATCGCTAAAGAAGCAAGTCCAATTAAGAAAGTGACAGCTGCAGAAGTTTCAAATGGAAAGAACATGGTTTGGCACTATCATCCACTCTCTGGATACGATAGAAATGGTAAAGGTATTCGGATTGAGGGTGCACATGCGTTCTATGGCAGTGCAAAATAATCTCGTATTGTAATATGCTTGATTTATAAATAGGGGGGACAAGATGTTAAGCGTTGAAAGGGATCCAAAAAATAGAGTTTATCAGGAACTAATTGATTTATGCTTTGAAGTATGTGATGAATTTCATCTAGTTATTAGAACCGATATGGGTGCAATAAAAGACTTAGAGGAAATCATAAATAAGTTCAAAGCATCATTAAAAGAAATGAGAAGCGAATCAACATGGGCTAGTACAACTCTTGGTGATAATCAAACTGCAAATGTTTATTATTTTTATGCTGATGGGAATGCAAAATCAATAATAAAAATGATTGCAAAATCTCTTTTTCAGTGGGAAATGCCTAATTTGCCTGAGGATTTGTCTTTTTTTAAACAAGGAAAGGTCTGGCTGGCTACTTCTTCTCATGAAAAACAATGCTTCATTTTTCCTGAGAATGAAACCGAAGCTTCAAAAATTATGGGTATTGAAGGTTTAAGAGTTGAAGAATTGGATGATTAACCAATGATATGTCTTTGAATATATACACATAACAAAAAAAGATGAACCCTATTTGATTCCAACGCAGCATTAAAATCAAGATCTCAACGATTATGTGAGGTCTTTTTTCTTTAAACACGACGAAAATAATTCAGAACCGTATGCATTTAGATTAGGGGAGTATGGTTAGACCTTATAATGGGTGAATTAGTATCAGTAAGAAGCATATGAAAATTTCTTTAAAGAATTATTATTTAAGAAATCTAAAACCAGGAAAGTGCCGCTTCGTAGTTTTTTAAATAATATCGATGAAATATGGTAATAAATAATAAAACCACTATCTAAAAGAACACTTCACAAAACAAATTTTCTAAGGGGCGGAAAATTGTGAACAATATGGGATGTCAATGCAGTTCCAATGAAGAATTACAGCAACTGGTCGATGAGGCAAAAAAACATACAAATATGGGAACAGTGGCAGACTATATACCGGCTCTTGAGAAGGCGAATCCTGGGGATTTGTCTGTTGCAATTTACTATCCTGACGGAAAAGGATATTGTGCTGGGGATGTAAGAGGTAAAATGACCCTGCAAAGCATATCAAAAGTTTTGACACTTGCTTTGGTATTAATGGAAAAGGGAGAGGAATATGTCTTTTCCTATGTAGGAAAAGAACCTACCGGCGACCCTTTTAACTCGATTGCCAAGTTAGAGACAAACAAGCCATCCAAGCCGTTAAACCCGATGATCAATGCAGGAGCATTGACTGTGACCCATATGATTGCAGGTAACAGTGTAAATGAGCGATTTCAGCGTATTTTACATTTTATCCGGGAGTTGACGCAAAATCCTACTATCGGTTTTAATGAAGATGTTGCCCGGTCAGAATACAATACAGCAGACTTGAATAGGTCGTTAAGCTATTTTTTAAAGCAGCATAATGTAATAAATGAGGATGTGGAGGATTTAATTGAATTGTATTCGAAGCAGTGTGCCATTGAAATGGACAGTCAGGATTTAGCGAGGATAGGCTGTGTGCTTGCCATGAATGGGAAAGATTTGTTGACGGGAAAGCAAATCATCCCCGGGGACATTGCCCGTATTTGCAAGACATTCATGGTTACTTGCGGCATGTATAACGCATCAGGTGAATTTGCCATTAATGTTGGCATACCGGCTAAAAGCGGTGTGTCAGGGGGAATCATGGGAGCCGTCCCCGGAAAATGTGGGATTGGAATTTATGGTGCAGCGCTGGATGAGAAGGGGAACAGCGTTGCCGGGATAAAAATCTTGGAAATGATGGCGAAAAAGTATTCCTTAAGTATGTTTAATTTGTAAACATTGAAACCATTACCGAGTGTACCGGATGATATTAATTAACTTTTTTATTCGAAAGTTGTCTGGAATTAAATCTTAAGCATACGGCTTAGGAGAGTCAGAGAAGAGAGGGAATGAAGTTTGGAATAGAGCTTTTTCATTGTGTTATGTTGTGGTGTTACAGGAAGATGAAAAGTGCCTATCAGATGCATTATAAATGAGGTTCAGTTTAAAGCTTTAACTTTCTAGGAAAAAAAGACCTCTGCACATAAGGGCAAGGTCTTAAGCTGGTTATAACAAGTTGGAGAAAAGAGATACTTTTTTATATAAAGCATTTACCTCTTTATTTCGATGTTCCCCGATTTCATTTTTTAGCTGGCCTTCCATATCGGTCATTAGATCAGCTAACTTCAATGCCTTTTGTCTGTCGGAAATATTGCTGCGAATGATAGATTCATATTTTGCATTGTATTCAGTCAGTGACATTTCTTCCGTCCTCCCATAGTGTAAAGTCATTTAAGCTGCCCTCTGTTCCTTCTTCAGCAACCCCAATGTACTTAAGTGTAATTACAGGGTGTGAATGGTTAAGGATCATTTGTAACTCAGCGAGGTTCTTACTTCGTTTAAAGTGCCAGTACCCGAATGTTTTCCGCATGGTATGTGTACCGACGCCCTCGATGTCCACCATGTCAGCTGCTTTATTAAGCTGTCTGTAAGCTTGTATCTTACTTATTGGCTTATCGCCCTTGCGTGAGGGGAATAGCCATTCACCATCAATGGTGGCTATATAGGCGGCCAATTCATTACATATAGTATTAAGCTGTATCATTCTTGGCTTTTTTGCTTTCCCTTCCTTGATGATGACCTCCATCTTGCCTTTAATGTCCTTTATCTTCAGCGATAATAAATCAGTTACACGCAATCCGGTATTGATGCCTAACAAGAACAATATGTAGTCTCTCTCGCTGCAATGTCTTTTCAATGACCATTTCATATCATCTAATTTTTCCAATGATCTGATTGGTTGAACGTCTATTAAATGTTCTTTCGGCAAATGTGTTCACCCTTAATTCACACTAATGGAATCAGTATTTTGAATGTATACTTTTAAGAGTAACACTGAAAAAGGATGGAAGTCAATTTGAGGAGTATACTGATATTTTTTGGACTGTCCTTTTTATAGGGTTCGGAGTATTTTAGTTGTTTATTGAATAATAGCATAAAAAACTTCTGGAACTTGATATACTGAAAATAGTAATATTTTTCTAAACTAGTGTTATTGATGGATATTTAATAGATGAATTAATTCATTCTGAATTTATTATGCTTTAGTAGGATTGGGGAAACCGCCATGAAGAGAGTTTTAGCTATATTGAAAAAGGTACTGCCTTTAAGCTCAAGGTTGATTACTATGGCAATTATGATAGCCGTTTTTTACTGCATGTTCATGTTCGCAGACCTGGAGAATGAAAAGGTAGACAGAGAGCGTCATAACGAGCGATCGGTGAATTTTGAAGAGATGAGCGATCAAGAGTCTGAATCTGAAGATAATCCAGCAGGTTCTATGGTGAACTATTGTAAAGATAGCGCTAATGAAGGTCGCACTTCCAATTGGTTTGGTATCGAAGAAAACGACATGGAACCTAGCGAATACACGGTCGAATGCATTGAACACTTGGAATAGCAGCTGAGTTCCTATGGATCATCCGGAAATTTGAAATTCAGGATTCACTACAAGGACATCCGGGGAGGTCAGGGATATCGGAACAAGTTGAGAATTGGGAAAAGGTTTGGATATATACGAAACATTCCTGAAAGTCACTTCCAAAGATTTTGCTGGTTGGCTTAATGGCGTGTACGGAGAATAATAATTGGTTTGGTAAATAAGGTCTTCACTGAAATGCTTGGTGACGAACCGGGTACACAGCGGGGGAGGCCTTATTTGTTGCATACAGAACATTGACATTAGCCTGTTTGGAGCTTAACCAAACAGGTTTTTAGTATGAAAGGAAATCCAATGGAAAAAATGGAATAGGATATAAAGAAGAATGAAGGAAAATTTTTCACCCCCATATCTTTTTCTCTTTCTGAAACGTTTATAGGATAGAGGGTGTTGAAGGAGTGAGAAAAAATGATAAATAAGTTAAGGGAAGATATTTCTGAAGAAAATGATAACGATGCGATTTTGCGTGAAGTCTATCCTGAATTGCTGCGGTTTTGCCGATTCCTGACCCAAAATAATTGGGATGGGGATGATTTGGCACAGGAAACGATATTGAGGGCAATGCAGGGCTATGGAAAGAAAACGGAGATAACAACCGCTCTATTGAAGACGATTGCCCGCCATTCCTGGATTGATACGATTAGAAAAAGGAAAAAAGAATCCTTAGACGATCTGTTGGATACCGAACAGCAGGGGGCAGGAGGGGAAAATGTTTTTGAAACGGTTGAATATATAATTAAATCCCTTACCCCGAAACAAGCTGTAGTGTTCATATTAAAGGAAGGGTTCCTCTATCGGTCAAAAGAAATCTCAGATTATTTGAACACCACGGAAACAGCAGTAAAAGCCATCTTGAACCGTGTGAAAAAGCGTTTTGACAATGACGTTGATGAGCGTATGTTGTCTTGTGTGGAAGATTGGCAGGATGAGGAGGAACAGCGGCTCATGTCCCTGATGACACAGGCTTTAAAAGCCCAAAATCCTGATATCCTTATTAGAAACATCCCATCTTTCAAATCCCTGAACAGTGAATCGATGATTCCTAAACTGATGAATCGTCCGATTCTTTCTCAATCAAGCTTCACTCCTTCAAACACACTCTCAATGGCTGCATAGCCAATTATATTGTTAGGAGGAAGAAGAGATATGACCACCATTCCATATGTAATTGAGCAATCAAGCAAGGGTGAGCGCTCGTACGATATTTATTCCAGACTTCTAAAAGACCGTATCATCATGATTGGGGAAGAGATCACCGATCATTTAGCCAATAGCGTGGTTGCCCAATTGTTATTCTTGGCAGCGGATGCACCTGATAAAGAAATTACCATCTTCATAAACAGTCCAGGGGGATCGACCAGTGCCGGTTTCGCCATTTATGATACGATGCAATATATTAAGCCTGATGTCCGGACTGTATGTACGGGGATGGCTGCATCATTCGGTGCCATGCTTTTATTGGCGGGTACGAAAGGGAAAAGGTGCGCTTTGCCAAATAGTGAAATCATGCTTCATCAACCGCTTGGTGGGGCGAGGGGGCAAGCCACGGAGATTGAAATTTCTGCCCGAAGGATTTTAAAGCTAAAGGATCATATCAATCAAATCATCTCGGAAAGGACCGGTCAGCCTATCGAAAAGGTGGCGAGGGACACAGATCGTGATTATTTCTTAAGCGCAAATGAGGCGAAGGATTACGGTATAATCGATGAAATAATCGTTCAGGCTAATTAATCCTGATAAAACGCCATCAGTAAGCCCAAAAATTTGCTGGACGAAAACGAAAGGAAACTGCCGATTGCATATCGGCAGTTTCTTTTTACCCTCTTACATTAATCCATATATTTATCCACAAACCCCATACCTTGTTCCCATACTATTCCGGATCCACTACCTCAGCTTCACAATGCCCGGCACCCGGTATTATCAATTTTTCTTTGTCTACTTTTGCTGCATTAAATATGTCATCCAGCATGGAATAAGTGACGAATGAATCTTCTTGAAAAAATAGAAAGGTACCTTGGAGAAATATCGATATCTGAAACTACTGTAATTCTTCTTGAAGGGATGAGAAGGTTGGATGTCTACCTTTTCTGGATAGTACATCCATTTAATATGTTAAAATAAATATTATCTGACATTATCAATCTTGGAGGAAGTTTTATGAAGAAAACGCAAAAGGTTTTACTTGTTAGTGGAATCTCTGCTGTTGCATTATTCGGGGTGGGGGCTGCTTCCTTTAAAATCATGGAGAACTCCAATGAGTACGAAAAAGCTCAACTGGTAATTGAAGCCAGGGAAGCCAAAGAACAAATTGAAAGAGAAAGAGAAGATGAAAAAATCGAAGCCCAAAGGGAAGCAAAAGCGAAAGCTGCGGAACTTGAGGCCAAAACTGCGATATATGATGGGATCGAATTTGAAACAGGACTTGATGAAGGCTCAACCGAAATGGAAGTCATGGACGTCATGCATAAAATGACTCATCAAAAGGTTCGCTCGCAAGATAAATGGGGAGCTATACCGATGTCCCCTAAGATTATAGAAGAAGTTTATAAAATAGTGGATTCAAGTGATTTTCAGCATAGAGATAGATTGCTGGCCATCGCTGCCCGGTGGCGAGACTTTGATTTTAGCACGATCGTTCAGGACCATAACTTCTTTTGGGAAGACAAAGAAGGCACCGTTGGAAAAGCCCATGGAACATTAAGTCGGGCAGAAGAGGTTGAATTCATTGAAGTTAATTTTAAATGAGGGGATAGAAAGTACTGAAAATGCCAAAGGGCGAGTGGAAAGACCTGTTCAAAAAGAAAATACTCAAACCTCCTGCACTAAGGCCAGTTCCTCAGGAGGTTTGAGTATTTTCGAACCTTTCAATCGATACAGGGGTTTATTTTTTAATAATTAGTTTGCTTGACTCGTTCTCCTTGTTTACGGGAACGTCTTTACCTACAGTGACCCTGCGAACGACGCGATGCTGTTCCCCGTAATCGGCAATAGCATAATGCTGCGTGGCCAGGTTATCCCAAATGACCACGTCCCCTTCACTCCATTGCCAACGGACGGTATTTTCTAAGCGCGTGACGTATGAATCGAAGATACTTAATAATCTTTCAGATTCACTTGTTGTATATCCTTCCACTCTTCCAGCAAAGCCACCTAATAACAAATGCTTTTTTCCTGTTTCTGCGTGCACGTGAACGACTGGATGCCTTGTTTTATAAATGGTGGATTCGAATATATCACGATATTTCTTTTTAACCTCATCATCAATGTTTTCGGCTGGTTTGAATTGTGCATAATCATATTCATTTGTATGGATTGCCCATAGTCCGTCAGCTAATTTCTTCAATCCATCCGGCAGGTCCTCATATGCTTTATTGGTATTTGCCCAGACTGTATCGCCGCCAACATCAGGGATGGTTACACCTCTTAAAACAGAGTATTTGGGAACTTCTGGAACAAAAGTGACATCAGTATGCCAATGGTTTGCTTTAGCACCCCGTTCGGAATCAAGTTCGAAAATATAGTTAGTATTGTCTTTGACCGGTACTGTAGGATGTGCATAAGGCTCACCCAATAGTTTGGCAAATGCTTCTTGGCTGGCATCGTCCAAATGGTTTTGACCTTTGAAGAATACGACTTTATGATCATTTAACGCTTGTTTGATTTCACTGAAAATAGCTAAGTCCAAGTCTCCGCTTAATTGGACTCCTTGAATTTCCGCTCCAATCCTTCCTGCTACCGGTACCACTTTTAATTGTTGTATTTTAGTTTCCGTCATAATCAATCTCCTCCTGTAAAGTATGTTTTTTTATTTTTTAAAGGCTTCATCAATGTATTCATTGTGGATCTGATTTTTAAAATCAAATGATTTCTTGATATAACCCACACCAGCTAAAGTATCGATGGATTCTTGTTGTGCTTTGATGGCATCTTCGGTAAAGAAGATATTTGGTTCTTCGGCCGTTATTATTGTCTTGACCGTACCCACAGGCAATTTAGTTTCTTTGGAATAAATTTCAGATGCTTCATCTGGATTTTCAATTTGCCAGTCGGCAGCTTTTTTATAAACCTTTAAATATGCTTCTACAATTTCAGGATGCTCTTCGGCAAAGCCTTTACGTGCAATGATAGCTCCAGGTGCTAATATTTTTCCTTTTACTTTAAGCGCGACAGCATTCCCTTTTTCAATATTATTAAGGTAATAAGGGTTCCATATCGCCCAGGCGTCCAATTGTTTGGTTTCAAAAGCTGCTTGAGCATCATCCGGTTGTAAATTGATCAGTTTAATGTCATCAGTCGTTAAGCCATGGGCTTTCAATGCCTTGATTAAATACACATGACCCGTTGTCCCCGAGGCAACACCGACCGTTTTTCCTTTTAAGTCTTCAATCTTCTTTATGTTACCTTCTGCTTGAGCCAGGATCCGGACAGATGACTCACCCCGTCCTGTTTGTGCAATCACTTCGAATGGCAGATTCTTATCAATGCCGGCAATCAGTGCACCATCCCCTAAAAAAGACAGGTCAACCCGATTGGAAGCAAGGGATTCCAAAAGCGGGGGACCACTCGAGAATTCACTCCACTCGATTTGGGCATCCAGTTTAGAAAACTCTTCGTTGAACAATCTCTTTTCCTTTGCAATGACCAATGGTCCCATCTTGCCATTTAAGGCAATATGAACTTTCAGTGGATCACTTTTCCCGGAAGCTTTGCCGGCATCGGAATTACAGCCTGCCAATACAGCGATGCTAATGATGGCAAGTAGTAATGCGGTTAATTTGTTACGATATTCCTTCATGAATTCCCTCCTTCTCTAATACACTTACCACATCTGGATAGTCTGATTAATGACAAAAAAGAGATTCAACGAAGAGTATGCCGGGGTTACTCTTCATTGAATCTCCGGTAGTCCAGTTGATTCACATGACCTTTATTTAATTGGCTCCTGTGTGAAGCGGATTTGTGTATGAATGCATCTTAACAGCTGTTAGAATTATCTGTCAATTACTTTTTCACTATTAATCCGATAAAATAAATTGGTATTAGGTGTTGATTATAAATAATCGATAAGTTAATATAAAATGAAATATTGAATCGACTAGTTAACTAGAGATTCAGCAAAGGGACAATATGTGCCTTATTGCTGGATCTCTATTTTTTTATTTGAGAAAGGGTGAGGGTATTGGTTGCGACGTTAGAAATTAATCAAGTAAGCAAAACATTTAAGAATGAGAATGAAAGTGTCCATGTTTTGGATAATTTAAATCTGACCGTCAACAATGGTGAATTCGTCACCATCATTGGTCCGAGCGGCTGCGGGAAAAGCACATTATTAAAGTTGATCGCAGGACTTGATTCAGACTTTGACGGAGCAATCATGGCAGGTGATCATCCGGTTAGCGGCCCTTCTAAAGACCGTGGTTTCATTTTTCAGGAGCATCGCTTATTTCCATGGCTAAACGTGGAGAAGAATATTGCAGGTAACCTTCCATTAAAGAAACCGGACATTCGAAAAAGGGTGGATGATTTGATTTCACTTGTTAAACTAAAAGGATTTGAAACGGCGTATCCACGCCAATTATCCGGTGGAATGTCACAGCGTGTTGCCATTGCCAGGGCTTTATTACGTAATCCGGAAGTATTATTACTGGATGAGCCATTCGGGGCGTTGGATGCATTCACGCGAACGCATCTTCAAGAGGCTTTACTAGAAATATGGGAGAGGAATAAGACAACGATGGTGCTTGTCACCCATGATATAGATGAATCCATCTTTTTATCGAGGAAAGTGGTCGTCATGGATGCAAAGCCTGGACGGATTAAAGCTATCGTTCCAATTGATTTGCCATATCCAAGAACTCGAACAAGCAAAGCGTTTCAGGAATTCAGGTCCGTCATATTAACCCAACTTGATCATCATCAAGTAGAAGTGGAAGATTGGAGCATTTAATTAAATTTTTGAAAAAAGGAAGGATGAAAATTATGTCTACACAGACCGTTGCTCAAAACAAGCCGCTTGTCATTAGGGAAACGACAAAACAATCCAAACTCGCCAAATCGGCATTGCGGGGTTCGGTCCTTCCCGTTGTCGTGTTGATTGCATGGCAAACATTAGGATCGGTTGGCATCCTGCCTGCCCAATTATTCTCATCACCTTTATTGATCGTCACGACTTTCATTGATCTCGTTCAGTCGGGGGAAATGGGCATGCATTTACAAATCAGTTTAACGCGGGCTATTCTAGGCTTTGCATTAGGTGGTTTTTTAGGATTATTGTTTGGAGTCATCGTTGGCATGCAAAAAAAATCCGAGGAATATTTAAACCCGAGCATTCAAATGTTACGAACGGTCCCTTTACTTGCTATTACCCCTTTATTTATTATGTGGTTCGGATTTGGTGAACTATCCAAAGTGCTGCTTATCGCTTTAGGTGCTTTTTTTCCTTTATATTTACAAACTTTTTTGGGACTTCGGAATGTGGATAAAAAACTGTACGATGTTGCCCTAATATTGGAGTTTAGCCGACGGGAACAAATAACGAAGCTCATGATTCCTGCAGCTTTGCCAAACATATTACTTGGTATCCGTTTAGCCTTAAGTGCGGCTTGGATGTGCCTGGTCGTGGCTGAATTGCTGGGTGCGGATAGAGGAGTGGGCTTCATGATCCAGGATGCCCGTTCATTCATGCAAACGGACGTCGTATTCGTAGGCATCATCATTTTTGCCCTCGCTGGTAAAATCTCAGACTCGTTTGTCCGCTTTTTAGAAAATCATTTGCTGAAATGGCAAGATAGTTTTAAAGCCTAATTGAAAAAGGATGACCGCCCGGTGATGGGTGGTCATCCTTTTTCTTATTAGGGATATATATTTAATCTATTTTTTTATATAAGGGCAAATAAATGGTGAACGATGTTCCTCTGTTCACTTCGCTCTGTACCACGATTTTCCCTTTGTATTTTTGAACGATGGAATAACAAACGGTCAGGCCGATACCGGTTCCCCTATCTTTAAGTGAATAAAATGGGGTACCTAGAATTTCAAGCTGTTCTTTTGAGAGACCTATTCCTGTATCCGTTATTCGTATTTTTGCCATAGTGCGTTCCTGCTCTGTTTCCACCTTGATGAATCCAGGTTTGTTCATTGACTCAATTCCATTTTTCATGATATTGACCAGTATCTGTTTAAGTTCGATGGGATTCATGTTAATGTGCAGGTCGTCACGGAAGTCCAGGAGAAAGCCTATGTTACGATTATTGGCGAAACTGGTTAATAAATCGGAAATCTTTTGGATTTCATAATTTAAAGGTATGACCTGTACATTATCCGTATGCGGTTTTGCCAAAGACAAATAGTCATTGATTATCACTTGTGTATATTCAAGTTCCGTAAGCATGGTCTGTACATAAAATTTTTCCGTTTCATTCAGTTCCTTCTCTTGATCTAATAACTGGGCAAACCCTTTAACGACTGTAATCGGATTACGTATCTCATGTGCAATGGTGGCAGCTAGCTGTCCGACTGAGTTCAATTGTTTGGCCTGCTGTATTTCCTTGTGGAATGCATTAGTGGATTCCATCCTATTATTGGTGCCTATGAACACGAATACCAATATGATTTGAATGGCGATGAAATTAAGCGTGTTGCCGAAACTATCCAAAGCGACATATTCATAAGTGTATTGAAGATCCGTTTTTGAAATGATCATGATGGAAGCGGGACCTAATATGATATTTAAAGTGGCCACAACATAAAACCCGATTTTATCAAAGAGAAAAATGGGAAACAAGGGTGCTATAGCAAATAAAGAAAGCATGATTGCTGTATCTGGAAATATCAAAAATTTGCTATATAAATAAACAGTAATTAAGAAAATGAATAGGGTCTTATAAAAATTGACTTCTGTTTTTAAGAAAAATAACAGAGAAATTATCATCCCCGATATTAAAATGACCTGTAATGTCATCTCGTAGGGATTATCTTTCCAACTTATAGGTGATACAGAAATCCCAACTAATAGTAAAAAGGATATCATTGCCATGAATGCTTTCAGTATAAATCGGTGTTTGTTTTGATAATATTGATAATTTTTTAACATAATTCCCCTTAGGATTAATATTCTGTTTGTTTAATAGTAATATGATACTAGTTTTTTGTAAATCAGAAAAAGATAGATTTTGTATTGATAGTCTTTGTATCTATATTTTAGAAAAGACCATACTCCAGGCATGGGTCGGGTGGAATTCAGTACCTGAAGGTCAGGGCAAGGAGTTAAGGGGCAATTCTGTACAGGTCCTCTTGGTATGTCAACATTGGAATATCTGATCTAATATCTGGAATTTATCGGCTTTGAGTTTGATTTAATATGGGTCTGGAAGGCTTAAAGTGTCAATGAAACGGTTAATCAGGTAGAAAAAACTACATGAATGCCTTGTATTTGATAGGTTATTTTAACCATTTTAGATAATATATTATTTCTTTACATTATATTTGCTGTAAGTTCACAATCCCCTTCTAAAATGATGGTAATAGTAGGAGGGAGAGAGGGAAAATGAAAACGAATATAAAGAAATTCAGTTTTTGTATGATGAGTGCGGCTTTTATATGGCAGGCTACTTCCATCGGGACCCTAGCTGCAAATGGAAATCATACCAATTCATCTATTTATGAGAAGAAAATCGTGAATATTGCACATCGGGGAGCTTCTGGTTATGCACCTGAACATACCATTCCAGCTTATCAAATGGGAGAACAAATGAAAGGCGACTACATAGAAATCGATCTTCAAATGACCAAGGATGGTAGATTGATAGCAATGCATGATGAAAAGGTGGATCGTACAACGAATGGTACTGGTCTGGTGAAGGATTTAACGCTGACAGAAATCAAGAAACTGGATGCCGGTACATGGTTCAATGAAAAATATCCGCAATTGGCAAAAGAGGTATATGAAGGGTTAACGGTTCCCACTCTTGAAGAAGTCTTTAAGAAGTTCGGAAAGCAGGCCAATTACTATATCGAAACAAAGTCTCCTGAAGTATATCCGGGAATGGAAGAAGAACTTCTGCAGGTTCTGGAAGAATATAAAATGGTGGATTCAAAAGGCCGAACCAAGAATGTATTAATTCAATCGTTCAGTAAAGAAAGCCTTATGAAGGTTCATGACATGAATCCAAAGTTACCTCTTGTGCAACTTTTTTCTTATAAGAACCCAGCAACCATTTCCGATGAAGAATTGGAGTCCATTAAGGAATATGCAATTGGCGTTGGGCCGAACTTCAATAAGGTGGACGGACAATATGTGAAGATGGTTCGCGACCATGACCTCCAATTCCATCCATATACAGTAAATGAAAGAGCGGATATGAAAAAGGCTCTTGAATGGGGTGCAACGGGGCTGTTTACGAATTATCCCGATGTATTCAACGAGGTACTAAGTGAGTATAAGCACAATAATAATGTTCCTAAATAATGGTTTCATAGGTGAGTCCCGGTTTCCGGGGCTTTTTTTGTCATCCTGGTGCAGCATGATGAAGAGATTCTTGGGAAATTAGATGTTCATAGGCTTAGTAGCCTTTTTTGACGGGTATATCAAATGTATAAAGAATATTTTAGGAGGTTGAATATGAAGGCTGTAACTTTTCAAGGAGCAAAAGATATACAGGTAAAACAAGTTGAAAATCCGAAACTTCAGCAAAAGGATGATATCATCGTCCGAGTGACTTCAACGGCTATTTGCGGGTCCGACCTCCATATATATCAGGGTGCTTTGCCGACGCATAAAGATTATGTCATTGGCCATGAACCGATGGGCATCGTCGAAGAAGTGGGTCCGGAAGTAACAAAGGTGAAAAAAGGGGACAGGGTTGTCCTGCCTTTCAACATTTCTTGTGGGCACTGTTATTACTGTGAACATGATATGGAGAGTCAATGTGATAATTCCAACCCCAATGAAGCGGTGGATACAAGCGGGTACTTTGGTTTTACGGAACGATATGGGAACTATCCAGGCGGGCAGGCAGAATATTTAAGGGTCCCATATGGAAACTTCATGCCGTTTGTCATCCCAGAGTCATGTGAACTTGAAGATGAAGCGCTTTTGTTCATGTCCGATGTGCTGCCAACCGCATATTGGAGTGTAGAGAACGCTGGCGTCAAGAAAGATGATACGGTAGTGGTATTGGGCTGTGGGCCGATTGGGTTGATGGCTCAGAAGTTCGCTTGGATGAAAGGAGCAAAAAGGGTCATTGCCATCGACAATCTTCCTTATAGACTCAATAAGGCTAAACAGATGAATAAGGTTGAGGCGTATAACTTCGATGAATATAACGATATGGGCAGCTACATTAAGGAAATCACTTCTGGCGGGGCAGATGTGGTCATAGATTGTGTAGGAATGGACGGCAAGAAATCAACGATAGAAGCGATTGAGCAAAAGCTGAAACTTCAGGGTGGAACGTTAAGTGCGATCGAGATTGCACTTAACGCCGTACGTAAATTCGGCACGATCCAACTGACTGGCGTATACGGATCCAAATATAATATGTTCCCATTAGGCAATTTATTTGAGCGGAACATTAATCTTAAAATGGGACAAGCACCGGTCATTCACTACATGCCCAAGCTTTTTGATAAGATCACGGCTGGAGAGTTCGACCCCACGGAAATCATATCCCATAAAGTCCCTCTAGAAAAAGCGAGTGAGGCTTATCAAATCTTTAACGATCACGAGGATGAATGTATTAAGGTGGTGCTAAAGCCATAATGTGAAGCTTATAAAAAGTCCAATGTCCTGAGCGGCATTGGACTTTTTAGTTGAGTTCATAAATCGATCAAAATTAATGGTGTATTATCGATAAACGTATAAATGAGGTATGAAATATGAATTTATAATTATGCCCGTGAACTGAGAAAATCAGGATTCGTGGCTTTCGTATCAGGGAAATCCTCGAAATATGACGATTGACCCTTCAGTGATGAAGGAGCGTATGAATTGAAAAAGAGTCGCTATAAAAATAAGATGCAAGTGAACTTGAATAAGGGTTTTTGGTAATGAAATGTACTATTTTTATTATATAATGATAGTGTCAAAAGGAGGACGTACAGATGGTATATAATTCGGCAACAGAACTTTGTGAAGGGTTTGGGTATCCGCCTGTTCATGTTAAATTGACGATAGAGATCGTCGATAAGAGATTGGGACCTGTAAAGGCGGAAGCAGAGATTGCCATCAAGCCTGTTAAGTCAAAGGAATATCTGGAAGTATTGGTGGAGGAATTGGAATCGGATCATATCTTTGCTGATGAAAATGGCAGTATCTATGGCAGCTTCGGCATCGATCAAAGCATCCAGATATATGATGAAGTCCTGACTACCATTCCGTTCGATGAGTTGATCGGAAATGAAAATTGGAAAGAGACAGTTGAGGAATCCATCACTGTAGAGAAGCTTAGGGAACAACTGGGGAAATCTCTCAATGATTATCAATTCAGTGATTTGAGCGGGAAATATAAATTCAGGAAAAGATGTACGATAACAGAACTACAATTCATAGATTAAACGATAAATGGAGAAGGCGAGATGCTTTCTCTTTTTTCGATGCTATCATAATTAAACGCTGGATCTTTAAAAACTTTTAAATATATACACAGTGTCAAGGAGAGTTCAGTAAGGTTTTAATGGTTTTAACATACTTTTTTTTATAGTTTTACATAGGGTAATATATTGATAAGGGCTGTTTACAAGAAAAAGAAACGTATATTTTAAAAGATAAAAAGGAGAAGATATGAAAATTGGTTTGGTACGGCATTTTAAGGTGGCACATGAATTTCCTACTGGGAGATCAGTGACGGCGGATGATATGAAGCAATGGTTTAAGGACTATGATGCAGCGGATATTATTTATGGAACGACTTTATTTGGCGCGGAGGAATGGGAGGAGTGTTATTGCAGTGATATGTCGAGAGCTGTCAAGACAGCGGAACATATCTATCCAGGTCCGGTTCACCGGATGGAGGAGCTGCGGGAAATACCTTCCCCGCCTCTTAAAGGAAGGGTAAAGCTGCCATTCATCCTTTGGGCTATCTGGATTCGCTGCTGCTCGGTGTTAAACAAGCAGACAAGGGCGGAAATTAAGATCGCAGAGCGAAGGATCAATAAAGTATTGGATGAAGTCTTTGCAAAGGGGGAAAGGGATGTTTTGATCGTGAGTCATGCCGCCCTCATGGTATATATGAGGAAAGAGCTGATCCGACGGGGGTTCACCGGTCCCAAATTCAAGATTGCCAGTAATGGAAAGCTGTATGTATTTGAAAGATGATAAGTGGATAAGAGTTTCCCACTAGAAAAGGTAAGTCATTTTCCGAATAGTTATTCTTTTTTTATTGGTTGTGGTTTATTATTGTAATAGTGTAATTTTTACGAATTCAATAATAGGGAAAGAGGGGTGGACATTTTGCTGAAGGCAGTTTTTTTTGATTTAGATGATACATTACTATGGGATCAGAAAAGTGTAAAAGAGGCTTTTGTGGCCACATGTGAAGTGGCCAAGGAGAAATATGATCTGAATGTCGAGGATTTTGAAGAAGCTGTGCGAAAGGAAGCGCGTGAGCTTTATTCTTCTTACGATACATATGCATTCACCCAAATGATCGGAATCAACCCATTTGAGGGGCTATGGGGAAATTTTCAGGATGATCATGATGAATTCAGGAAGATGGCCGGGATTGCACCGGCTTATCGGAAAGAAGCGTGGACGAGAGGGTTATTGGCATTAGGGATCGATGACCCGGAATTTGGACTTGAACTGGCAGAACGTTTCCCTGCGGAGAGACGCAAAAAGCCATTTATCTATGAAGAAACATTCCGTGTTCTGGATGAATTAAAAGGGAAGTATAAGTTGCTATTGCTTACGAACGGATCTCCTGAGCTGCAAAATACGAAACTTGAAATTACGCCTGAACTGGTTCCTTATTTCGACCAAATCGTGATTTCAGGCGCATTTGGAAGAGGTAAACCGGATGCCTCCATTTTTGAGCATGCTTTGGGGATCATGGAGCTTGATAAGGATGAAGTATTGATGGTCGGCGATAATTTAATGACGGATATCCTTGGAGCATCACGGGTAGGCATAAAGTCGGTTTGGATAAATCGCCATGATAAGGAACGGAATGAAGTGATTCCAACCTATGAAATCAAGCATTTAGAGGAGCTTTACCCTATCCTTGAGAGCCTTGGAAATTAATTAACGGCTCTTCTTCAAATAATAAATTTTGATAGTTGTAATGAAAATATTAGGTCTTTCAAATTATTTACAGAATGAAAAGGGTGAGATATAGTTACCCTGTAATCAATTAAATTATTCAGACTAGGGGTGTCCAATAAAAGTTGGGCTGAGAGAGAAGCGCTTAAGCTTCTTAACCCTCAGGACCTGATCTGGTTCATACCAGCGTGGGGAAGTTAGAATCTACTAAACAATGACATTTCAATTGGTCATTTCTGTAGCCATACTAACGTTAGCCAGGTCTTAAATATGAGATCTGGCTTTTTCGTGCGAAATGGATTGGATTTTGTCCTTTTTAAATGAACTTAAAAAGGAGAAATGAAATCATGATGAGTAATTCAGTAAATGACATGAACGTTTCAATTATGTCCAGTTTTGCCGGGAGTAAAAAAGTGTATGTTGAGGGATCTAGACCCGATATTAGGGTGCCCATGCGTGAAATTAAGCTAAGTCCGACTACAGGTTCTTTCGGCGAAGAGGAGAATCCGCCTTTACGAGTATATGACACAAGCGGCTTTTATACGGATTCAGAATATCCCATTGATATTCATAAAGGTCTTGCCCCGATTAGACGCAGCTGGGTTCTGGAAAGGGAAGATGTTGAAGAGTATGAAGGGCGTGAAATAAAGCCCGAAGATAACGGGTATAAAAAAGAGTCACAAACGAAAGCAGAAATTTTTCCGGGATTGAAAAGAAAACCATTGCGTGCAGCGAAAGGGCAAAACGTAACCCAGCTCCATTATGCCCGAAAAGGTATCATAACTCCTGAGATGGAATTCATCTCGATCAGGGAAAATGTAGCCCCTGATTTTGTAAGAGATGAGGTAGCTAGCGGGAGGGCGATCATTCCGGCAAATATTAACCATCCTGAAAGTGAGCCCATGATCATTGGACGTAATTTTCATGTGAAAATAAATGCGAATATTGGAAATTCCGCTGTTAGTTCATCGATTGAAGCAGAAGTGGAGAAAATGACTTGGGCTACACGTTGGGGTGCAGACAACATAATGGATCTTTCCACCGGTAAGAATATTCACACGACCCGGGAATGGATTATCAGGAATTCTCCTGTGCCAGTTGGGACGGTTCCGATATATCAAGCATTGGAAAAAGTGAATGGAGTCGCGGAAGATTTAAATTGGGAAGTTTTCCGGGATACATTAATTGAGCAGGCTGAGCAAGGTGTGGATTACTTCACGATACACGCCGGAGTGCTTTTGCGATACATTCCCATGACAGCAAAGCGAGTTACGGGAATCGTTTCCCGGGGGGGCTCCATCATGGCACAATGGTGCTTGGCCCACCACCAAGAAAGTTTTCTCTATACTCACTTTGAAGAGATTTGTGAAATCATGAAGGCGTATGATGTCTCTTTCTCATTAGGTGACGGCCTCCGTCCTGGCTCCATTGCAGATGCAAACGATGAGGCTCAATTTGCTGAATTGGAAACACTTGGGGAACTGACGAAGATTGCTTGGAAGCACGATGTTCAAGTCATGGTGGAGGGACCCGGTCACGTACCGATGCATTTGATTAAAGAAAATATGGATAAGCAGCTGGAAGTCTGTCAAGAAGCACCATTCTATACCCTGGGACCATTGACAACGGATATAGCTCCTGGATACGATCATATCACTTCTGCGATTGGTGCTGCCATGATTGGATGGTTTGGAACGGCCATGCTTTGTTATGTGACACCGAAAGAGCATTTGGGGCTTCCGAATAAAGAGGATGTTCGTGTAGGGGTCATTACTTATAAAATTGCAGCCCACGCAGCTGATCTTGCTAAAGGCCATCCCCAGGCACGAAAACGGGATGATGCCCTTTCGAAGGCTAGATTCGAATTCCGTTGGAGAGATCAATTCAATCTTTCCCTCGATCCTGAAAGGGCAGTTGAATATCACGATGAAACACTACCGGCTGAAGGTGCCAAGACAGCCCATTTCTGTTCAATGTGCGGACCCAAATTCTGCAGTATGAGGATTTCTCAAGACATCCGTGATTTGGCGAAGGAAAAGGGTCTGGGCTTTGAGTCGGTAATCGATGAAGGTCTTAAAGAAAAAGCGAATGAATTTAGGAAAACGGACGGGGAAATCTATTTATGATTCCGATGAGAGGGAGAATTCGATGAATCGGGTAATCCAAATAAAAGTTGAAATGAAACAGTTGGAAACTCAATTGGAACAGCTGAAAAGGGAGCTGAACATTTTTCGCGAGAAGTGTAATCATGAATTTGTAAAAACTGATTATAGTCAACAATGCACAAAGTGCCACTTAATCGAAAGTCTGCAATGGTAATGATTCCTTAATCGTCCTTTCATTATCGGAATTAATCCCTTAATCATGTTGGGCATCCAATCACGATGTCAACATGATTAGGGGATATTTCATTATATTTACATTCTTGTTTTATTAATATGAAGAGGAGGAGGGACAAGCCAGTCCTTTCCTTATTCAATCTTAGGAAGTCAGCACCCAATGCAGCTTTATTCGTATGGAATTGTGCGAACATCTGTGCAATATCTTCTCTGATGCATTGACCCATGATTTGGCTGCAAGCAACTAATCCTGCATTAATATCGATTGATACTGAAGCAGAGATTTCAGGATCTTGAAAACGTGCCCCGACTGGAATATCCTCCAAATTAGCTTTAGGCGTTTCAGGTGGTGACGGAGGCAGTCCTACGTTATTTTCTTTTAATAATGATTCAAGTTGGTCATGTTCCTGTTTCCCTTGATTGATCACTTCAACAAGTAATTTATGCTGGCCCTTGTAGCCAGCATGATTAAGCATAGTTTGATGACAGGCAATCAGTCCTTTTGTAGTTGTTAGAAATGCCCATGTTCCAAATACCTCTCCGTAATGCATTGGCTCTTCTTTCGGATTACCGCTTAAAATTCCCATAACCATCCTCCTTGAAATTCACTATTTAACGGATTTAAGTTACCCTGAGTTCATCCAAGTATGCATTGTTGATGTTTGTGAAATGTTAGAGGGCTTTAACGCTTAACCTTTTATTCCTTGTAGCCATTCTTGATAACATTCATCACAGAGCATTTCATTTCTATCCGTGTCAGAAACTTGAAACGTTACCACATGGATTTTTTTTTCTTCCGTAACATCACTACAATAGAAGCATTGATGTGTCATTGGAAATCCTCCCATACATATAAAGTGTCTATAGTTTAAAACGCCACGTTTTTTTTATACAGAAAACATGATGCAGCAGCTTATTGGTCTTCTTGGAAGAGTTTAGATTGAATAATCCAGTTGGGGTTTAACATACTAAACTTGTTCGCATCATTGATAAAACGAGGAGGGAAATACAATGCAAAACCAATATCAACAAGGTCAAGTACACCAGAACATGCAAACGGGTGCCATTCCCCCACAAATGAATCACGGTGGTCACGAAGTATTCGATGTACATGAAGTGTTGTCGGGAACGATTGGTACTTTAAACACGTATACTCTTTTGCGTCAGCATATTCAGGATCAGGAATTACTTGATATTCTGGATCGTCAATATCAGTTCATCCAAGATGAATATAATATTTCACTGGAGTGCTTCCAATCGGGCCAGGATCCTTCTAAACGGACTGAGAGCTACAAAATGAATCAAGGTAACGATTTTATATATGGATTGACACCAACTCAGCCAAAGAAACCTTTGCAATCCGTATCGGAAATTACGGATGAATGCATTTCAGGTTTGATGCTTGGAGCTGTTAAGTCTGCTGCATCCATGAAAGCGATGGCAGCGCTTGAAATAACGAATCCGGTGGTTCGCCGCGTATTTGCAGATTCCGTTCCGAACTGCATTGAAATGGCATATGAGATTTCGATATATCAAAACAAACATCATTACTATCAAGTTCCGCAGCTTGCACAGCAGGATATGCAGCAAATGTTGAATTCATATGCACCAGCACAAGGAAATAACAATAACAACAACATGAGTCATTAAAAGCATTTGTCAACAACAGAAAGAAGGGATAGGACTATTTGTCCTATCCCTTCTTTCTTACTGTTTCATCTGATTTATATCTTGGATGCATTCCTGGACGAGTGTTACAGCCTGACTCATGGCGGCTCCTCCGCCAAATGCTGCGGTCACACCAATGGCTTCAAGAATTTCCTGTTCGGAACAGCCTTGATCAAGACATCCTTTTGTATGGTAGATAATACAGTATTCATCTTGTGAATATAAGCTTATTCCTAATGCGATAAGCTGTTTTTCTTTCTGGGATAATTGACCTTCTTTAAAGCACTCTTCCGTAAACGAATTGAATTTCTCTGCGAGAACAGGCATTTTATGCGTAAAGGCACCGATTCCAGCTTTATAATCACGAAGAGCATTTTCAGTAGAATTGTTAGCTTCAAATTCCATTTTCCATTCAGCTCCATCCTAAATTTTTTTCATCAAAAATTAGTATGAGCTAAATGTTGGACGATTAAACAGAAACATAGGAGTTTAACTAAGTAATAAGTAGCCTTCCTTCCTACAAGGCAAGTGATTCCTTAGGCCGGGTGGCTTTGAACCATTGATAGCAAAGGATGAAAATAAGTGCAACGTCAATGGCATCGCCGGCATAGTACATTAACATTCCTCCATTTTCCGCTTGTTCCTTTGTGACTCCGCTTGGAGGATGGGCAAAAATATACTTAGAAAGGATATCATGGCCGGCCAGTGAAATTGTAAATACGACAGCACGAAACATGAAGCTGAACCTGTGGGGCGTCGGGTCCATATAAATCATAGACGCAGTGAATAGATAGCCCGCCATGAACACGTGAAAATGCACTAATGCATGTAGAAGGGCATTCTGATGCATCAACCCATATAACTCAGTCGTATAAAGAATCCAAAGCCCCCCAATATTAAGCACAGAAGCAGTGATTGGATTGCTTATAATGCGCAGCGGCCAACTTTTCAACACCTTTGAAAGGCGTCTTGCTGATTGTACATCAAGTGTTCGCAGTGCAAGAGTAATAGGTGCGGTAAACACGAGTAGGATGGGTGCAATCATTCCAAGCAGTAAATGACCAACCATATGCGCCGTGAAATCCATATTCGCGCGATTGGCTATGGGACCTATAATTGCAGAGGCTGCACAGATGGTGCCAAGAATCCAAAAGAGCGTACGGTATAAGGGCCATTTTTTATAGCGGCGGTTTGAAATTACGGCAGCTGCGATATAAATCACTATCACAAGCGCCAGAAGAATCAATAAAATCGGTTCAAAACCAGCCCCATTATCATGAATATGTCCATTACTGTGCATTGCTGGTATCTTCTTTCATTTTAAGTACGCTGCGCCTTGTTTGAATGATAAGGATAATGCCGATCAAGATCATGATTGTGGCTGCAATGTTCCAAATCAAGTCGTATGGGAGAATATCGACATTGTAGCGGATTTGATGGAGACGCATGAGCTTGTGCTGGATGATCCCGTCATATAGCTGGAAAGAACCTGCCCCGAGCAAAACTCCCCCTATCCACCTTTTCAGCCATAATCCCTTTCGACGGCGAAGGTCAGCGTACATGAATAACGACCCGACCGTTGCGAACCAGCTAAGGGCATGAAATAAACCATCCGAGATAAGCCCAATATTGGATGTGGACTTGTCATAGAAATGGTGCCAATGCAATAGTTGATGAAAGATGGACTCATCAATGAATGCCACCAATCCGATCCCGAATAGAAAACCGGACCATAGATTACGAGCGGAATAAGTATAACGTAATTGTGAAATAGATTGATCTTTTTGATTTCGGGGCTTGAAATCCATTTTCCATCCTCCTTTTTAAATTTCCTATATATGGTTCTTTCTACTTTACCCTGTATTGTAAAGTTATAGACAGTAAATGGACCTTTTATAAATCTTATTTATTGAGCGATACATAGCCCAAAGATAGTCCTTGGCTTTTTAGTTCAGTAATCATTGTTAATGGCATGTAAATTTTTTCTAATTACTGTTCGTTATAACTGAATTCAGGTTTCAAGCATGGACAGGCGGGTAATAAAAAACCGTACATCATATAAAAAAAGGAGGAGTTAATATGTTTCGCCATCAAAAAGAATTGCAATTTGAAGTTAAGGTAGATCGACCAGATCCGATGCTTGCCCGTCAAATTCAGGAAGTGTTAGGTGGACAGTTTGGGGAAATGACTGTCATGATGCAATATCTTTTTCAGGGTTTTAACTGCCGTGGAGAAGAAAAATACAAAGATATGCTGATGGATATTGGTACAGAGGAAATTGGACATGTAGAGATGCTTTGTTCGCTCATTAGTCAATTGCTTGATGGCGCTTCTCCGGAAGATCAAGCAGAAGCCGCAAAAGATCCTGCTACAGCAGCCATCATGGGTGGAATCAATCCCCAGCATTTGCTCGTAAGCGGTCTTGGGGGACTGCCAACCAACTCGAATGGGGTGCCTTGGAACGGATCTTATATTGTAGCCAGCGGAAATCTATTAGCGGACATGCGATCGAATCTTCATGCTGAAAGCCAAGGACGCCTTCAAGTGGCCCGTTTATATCATATGACCAAAGATGAGGGGGTACGTGCCACCTTCCGTAAAATGTTAGCCCGTGATCGTTACCACCAATATCAATGGATGGCGGCCATTGCAGAACTTGAAGAAAAAAATGGCGTTGTCGTTCCCGCGTCATTTCCACCGGAAGCGGAAATGGAATCTCAACCGGAAGCGTACGAATTCTGGAACTTGTCAGAAGGTAATGAATCAGCAGACGGACTATGGGCAACAGGAAGCGCCCCAGATGGTACAGGAGATTTTGTTTATGTAGCTGAACCAGTTGCAAAAGGGCAGATTCCTAACCCTAAGGTTCCGGCAGCGCAATTGCATCATGACCTGGATAGAAGTCAAACGCTTAATAAAAGATAATAATAGGAAACTTTTCAAAAAAAGCTCGATGGCCCCTAATGGGACATCGGCTTTTTTTATTCTATCAACATGTTTACAAAACCTAATTATTTGCTTGTGGATATTTTTTGGAGTAGCATAGTTTCCATCTTCAAGACAAAACATTTTAAAAGTGTGGTCACTAATTTAATAGTAAGGAGTGGGACAAATGAAAGCAGTGGTAGTTAAAGAACCGGGTGGAGCAGAACAATTACTATTTAAGGATTTTTCCAAGCCCATCCCCGGAAAAGGGGAAATATTAATTAAGGTGAAAGCCTCTGCTATAAATAGAACGGATATTGTTTCACGAGAAGGGAAATCCGGTTATATGGCCAATCCAATATTGGGAATTGAAGTTTCTGGGGAAGTTGTGGAAACAGGGGAAGATGCAAATTTACAATTAGGGACAAGGGTGATGGGACTTGTAAACGGCGGCGGTTATGCTCAATATGCCTTGATGCCGGCTGATAGAGCAATGAAGATCCCGGATAACTTGTCATTTGAAGAAGCGGCTGCGATTCCTGAAGTATTCTTGACGGCGTACCAAACCTTGTTTTTGGTTAGGTGAATTGACGGATCAAGATACGGTATTGATTCATGCTGGCGGAAGCGGAGTAGGCACAGCAGCTATCCAACTGGCAAAAAAACTGACAAAAGCGAAGATCATCACTACAGCCGGCTCAAAGGAAAAATTGGATTTCTGTCACTCATTAGGGGCGGATATCTGTATCAATTATAAAGAACAATCTTTTGATGAGGAAGTAATGAAAGCTACAAATAATCAAGGAGTGGATGTTATCCTGGATTTCATCGGTGCTTCTTACTGGGAGAAAAACCTTAAAAGCATAAAAACTGATGGACGCTGGGTACTGATAGGGATTTTAGGAGGAACAGTAGTCGAGAAGGTGAACTTGATGGAACTTCTCTTAAAAAGAGTTCAATTAAAAGGAACTCTTTTAACTCCTCGGAGTGATGAATATAAAAAAGAGTTAACTGAAGAATTCATTACAAAAGCCATGCCGTTGTTCCTCCAACATGAAATCAAGGCAATCGTCGATCATGTCTTCCCTTTTGAAGAGGTACAAAGGGCGCATGAACATATGGAAGCAAATAAGAATTTGGGTAAAATCATTTTACAAGTAAATGAATGATTAAAGCAGCTTTGAAGCATGTTTGGAGACAGTTACCCAAAATTGCGACATTATTGGGCGGCCTATTTTTCATGGTGCTAGGTGGAATGTGGGTTTTGTTAATGGCATATCGTTGAAGAATGAAATATGGGCAAAGTATAATGAATATATACAAAGTCAAGATGCTCTTCATTGGTATCTGTTAAAATGGGGGAATCGTAATGAATGAACTGAATGCATTATTCAGGAAAAGAATAGGGCTCCAGGAAGATGTGAAACTGACATTTGGAAAATTAGATGAAATTCTGGATAAAACTGCGAAAACCATTCCGTTTGAAAACTTATCAATCATGGCCTCCCATCTAAGTGATATCAATAAAGCCAATATCATGAACAAAGTCCTCGTGAGGAATGAGGGTGGATTATGCTATGAATTGAATGCAGCTCTTTATTTTTTCCTGAAGGAAAATGACTTTGATGTATTCTTGGTTCGAGGTGTCATCTATAATCAGGGGTGGATGACCATAGGAAGGACCCATGTTACCATTCTATTGAACCATGTGGGCCAAACCTATCTGATCGATACGGGTTTTGGCGGGAATCTGCCTTTAAAACCAGTTCCGCTGAACGGAGAAACGGTCGTTTCCCAAAATGGTGAATTCCGAATAAAAAAAGAAAGTACCGACCATGGAGATCATGTCCTTGAATTAAAACTGAAACATAAAGATCGCGATTGGAGAATTGGGTATGCTTTCGATTCTTCAAAACCCGTAGGAAATGTAGCGGAACTTAATGAGGTCCAAACGATCATCAGGGAACATCCCCAATCGCCATTCAATAAGCATCCATTAATCACCCGTTTGACAAACAGCGGGAACATCACTTTAACTGATACATCCTTTACCCGGTGGGAAGATGGGGAAGTGACGAAAGAAGAAATAGATGGAACACGATTTAAAGAGTTAATGAAACAGCACTTCGATAGATAGTGGAAAAGGACTGAATATCAAAGGCGTCCATACCGAAAGACTGTCCATTCTTGACAGTCTTTTTATGAATAAAATGATTGTCGAGACCGCGCAGGTATACTGAGGTGAAGGAAGAAACAATTGAGAACGGTCGAATAAAGTGCGTTGAAGGTTGAATAAGTCCGAGAACGGTCGAATAAAGTGCGTTGAAGGTCGAATAAGTCCGAGAACGGTCGAATAAAGTGCGTTGAAGGTCGAATAAGTCCGAGAATGGCCGGATAAAGTGCTGTTAAGGACGAAAAAAATCGAGAACAGCCAAAAAAGGCTCCGGATGAAATCAACTGGATGTTTTTACTATTCACTAAATAGATATGAATTCAGTGGGGTGAGAAGGATATGGAGAGGAAGAATCGATTGGTTTTTACTAGATCGAATGCTGCTGCTAAACGAAAATTCGATGAAGCTATCACCATTTTGGAATATAGCATAATGCTCGTTGAGATCTTTGGATTAGAAGAGTTCAATAATATAATTGCCGGACAGTTAAGGCTGATTTTATGTGAAACGAAGAATACGCGCATAAAGCGGGAAAAGGTCACGATTGATCAATCCTTAATAAAGAAAATCAATCCTAACCCAAGATTGTATCCTATTAAGGACTCCATTCAAATGAGCAATGTTCATATTACGGAAGACATCTTCGATTATACTAAACAGAGGATTGAGTTAAAGCTTTGGAGAAATCAAATTATCTATAAAACCGATATCGAAGGTAAAATACAGGAAATTAAAATCATTGATTTTATTAAGGAAACAGCTAATAAGATTGGCGGTGCACAAGCTGAATCAAGTTTCCCTAATAAGTCCATTATTTCGGATGGTCATACCAAAATCATGTTAAGAGGAATAGCAAAAGGATTATTCAAATCCATAGGCAGGGATTATAAAAGACATGCCTCCATGAACCTTTCACATATCATGCAAAAAATCGAACAATCAGCTTTGGGAGAGTAAACATAAGAAGGACTTTTACCAAAGTCCTTCTTGCTTGGTTTCCAAGCAATATCCGTTTGGATTGAATACCCCTCATATAACCTCTATCAATAAACCATCTCTTTTTACTTCTGTTAAAACACTCCCGATAGCATGCTGTTCACTTTTATAATTAAAGGTATATAGAAGAATGGGGAATTCCTTGATTAGATAACAAACAAACATTGAGGCCTTATATGTAAATGTAAAGACTTATTAAATTTACACTAAAATCCAGCTATGGACGCTTGAGATAATTTATAATGATATTCCGAATATAGTTTCACGTGGAAAAATAGCCTCAATATTGAACCTTACCCCATACAGTTAAAATAACTAAAGATAAAAAGAAAGAGATGATGAAATGAAGGATTTTGATGAAAACCTTCCTGACGAATGGCTGGAACTAGTAATATTGGCAATGAAATCGGATGTTACAAAAGAGCAATTCAAAAAGTTTCTTCAAGAAAAATCGAATAGCAATAAAAGTAGCGATTGTGGTGGCTAATGAACGCTTAAATTGAGGCAGGACTATTCCTAAAAAAGTATGAGGCTTCATTTCTTTTGCCACGAGTGAACTCCATATTTTCTGCATATTTAATTGGTAAGATGGATGTAATCATAAGGGAGGTTTTATTAATATGAAAAAAAGAACAAAATTGCCTATCATCTTATCATTATTAGCAGCCCTGTTTTTAGTCCTTGGCGCATGTTCCAACAGCGATGATAAAAACAAAGAAGAAAAAAAAGAAAAGGAACATAGTGAAATGGACATGAACCATTCTAGCACGGGTGAAGTTCCAGAAGGATTAAAAGCTGCAGAAAATCCAACCTATGAAGTTGGAAGTCAAGCGATTATCGAATCAGGTCATATGGAAAGCATGAAGGGGGCGGAAGCAACAATAGTGGGTGCCTTTGATACGACTGCTTATGCAATTTCGTATACGCCTGCAACTGGCGGAGAAAAAGTTGAAAATCATAAATGGATCATTCACGAAGAAATCAAAGATGCAGGTGAGAAAGCATATGAACCCGGAGCGGAGGTCACAGTAAATGCTTCTCATATGGAAGGAATGAACGGGGCTGTCGCTGAAGTTGAATCTGCTGAAAAAACGACTGTTTATATGGTCGACTTCACACCGACTGCGGGAGGAGAAAAAGTGAAGAATCATAAATGGGTAACGGAAAGTGAATTATCAGCGTCTGAATGATTTAACATCTTCATGGTTATGAAACTCTTAATAGGTTGAAGAAATTTGCGATACACCTGCCGAATAACTGGTCTGCCAGTACCCCATAGCCGCTTCCTTTGATGAGGCTGGCAGACTGTCGGCGGAAAGGGAGTGGATTCTCGCCGCTTTATCTCAAGTTCGTCTACAGTCTGAAGGAATGGTAAACAAACCATTCCTTTTTTTATTTTGCAGTGAATTGTAAAACTTTAGTATCTGTTAATATGGATTTATAGAAATGTAAAAATGGGGTGCAAGTATGATGACTGGATTAACTATCAGACCTTTTATGGAAAATGACTATGAGGCGCTGAGCAATTATTGTTTACCTATAGAACAAGCAATCTATACTTCCTTACCTTTGAAAGTTATTGAAGACTTCAGGAAGGATAAATATAACTTCCCCATGGTCATTTATTTAGATAAGGATTTGATTGGTTGTTTTGCCTTATATACGGATAAAGCGGGAAATCAATATACAAGTAATGAGAATGCGATTCTTCTAAAATCATTCTCCTTGGATTTGCGCCATCAAAAAAAGGGTCTAGCTTTTGAGACTTTAAAAGTGTTGCCTGATATGATCAAACTAAGTCATCCAGATAAAGATGAGATTGTTCTAACAGTGCATCATACGAATGTTCCAGCGATAAATTTATATAAAAAAGCAGGATTCATTGATAAAGGATATAGATTCAATGGGGAAGAAGGGGAGGAATTAATTTTCCACTTTGCCCTGGATTAAACAAATGAAATACTTTGGGAAAGTAAGATAAAAGAAAAACAGGCACCCATGAGACGACCATCAGAAAACTTAGGAAATGAACAGTCCACGGAAAGGGAGCGGATTATTGAAATCAATGGGAACGTTTTTCAAAGAAAAAACTGTAGGCAAACCCGTTTTTCGAATTTGTCTACAGTCTGAAGCACTTAAACGATGCTTATTTTTTTGGAAGGTATTCCATACGATATGATTCAGAATTCATGGAATCCATCCTGCAATTTCTAATAACGTCAGAACGATCTCAAAGACAATGAGGATTACAATGATCCATTCAACGAATAGTCCCCTGATCGAATGGCTGATGTTAGAAAACCCATCCATAATGTTATATAAAATTTCGGTTTTACTTTTCAGGATTTTATACCGATCATTCAATTCAAAAAAATCAAGCATTCTGTCATAAAATTCGCCGGCAATGCTGCTTGTCCATGTAATATCAGGTTTGTCCAGAATCATGATGTACGCTAGGGTATTATACTCGTGACGTACGATTTTGGCAGTCGTCCTCGCTAGTTCCTTATTACCGATTCTCAGCTTGCCTTTTTCCAGTCGGTCTATCATGGCTTCGAGCTTGTCGTGGATTTTTCCTAGCTGTTCCTCAGTTTTTTCAAGTGCCACCGATTTTGCGAGAATGGTGGAAATTAATTCAGGGTAGAAAAATTCATATTTAGGTACAACTACATATTCGTCTGTCAAATTGATGCTTCCGGTTTCACTGAAGTGAAGGCTGTAATCGTCTGTATATCTATCTAAATTGTCGAGATCAATAACCGGCTCGAAAGAATGGATAAAGGATGAAAATTCCTTAATCTCATTTGCGTGTGAGTAATTGATGAAGACAATGCTGCCAAAGGAAAAAACCAGCACCTGCTGCGATTCGTCCACATTTTTATTTAGGATGGAACTTAGAAAATCGCCTTTAAGGATTAAAGGCTCTTCCCAGGTGAATTTTTTCGGTATGCCGCAATGAATGGCGATTTTATTCAAATCGATTTCATTAGTGATTGCAAATGCTTTAAAGGTAATTGGTTCCATCTATATCACTCTCTTCAGCAAATTGGTCTTTTTTCGATTCTATTCTATTCTTACAAAAACATGCTTGAATAATTCTTGAAGGTAGAAAAAAGTTCACTGACTGTTCAAGTGAATAAGGAAAGATATCCTTATGATCTGGTAACTAAACGAATAACTTACATAGGATAAAAAAATTTCAACAACTGAAAAATACGATTTCACTGTTTTTAAATAACCAATATTCCATAAATTTCTTCAGAAGGTATATGGATGAAAGATGAAAGTTTCGTAGAGATGTCATGAACATAAATCCCGCAATCCAGTAATATGTTCGTATGTTTTTTTAGTAAAACCGGTATGTGCCTACTCTCACTTTGACCAATGAACATCGTTTGATTTCTAACTGCTAAACCGCGAGTATAACCAAGGCATTTAAAAATATCTTCCTCATTTCTTTTTACTAGGAATTCACCTGAAACACAATAATACATCTTATTATCATAATGAAGTACGCTGTGAGGTTGAAGTAATTTATCATGACAAATCTTAACCACTTTTCTTTCCTGTAAAGAATATTCAAGGATCACACCTTTGTGGATTGTTTTATTAGGGAAATAACTTGCTAAAGAGAGGAAACTTTTCCTTGGAGGATATGAAAACATCGATACATATAACTTATCATTTGCTATATACAAATCGTTGACGTGGCAAACATCGTCATTTTTAGGTGAAAATCTAAGTTCATCAATTCTTTCCAAATCGTTTTCCAAATCATAAACACCAATTGAGTTAGTTTTGGTTTCAATAATATAAGCTTTATCTTTATCTACTGCTACACCATGTAAATCTAATTCTGTAGATAAAGCTTTATTCTTTATAACCTTTAAGCCTTCATCCAAAATGAAGATTCCATGAGAATTGGAAATTACGACAAAAGAGCTGCCGTATTTTGTAATGCCTGTGCATCCAACATTTAAAATCTTTTTTATTTCATGTTGTTGTTGTTTAAATTGGACTAAATATAGACCGCCTTTATGATTGCAGCATGAAATTAATAATTTACAATCATCTATGGGTATCATGTAAGATCGCACCTCTTTTTTAGACAATTCCTTTTCTTATATAATATGAATTTTTATTGTAATGGTGTAGACAAGTTATGGGGGGGAATAGTGGACACTTTATAACTGATTAATGCCGGAGGGCGTTTCCGCTAAATGGAACGCCCTCCTTCTCTATGTTGCTGTTTATTTGCCATCCACCTTCATGCTATTACTGATGCTCCCAGTCATGAGATTAATGAAGCTTCACAATAGCCTATAAAAGTTCATGAAAACTTTACTTTTATTTACAGAATTCTCATATTGATGTCAATATTCAGTAATACATGTTTGTTATAATCGGTTGACGGTTTTAAAGGTGATTGGAAAAGAGTCTCTTAAAAATCCTTCATTTACAGATAAGTAGCAGGCCGATTGAAGATGACTGAATAGTAGGAGTGAACAAAAATGGAGGAATATGTAAATCTATATGAGCTTACATTTAGTGAAAAAGATAGATATGTAATCATTACGAATGCTTATCCACATGAAAATCAGTTATATCGGAATGGGTTTATCCACCGAAGAGTCAAGGCCTATCTGGATGAGGGTTTGAAAGTTGATGTTTTTGTTTTGCATCCTGCCTATAAAAAAGCAGAAAAGTATACGTATGAAGATGTGCCTGTTTATCGTGGAACTGAACAGCATCTGCGCATTTTCTTAAATCATAAAGTACATAAAAAAGCGCTCATTCATTTTGTTAATCCAAAAATGGTACAAGCGATAAAAGAAACGAACACAGATTTACCGATTATTACCTGGATACATGGATTTGAAACGGAGGCATGGCATAGAAGGTGGTTTAATTTTCTTGAGAGCCCTGAAAGCTTGCGGAAGATACTTGAAATGTCCGACGACTATTATGTAGCTCAGCTTTCTTTCATGAATTGGTTTTATCAAACGAATGAGTTGGATACAACCTTTGTTCATATTTCCAAATGGTTCAAAGAACATATAGCGGAATGTGATGCAAGAGCAGAATCGAAAAATTCAGTAATCATTCCTAATGTAATAGATGACAATCTTTTTACCTTTATTGAAAAGCCAGTTGAAATGCGGACAAAAGTCCTTTCAATCAGGCCATACGCTTCGCGAAAATACGCCAATGATTTATCGGTGAAAGCAGTTATTGAACTATCGAAGCGACCATACTTCGATAAGTTGGAATTTGCATTTTATGGTGATGGAAAATTATTCGATCAAACCGTTGAGCCAATCAGGGATTTTGAGAATGTAACGATTCATAAAGGTTTCCTATCTCAGGATCAAATCGCTGCATTACATAAGGAGTATGGAATTTTCCTTTGCCCGACCCGTTTGGATTCTCAAGGGGTTTCAATGTGTGAGGCAATGTCGAGCGGGCTAGTGCCGATTTCAACAGATATTACGGCAATCCCGGAATTCGTTAAACATGACGTTTCTGGCCTTCTAACAAAACCTGAGTCTCCTATCGAAATTGCCGATGCAATAGAGCGCTTATATTACAATCCGGACGTATTTTTAAGAGTGTCAAAACAAGCTACTCAGTCGATTCGAGAAAAATGCGCAGTAGATGTTGTTATTAAAAGAGAATTGGAGATTATCCAAGGTTAATCGAAGGGAGTTTTTTCAATATGGAAGAACGAAACGAATATTGGAAAACTATGTACGAGGAACTCGAATTACAAATGAAAGACATGATGTCCATGACATTGGAGCTCATAGAGGGCAATGGCACTGAAAAACAAAAAATCATTGAGAACATTACAAAAGAAAATAATATACTGCGAGAAGAATTAGAAAAAAGTAAGATCGCACAAAAAGAAAATATTAAGCTTAACAAAGAAATACGAAGACTTAAGCTATTAGAACACAAATTCAACGTTACATATGCAGGAAAATTCACGTTAAAATATCTTGCGCTTAAATCATCTATTAAAGAACAAATAAAAAAATAAAGATTCATATCAGATTTCAGTCATTGGAGTGAAAACTTTGAATTCACATGAACTAGTTGAAAACAGAAAAATGAAGGTACTTCTATTTGGCTTTATTGACATGAATTCAATGGATGGATCTGCAGTATTTTTATCTTCCTTAGCATCGACCATTGCGCTAGATTCCAACATCGAAGTTGACTTACTTCTAGCTAGCCCGGTCAAACGTGATATCTTAATTCAGCCTCTTGAGAAATTTGATAATATAACCATTCTCAATCCTTTTGTTGATCCTTTTTTCAGTGCCACCGATGATGAATGGGTAAAAAAAGGTGTCATTGATTTTGATATAGCTGAAATGCTCATTACTCACTATTGGAGTCAAAAGGGATATGATTGGCTATTTGTTAGAAGCATTGAGACTGTTGAAAAAATAGCAAAGCATAAGCATATCATAAAGAATACTTTAGTTTATGCTACAGGATTGACTCACATAGGCCAGGATGTTGATGAAGAAAAATTTGAGAGCATCAAAAATATATATGATCAGTGTGCGTATTTCTTATGTCAAACAGAAGAGATGTGCGAATTTGTCATTGAGATTCTTAATTTGAATAAAGAAAAAAACAAAGTTTCCCTGCTTACCCCGATGATACCAAACATTGAATCAGCAGAAAGGCAGACCCGGTTAAAAAACAAACTTGTATATACAGGGAAGTTCGACCCTGATTGGAAGACCATTCCGATCATTACTGCTTTTAAAGAATTAAAGCGCGAAATTCCGAATCTTTCACTTGATGTTGCGGGGGATAAATTCAAATGGGTTAAGGATGATTCTCAGTTTAAGGAAGAAGCGGCATACCTTCTTAAAAATACAGAGGGTCTTACATGGTACGGTGCATTGACAAGGGAGAATGCCCAACAATTAATCGTGAACAGTGATATTGGGATAACCTGGAGAAGCGAGGAAATGGACAGCAGTCTTGAACTGTCTACAAAGCTATTGGAGTATGGGATTTTAAGGAAGGCTGTAATAATGAATCCAACCAAAATGCATATAAAGCTTTTTGGCGAAGATTACCCGTTATATGCTGTTACAGAGAAGGATTTTCGTGACGCTGTCAAATTAGCACTATGCAATAAGGATATATATGAGTTTGCGGCAAAACGAATGTATCAGGTCAGCAGGCAGTTTTTATTTTCGGAAGCCATAAAAAAACTGCAAGGACTATTGTGGAGCAAACGTATTACAGATTTTGTAGAGCAAAGCACAAATATGTTTTATGTTGATGTAGATGACTTTGATGAACTGACTAAGCATGCACCATCAAATAAAGTGAAAAAATTGCCTGCAGAGTTAAGTGCTGACGAAGTTTTCACCTATATCGTCAAAAACATACCTGAAGAAATAAAACGAGTCGAAAAACTGTTTAAACTGTCTGGATATGGGCAAATCATTTCAGCAGAAAAAGCCGGATGTTATTCATTTCTCCACATCCATAAAAGTTATGGAAACTTTGAACAAAATTTTCAAAATAACATGCCATATTTAAAAACTATAGGATTTGAAACCTATGGAAATCCTAAATTAAAGCCAAAAGATGTGGAAATTTCAATGAAGGGACGGGCAACTGCTGATAAAGAAAAATATGATATGAAAGGGAAAAATAAAGAATTAGCTAAAGAAGTAAAGCAATTAAAAAAACTGAACACGGTTCAACTGAAACAAATTACTAAGCTAGAAAAACAAAACCTGGCACTTGAACGTAAATATAATTCACTTTCGAAGTCGAAAATGGGTAAAATGACATTCAAGTATTGGGATTTAAGAAAAAGGCTTAACTTTTAAGAAGGTAAACCTGCAACAAAATAATAGATACACTTCTTAACTATATATATTTTCAAATGAAAGCCCCTGAATGCTGCTTGCTAACAGGGGCTTTTGTCATTTATCGAGAAAAGGAGCAAGGATTCTTGCAAACTTTTTATGTATGTTATCGATTTCTGCAGTATGTATAAAGCTGAAAGCTCAATAAACTTTCTGGGAATTCTCTTTAGTGATGTTATAATATTCTGAAAAAGGAGGAGAGATGATGGAGGAGATTGTGATAAAAGCGATTCAAGATGATTATCCAGATGCATTTGCATGGTGTTATGGATGCGGTCGTTTAAACGAAGAGGGTCATCACTTTCGAACCGGTTGGCAAGGCGAGCAAACAAGGACAATTTATACACCACGTCCAGAGCATATCGCAATTCCTGGATTTGTTTATGGAGGCTTGATTGCTTCTTTAATTGATTGTCATGGAACAGGCTCCGCTGCATTGGCAATGCATCGTAAAAATGGGCATGAAGTTGGAGATGGAGTGGAGCCTCCCAGGTTTGTGACTGCATCACTGAAAGTGGAATTCGTAAAGCCAACCCCAAATGATGTGCCATTAACAGCCGTTGGGACCATTCATGAGGTTCATCCAAAGAAATGGAGAATCGAAACAGAGGTATTTGCCATCGATAAACTTTGCGCTCGTGGAGAGGTAATCGCTGTGGTGATGCCAAGCACTTTTACAAGCAAAGAGTGATCCGGACCCTTGGAACAGGTCAATAGTAAGCTGATTGATAAAAACGGATTCAAAAGCAGAACAAGTTTTTTTGTATTAAAGGGCCGTCCAATTATTTGGACGGTTATTTAGTGTATCTGAGTATCCATTTCAAGCATGTTATCACTGTAAAGTTACATGTAACCGGAAATCACAAGCGAATTGTCAAAAATATCAATATACTTACATTATAAGCAAAGGGAGGTCGCAGAGTTGAAAATAAACGTAGAGATAGATAAGGAGATCAAGGCGATAGAGGTGCTTATCAGAAATCACGAATGGAATGAGGAAGTCCAGGAACTGATGGAGCGTTTGAAGGAAAAGAAAAGACCGTATTTTGTCGGCAGGAAAGAAGAAATGCAGCACGTATTTCGGGCAGAGGAAATTATCTGTTTATTTACAGAGCAAGATTCCATAATGGTGCGGACGAAACAGGGGACTTTCGAAATGAAAGAAAGGTTATATGAACTGGAAAGGGACCTTCCTGGTAATCAATTCGTGCGATTGTCCAAGTCAGTGATTGCCAATTTAGATGAGTTAAGCAGATTCGAGGCATCTTTCAACGGGACCTTATGTGTGTATTTCCGATCAGGGGAAAAAGAATATGTTTCTCGGCACTATGTTCAAGGAATCAAGAAAGCATTTCAATGGAAAAGGAAGGGATTATGATGAAAACACTATTATTCCGTAGCTTTGTTGGGATTTGCTTTGGGGCACTCGTGATGGTGCTGACGTGTTTTGGAGTGATCGCTTTTGGGGAGGTCACTGCATTAGACAGTGGAATATTTGTAAAAAACGCGATAGGCTGCATATTATGTGGCTGGTTCTTCAGCACGGCAACAATCTTCTTTGAAAATGAAAAATGGAGTTTGTTATCTCAAACCATTCTGCACTTCCTTACTGTCAGCATTCTTTACTTCCTATTATCTTTCTTTGTTGGTTGGATTCCATTCAGCTTAAAAGGATTGGCTATAGGAATTGGGATTTTCATACCTTTCTATATGTTCATCTGGACCGTATTCTATCTCTACTTTCGCTTCCAAGTGAAAATATTGAATGATGGACTTGATAAAAGAAGGAATTGATGGAGAATGGCCAGTAAGTTTTTAGGTAGGAGAAGTAGAGCGTTTCAGATGGCAAATGCATAGAAAATATTCTCAACGAAATGCCTCAAAATAGAGAATGAAGGAAAGGTGCAGTAGCTTAAATAGAAAGAATAAGAACCAGGCCCAGCGAAAAAATCAGCTGATGCCTGGTTGGAAAGGATGTTTATTTACTTATGAATTGGTCTTCCCACTATTACTTGCTTCACTAAGCGATAGTGATTTAGTTTCAGGGGCCCAAGCCATTGATACAATTGCTCCAATAATAAGTACACCTGTGAGACAAAGCATGGTAAATTGAATTCCAATACTTGCAATACCAATTGGAAGTAGGAACGTACCGATTGCTGATCCTAATCTGCTTATGGC
This sequence comes from Peribacillus sp. NPDC101480, assembly GCF_050277335.1. NCBI lineage: Bacteria > Bacillati > Bacillota > Bacilli > Caryophanales > Bacillaceae > Peribacillus > Peribacillus sp. NPDC101480. The sequence goes on from NZ_JBNNSB010000001.1 coordinate 58,870, forward strand.
TGTCGCAAGTCCAACGCCGGAAGATCGAATCTCTGTTGGAAAGCTTTCGGCTGGAAATACGCCGACCAAGTTGCTGACAGCAGACATAATCAAGGTGAAGATGGCAAAGGAAAGAATCATTAATACTGTTGCACTGCTAGGTAAAACACTTAAAAAAGTAAGAGTGACGATCAATATCATGAATGAGCTGATCAAAAATCCTCGGCGAGTAAATTTAACCGTAAACCAAATACCTAAAAGGGCACCTATAATGAGTAGCCCATTTAATAGAAAATCGGTTCCATAACCTTCACTCAGTCCAATTGCATCTAGAATGCTTGGCAAAAAGGTGTAAATGGCGAAGTAAGGGATAACGAGACAAACGAAAAATATACAATTGAAAGCCGTGCGTTTTCTTATATCTTTACGGAATAAAGTGGCAAAACTGCTATTCGTTTGTACAGGTTTTTCATCATCAAGCACTATATTGGGACCGACATGTTTCTTGACAATTTCCCTGGCTTCTTTAATCCTGCCTTTACTAATCAGCCATCTAGGTGACTCAGGTGTACCCATTCGCAAAATCAAAATGATGACAGCTGGAATCGCAGATGAAGCAAGCATCCACCGCCAAGCGTCTGGAGCGGAGTCAACCGCAAGAATACCGATCAAGTTTGCCACTACGTAGCCAAACGTCCAGACTACACTGAACGCTCCTAATAAAACACCTCGATGTTTACGCGGTGAAAATTCAGCTAACATCGTGTGTCCTACGCTATAGTCGCCTCCAAGGCCAATTCCAAGCAAAATTCTGTATAATACAAGCTCTGCAGGGCTGTCTGCGAAAAACTGTAAAATGGATGCAGCAGTAATGACAATGAAACTAAAGACAAATATTTTTTGCCTTCCAACATAATCAGAGACCCATCCTAATACCAAACTGCCTAGAAAAAGCCCTATTAAAGCAGAACTTCCGATTATCCCAATCCAAAATGGAGTTAAATCCATTTGCGGTGTCAGGAGGGATAGCGCAAATGCAATTATCCCTAAAATATATCCGTCAGTGAAATGCGCCCCGAATGTAAGTCCTGCAATTTTAATATGGAATTTATTTAATGGTGCATCATCTAGTTTAATTGTATGGCTACCGGCATTATCAGTAATTGCTACATTCTTATTTTCCATTGAATCTCCTCCTGATTGATGATGCTAGACCTCGACGGTTATTTGTAGATGTAAAAAAGGTGTATATGAAGCCGCTTATAGAGGGAAGCGTTTTCATTATGGAGAATAAAAAGTTCGTAATATGAACCCTAAGTACGTTATATGAATACACTTGAATTATAATTGCGTATTCGAGTTTTTGTCAAACTTTTATAATAAATTAAAAATCTTCAGTTTAAGGATTGAAATGAGAAAACCGAACAAAAAGAAAACGATGCAGCCATTTACAATCAGTAAATGGCTGCATCGTTTATTTTGTTTCAAATGCGATTGTTTAACCCCTTTTAGCTCAATCTAACTGCTCTTCAATTTTTTTAGCAGCTTCTAGCATTCGATCACTTAAAAGTAAGAGATCTTTTTCTGTTAGGCGAAAACTCGGACCGCCTAGCGTGATGAAAGCGACTAGATTCTTTTTCCTGTCAAAAATAGGAGCTGAAATGGCATTTTCATTTTCATCTAGTTCACCAATCGATGTTCCAACCATTTGAACGGAAATCTTATCAAGTTCTTTACGCAGCTCTACGGGATCCGTAATTGTATATTTGGAAAATGGTTTAAGAGTCTGCTCTAAAAAAATGTTCAACTCCTTCTTGGGTAGCATACTTAATAATATTTTTCCATTGGATGTGCAATGTAAAGGTGACATGGTATGGGTATAGTCGACTAATCTAACGCTATGGTCGGTATCTATTTGATCAATGGTAAGAGTCCCATCATGCTTAGGGACACTAAGTAGAACAGTTTCCCCCACTTCTTTTTTCAATTCTTCCAGCGTTCTTCTAGCTCTTCGTATAAGTGAACCATAAGGATCATTTTGTGAAGTTAAACGATAAAGGGCATATCCGAGCAGGTACCCTTTTGAAACAGGATCCTTTTCTACAAAGCCCTGATTTTCGAGTGTGCCAATCAAACGCCAGGCCGTGGTACGATTCAGGTCAGCTTGTTTGGCCAAATCACCGACTGAAATGGGTGAGGGGCTTTCTCCGATAAACTTCAAAAGCGATAAAGCACGTTCTACGGCCTGTACAGAAGAACTTTCTTTATTATTGGTTTGTTTAGTTGTGGTCTGATTATTATTTTCCATCTTTTTATTATAGCGTAAGAGAACAAAGGAATGTCAATCATTTCAATTTGAAAAGAAGGGCATTTAATTCACCCTAATCAAAAATATTTAGAAAAATTCATTAATTGTCATTGACTGATAAATTACCTGGTCATATAATAGCTATAAGTTCTCGATATGAATTTTATGTTCGTTATATGAACATAAATGGTGGTTATAGTCATCTTGTAGAATAGAGGCTGCAGCGATGACATCGCCTATAGAATAAAAGAAGTTTTGTAGGAGGGATTTCAATCAGTCAGAGTGACAAGTTTGAAAAACGGACAGAAAGAGATAACTTCGGCAAGGTAGATATTCCTAAAAATTCTTTATACGGCATCCAAACAATGAGAACAGTAAAGAACCTGTCTTTCTCGGGTCAATTATTAAAGGATTTTCCTGAATATATTGTGTCACTAGCCATGGTAAAGAAAGCGGCAACATTAGCTAATCTGGAGGCTGGCATTTTAGCTCCATCTATTGGAAGCGCAATTGTAAACGCTTGTAATCAATTAATTCAAGGGGATTATCATGACCACTTTATTGTAGATATTTTGCATGGAGGAGGTGGGATTGGTACGAATATGAATGTTAATGAAGTATTAGCTAATCTAGCAAATCAATCTTTAGAAGGATCTTTAGGTATATATACGCCAGTTCACCCTATAGAACATGTAAACGCTTCCCAGTCTACATCTGATATATGTCATACATCTATCCGGCTGGCAATCGTACGCGGATTTGAACGGTTGGATCAAGAATTAATAAAAATGCACGTTACGATGGATAAAAAATCAAAAGAGTTTATGGGGGTTACCACCATTTCACGAACTTGCCTACAGGATGCGATGCGTGTTCAGCTGGGCGAGGTTTTCAGTGGTTTTGCATCTGTCCTCAAAAGACGTCACCATTCTTTGAAAGAATCCGTCCTATCATTACTCACTGTTAACCTTGGAGCGACGGTTATTGGAAATGGTGTAGGAGCATCGGGGAAATATAAAGAAGTGGTAATCCGGAAATTGAATGAAGTCACAAATATGAATGTAAAACTGCGTGACAATCTATTTGATGCAGCGCAAAACATCGATGACTTGGCTCACATGTCGAAACAATTAAGTTTATTAGCAACATCTCTAATTAAAGTTGCCAAAGATTTAAGATTACTTTCATCTGGCCCGGAAGCGGGATTTTCAGAAATTACCTTACCATCTGTTCAGGCTGGTTCTTCCTTTTTTCCAGGAAAAGTGAATCCAGTCATCCCTGAAACGATGATTCAAAGCTGTTTTCAAGTCCTAGGGTGCGACCGTGTCGTTCAAGCAGCAATGGAACATGGTGAGCTTGATTTAAATATTTTTGAAGGAATGGCCGGTGCCAATATATTGAATGGGTTACAAATGCTGACGAAATCTGCTCATTCCTTTACGGAGCGATGCCTTAAGGACATAGCGTCTAATGAAGAAAGGTGTACAGAGCTTTCAAATACATTTATTCCCGTCATCACGGAATTGAAGGAGAGATTGGGATATTCGGCAGTTTCTAAATTAATGTTAGAGCATGATCGGGAATCTATTAAAAACTTACTAAAAAAAATGGAGGTCTAGACATATGATCCAAGAAAACAAACAGTTTGAAGGAATTGAAGGGCCTAAACTAGAGTGGGCATATGAGTGGCTTAAAACAACGAAAAAACTTTATATCAATGGAAAATGGATGGATAGCTCAGGCAATAAAGTGATTGAATCCATCAACCCGGCTAATGGAGAAATTTTAGGTAATTTTCAACAAGCAGAAGTACAGGATGTAGATACAGCTATACAAGCAGCTAAAGCAGCGTTAGAACAAGGTTCATGGAAAGAAATGAGCAGTAAGGAAAGAGGAAGGGCTTTACTTAAAATCTCAAAGCTTATTCATGAGCACCATGCAGAGCTTGCAACACTGGAAGCACTTGATAACGGAAAATTATATACAGAAGCTTATAACGATGATGTGCAAGAAGCAGCGGATTTATTTGAGTATTATGCAGGATGGACTGATAAGTATTATGGTGAAAATAATCCAGTAGAAGGTAATTTCCTAAGCGTCACTACGAGAGATCCAATCGGTGTATGCGGACAAATTGTACCATTTAACTTTCCAATTCAAATGGCTGTCTTAAAACTATCACCTGCCTTATCGATGGGTAATACGGTTATTTTAAAACCAGCCGATAAAACCTCTTATTCTGCTATTCGCTTGTTTGAGATTATTGATGAAGCAGGCGTATTACCAAAAGGAGTTATTAATCTAGTCCTTGGAGATGGTGAGGTTGGTTCATATATTAGCCGTCATATGGATATTGATAAACTTTCATTCACCGGCAGCACAAATATCGGGAAAAAGTTAATCCACGACTCAGCGGATAGCAATTTAAAACCAGTGACATTAGAACTTGGCGGTAAGTCACCAAACATCATTTTTAGTGATTTTCAAGATTTGGATGCAGCGATCGAGCGTTCTTTTTATGGGCTATTTACACATAAAGGGGAGAAATGTTCAGCACCAACCCGGTTATTTGCCCAACGTGAAATCTATGATGAAGTTGTGGGGAAAATTGCCGAATACGCTAAAAATTATAAATGTGGCGATCCTTTCGACCCAGCAAGTGATCAAGGTGCACAAGTGTCCGAACAGCATATGGAGTCCATATTAAATTACATTGAAAGCGGCAAGGAGCAAGGCGCACGAATTGTAGCTGGAGGAGAAAGGGATACAACCGGATCAAATGCGAAGGGCTATTTTATCAAACCAACTATTTTCGCTGATGTTGATAATAAAATGAAAATTGCACAGGAAGAGATTTTTGGACCTGTCCTTTGCATCATCCCATTTGAAACAGAAGAAGAAGTTGTCAAGAAAGCAAATGATACGATTTATGGACTTGGTGCAGGCCTCTGGACAGGTGATGTTTCCCGTGCGCATCGTGTAGCTAATCAGCTTGAAGCAGGTATGGTGTTCGTTAATAAATATGGATGCTATGACTTTGCAAGTCCATTTGGCGGGTTGAAGCAAAGTGGATGGGGCAAGGAATATGCCATTCATTCATTACAAGCATTTACAAAAACAAAAGCTATTTGGTTCGCATATTAAAAAATACACAAAAAGAGGGATACGACAATGAAAATTAAAGCAGCTATCATGACTGAAGTGGGCAAACCATTATCGATTCAACAAGTAGATCTAAGTGAACCAAAAGCGAATGAAGTTCTGGTGAAAATAAAAGCAACAGGGGTTTGCCATAGTGATTTAAATGCTCTAAATGATCATACGACCCCAACACCGACTATACTTGGGCATGAAGGTTCAGGAATTGTTGAAGCGGTTGGGTTTAATGTTACAAGTGTCAAAGCAGGTGATAAAGTAGCCTTGAGCTGGGTTCCGTATTGCGGGAAATGTGAGTTTTGTGTAACAGGAGATGTGCATTTATGTGAGTCGGCATTTGGCCCAATGTTCGAAGGAACGCTGCTTGACGGTACTTCAAGGCTTAGTAAAGATGGTGAGCAAGTATACCACAACTCTTTATTGTCAACGTTTGCAGAATATGCAGTTGTTCCCGAAATGGCATGTGTAAAGCTACCGGATGAAATGCCTTTGGCACAAGCCTCCTTAATCGGATGCGGAGTGGCGACAGGTTATGGAGCCGCTGTGAATGCAGCCCGTGTAACACCAGGTTCTACAGTCGCCATCTTCGGTATTGGCGGAGTAGGGGTAAATGCAATTCAAGGAGCGCATATAGCTGGTGCCTCTAAGATTATAGCCTGTGATGTAAAACCTGCCAATTTGGAAATTGCTAAACAGTTTGGTGCTACGCATACGATCAATTCAGCTGAAGTGGATGTAGAAGCAGCGCTAAAAGAACTGACAAAAGGTTTAGGGGTTCATTATGCTATTGATTGTTCGGGGCATACTGCTGCGACCGAAAGTGCTTGGAAGAGTACGAGAAAAGGCGGTACTGTCGTTGTCGTTGGCGCATTTAATCCTGAAAAAACTTTGAATCTTCCAGCGGGAGGTTTTCATAGAGTCGGGAAGATATTAAAAGGAAGTTTTTATGGAGACACGCAGCCATTCCGTGATTTCCCGTTGATTGCACAAATGTATTTGGATGGGAAATTTAAATTGGATGAGCTTGTGTTAGATCGTATTGAATTAGAAAATATCAATCAAGCTTTTGACTCTTTCCATGACTGCAGTTGTGTCAATGTGGGAAGAGCAGTGATCGAGTTTCACGATTAATTTTAATACTTAACTCCTTAATTAATTTCACAAAAGTGAAGGTTGTTTAAATTGCTGTCATGAATCAATTTAAACAACCTTCTTTTTTTCTAAAAGAAAAATGAGGTGATGTTGAAAAATGCGTGTAGAATAAGATTTAATGGGAGAAATGGAGATTGATGAGGATATTTATTATGGAATACAAACGGTTCGTGCTTGCCAAAACTTCTCAATTTCTGGTCGGTCGATTGAATCATATCCCCACTTAATTAGAAGTATGGCTTATATAAAAAAAGCGGCAGCGATTTCTAATCACAGTGTAGGGGTCCTTGATCAAGAAAAGAAAGACGTAATTTGCAAAACTGTAGATGAAATAGTGAATGGGGAAAGAAAAATCAATTTCCTGTCGATATTTATCAAGCTGATGGCGGAGTCTCCATTAATATGAACGTCAACGAAGTCATTGCTAACCGGGCAAATGAATTACTGACTGGTAATAAAGGGTATAATTTCGTCCATCCGAATGAACATGTTAACATGTCTCAATCTACGAACGATGTGCTTAAAGTGCAATGAAGATGGCTTGCTTTTCCTATATAGATGATTTATTAATCAGTTTAAATAAAATTGAATGCTCATTGGCGAATAAAACGAATGAATTTTCGAGCGTTGTAAAAAATGGCAAGAACATGCCTTCAAGATGCTGTACCCATTACTCTAGGTCAACAATTTAGCGGGTATCATACTTTTATCAAGAGACAGATAGAAGAAATGAAGAAACTTCAAAAAGATTGCTGGTCTATCGTAATTGGTGCAACGGCAGTGGGGACTGGTATTGTAGCTGCTCCTGGTTACACAGAGAAGATGTATGAATATTTGCCAGAGGTATCACATTTAGCTGTTATCAAAGAGGATAATTTCTTTGATGCCCTGCAAAATGCAGATTTTTATTAAAAAATATCTTCTTGCTTAAAAGGATTATCGAGTGGATTATCAAAAATGGCCAGCGATTTAAGATTACTTTCGTCAGGGACAAGGGCAGGATTTGCTGAAATCAATTTGCCAGCGGTACAGCCGGGTTCCTCCATTATGCCAGGTAAAATCAATCCATGTATACCCGAAATGATGATCCAGGTTTATTTTGATGTATATGGAAATGATCAAACGATTACTTTCGCTGTAGATCGAGGTGAACTGGATTTGAACATCTGGGAACCGATTATTTTGAAAAATATCTTTGACTCTTTTTCTATTTTAACAAATTGTATTACGATGTTTACTGAAAAGTGCCTAAACGGTATTGAAGCGAATAAGGCGGTTTGTTTGAAGAACGCAGAGAATTCGTTATCTTTGTCCGTCGTAATTTCTTCTAGATTCAGGTATAAAACAGCCAATAATATAGCCTTGGAAGCTTACGAAAAAAATATTACAGTAAAAGAAGTAGCGATAGCAAAAGGTTTATTAAATGAGGCGGGAGCGGCTGAATTGCTTAATCCTGAAAACTTAACTGATCCTGTAAAAATGAATCAAGTATTAAACTCAAGAACTCATTAGATGGATTATGACCACGGTTCTTGACCGGGCAAATTAAGACGAATAAGAGAGAGGTAGAGCAGCCAGTGGCTGCCTAGTATGCGGCTGGTTCTTCATCACGGCAACAATCTTCTTTGAAAATGAAAAATGGAGTTTGTTATCTCAAACCATTCTGCACTTCCTTACCGTCAGCATTCTTTACTTCCTATTATCTTTCTTTATTGGTTGGATTCCGTTCAGCTTAAAAGGATTAGCTATAGGAGTTTGGATTTTCATACCATTCTATATGATCATCTGGACCGCATTCTATCTCTATTTTCGCTTCCAAGTGAAAATATTGAATGAAGGAATTGATAAAATAAGGAATTGAGAAGGATCGGCACAGAGGATTGATCAATCAGAGTAAATTGGAAGGGGAATTCGGCTTCTACTGGCAAGTTTAGAGCGAATACTCGTGAGTTTGGCGCTTTTACTAGTGAGTTTGGGCAAATACTCGTGAATTCGGTGCTTTTACTCGTGAGTTTGGAGCAATTACTCGTGATACACAGAAACGAACATGCTTTTTATCTTTGTTATGTACGATGTATCTTGAATTCAAGGAAGAGTTCGTTGTATTGACCTGTCAGCTTCAAGATACTTGTATTAACTGATTTAGGTTCAATTGTAAAAGCTGCAAAACTGAGAGCCATAAAGAATAATGGGAACAGATGCCATGAATCCTCTGGAATTTCGACGAAAGCCCTTATACCTGCTCTATCTACGGTCATTTCATTTTTCCAGAGGTATACATCCTTGCTTTGGAATGTAAATAAAGAGACACCGCTCCCTGTCGTAACGGTGTCTCTAACATTTCTTAACTTTGTATCATTATCATTTCATCATAGATTAAGTTTTGTCTAAGCTCAGTTGCTGTTTGCATGGATATTTGATCATCTTCAACCATTTGTTGAATGATATCACGTTCGATTTGCATTGCAATCAACTGAAAATGACTCACCATCTCTTCAAAGCGATGTGCTTCTTTTTCACTTAATGTTCCGAATGGATTCAAATAACGATTATATCTTTGAATGACAAGCATCACTTCATGACGGTTTTCAGGTGTAGTTTGTTGTTTGAGCAATGAAATGGCTTCCTTTGAAGCTTCTTTTTGGGCTTTACGAAACTCCCGGATCAGGTCCGCATTTTTAACGATGGAGTCCTCTACTTTCGCTTCCCATTTCTTATCCCATTTGACATTGATCTTTTTCTTGAAAAGAATCGCCTGCAAATTGATCCAAGCCCTTTTCAGCGAAGATTTTTGCATATAATTTATGGTTCTTGAAAGATACACTTTATAAAGTTCTAAGGCTGTTTCAGATATAGTTCCTTTTTCGACTAATCCAGAAACGACTTCCAATTCCTTGTTGGTCCCTTGCTCCACTAAATCGCGTATTGTTCGATTATCGGGTCTGTTCGTGATTCCCCGTTCCAAATCAATCAGTTGTTCATTCAAATCTTCCATCACTTGATTGATAGCTTTCTGATTATCCATGGTTGCTTCTTTGCTTAGCTGATCGATCGTTTTATTTAAAACAATTTCATAAGCCTCCTCAGAGGTTAGGCGTTCATCTTTGAATTCAATCGGTGTCTTTACCAGTAATGGCAAGAGAACCGTAGCCAATGTGACGCTTAACAATATAACGCAAGCTGCGATGAACAAGACTGTATTACGCATCGGGAATAAAGTGTCATCTGGCATAAAATATGGTATGGATAAAGCTGTAGCTAATGTAATGGTTCCATGAATGCCGCTAACGGATGTCAAAAATGCAAATCGTGGTCTTGAAACATTCTCCTCATCAGTGTCCTCGCTATCTTCTGGGTGAACCCTGGACATAATGAATTGCTCTAATGGATTCACTCTGTTTTTCGTAAAAGTATCATGCAGGATGTATACCCATATAAAACGGATCACCAATAATAAAAGAACGATCAAGACACTTATCCCAAAAAGAATGCCCCTATTTAAGTTGGACTCAATTTCCTGATAAACACTCGGCAACATAAATCCTAACAAAGCAAATACAAGTCCATTCAAGACATAACCTAATACAGACCATGTATTAGATGATACAATTTGCAATTTAGTTGTGGAATTCTGAAGGCGATCCCGCTCGATGCCATGAATTACACCTGCGGCAACCACTGCCAAGATTCCGGAAACATGGAATTCTTCAGCTACCATATATATGACGAAAGGCGTAATTAGTTCAATGACAATGGACATTGGGATTTCTTCAAGTCCTTGAACCCGTAAAAATAATCGTAATTTAACGATTAAATAGCCCAATAGGATTCCTATAAAGATACCGCCTAATGCTACAAATATAAAATTAAGCGAAGCATCTTTTATAGAAAACACTCCAGTTAAGGCAGCTGCCAGGGCAACTTTAAAAGCGACGATTCCAGCAGCATCATTGAAAAGTGATTCACCCTCAAGGATGGGCATCATGTTTCCAGGCAATTTCAATCCTTTTGTAATCGATTGTACCGCTACCGCATCCGTAGGGGTAATGGTTGCTGCTAAAGCAAAAGCCACAGCCATCGGCATATCAGGTATTAACCAGTGAATGAAAAAGCCTCCTGCAAAAACCGTCACAAAGACTAACCCAAAGGCTAATAACAGAATGGGCTTACGCAATTCAAGCATTTCTTTACGAGACGTATTTTTTCCTTCTGTAAAAAGCAGCGGAGCAATGACACAGATCATAAATAATTCTGAATGAAAATCAAATGATAATTGAAATGGTAATAATGAGAACACTGCTCCCATGGATATCTGATATATCGGAAGTGGGATACGAGGCCATATAGCATTTAATATTGTAGCGATTATTGTGGACACCAATAATCCGAGCAATGTGATTAAGAATGACATAGAATCTCCCTTATCTTCTAATGTTTTAGTCTATTGCCCATGCAATGTATAAAAAAACAGAGGTGTTTAAAAAGCAATATCCATCCTTTAAAAAGTAACCCCTACTTTATGGTCCTGTGTAACTTATTCAAAATACAATACTTAGCCATAGACAGTGTTTTCGACTAATATATAGCCTCGGTTTTTGATATACCCCTTAGTCATTAATTACAAACAGGATATCACAAGAGTTTACGGTTTATTCAAAGCCAACTTATAACATAGCTTTTCCTTGAAAATTAGTTCATGTCGGAAACAGGATTTCCTGTATAAAATACCCTTAATGAAGAAACATAGAAAAATGGAGTTAGAGCGACCTGCAAAAAAATGGGGGTAACCAGCTTGATTCGTAATATAGGCAAATTATTAAAAAATAAGAAAGTAAAAAAATCCCTGATGCAAAATAATTACCTAGATTCCAAGCCTGCAGATGCACTTGATGTGAATTTTAGCCAAAATGTAGAAACACTTCGTTCAGTTTATGATAATTCCTCGGATGTCATGTTCCGCTCGTTCTTACTTTTCGGAAAGACGCGGGCGATGCTTATTTACATTGCGGGACTCTCGGACATCGAGGCAATAGAGCAATATGTGCTATCTCCACTCATGCAGGAGTCATCAAAAGAACCACAACCATTACATGAGTTTATTGAACATAAAATGCCTGTTCCTAAAGTGGTGAAAGTGAATATGTTGGCGGATTGCATTGAATCGATTTCCTCTGGAAACCCGATCCTTCTATATGAAGGGGAAAGTGATGGATTTTCTTTAGGATTGTCCAAATGGGAAAAGCGGGCCATTGAAGAACCTGTGGCAGAGGGGGGAGTTAGGGGGTCGCGAGAGGGATTTATTGAATCTCTAGAGGTAAATACGTCCCAATTGCGACGTATTATTAAAAGTCCTGCCCTTAAAATACAATCGATGAAGATTGGAACCCTTACCAGGACGAATGTTTCAATTGCTTATATTGATGGACTTGCGGATAAAACACTGATTGATGAGATTAAAACTCGGTTGGAACGAATTGAAATAGACGGTATTTTAGAAAGCGAGTACATCGAGGAAATGATCGAGGACAATCCGTTTTCACCTTTTCCTCAGATCATGTCGACAGAACGGCCGGATGTAGCCTGTGCTAGCTTGCTGGAGGGACGGGCTGTCATTCTTGTGGAAGGAACCCCTTTTACTTTAATTGCACCAATATCCTTCTTTTCTTTGATTCAATCACAAGAGGATTATGCTCAACGTTTTATGGCAGGCACTTTTATCCGTTGGTTACGATATTTTTTTATGGGATTATCTCTTTTGCTTCCTTCCCTTTATGTTGCTATTTTGACGTTCCATCATGAGGCGGTCCCGACCGCACTCCTGCTAAGCGTAGCAGCATCCCGGGAATCGGTCCCTTTTCCTGCAATAGTAGAGGCATTGGCTATGGAAATTACGTTTGAAGCACTAAGAGAGGCAGGGGTTCGCTTGCCGAAGCAGGTAGGTTCTGCCGTCAGCATTGTTGGAGCGCTGGTGATTGGTCAAGCTTCCGTACAAGCGGGCTTGGTGTCAGCCCCAATGGTCATTGTGGTTGCAATTACGGGAATTGCTTCTTTTATGATGCCTCGCTATATTGCCGGAATTGCTTTCCGGATGCTGCGTTTCCCGATGATGCTGCTTGCTGGTACTTTAGGACTGCTTGGCATCATGATGGGGATCATCGCCATAGTCATTCACTTATGCAGCTTGCGTTCTTTCGGTGTTCCCTACTTAACGCCACTGGCACCGTTAAAAGGTAAAGAGCTGAAAGATGTGCTGTGGAGAGCTCCTTGGTGGATGATGGATACACGCCCGCATCTAACAGGGGATTCTAATGCATACCGTCAAGCCCCGGAACAGAGTCCAAATCCAAAAAGGGGGAGTGAAGAGGAGTGAATAATGGCTGGAGGCGAAAAAGCATATTAGAGAAAGGAAAGAGGCGTCATTTCATGAAAAGCGTCCTTCTTTTGCTCGTTATTTGTGGAACCACGACTTTTCTAAGCGGTTGTTGGGATCGAATAGAAATCACTGACTTGGCGATTGTCACAGCCGCCGCCATCGATAAGAAGGGTAATGATCAAATCGAACTATCCGTCCAAGTCTTTATTCCAAGTTCAATAACTAGTGGAGGCGGTCAAGGAGGGAGCAGTCAGGGGGGGAGTGGGGCTACGACAATGGTGAGATATGAAAAAGGCGCCAATATTTCAGATGCATTGTCTAAGCTGCAAAGCAAGCTTCCGCGAAAAGTATTTTGGGGACATTGTAAAGTATTTGTATTCGGTGAAAAGTTAGCGAAGGAAGGAATTCAAGAGCAGCTTGATTTTTTGCTGCGCCATCCGCAGCCAAGAGAGAAAGCAAATGTGTATGTCAGCAAAGGGGATGCAAAGCCTATCCTTGAATCTTTGCCACCCCTGGAAAATTATTCAGGGGAAGTGCTGAGAGAACTATCTGATTTACATATTGGGATGCTGGTCACACTGCAGGATTTAGATGAAATGTTAACCGGTAGGCCTCAGGCGGCCGCAATTCCAATCGTTAAAATATTGCCGCCGGGGAAAGGGCAAACGAAATTACAGGGAATTCCTTACATTGTTGGGACAGCCGTGTTCAAAAAAGATAAAATGACTGGGACGATGACTGAAAAGGAAACCAGAGGGCTATTGTGGTTAAGGGATGAGGTGGAATCATACACCGTGACCTTCCAACCCAAAGGGGTGAAAGGGAAAATATCTTTAAGTCCAGTGTCAGCCAAAGTCAAGATCATTCCGCAAATCATCAACGAAAAATGGAAATTACTGGTTAAAATAAATACAGATGGAGCTGTTATACAAAATGGAACGAATTTGAACCTTTCAAATCCAAAGTCTCTAAAAGCTGCAGAACGAGCATATCAAACAGATATTGAAAAACGCATCGAGATGGCCTTTATGCATACTCAGGATAAGAAAGCGGACATTTTAGGATTGGGTAAAGATTTCTATAGGAAATATCCTAAACAGTTTAATAAGGTAGATAACCACTGGGATGAGATATTCGCGAAAATGGAAGTGGAAGTTGATGTTGCGGCCCATATTAGAAGACAGGGCTATATAAACAAACCGGCGGGGTTGTCAGAGAAAGAGGTGAAGGACAAGTGAGATGGGGTGCCTTTTTGTTTACAGCTGCGATTGTAACGCTAATCATTTTGTATGAATGGCCGAAAATGAAACAAAATCCTAAAAAAGATAAAGTGGCATTTCTTACATTGCTCCTCACTGGCTTGGCTATGTCCATGTTCAATCTCCCACAGATGTCAGGACCCACTGAATGGATTGAAGTTCTTTTCAGGCCATTTGGAGAGTTTATGGAAAAGTGAGTCTATCAGTCGGTTGCGTGATTTCAAATTATCACAGAAAGGAGGAAGCAGATGGAGAAAGGGAAAATTTCATCATTACAGATGGCATTCTTGATGTATCCGACGATTGTGGCAACGGCCATTCTCGGGGTTCCAAGCATCACAGCGAAATATGCCAAAACTGATTTATGGCTGTCCCCCATTTTTGCTGCGCTCATAGGGTATCTGACGGTGTATATCGCTTATAAACTGCACCAGCTTTATCCAAAACAAACGGTTTTCCAATTCACTGAAAAGATCATTGGTCGGATTCCGGGTAAAATTCTCGGTTTTTTACTCTTGTTTTTTTATATCCAGAACACGGGGCTACTCGTCAGAGGCTACGCAGATTTTCTTGTCGGCTCTTTTCTGGTACGTACCCCGATTGGTGTGATCATGGCATCGATGGTGCTTCTGTGTGCTTTCATTGTACGTGGGGGAATAGAAGTGTTGGGGAGAGCTGCTGAATTGTTTGTACCTGTTTTCATTTTTCCAATCTGTATCTTAATCATCTTGCTGATTCCTGATCTTGAATTCAAGAATATATTCCCGGTATTGGCGGATGGTATAATCCCTCCAATCAAGGGTGCGATTGTACCGGGTGGATGGTTCAGCGAGTTTTTCCTGATCATTTTTCTTCTTCCTTTTTTGAAGGATATGAAAAAAGGGATGAAATCCGGGATGATGACTGTGTTTGCCGTGATGATGACGTTGATTGTGGTGAATCTTACGGTTCTTTTTATACTCGGGGCAACCACATCCACAAAACTTTACCCACTGATGAGTGTATCTCGATACATCAGTTTTGCCGACTTTTTTGAACATGTAGAGTCCGCCGTCATGGCGGTATGGATTGTAGGGGCGTTTGTGAAAATTTCCGCTTTTTATTATGCATGTGCTTTAGGTACAGCGCAGTGGCTGAATCTCTCCGGCTATCGACCTATTGTATGGCCGGTTGGGATTTTTATTGTCATATTCAGTTTGTGGTCGTTGCCAAGCTCCATGGAAGTCAGTCGTAATGATGTCAACGTCTTTCCGTTACAAGGAATGTTGATGCAAACGATTATTCCTCTGTTATTGTTGGTGATTGCTGTTGTAAGGAAAAGAAATCGTAAAGGAACCGAAACCAGCCGAATGGATTGAAATTCTTTTTTAAGCCGATTGAAGAATTTATGAAAAAGTAAAACTATCAGTGGGCTTTGTGATTTCAAATTTTCATACTATCACGGAAAGGAGGAAGATGATGGAGAAAGGAAAAATTTCATCTTTACAGATGGCATTCATGATGTATCCAACGATTGTGGCAACGGCTGTTCTCGGTGTTCCAAGCATCACAGCGAAATATGCTAAAACTGATTTATGGCTTTCCCCCATTTTGGCGTCTCTCATCGGGTATGCGACGGTGTATATCGCTTATAAACTGCACAAACTTTATCCGAAACAAACGGTTATCCAATTCAGTGAACAGATCATTGGTCGGATTCCGGGGAAAATTCTCGGTTTTTTATTCTTGTTTTTTTATATCCCGATCACAGGGCAAATCCTAAGAAGTTACGGAGAATTCATTGTCGACTCTTTTCTGGTCAAAACCCCGATTAGCGTTATCATGGCATCGATGGTACTCCTTTGTGCCTTTATCGTACGCGGAGGGATAGAAGTGTTGGGGAGAGCTGCCCAATTGTTGGTTCCCGTTTTTATCTTTCCAATCCTAATTTTAATCGTCCTCCTAGGCCCTGATCTTGAGTTTAAGAATATATTCCCGATTTTGGGGAATGGAATTATGCCTCCAATCAAGGGCTCGATTGTACCGGGTGGATGGTTCAGCGAGTTTTTTCTGATGATTTTTCTCCTCCCTTTTTTAACCGATATGAAAAAAGGGATGAAATCCGGGATGATGTCTGTTTTTGCCGTGATGATTACGTTAATTGTGGTGAATCTTATGGTTCTTTTTATACTCGGGGCAACAACATCAACAAAGAATTATCCCGTGATGAATGTATCTCGGTACATCAGTTTGGCCGACTTTTTTGAACATTTGGAGTCCGCCATCATGGCTGTATGGATAGTAGGAGCGTTTGTCAAAATTTCCGTGTTTTATTATGCGTCTGCTTTAGGTACCGCGCAGTGGCTGAATCTCTCCGACTATCGTCCTGTTGTATGGCCGATAGGGATATTGATTGTAGAATTCAGCTTTTGGTCGTATCCTAGCTCTATGGCTGTCAGTCGATATGATGTCATCGCCTTCCCATTTCATGGAATTTTGATGCAAACGATTATTCCTCTGTTATTGTTGGTGATTGCTGTTGTAAGGAAAAGAAAAAGAAAAAGACAGAGAAAGGGAAGCAATTCAAGCTAACCTTTTCTGCCACTTGTTTTAAGAGACTTGAAAGAGTATGTGCATGAAATCTGGTAGAAAGAGCTCTATTTTAATTTTGAAACAAAGGTGATTTGAGCGGGTGTTCGAGACACCTGAGTGGGGAGGATCGCCCGTGGAAAGCAGGGCTCTACATTCCAAAACGTCAAATTTTTATAAGCCAAATAGTAGACAAACTCAATTACTAAGGAGTTTGTCCACAGTCTGCAACCATTCCGTTTTCGAATGGTTTTTTTGTTGAGAGAAAAAGTGAAAAACTAGAAATCATCAGTGTGCTTTGCTGCAAGTTATAAATAATTAACATTTTTTTCAAACCGTTTTGAAGTTTGTCCCGTTATCTATAGTACAAAGGCTTTTTAGAAGGGAGAGAGAAAAGACTTGAAAAAGGTTCTTATTGTCGGGTGGATATCATTGATGCTAGTACTGTTAGGATTTTCATCGGAAATGGGTGCGAAACGGGGGCAAGCTGTCAACGACGTCGTAAAAGTATATGGACCAGGTGGACCTCTTGGACCAATCAAGGAAGTGGCGGAACAATTCACCAAAGAAACCGGGATAAAAGTTGAAGTAACAGCGGGACCCGAAGAAAAATGGATTGATCAAGCCAAACGGGATGCGGATATCATTTACGGAGGGTCAGAGTATATGCTAACAGATTTTATGCATGATCATCCAGGTATCATTAATGAAAAGAGCCGCACTGAATTGTATACACGGTCAGCTGGCATCCTGGTTAGAAAAGGAAACCCAAAGAATATACAATCCCTGGAGGATTTATCGAAGAAGGGCGTAAAGATTGTGGATGTTAATGGAGCCGGGCAACTGGGGCTATGGGAAGATTTGGCTGGAAGGAAAGGATTGATTCCTGGAATTACCAGGAATATTGACATTTCAGTGAAGTCCAGTGCCGAAGCTATCGATCTATGGAAGGCAAATTCAAAATTGGACGCTTGGATCACATATGAATCCTGGCATTACCGTCTTGCGGATGTGACGGACCTGGTTCAGCTCCCTGAGGAAGACAAGCTCTATAGAGGAACCCCGATAAGCATAACGAGTAAGAGTGAAAACAAGAAAAAGGCAAAACAATTCATTGATTATCTTAAAACGGAAGAATCCCATCAAGTATTTCAAAAATGGGGATGGAAGTAAATTGACGAGGAGTGAGAGTATATGAAAAAGTGGATGGTATTTTCAGTTTTTATGATGGTTCTAGCTTTGGCGGCATGTGGAAATGAAGCTAATGATTCATCCCAAAATGATCAAGTGGTTAGTGGTACTGCCGATGAAAAAGCAGAAACCCTAAAACTAATGGAAAGTGAAACAACAGGCGAATACTTGGCTGATTCGAGGGGAATGTCACTTTACTTTTTCAAGAATGATAAATCAGGAAAAAGCAATTGCATCGGTGATTGTCTGAAAAAATGGCCACCGTTCATGGAAAGGGATTTTGCTGTTCCAAAAGGATTTGAGGAAAAAGACTTTGGAACCATTGAAAGGGAAGATACAGGGGAAGAGCAGGTAACGTACAAAGGTTTTCCGCTCTACTATTTTGTGAATGATAAGGCAGCGGGAGATGTCAATGGCGAAGGAGTGAAAAATGTTTGGTATATTGTAAATAACAAGACGGTTTTTCCAAAATAAGAAAAAGGGACGATCATTGATGGTCGTTCCTGTTACACGTTTTTTCCAAATTTACTGGTGAGGAGTTGCAGGTGCGATTGAAAGAAAAACTTGATAAGGAATTGATGGCATTAGTAATGAAAAAGCATCGTCCTGCTCTGGAAGAACTTTATGACAGGCATATTAAATTAATCTATGGTTTTATTTTTAAGTTCACAAATGGAAATCCTGATAAAACCAAAGAGATTGTGCAGTTGGTCTTTTTAAAGCTCTGGACCACAAAAAGCAGCTACAATTCCGAAAAGGGGCACTTTGTAAGCTGGCTTTTGACCGTTACACGAAATGTGTGTGTGGATTATGTCCGTAAAGACAGCGTTCATATTCGGAATAATAAACACATGGACATGAGTCGTCCAATTGACATAGAAGATCCGAATAATGATATAGAAAATGGGCTATTACACAGTGAAATTGCCAATGCAAAAAGTAAGTTAAGCAAGCCGCAAAAAAGACTGATTGATTTACTGTATTGGAAAGGGTACTCGTTAACCGAAATTGCCAAAATTGAAAATGAACCGATTGGTACCATCAAGAGCAGACTTCACCAGTCGCTTAAATTATTGAAAAAGCATTTGGAAGTAGGTGGTTTGTAAATGAATACAGAGTGCGCTAACCTGCTTTCATTTTTATCGGGTGAACTGGGTGAAAAAGAAAAAAAAGCATTCGCGGAACACTTAACACAATGCTCTGAATGCACTAGGGAGTATGAACAAATGACGGAAGCCTGGAAGTCATTGAAATGGGATTTCGAAGAAAAAGAACCCTCTTCTTCCCTGAAATCAGAGGTTATGAATTTTGTCTTTGAGACGGATGATGAAGTTCCGGTGAGAAGGGAAAAGAATTGGAGGCGTTTTTTCTTTAAGCAGTTTACACCAGTAACTTCAGGTCTTTTGTTGGCAGCGCTAGTTTTGGCGTTTGTGCTGTTATATTCCAATATTCAACTGAAAAAAGAACTTGCGGCCATCAATCTGCCAATGGAGGTTAAAACGTCGCTATCTTTGCAGCCTGTCGATAAGACGGCTGTAAATATGAATACGGACGGTGCTGCATACATTTTGCAGCAAGGAGAAGAAAGACGGTTAATCGTGCAAATTCAGAATTTGCCTAGCCTTCAAGAGTCCGAGGTGTATCAGGTTTGGTTGCTGAAAGATGGAAAGCGGACTAATGCAGGAACTTTCAAGCCTGATGATGCAGGCACAGGATCATTGACATACAAACTGTCCATTAATGATAAATTCAATCAAATTGGCATCACAAGAGAACCAGACTCAAATAGTACAAAGCCGAGAGGAGAGAAAATAGTTGGCTCTTCATAAAAATAAGAGACTTGCCCGCAAAGGGAAGTCTCTTATTTTCTGTTGGTATTTAAAATGATAGCTGTGCGTCATAGAATAAACGCCATGGTCATGACAGAGTAAATATGATAACAGTTTGCCATTAGGAGTCATCCTCCATAAAGAACCATACAAAAAAGGATAGCCTTTGAAGCTGTCCTTTTTGTAGTTTTCCAAGCTTGCAGTATTTATTTAGCATGTATCTAATAAGTTATACGTAATTAAAGGAAATGTGTTAAGTTGGACTAAAATGATAATGGAGGCAGCGATGAAATACGAGATTATCTTATTTGATGTTGATGATACATTGCTAGACTTTGGAATATCGGAAAAAAATGCACTGCATGAAGCTTTCTTAGAGTTCGGTTTGCCTACAGGGGCGGAGGATTATGCGGGATGCTATCAAGAAATCAGTGAGGTATTATGGAGAGATTTGGAACAGGGGCTTATAGATTTAACAAATCTGGGAAAGGAAAGGTTCAAGCGGTTGTTCCTGAAGCATGGGCTTGATATTGATGCGGATGCATTCAGCCGTAGGTACCTAGAACATTTGGGAAAGGAAATACATCTTCTGCCCGGGGCTTTGGAGGTTTGCGAGAAGCTTGGAGGATGCCGGCTGGCCATTATAACTAATGGCTTCACGACAGTGCAGACAGCAAGAATCGATGGGTCACCCCTTTGCAATACCTTTGAAACTTTAATAGTTTCCCAAGAGGCTGGGTTTCAGAAGCCTGATAGAGGGATTTTTGATTATGCATTTACGAAGTTAAAGATTACAGATAAATCGAAAGCGTTGATAGTGGGCGACTCCTTGACATCAGATATACAGGGCGGCTTGAATTATGGAATGGATACATGCTGGTACAATCCCCATCAAAAGGATAATAATCTGGGAATCAGCCCCACCTATGAAATCCGGACGTTGACCAATCTTTTGGAGATTGTGGGAATTAAGGAAGTTTAGACAGGCATGTGCTTTCTAAAAAACAGAGGCCGGTTGTCCAAGTGAAAGGACGTGCAGCCTCTGTTATTACTTATGCCTGGGATTTTAGAATCAGTTCAAATCCAGCTCTTGTGGATTGAGTGTTTGATCACTTTTGATCCTTCTGCTGAAATGCGGTGATAATATACAAAGCGCCAGGGAAATTGCGAGACCTGCCATCATGAATCCGCCAAATACCAGAGGGGATGGGCCATATGATTCCGCCATCGTGGTCCAGATCAGCGGGCCGAAACCTGCAATGGCTGCCGCGACCTGATAACCGACAGATAATCCAGTATAACGCACCTTGGCTGGAAAGAGCTCCGAGAATAACGTCCCTTGTGTAGAAAAAATGGCTCCCCAGATGACACCGAGTACAACTGCCTGCATAAAGTAGAACCAGCCGGCTCCTTGCCCGATCATTGTGAAATATGGGATGGCCAAGATGAAAAGGAGAATCAGGCCCCCAAAATAGATGATTTTTCGGTTGATAAAATCAGAAATGTAACCAATGACAGGAATGGTTACTAGCATTGTAGCGCAGCCAATCGTTAAACCGGTCAAGGCTGAATCTTGGGAATAACCAAAATACAGTGTAGTAAAGACGAGAACATAGGACATGATGAATACATTGAAGAACCCATCCCCAATTTTTAGTCCGATCACTTGCAGCACACTTCTCCAATCGTGTTTCAACGTTTCAATAATGGGAACTTTCGCAAGATCGCCGCTATCTTTCTGTTGTTGGAATTCCGGCGTTTCTTCAATGCCACTCCTTACCCAGATTGCCAATGCAATCAGTACACCGCTTAAAAGGAATGGAATCCGCCAACCCCAAGATAAAAATTGGGCATCGGTTGTCAAGGAACTGATAAGGGTCAGGCTGAACGAACCGGCAACCAAACCGATGGGGACCCCTAATTGGGGAATTGATCCATATAACCCACGGACACCCTTTGGAGCAGATTCCGTTGCCAATAGGATGGCTCCGCCCCATTCACCTCCCAAGGAAATCCCTTGAATCAATCTCAGCACCACCAAGATGGCGGGGGCTGCCAACCCAACCTGGGCATAAGTGGGCAGAACACCGATAAGCATTGAACTCCCTCCCATACCAATAAGGGTGAACATGAGTGCTGCCTTCCGTCCGATGCGATCACCCATATGACCGAATAGGATACTCCCGATTGGACGGGCTGCGTAACCAGCCCCGAAAGTGACAAAGGCGAGAAGAAGTGAAATGGCAGGGTCATGATTGGGGAAGAATAGAGTTGTAAAAACCAGGCCAGTAGCTGTCCCGTATAAATAGAAATCATACCACTCAATAACGGAACCGGCTAAACTTGCGAAAAGAACTCGACTTTTTTTCATGATAAATGCTCCTTTAATGCTAAGTTTTTCATCAAAATTGTTTTCAACAATAATAAAGCCGAAAAGAACAAAAATGATGGTTAATGAATATAAGTAAAAAACTGGATTATTTAGATTATTTTAGAGGGCTTATCCATACTGGTCAATATATTTCTGACTTTTCTGAAAAAATGAAGCGAATAACTTAGCTCCAATCACCTGTTATGGAATATAATTAATTCTAAAGTAATGGAAATAAACGATTCGATATTCCCGGATAAAATGAAAAGTTTTAAATTCAAATCATTTAGTATTTTTTATGTATGGAAGAGTGGCAAAGTGGAAATCATGTGGATAAGGAAATAAAAAAGAGGAAAGGAGAAGTTAATAAATAATAATAATCTCCAAGTTATTTAGTATAATAGAAAAAAGGTTAAGGAGTTGGTTTCGTATGGAGAAGCAATTGCCAGGAACATCGCTTGAACCTGAAGAGATGGCTGAAATGGTTTTGAAAAAGGCCCTTAGTGATTACCGGAAAGCACAAATCGAAAAAGAAATCGATCACTCATTAAGAAATCGTGATAAGGAAGAGTTCCTGCGATTAACTGAAATATTGAAGGGCATTTCATGAAATTTTATACACTGTGAACAAGACAAGTAGTAATTGATTAAGAAAGTGCACCTAAAAAGCCAGCATAGTTTAAAAATATAAATATGTAGCTTTATATAACTGGAACATTCTAATTAAATAGCAATCTTTAGTATTATAATATTTTACATTGTAAGCGCTTTCTTGTATAATCAAATAAAGAAAACAATGGAGAGAAGTTATGGATTTCGGCAAATGGCAGAATTCACTGGTATTAGTGCCCTGAAAAGGTTTAAGCACCGGGATAAAAACTAAAGGGGGAAAAGTTATGAAAAAGAATGGAGTGTCGTTAGTTGAATTTGTTCAGGAGGATCGTTTCGAACTCAGCTCCTACATTACTTCTTTATTTAATAAACTGAATGACTATGTTCCCAAAAGTCTTAAAGATAAAAGGTGAATGACAATAAAAGATGGATCAGGAAGATATGCCATAACTTCCTGATCCATTTTTTATTTTGTTTTTGGATTTGTAGTTTTAAGTAGTGCTCTTAAGTCAAAGTCTCAATAATTGACAATGAGAATCGTTATCGAATAAAATGATTCATTATAAGTATATCGATTGGAGTTGTTCAGATTGTTCGTCCAGTTGAGAAAAATGGTGGTAAAAGAAGGTAATGCCGAACAAGTAGTAAAACGGTTCAGTGGGGAAGGGATCATAGAAAAGCAGGAAGGGTTCATCGATTTAAGTGTAATGGTGAAAAAAGTGCGTCGCGGGGATGAAGAGGTCATCATTATGATCAATTGGGAGTCGGAGGCGCATTGGAAGCAGTGGGAAAAGAGTGAAGCCCATATCGCAGGCCATAAAGCGAACCTGGGGAAACCAAAGCCTGAATATATCGTCAGTTCGGAAGGATCATTATATGAAGTGAAAGCTAGAAAAAAGGCAGTGAAATAACCGACTATAAGCTAGCCTGTTTTAAATTCGATACAATAGAAAAGATATTCCTAAGTTACTGGGTGGAATATCCCATTTCTCAATCATCGTGTTAGCATAAGGATCCCGGAATGGTTACCGTTTACATATAATGGCTTACCTTCACTGAAAATTCAGGCTCCCATTATGGGTGCCTCTTTTTTTTATTCAATTCAAAATAGGATATATGTAATTCCAATTCTGTTGATATAGTAAAATATCTTTTATTTTCATTAAAATGGAGACAATCATGGAAATGTGAAGAAAAGGGAGCAGGAAGTAACAGGTGCAACCGTAGCAAAGGGAATAATGAGCTACTGGATCAACCGGTACAACAGGTGAAGTGGGGGCAATCGGTTTACGCTTCCAAGAAACCAAAATTCAGGTCATTCACAGTGAATGGAACCAACACTGTGTTTACCGTTGTGACTGATCGCTAACAGTTGGTAAGGGGCTTCACTGACGATCATCCGTTTGAATTAATGTGAGATGTAACTTTAATAATTTGGAAACGTGATATTTTAAATCCCATTCAACTTGAATGTGGATTTTTTTGAGGGGCTTTTTATTGGTATTATGGTCGATAATCTTCATAGTTTCACTTCGAATTGCTGTCATAAAACGCTTCAAAATGCACCCTTAGCTTTAATTAGCTAAGGGCCATTCATGGTTTACAGGGATTTTAGTAAGATGCATTTACAAATACTCTTTGTATTTCTTTAATTTATAGATGACTGTTGGCTGGCTGATGCCTAAATGTTCTGCCATTTCGTATGTGGTTTTACATTGTTTCCATGCTTTTGCAATCAGTTGCATTTCAACCTTTTCCAGTGTCTTCTTTAAATCGAAATTCTCTTCACATTCCTGTTCGATTGCCAGGAAGGTGGAATCTTCAGGCTGTTCTATTTGCCCTGTGATGGATTGGGGAAGGTGTTCGGGAAATATAATGGGCTCTTCGATGGTCAGGATTAGCCGTTCAATTAAGTTTTCTAATTCCCGTATATTTCCGGGCCAATGATAATGAGTCAAAATTTCATAAGTCGATGGATGGATTTTTTTGAATTTCTGGTATTTATCATTGGTTTTCTGTAAGTAATGCTGAATTAAGAGAGGGATATCTTCTTTACGTTCATGTAATGCCGGTATTTGGATGGGAATAACATTCAAACGATAAAATAGGTCCAATCTGAACTTACCTTGACTTACCATCTCCTTCAAATCTTGATTAGTTGCTGCAACCAGGCGGAAGTTAATATGGTTTTCTTTTTTTCCGCCGATGCGCTTTATCTTTTTTTCCTGTAATACTTTCAGTAATTTAGCTTGCATGGCAAGTGGGAGTTCCCCGATTTCATCTAAGAAAAGCGTCCCGCTGTCAGCCTGCTCAATCAGGCCTTGCCTCCCTTGTTTATTTGCCCCTGTAAATGATCCCGGCTCATAGCCGAATATTTCTGATTCAAACAAACTTTCAGGTATCGTGCTGCAATTCACTTCGATAAAAGGCTCTTTCTTTCGGTTGCTTTGGTCATGAACAGCACGGGCAAAAGTGCTTTTCCCTACACCGGAAGGTCCTAATAAGAGAATCGTGGCATCGGTTTTTGAAACATTATGGATCGTTTTTAAAATATGCTTCGTTTCATTACTTCTGGCAATCAAATAATGGTAATCCAGTTCCTTTTCTCTTAAATCCTCGACTTCCGTTTGATAGCCTTTTATTTTTCGTTGTAATTGCTCAAATTGATCCTGCAATTGCAAAATCTCGGTTTGATCCTGACCATAGCTGATTACCCTAACGAGAAGTCCTTCCTTATTAAAAATGGGATAGCCAGTCGACATGACAACATGACCCGTTTTCGTTTCTTGCATTATGCGCTTCGCTTTCTTTTCTTTTAAAACGATCGCATTGATGGAAGGCGTGAGAAGGCCTTCACTTTCTAATTGATAGACGGAGGTACCGATATAAGAGTCACTTTTCATACCATAAATCTCCCAAAGCTTTGGGTTGGAATATAAAATGATCCCATCTTGATCGGTAATGAGAATGTTATTATTCGATGTTTCAATAATCTTATTTAGTTCTTCCTCCAGCATATCATCGTACATAAGTTCCGCTCCTTTGGGTTTTGGGATGCTGTTTAATTAAAATATAAATCAAAAAGTCTAAATAATCAAAAAATAAATCAAAAAACAAGAAAATGATTAAGTTTTTAATCAGTTGAATGAAACAAAATGACGAAAAGCCCTATATTCCACAGCAAAATAGTTGGCCTGAATCTTGCTTATGTAATAGATAGAAATAGAATTTCCATAGCCATTCTATTAGAAAAGATGAAAGTTTGTAGGGCAGCTGCAATTGCAGTGGTGTGAAAAAAATTATGGCAGAATTAGAATTTAGGAGGATGTTACATGATGAAGTATCAACCGAAAGACTCATTCAAATCACCCCGTTTTTGTGGAGTGCGTACGTTTATGCGGCTCCCATTTGTTGAACGGGTAGATGAACATATGGATTTTGTCATTACGGGGATTCCTTTTGATTCCGGGCAATCATTTAGAACGGGTGCGAGATTCGGACCGGAGGCCATTCGCGATTTTTCAATCCTTTTACGTCCTTATAATCCAGAACAAGATATTAATATTTTTGACTATATATCAGGAATAGATTATGGGGATATCCCGATCATTCCGGGGTATATTTCTGAAACATATAAAAAAATCGAAGCAGAGCTTACCCCCGTCATTGAAAAAGGGATCATTCCCATTTCATTGGGAGGCGATCATTCCATTACACTAGGGGAGTTACGTGCGATCGTAAAAAAACATGGACCTGTTGCCCTGCTTCAATTCGATGCTCACTCTGATACCTGGGATAGTTATTTTGATCAAAAGTATAATCACGGAACCGTTTTTCGCCGTGCAATAGAAGAGGGGCTCATCGATGTATCGCGATCTCTTCAAATTGGTATGAGGGGCGGTCTGTACGGACCGGAAGATCTTCAAGATGCCCGGGATTTAGGTTTGGGCGTTTATACGACAAACGATTATAAACGTCTCGGGGTTGAAAAGATGCTGGGGGTCATTCATGAGCGTGTTGCGAATGGTCCGGTGTTTTTATCTTTTGACATTGATTTTTTAGATCCGGTCTATGCTCCGGGAACGGGGACCCCTGAAGTGTCCGGTGCCAGCATTGATGATGCCTTGGCTTTGGTGAGGGGCTTGACGAATATAGATTTTGTTGGATTCGACCTTGTTGAGGTTTTACCATCATACGATCACGGACAAATCACGGCTGCCGCAGCCGCTAATATTGTCTATGAATTCATCACACTCATCGCTCTTGCAAAAAAAGGGAAACTGGAGAAAAAAGAGAGAGTCGGAGATTTGGAGACCCAGCTTAACAATTAGTTCCTTCATCTAACTGTAAAGAAGGAAGGAATCGTTGAAGTCCTTTCTTCCCTCTTTACAAAGCGAAAGAACAATACAAGCCCAAAAGGAGATGTGTAAATGCATATTTTGGATATATCGATCATGATTCTATATTTTTCTGTTTTAATCATTGTGGGAGTAATCGGATCCAAACGGGCAAAAACAGCAGATGATTTCATTGTGGCAGGACGTAATCTTGGTCATTTTATGTATTTATCCTGTTTAGCTGCTGTGATATTAGGGGGGGCTTCTACTCTAGGAACAGCAAAGTTAGGTTATCAGTTTGGGATATCCGGTATTTGGCTAGTGGTGATGATCGGCCTCGGCATAATCGCTATCGGGTTATTTTTAACAAATAAGATATTTAATTTAAAAGTATTGACGATCAGTGAAATGCTTGAGAAGCGCTACAACTCTCAGACAAGATTGATCAGTGCACTTGTCTCTGTTATCTATACATTCATGCTGACTGTAACGCAAGTGATTGGGATGGGGACGATTTTACATGTTTTGGCTGGCTGGAATTTAACGGTTTCCATGATAGTCGGGGGTGGGATCGTATTATTTTATACAATATTAGGAGGTATGTGGTCAGTCACCATGACTGATGTCGTGCAATTCGTCATCATGACGATCGGCATTTTCTTTGTCATGCTTCCGATGAGCATCTCTAAGGCAGGAGGGTGGGGCTCGCTTAAAGAAAATCTCCCTGCCTCACATTTCGAGTTAGGCAACATTGGCGGAGAAACAATTTTTCAATATTTCCTACTATTTACTCTAGGGGTAGTTGTTGGCCAAGATATTTGGCAGCGTCTTTTTACCGCACGAACCAAAGCTGTTTCTCGTGGCGGAACGGTTGGAGCGGGAATATATAGTGTTTTTTATGCGATTGCAATCAGTATCATTGGAATGTGCGCTTTTATTATCCTTCCTGATTTAGGCGATCCCCAAAATGCATTTACCAGTATAGCGATGGAAACTTTACCTGCTGGCCTATTGGGGGTTGTCATTGCGAGTGTGGTTTCGGCCCTAATGTCCACAGCTTCAGGAACTTTGCTCGCTTCGTCAACTTTAGTTGTTAATGACATTATTAAAAAGTATATCGGTCCGGGAATGAATGAACGTCAATTTTTAAAAACATCCCGAATTACAACTTTAACGATTGGTGTATTGACCATAATCGTTTCGATATGGATTCAAGATATTTTAGTTGCATTGGATGTAGCTTACGCAATTTTATCCGGTGCTGTGTTCTTTCCGATCATCCTTGGCTTCTTTTGGAAAAGGGTCACGGCTACAGCGGCATTTTACTCGATTCTGGCCAGCATGATCGTTATTATTGTCGGATTGGTGATTAATGGACCTTCCTCCACTCAACCAATCCTGTACGGGCTCGCTACTAGTTTTATCGTCATTACTACGATCACTCTCCTAAGTCCGAATAATGATCACAGAAACAAAAGTGAAGTGAAGCAAGATATAAAGGGCAAAGCGGACATGGACACAATGGCTAATTGATGGTCCGGCAAAAAAACTGAGGAGGAAAGTAAAAATGACAAAGACAATTTCCCTGCAACCCGCAACATTCAATACATTGGAAGACGAGCGCATTCACAGGAAGGAACGGTTGGCAGCTTCTTTCCGTCTTTTTTCAAAGTTTGGTTTCGATGAAGGGATAGCCGGCCATATTACGGTCCGTGATCCTAAATATACAGACCATTTCTGGGTTAATCCGTTTGGGATGCATTTTAGTCAAATTTCCGTTTCGGATCTAATATTGGTCAATCATAAAGGTGATATTGTAGAGGGTGAACATTCTGTGAATGGTGCTGCCTTTGCCATTCATTCTGAAATTCATAAAGCGCGACCGGATGCCATTGCAGCTGCACATGCTCATTCAGTCTATGGAAAGACATGGTCTTCCTTAGGGAGATTGTTAGATCCGATTACGCAAGATGCCTGCCAATTTTACAGAGATCATGCATTATTTGATGATTTTACGGGTGTGGTTTACGCATCCGAAGAAGGGAAACGCATTGCTAAGGCTTTAGGTCAATGCAAAGCTGTCATCCTCCGTAACCATGGATTGTTAACTGTAGGCCAGTCTGTAGATTCAGCTGCGTGGTGGTTCATAACGATGGAACGTTCATGTCAAGCACAGATAATGGCTGAGTCTGTAGGTAAGCCTATTTTTATAGAAGAAGAGTATGCAAAGTTAACGGCAGAACAAACGGGAACGGAATATGAGGGATGGCTGAGTTTTCAGCCTCTTTGGGACAGAATCAGAAAAGAGCAGCCAGATTTCTTGAGGTGACCATAAAGCAGGCATGGTCTAATCTGCAACGGATTGTTTTCCCATAAAAGAGGGAAAAGGGTATCGTAGGTTCTTGAGGAGGTTTTATAATGTCCGATTCTAAGAAAACAGCACCTTCACTCTATATCAGGGTCGATATACCGGAAAAATACATCAATCAGTTTAAGGAGATTTGTTCAGAAGTTGTTGTCGAGCCATGGGAGTTCGGTGAACCTGAACCACAACCAACAGTTGATCTATCGAAGTTTGATGTCATTTATACGCTGGGGCTTCATGATAATCTTAACATTATAAAAAAAGCTCCAAATATTAAATGGGTCCATTCAGACACTGCTGGAGTGGAGGCCATGCTGAATGAAGATATACAAAACAGCGATGTCATCATCACCAATGTCAAAGGCTGCACATCTGTCCCAATAGCGGAGCATACCATTGCGATGCTGTCTTCATTAGCAAGAGGTGTACCGACAATGATCAGAAATCAAATAAACAAAACTTGGGTTGAAATTCCTGTGAAAGATCTCGAGAATGCGACAGTGGGGATAATTGGATATGGGGATATTGGCTATGAGATAGCAAAGAGATGTAAAGCACTTGGTATGACCGTTATTGGGTGCCGCCGGAATCCCTCCAAGAGGAACACGGAATATGAACCTGCTGATTTGATAATGGGAATGGATCAAGTGGATGAGGTCCTTTCCAGTTCCGACTTTGTCGTCTTGGCCCTTCCGTTTACAAAAGATACATCATACTTTTTTAATAAAGAACGCTTAAATAAAATGAAAAAAGGCAGCTATGTAATTAATGTCGGCCGAGGTAATACGATTGTTGATGAAGATTTAATTCATGCCTTGAGCAATGGGCACATAGCAGGAGCGGCTCTAGATGTGTTTGAAGTAGAACCTTTACCTAAGGACCATCCTTTCTGGCAGCTGGAAAATGTCATGGTTTCCCCACATAATGCTTACAACTCTTCCAAACACCTAGATCGTGTTATGGAATTATTCCTGAAAAATTTAAAGCTTTATTCTGACGGTAAACCCTTAATGAACGTTGTAGAAAAAAAACTTGGTTATTAGTAGTAATGGACTCTTTGTAAGAAAATACTTTATAGATAGTTTCATTATTGTTGATGAGGACATAAATTGAGAGACCGCAAAAGCCTAGAAAGCTTTGTGGTCTTTTTTATATTTTAGACATTATGAACTAGTAACCAGTTGATTTATTTCATTTTTGAAAGATTATATTTCATTTTTGAAATATTAATAAACGGATTTAGACGATTTGCCATTTAAATAGTCTGAATAATCAACAAATATTATCGTTTTCCGTTTTGGCATGAGAATTGCAATGGTTTAGTATAAATCCAATAAATGAGGTGAAGTCCATTGACCCGTTACGAATATGGCGGTGATGAGTTTATTTTTGTTGAATTAGCTGAGGCAATGAGTCTTGAAACAAATTTTCAAGCAATGGCCATTACTAAGGCGTTACGAAAAGAGAAAGTATCAGGAATTTTGGATATTTGTCCTTCCAATGCTTCCTATATGATTCGGTTTAATCCAGATCTCATTCATCCAGATGACTTAATTTCAAAATTGAAAGAACTTGGACAATCTGTTTCCTTGGAAAACTTTGAAATAACTGCACGTGCAGTAGATGTACCCATATTATTTGAAGATCCTTGGACACATGAGGCATTAATGCGTTTTAGAGATCGACATCAGGATCCAACATCGACAGATATTGAATATGTGGCACATACAAATGGCTTTCAAACAAAAGAAGATTTAATTAAATCAATTACGGATGCCCCTTATCTGGTTTCGATGATAGGCTTTGTACCGGGATTGCCATGGTGCTATCAAATGGTTCCAAACGAGCAGCAAATCGAAGCACCTAAATATGTCCGTCCTCGAACATATACGCCAGAGAGAGCATTCGGATTCGGCGGTTCATTTGCCGTTATATATCCGGTTCAAGGTGCAGGTGGTTATCAATTGTTTGGAACTGCTGCAGCACCGATTTTTCAAAAGGAGCAACGTTTACATGATTTTAAAGAGTCAATGACCTTCCCGAGACAGGGGGATGTTTTTCGATATCGAAGCATTTCCATGGAGGAGTACGAAGATATTCGAAAACAAGTTGAAAATGGGGAATTCCGTTATTTGACGAAGGATATTACCTTTAAACCTAAAGATGTTCTCGAAAATCCAAATGCGTTTTCAGAATCTGTGATTAGGAGGTTATATGCATGATTAAAGTTATTAACCCTGGCCTTCAAACGACTGTTCAAGATTATGGGAGAATAGGCTTTTATGAAGTGGGTATGCCGCCATCGGGAGCCATGGATAAATACTCCTTCAGGGCATGCAACTTTCTTGTTGGGAACGATGAAAATGCAGCTGTTCTCGAGATTACTTATATGGGGCCAATCTTAAAATTCCAACAAGATGTAACCATTGCTATTGCAGGAGGGGAAATACCACCAAAAATTAATGATCAGTATGTTCCAATGTGGGAAACATTAGAAGTTAAGGCTGGAGATGTTCTGTCCTTTGATTTTGTTAAACAAGGAGCCCGGGTGTATTTAGCGGTAGCTGGCGGAATTGAAGTGCCGCTTATTATGGAATCACGGTCCACATATACATTGTGCGGAATTGGAGGTTTCGAAGGAAGATCACTTCAAGCTGGGGACTTTTTGAAAATCGGTAATGCAAACCAATCAAAGATTGCAATCGGAACACGCATAAGTGATGAATTAATTCCGGTTTTCTCAAAAACGAATATAATACGTGTTGTTGTAGGATTGTGCAGTTATCGCCTTACTGAAGAAAGTAAAAGACGCTTTTTCTCCATCGATTGGACGGTTACACCGGAAGCAAACCGTGTTGGCTACCGTTTTAAAGGGGAGCGTTTGAATTTCGTAGAGCGTCAACAACCATTTGGAGCCGGCAGCAATCCTTCAAATGTTGTGGATTTAGGGTATCCTATCGGATCGATTCAAATACCAGATGGTGTCGAACCGATTGCTTTGTTAAACGATGCTGTGACAGGTGGAGGCTATGCGACGATTTGTACAATTATCAGTACGGATTTAGACAAAATGGCACAAATCAAAACAAATGAGAAGGTACGCTTTGTGGCTGTTGACATTAATGAAGCCCTCGAGGCAAGAAAGGAATACAAAGAAAAAATCAATCAAATGAAAAAACAAGTATTAGGACAAATAGGGGGAATCAATCATGGCTGAACAAAAAACAGTTCTATCACCAATTCCAGGAGTATTTTATCGCAAACCCGCTCCTGATAAGGACGTGTACGTAAAAGAAGGAGATACAGTTAAGACTGGTGACGTTCTTGCTATGGTGGAAGTCATGAAAAACTTCTATGAAATTAAAGCAGAAACAGATGGAGTTCTTGCACAATTCTTTGTAGAGGACGAGGACATTCTAGACGCAGGACAGGAAATAGCGGTAATCATTGAACAGTAATCAATTTTGAAGAAGGAAGGAGGAAAAGTAAATGGGCTATTTTAAAAAGGTGCTGATTGCAAACCGAGGGGAAATTGCTAGGAGAATTATTCGTACTTGTAAAAAGGAAGGTATTCAAACAGTCGCTGTCTATTCTGAAGCCGATGCAGAGGCTCCTTATGTCAGTGAGGCGACTGAAGCTGTATGCATCGGTCCTGCTCAAGCGAAAAAGAGTTATCTTGATATTGAAAAAGTGATTCAGGTAGCAAAAGAAACACATGCAGATGCTATTCACCCTGGGTATGGATTCTTATCTGAAAATGCGGAATTTGTACGCAAATGTGAGGAAGAAAATATTGTCTTTATCGGACCTTCTGCGGAAACGATACACATTATGGGCAGTAAGCTTGAAGCTCGTACCCAAATGCAAAAGGCGGGCGTAAGGGTTGTGCCAGGTACGGATAAAAGCATTGAGTCAGTTGACGAAGCATTGCTGATTGCGAACGATCTTGGCTATCCACTCATGTTGAAAGCTAGCGCCGGTGGTGGTGGTATTGGGATGCAGCTAATTCAAGATGATGATGAGTTAATAAAGGTGTTTGATGCGACGAAGCAACAAGCTAATTCATTTTTTAATGATGGTACCGTCTTTTTAGAAAAATGGATTTCAAAACCTCGGCATATAGAAGTGCAAATTGTCGCCGATACACACGGGAATGTCTTGCATTTATTTGAAAGGGAATGTTCGGTCCAGCGTCGAAATCAAAAGGTTATAGAAGAAAGCCCTTCGCCATTTCTAAATGATACCCTTCGAAAAGAATTGTTGGAAGCAGCCATTCGAGGTGTAAAACAAATCGATTATACAAATGTAGGCACAATGGAATTTATTTTTGATGAAAATGAAAATTTCTATTTTCTTGAAATGAATACTCGTCTGCAAGTGGAACACCCAGTAACTGAAGAAATAACGGGACTAGATTTAGTTGAACTACAGTTGAAAATAGCTGCGAAGGAAAAACTGACGATTACACAGGAAGAGATAAACAAAACAGGACACGCGATTGAAAGCAGACTTTATGCAGAAGATCCTAATACTTTCTTTCCTAGTCCTGGTGTAATTTCTAGGTTGAAATTACCCGAAAACGATGTAAGGTTGGATTTTGGCATCGTGGAAGGCAGTGCGGTGACCCCTTTTTATGATCCGATGATCGGTAAAATTATTGTTCACGGAATAACACGTGATCAAGCAATCACAAAAATGCAGAGAGTGCTTGAAGAAATTGAAGTACAGGGAGTTAAAACAAACCTCTTGCTTCTCAAACAAATCATGAAAAATAACCAGTTTATTAGTGGTAATTATACGACTCAATTTTTAGCAGAAAATAAAGTTCAAGTTGAGGGGTGAAAACTATGTATAAGGTAGATTTGAACTGTGATATGGGTGAGAGCTTCGGCCTTTATGAATTAGGCAATGATGAAGAATTAATGCAGCTTATTACCTCAGCTAATATTGCATGTGGTTTTCATGCCGGAGATCCCCATGTTATGAGAAAAACAGTGGAAATAGCAAAGAAATATGATGTAGGGATTGGTGCACATCCAGGTTTTCCAGATTTATTGGGTTTCGGTCGTCGCTTCATGACCTGTACTCCATCAGAAATAAAAGACTATGTGATGTATCAAGTAGGTGCCTTAAGAGAATTCAGTGCAGCAGCAGATGTCAAAATCCAGCATTGTAAACCACACGGAGCTTTATTTATGAAAGCAATGGAAGATAAGACTATAGCACGAGCAATATTAGAAACAATTCATGAAATCGATCCAAATATGATCATATTTGCGCTTAGCCAATCGGAAGTGATGGAAGAAGCGATAAAAATGGGTGTCCCAGTTGCAAAAGAAGCTTATGCTGACAGGGAGCATACTGAAAGCGGATCCATTTTGCTAACGAGAACAGGCGCACGAATCAATGATTATGAAGAAATGGCACAGCGAGTTGTTCGTATGGTCAAAGAAGGAAGAGTCATCACACACGATGGAAAAGACGTTTCCATTAAAGCAGAGACCATTTGTATTCATGGAGATACACCAGGAGCGCCGACTCTGGCTAAAAAAGTTGTAGAGGCTTTAAAAGGGAGTGGCGTCGAGATTGTCCCTATTAATAAGATCATCTAATAAGATACTTGTCCTAAAATGTATATTGGTATAGTAGTGGGGGTCTAATTAATGAACGATGCTCTTTTAAAAAGGACAGTCCTAAAAAAGGATTTATAGATAGTTGACTAGTAAATGACTCCGGTATTGTATGCCGGAGTCATTCTGTTTAGATCCCAATATAACGAATTGTATTGTAATCGCCCTCTAGACTCTCTTCAATTAATTTGTAAACTTCTCAAACTAAGCCGTAGTTATTTCACTAGTTGTTGAAAAAAATTATAGATATAGTTATCCAAATAATCAAAATTATTTTTATATTAAAATACTTCTAAATCCTTAACTGAAAAAAAGTATAATAAAATAAAGATTTCTTAATCGGGAGGGGTGAGTAAGTTGATTATTTGGAACGATATTCTTAAACCGATTTCAGTGTATGTTAATATACATTGCACTATTGGAGCCGTCATTCAAAAATTATCAAATCAAAAAGCGAATATTGTGTTTGTAAAGGATAAGGGGTCTTTAGTTGGCTATAGTACTATTGAGATTCTAATGAACCAAATTGCTCAAAATGAAGACTTATCAAAGCCAATTATCTATAAAAATGATATTTTAAAAGTCCCACAGTTTTCGCCTGTTGAATTTTTCCATAACGTTACTCTTATTATAGGGGAAGATGCCAATGGAGAAATTATCGGCTTCACTACAATTGAACATGCCCGAAATCAAATCAGTGAGCTGAATTTGAAGGATTTAAATATCCTTTTACATGGAGCTGGGGTAGGAATTGTCCGAACGAATATCGATTACCAAATAGAATATATTAATGAAACAGCAGAAAGTATTTTAGGTCTCCACCGCTCATTTTTACAGTTTCGAGACTATAAAGTGTTATTAAGTATCGATAAAAACCTTGATAAAGTAATGACTGGGGAAACTCTTATAAATGTGAACGCTTCTATTAATTTTAAATACACAGTTGGGAATTTTTACCCTTTAAAAATGGAAGATAAAATAAAAGGACTCATTCATATTTTTTTCTCGCGTGAAGTTTTCGAGGATTCTGTTAAAGAATTAGACTTTGTACGAAATCTGAATTCTGATTTACAAACGGTATATGCTTCTTCCCAGGAACAAATTCTCGTCATTGACGAAAGCGGAAAAATCATTCGAGTAGCGGGAATGTTTCTTAACGATTTTTGGAAAGTGGAAAATCCAGAAAACATAATTGGTAAGCATATAAGTGAGTTTACAAGAAAGAACATTTTTCAGCCTAATGTTTTTGAACTATGTCAAAAACAAAAGAAAAAGGTTACATCGATTCAGGATTCTATGGGAAAAAGTAGAGTCTGGTCTGTCGCTACCCCGGTGTACCATGAAGGGAAATTAGAAAAAGTAGTTGTACTTTCAAGGGATATTACACAAGAAAGTCCCTCAATTCATTATCAGTCGGACGAAAGTTCTCAAACTCTACAAGATCATGATGATTTTAACAATAAACAACTTGTTTATCGTTCGAAAACAATTGAGCGCTTAGTAGTAGAGATAAAGCGAGTAGCCCAATTTAATTCGACTATTCTACTGGAAGGTGAATCCGGTGTTGGGAAAGAAGTATTTGTCCACCAAATTCATTCAGCCAGTCCTCGGAGTAACCAGCAGCTAGTCCGGATTAACTGCGGTGCTATTCCAGAGAATCTAATTGAAAGTGAATTGTTCGGTTATGAAAAAGGGGCATTTACTGGTGCAGATAAAAATGGGAAAGCAGGGTTGTTTGAAATTGCTAATAACAGCACGCTTTTTCTCGATGAAATTGGTGAACTTCCTTTAAATATGCAAGTGAAGCTATTACGTGTGTTGCAGGAACGAGAAGTGACTAGAATTGGCGGGACCCATCCGAGACCTGTAGATGTTCGGATTATAACAGCAACCAATAAGGACTTACGAGAGTTGGTGAACCAAGGTGAATTCAGGGAGGATTTATACTACCGATTATATGTTATTCCATTCAGTATTCCGCCATTACGTGAACGAAAAGATGATATCTTTCCCCTCGCCATTTATTTTTTGGAACAATTTAAAAAAATGTATGATATCAAGAAAAGTTTCACCCCAGAAGCCATTGAAGTTCTAGAGACATATTCATGGCCGGGAAATGTAAGGGAGCTTCAAAATATAGTGGAGCGCTTAACATTATTGGGCGAGGGAGAATGGATTAAACGGGAGCATGCATTGAAATTTTTGTACGGGGAAGTTCAAAAAAGGAAAAAACAACTATTAGTTTTAGAATTAATGCCGCTTAAAGAAGCGGTAGAAGAATTAGAAACTCAACTTATTCAAAGAGGGATGCAAAAATACGGCACTGCCGATAAATTATCTAAGGTACTAGGTGTTAGTCCTGCGACAATAAGCAGGCGGATAAAAAAGCTGAAATAACAAAGGGGGCGACAATTATTGTTTAATTTACCTGAAACTCATTTTAATTTCGGAGGAGACGAATACATTTATGCTGAAATTTCTCGTGAAATGAGAATTGAGAGTAACTTTAAAGCAATTGCGGTGACTGAGGAGCTGAGAAAAAGAGAAATTCCAGGCATTATTGATATTGTTTCATCCAATGCCTCCTATTTAGTTCGTTATAATCCGGACATCGTCTCAGCAAGAGATTTATTGGACTATTTAAAAGAAATAGATTTAACGAAAAGTAATCCTGAAAAATTAAATTTATCAGTACGAATAGTAGAAATTCCAGCATGGTACGACGATCCAGTGTCAAGAGAATATTCCCTGCGTTTTAAGAGCAGACACCCGGCCCCTGACTTAACAGATTTTGAATATGTGATGAAAGTAAATGGGTTTACAGACAAAGAATCATTTATTAAAACACATTCAGATACACCCTATTTAATTACGATGGTTGGATTTCTGCCTGGAACGGGTTGGCATTTTCCGCTTGGATTAAAGCCAAATGAGATCATTCAAGCACCAAAATATAATAGTCCCCGTACAGAAACGCCGGAAAGAAGCATTGGTATAGGTGGTGCATTCAATGTGATTTATCCAGTCAATGGACCAGGCAGCTATCAACTAATAGGACGATCAGCTATCCCTTTAGTAGATAAAATAAACCCTTTAGAAGAGACTTCCTTTTTGGCAAGACCCGGAGATATATGGAAGTATCGTCCTGTTAAGGAATCTGAATATAATGAGATCGAAAGCAATGTAAGTACTGGAACGTATATTAATAAAGTAAAAGAAATTGATCTTTCGCCACTTGAATATGTACAAAAAGGAAAAAAGTATATCGATGAGCTCATGGAGGGTTTTTAAATGATAGAAATTAAGGAGCCTGGGTTATGGAACACGGTACAGGACATGGGACGCGTCGGAAAGTATCATCTGGGTGTACCGCCATCAGGAGCAGCTGATAAATATTCATTTATTATCGGAAACCTACTAGTAGGAAATCCAGCTGAATTTGCATCACTTGAGATGACATTATTAGGGGGAAAGTTTGAAATTCATAGAAATCTAATTATCGCCCTCACAGGTGCTCCAATGGAAGCATACTTAAATCACCATCGATTATCTTTCTGGGAAGCCCATAAAGTAAAAGAAGGAGACATCTTAACGATAAAAGCTTGCCAACAGGGGGTGAAAAGCTATTTAAGTATCTCTGGTGGCATAAAGGTTCAAGATGTTTTAGGTAGTAAATCAACCTATGAACTAAGCCAGATTGGGGGCTTTGATGGCAGAAAGTTAGCTGTAGGCGATAGAATACAGATTAATGAGCCACTGCCGGGAGCTTCAAAGCAGGTTGGTAAATCTGTTCCACTAGAATTCGTCCCAACCTTTAATGACTTTCAAGAATTACGTGTCACGATGGGGTTATCAGGTTACTTGTTGAGCGATCAGGGGTTAAAAACTTTTCTCAATTCGGAATGGATCGTTTCGCATGAATCCAACCGGGTCGCTTACCGATATACTGGCCCAAGTGTGACATTTACTGAGCAATACCCACCATTCGGTGCAGGAACTAGTTTTTCGAATGTAGTTGATTTTGCGTATCCTATAGGATCTGTTATGTTTACAAATGAGGAAGAACTGATTGTTTTACATAATGATGCAATGACAGGTGGTGGTTTTGTCACAATAGGCACCGTCATAAGCCAAGATTTAGATTTAATTTCTCAATCTAGACCTTTATCGAAATGTCACTTTATCACAGTTACCATTGATCAGGCCATCCAAGCGAGAGCAGAAAGAAGAAAAAATATGGAAAAGTTGTTCGGCCTTATTAAAAGGTAAGTAATGACTTAAACTTAAACTTTAACTTTGGACCAACATAATAAACTCATTCTATAACAGGAGCAAAGTGTATGAGTGTATATGATGTGGCTCAAAAAACACTCGATAACAGAAGCGGAAATCAAGAGCTTATTGTCAATAAAGAGTTTAGATTGAAGTCGTTCCAATAAATATGTACTTTTGATTCCAAGGAATATGATTACTACGTGAGCACCTCTTACTGGGGTTGCTCTTTTTTATTATTAATGCATATACCATTGAAAAGCCAGTACTTTATGTTTTCTTGTATAGGACAATCTCTGATCAGGAAAAGCTGGATATAAGGAGGCGATGTATGAATGGGTACTTTCGAAGTTATTTCCCTGATGCTAAGCTTTGGCATGTTTGTAATTGCTATTCTTGATTTCAAAAATCATGACAAGAATCCTTGAAGATATTGAGCCAGGACGATGTGTTTGATTAATAATGGAAGCGTTTTAAAAAATGCCGGGTTGTTTAAGAAGGTATTGATTTTCTCGATTTTTTAAACTTGCAGAGAACACCATTAGGAGGTGTTCTTTTTTGTTTTCAATGAGTTTTAATCGCATATTCAATGCATACATAAGTATCATCTTTGACAAAACAATGATATACAAGTATAGTCTCTAATAGACCGGTTGATATAATTCAAGGAGTGATCCAGCTATGGCAGAGAAACGAAACTCTAAAGACATTCTTATTGAAGCTGCTTCCCGACTTTTTCGAATACGTGGATATTATGGTGTAGGGCTTAAAGACATTATTGAGGAAAGTGGAATCCCAAAAGGTTCTCTGTATCATTATTTTCCGAAAGGCAAAGAAGAATTGGCGATAGAGGCGATAATTCATACTAAAGAATTCGTGATAGATGAAATTCAACGGGGCTTTGATGAAATCGATGACCCCATCAAAGCCATTCAGGCTCATATTTTTCAATTATCCGAGGTATTTGGGGATAGTGAAAATCTATTAGGACTGCCAATCGGAACGATTGCAGCGGAAACATATACGACGAGTGAGCAGATAAGAACGGCCTGCCAAGAAGCGATAGAAGATTGGCAATCCATATATGTGAAGAAATTACTCGAGGCGGAATTCAGTGAGAAACGGGCAAAAGAATTGAGTATCGTAATTAATGCTTTGATTGAAGGAGGTATCCTTTTATCCTTAACGGCCAAAAGCGGGGAACCTCTCCAAGCCATTGCCGAACAGATACCATTATTGCTGATAAATAAATAAGTCATGCGGAAAAATTATCTTAAGCTTAGGTCGAACAGTTAGTAATTGGAGGAAATATTTTATGTCTACAGATGCAACACAGCAACAAAAACCAGTCATTAGAACGACTCCCATTTTAATTGCATTTTTAATTGCAGGGTTCATTGGGTTATTCAGTGAGACGGCATTAAACATGGCTCTGGGTGATCTAATACAAGAGTTCAATGTTAGTCCTTCCACCGTGCAATGGCTGACAACGGGTTACCTATTAACATTGGGGATATTGGTTCCCGTTTCGGGACTCTTGATTCAGTGGTTCAATACTCGTCAATTATTCATTGCCTCAATGGTATTCTCCATCATTGGGACGCTCATTGCAGCAATTGCACCTGGGTTCGGCATCTTGATGCTAGCCCGTGTCATCCAGGCAATCGGAACGGGTCTTTTATTGCCTCTCATGTTCAATACCATTTTATTGATTTTCCCTATTCATAAAAGGGGAGCGACGATGGGATTGATGGGGCTGGTGATCATGTTTGCCCCAGCAATCGGGCCGACAGTTTCAGGTTTGATTATTGAAAACCTGAAGTGGAATTACATTTTCTGGGTGTCTTTGCCGTTCTTTGTGATCGCTTTACTATTCGGTCTCAAGTATATGCAAAACGTTTCAATAATCACCAAACCTAAAATTGACGTACCATCCATTATTTTATCAACCATTGGTTTTGGCGGAATTGTTTATGGCTTTAGCATTGTCGGAGAACAAGGATGGAGCAATGCGATAGTTCTTTCCTCTATCATTGTCGGACTTATAGCGCTCTTCCTGTTTGCTGTAAGACAATTCAACATGGATAAACCGATGATTGACTTGCGCGTTTTTAAATACCCGATGTTCACATTTGGTTTAATAACCGTCTTCATCACCTTCATGATCATCATGTCATCAATGATTCTCTTACCGCTATACCTGCAAACCGGGCTTGCATTAGCTGCATTTTCTGCTGGGCTGGTACTATTACCGGGTGGAGTGCTTAATGGTATCATGTCTCCGGTTACGGGGCGCATTTTTGATAAGTTCGGGCCAAGAGGGTTAGTGATCCCTGGCTTCATTATCATGATTGTCATGTTATGGACCTTGACGAACGTAACGACTGAAACGACGATCATTATGGTAGTCGTCATGCATTCCCTCCTTATGATTGGTGTTTCGATGGTCATGATGCCGGCCCAGACAAATGGGCTGAATCAACTGCCGAAAAATCTTTATCCGGATGGAACTGCTCTAATGAATACATTGCAACAAGTATCAGGGGCTATCGGTACAACCGTTGCCATTACAATCATGTCAGCATCCCAAAAAAATTATATGGCAAATGCAGAAGATCCGTTCGATCCATCTGCCATTAGCGGTTCATTGACTGCAGGCGTTCAAGATGCCTTTATTTTCGGTCTTGTCCTTGCAATCATTGGTTTGATCGTGTCTTTTTTTATCAGAAGAGCACGAGACTGATAAGATATTAATGAAGAAAAATAAATTAGCCAGCAGGGAAAGTAATTTTCTCTGTCTGGCTTTTTCATTGGTCTTTATTACCATATTTTATCAAAAGCGCTAAAATCAGAGTGAATTATTTGAAAATTAACCACTTATCGGATAATCTTACACAATGAAAGTTACTAAAATTTAGCTCAGGTAAAGCGGTTAACGGGAGGAACTTATATGAAAACAATAAAAACCAAAATGTTTGAACCTGTAACAATAGGTGCATGGAACTTAAAAACAAGAACGGCTATGGCTCCTATGACACGTTCGTTTGCCGATAACGAAACTGGTGTTGTGAATGACCTGACCGTAGAATATTACCGAAAACGGGCTCAAGATGGAATCGGACTTATCATTACTGAAGGTGTAGTGATTTCACCAAGAGCAAAGGGCAATCCTGGAGTTCCCGGTATATATACTCAAGAGCAAATCAACGGCTGGAAAAAAGTAACGGAAGCAGTACACGCTGAAGGCGGAACGATTATTGCGCAAATCTGGCATGTGGGCCGTGCAAGTCACCATGAAATTGCAGGAGGACTTCCTCCG
Source organism: Peribacillus sp. NPDC101480 (assembly GCF_050277335.1). Classification (NCBI taxonomy): domain Bacteria; kingdom Bacillati; phylum Bacillota; class Bacilli; order Caryophanales; family Bacillaceae; genus Peribacillus; species Peribacillus sp. NPDC101480. The sequence continues at coordinate 101,591 of NZ_JBNNSB010000001.1, forward strand.
CAGGCTCCGTCACCTATCGCTGCAGAAGGTAAGGTTTCACGATTCGGCAAACCTTTTGACACTCCTGAAGAAATGACAGAGACGGATATTGCAGAAGTTGTGAACCAATATAAACAAGCTGCAAAGAATGCAATGGTTGCTGGTTTTGACGGCGTTGAAATTCATGGTGCACATGGCTACTTAATAGACCAGTTCAATTCTGACACCTCCAATGAAAGGACCGATCGGTACGGTGGTGATTTAAAACAGCGTCTGACATTTATGAAGGAAGTGCTAAAAGCAGTTATTGATGCGATTGGAGTGGAACGTACCCTTATTCGTTTCTCGGCTTTGAAAATTGACCAGCCGTCTTACATGTGGGAAGACCCTGAAAAAGCGATCCAAACATTTATTGAAGCGTTCAATGAAACAGGAGTCAAAATGATTCACCCATCCACGATGGAATTTACCAAACCGATTGCAAGAGGATTGACCATGCATGAATTGGTACGCAGCCACTGGGATGGAATCATAGTCGGTGTGGGCGGGCTTGATCCTGAAACAGCAGAAGCAGCACTGGAAAAAGGCATCATTGACGTTGCGGCGATTGGCCGTCCGCTTATAGCCAACCCGGATTATCTGGCACGAATTAAGAAAGATGAAAAACTTGTTGATTACGAGGTAAAGAAACATTTAGGGCATCTGATTTAATAGAGATAAAATGTAAGGCTGGCTTGTTCTTTGACAGGACGCCGCAGCAACCATACTTCATTTTCTAAAACTGATGCGATTCTTCTTCAAGAAGGGTCGCCTTTTCTTATGAACATAAAAGGGGAGAGTGGATGGTATATCAATGGAACGTATCATGGTTATCGGAGTGTCCGCGGGTGTCGGAAAATCTACTTTTGCAAGAAGGCTTGGAGATCATTTGAATATCGAAGTATATCATTTGGATACATTCTACTGGAGGCCTGGCTGGGTGGAGGCTCCTTTAGAGGCTTTTATTTCTGCCCAGAAGAAGGTATTAAGTCATGACAAGTGGATAATGGAGGGCAACTATAGTAATTCTTTTAATTTACGTTCGGAGCTTGCCGATACGATTATTTATTTAGAACTTCCTCTCCGTGTTTGCCTTTACCGGGTTATAAAACGTTGGTTGTCTAATATAGGTAAAACAAGGCCGGATATGGGCAAAGGCTGCAATGAAAAATTAGACTGGCAGTTTATTAAATTTATCATGACCACCTATTTTCCTCGCAAGAAAGAAATGAAAGCCAGATTTGCCGATCTTCAAAAGAGTGACCCTGAAAAGCTAATAGTTATTTTAAAAAGCAAGCACGAAATTGAAGGATATCTGTTGAATGTGATGGAATAAGCTTTTTTACCACTTAATTTTAATGACACTTAGAGATGTTAGAAACTGCTCTTAACAAAAATTTGGAATTAATATAAAGACCAAACGGAAAAGGGATCTTCCAATCGAAGATCCCTTTTTATACCATGAACTAAATGGCCGTATATGCAAGGGGCGATTACGGTAACCCACTAATCTAGTCTATCATCTTTTAACTAAAGGCTTTACATCTTGCGGAATAGGGGAGATATAGCTTTTCCCTTGTAATCGTTCTTTTAGCTCCGTTTTTGCCTTTTCAACTAATTCTGGATTTTGAAGCACTTCTACTGCAGTTGCCGCAATAACCTTGCCAGCATGAAGCATTCCTTTATGGGCAATGGATGTTGATCCTAGTGTAACCCACTGCCAGCTATGCAAAGGTGACCCAAGAACAAAACAAGCTGTTGTGCATTGGGCAGTAGGAACAATCCAACTAACATCTCCCACATCCGAGGAACCTGTTAATGGCGCTTGGAGGCCCTCGATGGGTTCTAACCAATTTGCCAATGCATCATCTTGATTATCTTTAAAAGGATTGATTGTACTGTTCCTTTCTTGTTCGGTTAAGGTGGCGCGGACTTCTTTGGCAAGCTGTTTTTCCTTATCATCGTGTTGTGGAATACCTAATTCTTGAAAATTCTTGTACATGACGGATTCTAGCACATTGTTTTGGATAACATTGGAACAGGCTTTGTCGAAAACGATTTCTAATTCAGTTCCTGTCATAAGGGCAGCTCCTTTAGCAATATTACAAACTCTCAAGTAAATATCTTGAACTTGTGAAACTTCTGGAGCTCGTAATAAATAAAGAACTTCTGCATCTTGTTGGACAACATTAGGCGATAATCCACCTGAATTCGTTATTGCATAATGGACTCTTGCTTCTTGGATGATATGCTCTCTTAAATAGTTCACACCAACATTCATAAGTTCTACCGCATCTAAAGCACTCCGTCCCAAATGTGGTGATGCTGCTGCGTGGGAGCTTTTCCCTTTAAATTTATAATACACTTGGAAATTTGAAAGCGAATCCATCGACATAACGCCGTTAACATCCAGTGGATGCCAACAAAATGCAAAATCAACGTCATCGAACAAACCTTCTCTGACCATGAAGGTTTTGCCTGATCCGCCTTCTTCTCCAGGACATCCATAATAACGAACTGTCCCATTTATATGATTCTCTTTCATATAATCCTTCACTGCAACAGCTGCAGCTAAAGATCCCGTACCAAGTAAATTGTGGCCACATCCATGGCCATTTTCACCTTGTACTATTGGCTCTTGTTTAGCTGTAGCTTTTTTTTGACTCATTCCTGACAGCGCATCAAATTCCCCCATGATTGCCACAACGGGTTTACCAGTTCCAAAGCTGCCAATGAATGCCGTTTCTATGTTTCCAACACCTTTTTCAACAGAAAATCCTTCGTTCTCTAAGGTGCTGCATAGCAATTCAGCAGATTGATACTCTTCAAAGCGTGTTTCAGCAAAATTCCATATACGATCACTGACTTCAATGAATTTTTCTTTTTTTTGTTCAATGATTTCCGATAATCTATTTACATCTGTCATTTTACACTCTTTCCTTCCTATATATATTCTGAAGAATTATTTTAATAGGCGTCTTGCAATTAGATTCAAAAGTTCTGCACACCTTGGTAAAACCTCTTCTTGAATATCAAATTTAGGGTGGTGATGTGGTGCAGGAATATCAGTCCCGATAATCATATATGTCCCTTTTCCGCCATTATCCTGTACTCTTCGAATCATAAAACTTGCATCTTCGCTACCAGCAGAACCGGATTCCCTGCAAGCTTTTATTGTTGAAAAACCTTCTACATTCCTGGCTTCTTCCATGGCCAGTTCGATAAGTTCTTGATCACAACGAATCGTAATTGCTTGACCTATAATTTCAATTTCATGTTCAAGCTCATGCATACCTGCACTATGAGCCACGATATTTCGAACACGTTGCTCCACTTCAGCATTTGTTTCTTCGGATACAGAACGGGTTTCAATGATCATTTCTGCATGCGCTGGAATAATATTAGCGGCTGTTCCTCCATTAAGAACACCTACGTTCACGCGGGTAGAGCCTGAACTGAATCTTGGAATGGCATGAATATTTAACAATGCGGTGGCTGCTCCTAATAATGCATTTTTACCTTTTTCAGGAGAAGCACCTGCATGAGAAGATACCCCATGAAAATGGGCAGTCATTTTCGTACTTGCTAAAAAGCCGGAAGACCCACCGTGAAATTCTCCCAGAGGGACATCTGTGCCAAGGTGCAGACAATATATATGATCCACATCATCCAAAATTCCTTTTTGTACAATTGAATAGGCACCACGTACACCTTCTTCAGCTGGTTGAAAAATAAGCTTTACCGTTCCTGCGAAATTGCCATCCGCTAATTTTTCAGCAAGCCCTAAGCCAATTGCCGTATGGCCATCGTGTGCACAGGCATGCATATTGCCCTCATATTTGGAACGAAAACCGTTTATTTGTGGGAAGTGGTCAGAATCAGTACTTTCCGTAACAGGCAATGCATCCATATCAAATCGGAAAGCGACAGTTGGGCCATCAGTTTTACCTTTTAATATACCGATGACGGCAGTATATCCGCCCTCCATTTCTTGGAGGATTTTTGGATTGGCGCCATCTTGTAATGCTCTATTAAATGTTTCCTCTAATACTTCTATAGGGGGGACTCCACGGCGAGAATCACCATCTAAAGCATCTTTGCCAAATATCACGTTATATTTCAGAGAAGTTAGTGCTTCTACTACCTTTGAAGCAGTTCGAAATTCCGTAAAGCCAACTTCTGGATGTTGATGAAGATCACGTCTTAAAGAAATAATATCCAATTCGTTTCACTCCTAATTTATTTGATGATAATTCATATAATACGATTTGTTGTTTAGACCAAGCAGCACAGCCCCTCAAGTCGCTTAAGGGGCATGCGAGGCGCTTGAGATTTTTAAATTACGGTAATTTCGGATATACTCCGGGACCAATTGGGAGGCCAAGGAAATACCAAACAACTACCAATAGCGTCCAAATGATGAAGATGATAATCGGATAAGGCAATATAAGAGAATAATAAGTTCCTAGTTTTGCATCTTTTCGATACTCTTGTAAGAAACTTAAGAATAGTGGGACAAATGGAGATACAGGAGCCAATGGCAGTACAGATGAATCTGCTACCCTGAACAACATTTGGGCGAAGGCAGGATGATAGCCTAATACCATGAACATTGGGACAAAAACGGGTGCCAATATAGACCATATTGCAGATCCGCTGGCAATGAACATTGAAAGAAGTCCAGATAAGAACATTAGCCCAATTAGGACAGGTGCACCTTCTATGTTTAGCTGTTCCAAGAGATCTGTGATGGATAAAGCCAAAAATTTACCCATATTACTCCAGTTAAAGCAAGCGACAAACTGGGAAAGCGGGAAAACCATGATAATGAATCCGGCCATTCCTTTAATTGGGTCTACTAATAATTCCGGAATGTCATTTTGTTTCTTAATCGCTCCCACCTTAACTCCATAAGTAATAGAAACTGTAAAAAAGAAGAGTAAGATGATTGCGACAATTCCAGACATGAATGGCGAGGGGAGAATCGCTCCAGTTTCTGGATTTCGTAATAGAGCTCCTTCTGGAACGACTAGAACGGCCATAACAGCAATAAAAATCAATGCTGAAATACCTGTAGCCAGGAGTGCTTTGTTTTGTTGCTTCGTTAATTGCTCCAATTTCTTATGCTGACCGCTACCTTCATACTTTCCTAAGCGCGGCTCGACAAATTTATCTGTAATCAAGGATATAACTACCGTGAGTACGAGAACGGAAGTCGCCATAAAGAACCAGTTATCAGTAACATTAACGGTCAAATTTCCATTCATGCCTTTCGCTACTTCCGAACTAATTCCTGAAAGCAGGACATCTGTTGTGACGATTAATAAGTTGGCAGTGAAACCTGAACCAACCCCAGCGATGGCAGCAAGCAACCCAGCAACAGGGTGCCGTCCCACAGCAAGGAAAATTAGAGCACCAAGGGGAGGCATAATAACAAGCGCTGCATCAGAAGAAACATGACTAAAAAAGGCAACAAATACAACTAAATAACTAGCGTATTTCCCTGAGACTTTTAACGACATTTTCCGAATCAAAACTTCTAACAATCCAACTTTTTCTGCTAATCCTACTCCTAGCATAAGAGCTAAAATAGATCCCAGTGGTAAAAAGCCGGAAAAGTTTTTAATCATATTCGGCAAAATCCATTGGATGCCTTCACGGCTTAAGAGGTTTTGAACTTCCACTCTCTCTCCACTTATGGGATCCGATGCCGAAACATGGAAAACTGATAAGAGAGCGGTTACAACAAATAAAAAAGCAATCATATAAATAAATAAGATAAAGGGGTGGGGGATTTTGTTTCCTATTCGCTCTACTCGATTGAAAAAACCACCCGTTTTATGATTTTGAAGATTAGTTGTATCTTTAATTACTTTTTGTTCCATTACATTCTCCTCCTAAACCTTCTTCCATTTGTAGTTTGTGCGTTTTGCACCATTCCATTTATAAACTTTTTCTCTAAACATGCCTTAAACTCAAATTACCGTCTTTCATCCTTTGAGAACTTCATTAATTCCTTCCAATATACTGATTTTTAATTAACGAATATTTAACGCTATTTTCGTTAAATGTATTATATAATTAAGAATAATCTATTTCAATAAAATTTTCAGAAAAAAGAGAAATTATTTTCTGGTAATTATTGTTAAAGAAACGATAGGATTCGAAACCTTTGAGTCAAAAAGTCCTGCCACTCTTGAACTCACGATAGATAGGAAAGCATATTAAGCAGCACCGTTTATTAATGTCAAACGGTGCTTTACATGCTTTTATATTTGGCTCTCATTTTTATTCCCTGATAGGGGTGGTTATTTTGATATAATAAAACTAATAGTATGATGTAGGGGGTTAAATAAACTTGTATAAAATTGGGGTTGTAGGTCCACTTTCATCTATAAAGAAAATTCGGGATGTTACTAATGAATTTGAACATGAAATAGATTTTATTGATTTTCCATATGAAGATGCACGTGAGGTAACGGACATTATAAAGAAACACCAAAGTACAGTAAATGGTTGGTTTTTCTCTGGACCAGTTCCTTATAGAATAGCAAAAGGAATGTTGGATTCAGAGGCCAATTTTACATATTGTCCTCCCGTAGGATCTAGTTTATATAGATGTTTATTACAAATGTCTGCAGATCAAAAACATTTTTTCGATAAGTTATCCATCGATATGATTCGATTGGAAGACTTTTTTCTGCATGAGTCACTGCAAGAGCTAGGGATTTCCACCGAACATATTTATGTAAAAACATTTGATGAACAATATGATTATCAAGAAATTGTTCAATTTCATCTTCAGTTATGGAGGGAAGGGGAGATACATGCTGTCCTAACCGTTTTACAATCTGTATATGAGGCCTTGAAAAAAGAAAATGTTGCTGTCTACAAAATAAATATGACAAAGATGGAAATTCGGCAAGCGGTCAAGATTTTGATTGAAAAAGCAAAAAGCACCTATTTTAAAGATAGTCAGATAGGTGTAGAGATTATTGAAATTGATCAGTTTGATCAATTTGTGGACGAGGTTAATATTCGTTATCATCTTCAACATTTGGAGCTGAAAATTAAACAAACCTTGCTTTCATTTTGCGAAAAATTAGATGGATCACTCATAGAAAATGGAAACGGCCGCTATCAAATATTTAGTTCACGCAAGGCAATTGAACGGGAAATTGGCAGCTTGCAAAGTACTGTTCAATTACTGGCCCTTGAAATGGATGTCTCAGTTGCAGTGGGTATTGGTTTTGGCGAGACGGCTGCATCGGCAGAAATCAATGCCCGCAAGGCAATCCGTCATTCGAAGAAGCAAGACAGTTCCGGAATTGTTGTTATCCAAGAAGATGGTGTAATGATTGAATCCGTAGGTCAAGAAGAACAATTGGCATATACCTTCCGTTCTAATGATAAAGAACTGCTGGATAAATTGAATCAGGCTAACATTAGTATAAAAACGTATAAAAAGATAGAAGCATTGGTTGATCGTATGGGCTGGGACGGCTTCACCTCCTCAGACTTAGCTTCTCATTTATCCATGACCGTTCGAAATGCCCAGAGAATTATGAGTAGTTTGAGTGAAAGCGGTTTAGTGGAGTACAAAGGAGAAGAACTTCAATCACCTCGGGGAAGACCTCGTAAAATATATATGTTAAAGAAGTAACACCTCGACCTTCTTATTATCATGTAAATGCAATCGATTTATGGTGAAAGTTTTGAAGGGGATTCTCATTAGTAATGAGTTTGATTATCTGGATCTAGTCATTTAAACTTTATTTTAACCTAGAGAGCTGAAAATCAGCTCTTTTTCTTATGGTGCAATATCAAAAAGATGTTCCTCTATCATTCGTATATGTAAAAATACCAGAACAGTTATAAATGATAGTAATATCGTTATTCAATTTAGGGAAAGTAAACGTTGATTTGCAACGAACTATATAGAAAGCTGACTTGTAAACCTCTCATTAAAAGCTTATACAACGTATTTTTCCTTCATGTTGCATGATAAAATGATACATAAGAGAAAAAATTTGGCGTGGGTATGAATACAACTATATATTATACCATCGCTACCACTCTTTTCTTTTTTCTGCTGATATGATCAAGAGTAACAAAAGAAATAATAACCAGGGCTCATACAAATTGAGCAATATTTAGACAGCAGAAAAATTAGGATTACGATATCATGACTTGGATTAAACCAGGATATTCTAGAAAGAACAATGAATCTATTACAGATGGTAAAGGAAGTCGATTACTGGATGTATAAAATCGGACTTGTCGGTCTAAAAACTTCTATAGAACAAATTTTAGTTTTGGCAGAAGAATATAAACATGAGTTGGAATTCATCTCATTGCCCTATGTAAAGACCGAAGAGGTGGAGAATATTGTAAAGGAACATGAATCTCACGTACATGCATGGCTTTTTTCTGGTCCACTTCCCTATGAAATTGCAAAAAAAACATTAGGTACAGATAAAATGATGGTCCATGTTCCTGCCACGGAATCAGGTTTTTATAAATCTTTTTTAGAGATGATCTACGAACAAGGGAAAATCATTGAGCATCTAAGTATCGATACTATGTCCTCAAATAATATAAGTGAGGAAGCTTTGTCACAGTTGAATATAAAAACCAAAAAGATTTATACGAAAGTGTTTGAGACAGATGTTGATACGGATGAATTGGTACATTTTCACTTGGATTTATGGAATACGGGAAAGACAGAAGGAGCATTTTCTTGTTTTCCTTCCGTGTGTGAAGCTTTAAGGGAATATGGCATTCCAGCTTACCGAATGTCGATGAGTAAGATGGAAGTGAGGCAAACGCTTCGAATTCTTTCTGAAAAAGTAAAGACTTCCTACTTTAAGGATACACAAATCGGAGTTGAAATCATTGAAGTCGAATATTTTAACAAAGTTGCAGAGGAAATGAAAACTCCTTATCATTTACAATACTTGGAGCTACGGCTAAAAGAAATGTTGATTCAACTTGGAGAAAAAATAAATGGTTCCTTTTCAGAGAAAGGGAATGGAAGATACATGATTTTTAGTTCTCGCGGCGCAATTGAACGAGAAATCATTACCCTCGAAGATACCATTCAAAAATTGGCTTTTGAAGCAGATACAACCGTTGCCGTCGGAATTGGCTTCGGTGAGACTGCCTATTCGGCGGAAATCAATGCTTTTCGTGCTATTCAACATTCAAAAGAGATGAAGAAGCGAGAAATTGTGATTATTCAAGATGATGGAAAAATTATCGAATCACCAGGCAAAAAGAAAGAACTGCAATATGATACCCGTACCCACAATAAACCCCTTATAGAAAAGTTGAAAAACGGAAATATCAGTGTTAAAACGTATAAGAAGATATCGGCTCTTGTTCAAAGAATGGGCTGGAGTGATTTTACTACAAAGGACATAGCGACACATCTTGAGATGACAGAGCGGAATGTACGGCGTATTGTTGCGGATATGTGCGAAGTTGAGTTGGCACAATGCGTTGGTGAAGAGGCTAATGCCACCCGTGGAAGACCGAGTAAAATTTATCAATTATTATGAATTACAGGCACCCATAATTTGGGTGCTTTTTTAGTGTGAAAAAATAGTTTGGAATTTTCAAAAAATATTGTAATAAAGACCGTGTGAGATTATACTCTATTTAAGGAATTTTTTCCTTAAACTATCCTAAATTAAGAAATGTTATGTAAGTTTAATGAAAAAGGAGTTGTAGTGGATGTCTCAAACGATAATGATTCATGATTTGATCGAGGCTGTTAAAGATGAAGTGATTGCTTGGAGAAGATATTTACATAAGTATCCGGAGCTTTCTTTTCAGGAGGAAAAAACAGCACAATTTGTTTATGAAACGCTGCAAACTTTTGGTGAATTGGAAATTTCACGTCCGACAAAAACGAGTATTATGGCCCGTTTGATTGGTCAGCAGCCTGGGAAGGTTATTGCACTGCGGGCAGATATGGATGCGCTTCCAATTGTAGAAGAGAATGATTTTGACTTTGTGTCACAGAATTCAGGAGTTATGCATGCTTGCGGACATGATGGGCATACGGCGATGCTGCTTGGCACAGCAAAAATTCTTACACAGTTAAAGGATCAAATTAAAGGGGAGGTGCGCTTTTTATTTCAACATGCTGAGGAACTGCCGCCCGGTGGAGCTCAAGAAATGGTGAGAGCCGGTGTGCTGGATGGGGTGGATATGATCATTGGATCCCATCTCTTGTCGACTCTTCCTTTAGGGAAAATTAGTTTGGGTTACGGTCCAGTGATGGCTGGAGCTGATACTTTTAACATTACTGTGGTGGGTAAAGGGGGGCACGCCTCACAGCCTGAACTTACCGTCGATCCCATAGCAATTGGAACTCAGGTTGTATCAAATCTCCAGCACATTGTTTCGAGGTATCGAGATGCCCAGGAAGCCCTGGTGATTTCAGTGACTCAGTTCCATGCGGGAAGTGCGATTAATGTTATTCCAAGTAAGGTAAGCATTGGTGGATCAGTTCGCAGCTTCAATCCGGAACTGCGGGAAGAAATCCCGAATTTTATCGAACGGATAGTAAAAGGGATTACTGAAGCGCATGGAGCTACTTATGAATTCGATTATCAGTTTGGTTATGCTCCTACCATTAATGATGAAGAAGTTACCCGGTTGATGGACGAAACGGTCTGTGAAATATTTGGTGAAGAAAGTCGAGAAATTTCAAAGCCAATTATGGGAAGTGAAGACTTCTCTGCTTTTCAAAAAGTAGTTCCGGGATCTTATATTGGAATAGGAGCTCGTAATGAAGAAAAAGGGATTATATATCCTCACCATCATCCCAAATTTACAGTCGATGAACAGGCTCTACAAAATGGGGTGAAGTTATTTGTTCATGGGACTTTAAAAATGTTAAATCTAACTTACTAGGGGGTTAAGAGTTTGAAAAAAATATATTGGCTCGGAATTATCCCGTTTCTTGGCTTTATTGTGGGCGCTTTGTTTACAAATAAAGTAACTCCCTATGTTCTGGGTATGCCATTTTTTCATTTTTGGATTGTACTTTGGTCTGTGCTGACCACAGGTATAATGGGGATTATTTATCTACTCGATCCTGCTAATCAGAAGGGAGATTCAAGATGAACATTGCCGTTTTTTTCATCCTGTTTTTTTTCGTCATTTCCGTTTTGATTGGTATCCAGGCTAAAAAAGGGAAAGAAATGAACTTAGAACAATGGTCAGTTGGAGGTCGCGGAATGGGAGCCCTATTGATTTTCCTCTTATCCGCAGGTGAAATGTATACTACCTTTACCTTTTTAGGTGCAAGCGGATCAGCGTATGGGGACGGAGGTTCCATCTTTAGTATCGTATCATACGGCTGTCTGGCTACAGTCATCTCCTACTGGACATTTCCTGCTATCTGGAGGTATGCAAAGAAACACAAATTAGTTTCCCAATCTGATTTTTTTGTGAAAAAATATCAAAGTCCATATCTTGGTGTGCTTGTTGCTGTAATAGGTGTTATAGCTTGTACCTGCTACTTAGTCCTGCAATTGAAGGGTTTAGGATATATCGTTTCTGCAACATCCTATGGGGTCATTTCTTCTACAGCTGCCATTTGGGTTGGAGCAATTGGTGTTACCATTTTTGTAATGGTTTCCGGTATTCACGGTTCTGCCAGGACAGCTATTTTGAAGGATATTCTGATTCTTGGCGTTGTTGTATTTTTAGGAGTTTATTTCCCACTTCATTATTATGGCGGTCTTCAACCTATGTATGAGGCCGTTGAACAGGCAAAGCCGAACTATACCATACTCCCAGATCAGGGAATGAGCGTTTCATGGTATATTTCGACCGTTGTATTAAGCTCTATTGGATTTTATATGTGGCCGCACGGGTTTTCTCCTATTTATGCTGCCTCTAGCGAGAAAGCACTGCGAAAAAATGCAATCCTAATGCCAATGTACCAATTGATTTTATTGTTTGCTTTTTTTGTCGGGTTTGCAGCGATCTTACAGATGCCTGGATTAAAAGGCGGCGACGCCGACCTTATCTTGCTGCAGCTTTCTAAACAAGAATTTGATCCATGGTTTGTAGGCTTAATCGGTGGTACTGGCGTGTTAGCCGCTCTAGTCCCAAGTTCCATGCTGTTGATGTCTATATCAACATTGCTTGCGAAAAATGTATACAGCGTATTCACTCCATCTGCAACGGAAAATCAAATTGCAAAACTGGTAAAATATTTGGTTCCGCTTATTTCTCTAGTAGGGATTTACTTGACCTTTAAAGGTGGAAACACCCTCTTTAGTCTCGCTTTAATCGCCTATAATTTTATTACACAACTTGCTCCTGCCTTTTTCGCAAGTTTGATGAGAAAGAATTTTGTAACCAAACATGGAGCATTTGCAGGGATAATAACAGGAGGAGTACTAGTTTCCATCATGGAACTGGGGAATATAAAAATTGGACAACTGTTTCCTTATCTTCCTCAAGCAATAAAAGACCTGAATGTGGGTATTATCGCCCTATTTGTTAACATTGTTGTTTTAGTGGTGGTCAGTTTGATGACAAAAAACTTTACTTATACTCATCAAGATACTGATGATTTGGAGACATCAACACTAGAGCAGAAGATCTAATGCAAAAAGAATCAAATAGCTAACGCAACATGATTTTTTACATTCACTTCCGGTATAAATATGTACACGAATTCCTTCCAATTAAAACTTTCCTGGGGTCAGTTTTGCAGCACTCCATATACAGTTTGGAACGCTTTTAAAGAATTGGGCTTTTGGAATCAAAGTTGGTCCAGTGGACACAGGATAATTCAATGATCGCCCTTTTTTGAAGGGGACCTTTGAGAATTGTCCTTTTTAATCTCTTTCTGCCAAATAACTAAGAAGATTATCTGCAAAAAAACAACCGGTCTGAATATGACCGGTTTGTTTCATTTACTTACTCTGATTTAGAGCTCTGATCTTTATTTCTTTTATTTCCTTTGCTGTTGTCCCCGCTAATAGGAGTTTGTCCGTGTAATTGCGGTGAATTTTGGTTACCGCTGCCTTTATTGAACTTTTTTGTCATGTCTCACATCTCCTTTCTTTTTTCAAATACAGTTTGTCCCTTTTTGGTGAACTTATGTTTTTCACTTGTAAGGAACATCCTTATCAAGTGATCTTTTTCATTCACGGCTAGTAAGGTAGCTCGGTAGGAGGATAGATAGAACAATCATTGCCTGTTGAAAAAGGAGCTCAGCTGCATATCGATCTGCATTTCGCCCTTGAGGGATTTTACACAGACAAAGTGTGCAAACTGGCTGTTATGACTGTTGAAAGTTCTAATTATGAAGATGAAATAAAAAATGTTATGGAATGTTTGGGAACTAGAGGGTCTTTTTAACATAAGTTCATACAAGAGGGTTAAATTACATAGTTCTTACTTTATTTTTAATAAGCTTGCAGTAGTGGTTTGTAGCTCTGAAAAAAAGAACAGTATATACAGATAAATGATTTCAAGGATACATGTAGTATTCTTATTTAAAGCATGTATAAGCATCTTCATAGTGATCTTTCCTTTCTTATTGTAATTTCATCAATTATACTAATGATTTTATACAAAATCTTCCTCTTTGTTAGATTACCTGCCATTGTTTTTCTGGATGTAAGTTTTTATTGAAAAAGGATTGTTTACCAGGTGAACCTTCAGGTAAATGATTGAAGTCATTTCTATTACCTCGATAGAATATATTTCACGTGTATTTTAGGAATCCAATAACTGATTTTGGTATGTACTTTATGAAGGATCAGTCGAATATTTGCTTCACAGTTACTAGCGCTTGTACCATAAATTCGATATGAGGGAGCTTTTCTGGTTTCTGCGGGGCAGGGTAGCTCGGAGAAAATATAAAAAACAAAAGGCAGAATTATTCTGCCCTTTGTCTACAGTTTTTTTTTGATTTGTACAATTTGAACGTCGATTTCCTCTCCGGGCACTCGCTTTCCGCGGGCGGTCCGGGAGCCTCCTCGGCTTGCGCCTGCGGGGTCTCCCCTGGACGCGCTTTTCCCGCAGGAGTCTCGCACCTTCCGTTTCAATCTACTTTGTTTTAATTTTTAGATAGAACCCTTTTGTTTTTAACTCATCCAATAAACTATTCAATTCAAATTCTTAATGATCTTAATTTCTTTTAGTAATACAAACACATATGAGATACCCAGGGCTAAGATGATACAACCTAAAAAGAATATTCACCTTAATATTGGGGCACGAGGATCATTTGGGTGATCTTTGCAAACCCGGGGAGACACGACTCTTAATTGTTATTTTTACTGGTAAAGTCATTTTTGTTTAAAAATTCTATGATTCCATTAATTAAACCAGTGGATAGTGGTAGTTCAGGATTTGTATAGGTTGCTAAATTTCCCGCTCGATCTGCAGGGGCTTCTTTCAATACATGATTCATCTTTTCGAGTATAAGTAATTCAGAATCGCTTTTTTCCGTATGTAACGCTTTTGCGTTAGTTGCCGGCACTTGAATGTCTCTATTGCCGTTTACGATCAGAACAGGGATATTCAGTTCCTTTACTGATTCTATCGGGTTATATTGAATCCAAGAAATCATGTAAGGTTGAACAGAAGGGCGGAATACATTCTGCAAATCTGCACTGACAGTCTCGACTTGTTTTCCTTGTTTAAGCTTTGCCAGTATATCTTTCGATTCCGTTAATAACTTCGGTGTCAGTTGCTCTTCAAGCTGTTTGATGAGTACCTGGTCAATAGGTTCGCCTGGACCTGCCAATGAAATGAATATGTCTGTTTCTGTTTTCTTAGCTGCTTCCATTCCTATTAAAGAGCCTTCGCTATGGCCGATGATGCCGACTTTGGAAAAACGGCCATCCTTTTTGGCAAATTGAATCCAGGCAGCTGCATCATCAATATACTGTTCAAATCTCAGGTCCGCTTCTCTTCCTGCCAATTGCATATTTTCACCAATTCCGCGCTTATCATATCTAATGCTTGCGATACCTTTTTCTGCAAGACTCTCGGCTAACATTTTCAAACTATTATTTTTTCCCGGATTTCCAATGGTGTTACCATCTTTATCGGTCGGACCAGAACCCGCAATTAAAATCATCACAGGAAAAGGCCCTTCATTTTTTGGTGTTTCTAAAAGGCCTTTAATGGTTCCGTTCTTTAAGTCGGCCTGCACGATTTCACCTGATTCTTTTTCTTCAACTGCCTGATCGGAGTTCTTGACCAATTCAAAGGGGAACTTTTGCCCTTTTTGAACAAATGTTCCTGAAATCCTTTTCTGATCTACTTTACCATCAAACGTTATTTGCTGATTTTGGATCTTCATATCAAAAAACAAGTCTGATTTACTTAACTTTACACTTGTTAAGGGGAATTCGTTCAACCCTTGTACAGGAATACTTATGGTTCCACCTTTCTTCGTAAAATGAACAATGATTGGAAGTGGTTGATTTGGAATTTTAATATCTCCCTCCCATCTGCCTTCAATAGCTTTCAATGAGCTCACTTCCTTTGAATTCTCTTCCACCTGTACCGCCTCCTTGGTTCTGCAACCTACCATTAATACAAAAGTACTTACGAAAATACATATAATCGTCAAAAGTTTTTTCATTCGAGCGATTTCCTTTCTAAAGTAATTAGAGATAAAAACAATTTCATGTAACGTTTTTTTGTTTCAGACATTCATATCCGTCTTCATTATAAGTAAGTTTTAATATCAAATTCCAATATTTTCCCTTGTGGTTGCGTTTATTTTTCCATTGTCCCTTTTTAAATAAGGTGGCAATTGTGGAGGGATTTTTTAATTAAGAGAACAGACCGTCTTAATCGAGAGCGCCTAAGTCGGTGCTGTTTTCACGTTACCTTTTTAAATGTCGGGATATTAGGTCAAAATTAGAATTATTTGAATCAAACATTGACATCTAAAAGAAACTCTTTTAGAGTGGATGTGTAAATTAAATATCCTCGTTAGGTGAGGCTCCTGTGTAGGAGATACGCTACTGCCCAAAAATGTCGAAAGACGCCAATGGGTCAACAGAAACCATCGACATAAGGTGGTTTTTAATGTAGCTGGCTTTGTCCTATGCCACACAGTGCTAAAGCTCTACGAATGGAGGAACTGGATTTATGCTTGTATTTGTCATTCAGTCTTATACGACTGTTGTATTTGTCATCCAGACAATGTACGCATATATACCGTATTTAACACCTTCATTTGTAATGGAGGTTTTTTTATTTTTTTCCTGGGGGTGAGGAATTTGGATAACTATTCACGTCGACATACACGTGAATGAAAACAAGATTTTGGAAGGGGAATAAATATTTTTTTTACTCTTAGTATTTAAGGGAAATATTTTTTTGCTCCCCTAAAAAGGAGTGAGTGACAAGATGAAAAAAGTCCTGACCGAAGATCAAATGACTTTACAAATCATAAAAGTTTTAAAAGAAGGAAAAAAGAATGAATTTTTAGCAATATTAGAAGAACTCCAACCTTATGACATTGCGCGAATTTTTGAGGGGCTACCAGAAAAACACCATACACGTTTCCTGTTGTTACTTGATTCAGAACAAATCGCTGAACTGATTCAAGAAGTTGAGAAAGTGCATCAATTAAAAATCCTTAGTAAATTAGGAATAGAGAAATCCGGTCATGTAATGGATCTAATGGATAATGATGATCTAGCTTCATTGTTAGAGGACCTATCCCCTGAAAAAATTGAAGAACTTCTTTCAGGCATGAAACAAGAAGAATCAAAAATCGTTCAAAACATCATGAATTATCCCCCTGAAACGGCCGGGCGAATAATGACAAACCGTTTTGTCTGGATCCCCCAACATTATACAGTTCGTGAATCAGTTGAAAAACTGAAAATCTTTGCGGAGTTTTCGGAAACGATCAATTATCTTTATGTAATAGATAATGATAAAAAATTAGTAGGTGTTGTCTCATATCGGGATTTAATAATAAATGATGAATCTGAAAAAATTCAAGATATTATGTATAGCCGGGTTATCTCGGTTACTGCTTATGAAGACCAAGAAGAGGTAGCTCGTGTTATTGAGCGATATGATTTTTTAGCAATTCCTGTAGTTGAAAAAAATAATGAGTTATTAGGAATTGTAACCGTCGATGATATTATTGATGTTGTCATTAAGGAAGCGAATGAAGATATTGAAAAATTATCGGCATCCGGTAAAGCTATAGACTTTGATACGAAGGCGCACGTGGCCGCATATCGTCGGCTTCCCTGGCTTATTCTACTTTTATTTATCGGATTGGTGTCTGGAACCATTATAAGCGGTTTTGAAGAAACATTGTCCAAAGTTGTTGCACTTGCCTTCTTTATGCCGATGATCGCAGGGATGACTGGAAATACAGGTACACAATCTTTAGCTGTTGTTGTAAGGGGCCTAATCACTAGTGATACTGATAAAGGAGTCGTGACCAGACTTATTATACGGGAATTGAAAGTTGGATTGATAATAGGCGTTACCTGTGGAATATTGATTTCCATCATAGCTTATGTTTGGCAGGGAAATCCCGTTCTGGGATTAGTGGTTGGAAGTTCGTTAGTGATGACCCTAATTATCGGAACTTTAGCTGGGACCATTATTCCTTTGATATTATATAAATTCAACATCGATCCTGCAGTTGCTTCTGGTCCGCTAATTACAACACTAAATGATATCCTCTCGTTACTTATTTACTTTGGAATTGCCACGATGTTTATTTCAAAATTGATGTAGACTATCCATTAAGCTAGTAGTTTTTTCATGGGCGAACATAGTCTCAATGATTGCAGTACAAACTGTCCAGGCTGATTTTTTAAATCGGGATAGTGCGGAGGTTGATCATCTGCCAAGCAGACAATAAAAATAGAGTTTTAAGCTGCGGCCTTTTCTCGGTATCCAATCGGGGAAAGGCCGTTAAATTTTTCTGGGAGTGAACCGTATATTGAAATGAAAAACATGGGACATAATAGGCTGTAGCAAGTTTGGGGTTTATAGGAAAGACTACATAAGAGTGTTATGGAAGCAAAAACCAATCATATTCTTTGACCTATAAACTTCATCAGTGATACGCTTCTTTTCGAAATTACGTATTCAAACCAAGGAGGAACAATGATGACACAAACTAAACAACAAATAATCACCCTGGCAAACCGTCCAAAAGGTATGCCATCGAAAGGGGATTTCAACTTTGTTGAGAGTGAAGTTCCCACACCAAAGGATAATGAGATTTTAGTACGTACACTATATTTATCTGTCGATCCATATATGCGTGGCAGAATGCAAGATACCAAATCATATATTGCTCCATTTGAATTGAATAAGGTCATCACTGGCGGCGTTGTTGCTGAAGTTGTTGAGTCCAAATCGAATTCCTTCAAACAAGGGGATGTCGTTGTTGGGAATATCGACTGGGCAGAATACACAGTTGTCACCGAAAAAGAAATCCGCGTGATTGATCCCAAGGTGGCTCCGGTCACAACTCATTTAGGGATTCTTGGAATGACCGGTTTAACTGCTTACTTTGGTTTGCTTGATATTGGTAAACCTCAAGAAGGTGAAACGGTAGTCGTTTCAGGAGCGGCTGGAGCAGTTGGTTCAGTAGTCGGACAAATTGCTAAGATTAAAGGTGCGAAGGTTGTTGGCATCGCTGGTTCAGATGAAAAACTTGAGTATTTAACGAAAGAGCTGGGATTTGATGGAGCCGTAAATTATAAAAGTGATAGTTTTGCGACAGATTTAGCTAATGCTGTTCCCGATGGAGTCGATGTTTATTTCGATAATGTGGGCGGCGAGGTGTCCGATGCTGTTTTCACACTTTTGAATGCGAATGCCCGAATACCATTATGCGGAGCGATTTCCTCGTATAACGCAGAAGGAAAAGATCTAGGACCGCGTCTGCAATCGGCGATGATCAAAACGAGTGCACTAATGAAAGGTTTCACAGTTGGAAATTATGCCTCTAGATTCCAAGAGGGTGCTACGGATTTAGGTAAGTGGCTTCAAGAAGGAAAGCTGAAGTATGAAGAAACGATTATTGAAGGGTTCGAAAACACGCCTGATGCATTTTTAGGCTTGTTTAAAGGAACGAACCTCGGTAAGCAGCTTGTAAAAGTTGCGGAGCCTGAATTCGCTCAACTATAAGTTTTCTGGAAATAAAGCTGAGGAAGGTCCTTTGTTGGGATTTTTAAGCAGCTTATGACAAAAGCGGCCTTTTTTCGATTTAAATCGGGGAAAGGCCGTTTTCTTTCAAGTTATATGATCCTTCATTACCTTAAGTGGTATCTTTTGATCCATATGAAGGATATTAATTATGAGAAGTCACTTCATCAGACATAGCATTCACTACAGAGTTGGAATCTTTAATGAAAGGATAAATTGAAAATGAGTGAAAATAAGCAAAGGTCCTCTTCGGAATCTCTGAAATTGGATACGATACATACGACATTTAAACAGGCTTTTGAAATAAAAAAGATTCCATTTCCTTGGATAAAAGCACTAAGTGCAGGTATAGCTGCTGCACTACCTGTTTTCATTGGCTTATTATTCGGAAATTTATCGTACGGTTTACTTGCAGGGATAGGAGGTTTCGCTTATTTATACGTGTTTAACCAACCGTATCGCCAAAGAGCTAAAAAGATTTTCTTTGTGATGGTGGGTCTTGCTTTATCTGTTGTTTTAGGGACGCTTTTGGCTCCATACCAATTAGGAACAGCCATAATGATGGGTATCATCGGGGCCAGTGTTTTTTTTGTATTTGGTGCATTAAAGATAACCGGTCCTTCGGCGGTATTTTTCGTCTTGAGCTTTGCGCTTGCGACAGGTATGCCCGTTGAACAAAGTCTTGCCCCATTGCGTGGTGGCCTCGTTTTAATAGGTGGGGCACTATCATGGATAATCTGTATGTTAGGCTGGTTTTTCAACCCTCATGGACCAGAATCGCTTGCGGTAGAAAAGGTGTACAGAGAATTGGGGGCATTCTTTGATTCCATGGGCACCGAGACATTCAATAAAGCAAGACAAAGAACCGTATTGGCGATGAAACACGCTGAAGATACACTGTTAGCGGGGGTTTCAAACAGGCGAAGTCCAGATGAGTTGAAGCGATTATATCTATTGAATGAACATGCCAATGCCATATTCTTGGAGGCTCTGGAGATTACCTTGAACAAAAAGATCGTGATGCCGCCAGAATTAGGTCATTCCGTTCGTGCCTTGGCCGGTTCCATTGCATCTGGAAAAAAGAATAAAAAAAAGATCCTTCAACCTGACCAAATGACTGATGAGGTGGAAGCGTTATTCATGATGATATACAATGCAGATGCCATCATGAATGAACCTGTACAAAAAATCGATCAAGCAGCAACCATCTCCAAGCCTTCTTTAAAGACCATTTTTCTTGGGGCGTTCGATAAGAATTCCATTGTTTTCCTCTCTTCCATTCGATATGGAACAATCCTTACCATTGCGGCGATCATCGCCTATTCCGCCGATTTTAACCGTTCGTACTGGATTCCCTTATCCTGTGCTGCCGTTATGTCGGGTCCGACCATCATCTCCACATTCCATCGGGCGGTCCAAAGGACTTTCGGGACGGTCATCGGACTCCTGATAGCAAGTTTAATTCTAGCAGCCGTTCATAACGAGTTCATCATCGTTCTGATCATTTTATCTTTGACATTCATTACAGAGCTTTTCATCGTTCGGAATTATGGATTGGCGGCGATGTTTTTTACCCCTTCAGCATTGATCATGGCGGAATATTCATCTCAAAGCTATGATTTCGGTTTTTTTGCGACTGTAAGGATAACCGATATTGTCGTTGGTAGCTTGATAGGGCTTATTGGGACGCTGTTACTCGGAAGTCGTTCGGCATCCAGTCTTCTCAATCATTTAATAGCCAAAACGATTCGTAGCCAGGGGCAGCTATTATTGATGGCGTTCTCTGAAAAAGATAATGACCTTGCAATTGATGAAAGCAGTGAAAGGAACAAAATGCAAACAAATATGGTGAATCTATTAACCGTCTACAATGCATCCCTTGGTGAGATATTCAAAAACAAGGCTAGATTGGAATCTCTTTGGCCCGTTATATTTTCGATAGAACAGTTGGGATATTATCTAAATGCCAGCTTAAAATCCTCTGAACGGCCAATCCTTTCAGAGCGGGAGCTTGCTCAGTTGCTGTATGTTTTCGAAAACATGGCGATAGCGGCCGATAAAAGTCGATCACATACGAATAAAGAAGTGCCAGAAATAGAAGGATATTCAAAAATCCGTCAGGAAATTTTGGACCTACAAGATGCGCTTCAGTTTTCCGGAGAAGCAACTGGCTAATCAATCTATTGATCCGGGAGATCATATTTGAATCCCTTTCTTTAAATGAGTGATTCTTCGCCCCTATTAATAGGATGAAATTGGAAGGTTTATAGAAAAGTCTGTAAAAATGCCAGTTTTCATTATAAAATGTAATTACAAAGAGAAAGGTGATGAACCATGTCAAACGTTGCTAAATTTCGTGATTTTTTAACTAGTGAGAAAATCTATATGAATGAGTTGAATGAAGATGGCACCACCTTTTTTAGGGCTGAGCAAAAGTTAAAGGACGGCTGGAAGGTCCTTTTAGTATTTGCTTTCAATCAAGATGAAAATGTGGCGGACTTATTTTGCTTTAATGTCGCCGAGTTGAAGAATCCTGAAAAGAAACAGGATGTACATACACTGTTGAATGAATATAATGCTAATTTTAGGTATTCTAAGCTGTATGAGGAAAATGGGACCATTTCCATTCGGTATTCATACTCCATTGAGGGGGACATCGTACCGGATCTGGCGTTCAGGAAGTTAATCATGCTGCTTGAAACGGCACAGCAGGTTTATCCGCGGTTAATGGAAGTCATTTGGTCTTAGATCATCATATAGGATGAAAAAGTTCTCTGATTCAGAGGACTTTTTAACATTTTTACTAGAGTGAATGAATATATTAACGTTACAATACGTTAATTATTAATTTTTTTTAAAAGAACTATTGCATTTTTTCACATTAAACTATATAATTAATTTTGTTGATTGGTAATTCGACAAACTTCTACAAGAATATGCGGGTGTAGTTTAGTGGTAAAACCTCAGCCTTCCAAGCTGATGATGAGGGTTCGATTCCCTTCACCCGCTCCAATACATACTCATAACGTAGGGTTTCGTTACCTGGAGAACGAAGCTTTGCGTTTAAATATTATTACAAGAATTCTACTGTTTACAGTGGGATTTTTTTTATTGTTCAAATTGCCTGCAGTAAGTATGTTATGCCCGAAAAATTTTTATATTATCCTCCATCCTGGAGAGTGGGGATTTCGATTCAGCACTAACTTAGTCAATGTGATTAACTACGTAAGTAGAATCAGTTTGACTAAGTGTGTGCTTTTTTTTGTCCAAACTTGCAAGTTATGTAGTTTAGGTCTGTTTAGACACTGTTAATGGGGAAGAGCAAGGTGTGCGGATATGTAATAACCATTGTTATGGTTGCAGTTTGGCGACAAAAAGGGATTGGGAGTCGGAATAGTGAGGTGTAGGTTGAAACAAAAGTGCTCCGGCTGAAAACAGCAAAAACATTTTTTTGGATAAAATTGTAGGCAATCTCGCTCTTTGTTTTTTTATTGTTTTATGAAACCCTCACTGGTTCGAAGAAATTTGCGACACTCCTGCCGAATAACTGGCTAGTCGAGACCCCACAGGCGCTTGCTTTGATGAGGCTTGGCAGACAGTCGGCGGAAAGGGAGCGGGTTTCTGGAATCACTGGAATGTAATTTAAGAAAAGTCCGTAGGCTAGACTCATCCCGAACCAAGTTTAAGACTAGGTGATCCTTGATGTTGTTTTACTGTAATCCTTAATGGATGGAAGAAATTTGCGACACTCCTGCCGAATAACTGGCTAGTCGAGACCCCACAGGCGCTTGCGCCGAGGAGGCTTGGCAGACAGTCGGCGGAAAGGGAGCGGATTTCTGGAACCAACTGGAATGTAATTTAAGAAAAGTCCGTAGGCTAGACTCATCCCGAACCAAATTTAAGCTAGGTGATCCTTTATGCTCTTAAAATCCAGGAATCATTTTATCGCTTTTTTCAGGGTATGGATCGATCGGTTGAATAAAAGGATACTAGAGGACTGGTTTTATTAATTGGAAAAATCATAAAAACCCCTTCCGATTGTGGAAAGGGTTTAATTTCGTTCGAATTTTAATTATCCTTCTACAATCGAGTAAGTCCCTTCACCACCATGGATTTCAAGGAACATGTC
Source organism: Peribacillus sp. NPDC101480 (assembly GCF_050277335.1). NCBI lineage: Bacteria > Bacillati > Bacillota > Bacilli > Caryophanales > Bacillaceae > Peribacillus > Peribacillus sp. NPDC101480. Next base: position 124,932 of record NZ_JBNNSB010000001.1, read on the forward strand.
CATCAGGGATTTCGTCAGCTGATCTGCTTCCGTGATTGGAGTATTGGGTTGTAAATAAATGATTTGGATAGCTTTTTTCGTTTCTTCGGTGACTTTCGTGCGTTCTGAATCAACGTAAGGACTTCCGAATGCGCCCACATGATCGGCAGATGTAATCATATTCTCCATGGAATTCAAGCGGCCGTTCAAACCTTCATAACCATCTGACTCCTCGCCGATCTTAATCGAGATGTCCCCTGATAATTTTTCCGCATCATAAATGCCAATCGGAACTTCATATAACAGCGAGAAGAAGTTATTTAAATCGATGGCTGAGTGAATGGGTGTCAAGTAATTCTGTTTTTTTACTCGACGGTAAAGGGCTTCCACGGAGGGGCGGTACCGTGACGGATTTGTTCCAGTAGCCTTGAAAATCTCCCGCCACACTTTAATGCCGGAAAAGTCGGCCAATTCCTTTTCTTCAAGATCGAAGAAAAGAGCTTCCTGAAATAATTGAAGTCTTCCTTTCACCATTTGCGGGGAGGGACCTACTTCGATGTTTTCATATGTAATGATCCCAACTTTGAATTGAGGGATTTTACTGCTAAGATTAGCTGATACGGTAATTTCCAACGGTTTCACCTCCAAAAATGATTGCAATTAGTTTATCATAGATAGCAATGGTTTGAAAAAGATTCAAGCTTTCAATGGGAATACTGAATGAACGTAGGTGATTAATATGGATATGAACACATTCAAGCAAGAAGTGATTATATATAGTAAGGAAATCGGCATCGATAAAATCGGCTTTACATCGGCCACGGCCTTTACCGAATTGAAAGGTCGGTTGATACGTCAACAGGAGCTGGATTATCAGTCAGGGTTTGAAGAAGCCGATATAGATAAAAGGGTAAGGCCTGAATTGATATTCGATAAACCGCAATCCATCATTTCGATTGCGCTTGCTTATCCTTCTAAATTGAAGGATGCTCCGCAAAGTACAAAAAGTGAGCGCCGGGGGATTTTTTGCCGGGCGTCTTGGGGAACGGATTATCATACCGTTCTTCGTAATAAATTGCAGTTACTTGAGGATTTCATCAGTGATAAGGTGCCAGGAGCAATGATGAAGTCCATGGTTGATACGGGCGAGTTATCTGATAGGGCAGTGGCTGAGCGTGCAGGTATTGGCTGGAGTGCAAAAAACAGTATGATCATCACACCGGAATTCGGGTCTTATGTATACTTGGGAGACATGATAACCAACCTGCCATTTGAACCGGATCAACCGATGGAAGATCAATGCGGGACATGCAATAAATGTGTCGATGTTTGCCCGACTGGAGCGCTCGTTCAGGGCGGGCAGCTAAATTCCAAGCGTTGCATTGCGTTCTTGACGCAGACAAAAGGTTTCCTTCCGGATGAGTTCAGGACGAAAATAGGCAATCGTTTGTATGGATGTGATACATGCCAGACCGTTTGTCCGAAAAACAAAGGAATGGATTTTCATTTTCATGAAGAGATGGAACCCGACCCGGAGCTGGCGAAACCTCTGTTAAAACCGCTGCTTACGATTTCGAATAGGGACTTCAAAGAGACATACGGCCATGTATCTGGCTCTTGGCGCGGTAAAAAACCAATCCAACGAAATGCCATTTTAGCATTGGCCCATTTCAAAGATGAAACGGCATTGCCTCAATTGATACAGGTCATGAAGGATGATCCGCGGCCTGTCATCAGGGGGACGGCGGCCTGGGCAGTTGGGAAAATTGGCCGGGAGCAGGCTGTTTCCGCATTGGAAGATGCAAGAATGAAGGAAACGGATGAAGAGGTATTGGCGGAAATTGAGAAAGGACTGCAGTTTACCTTGGAAACTAAATGATATCTAAAATGCAGCCGCCCGGTAAATATTAACGGGGCGGCTTTTTTGGCTTAGAATATTCCGTTACCTTCAAGGAAACCTTTTTAAAAGTATCATTATATATATATAAAGTTGAAACTCCCACATTTTATGAAATTGTGTTTTTGTCCATGCCCTCATACATACACATTAGCATAGATGGTAAGAAGGAGGGCATGAACTTGAGGGAACAATTGCAACGCCTTTTACAAGAAAGAGTGGAGTTTTATACTTCCGATGATCTGGAACGGGGTGAAAGGAAGTTACATTTGAAGAAGGAAATGATGAGAAACCGTGCTGCGGAAATTGTTCGGGTGAATGCGGCAGGCAAGGTACATTCAAAGAGAAAGGAAGACAATGATACAGTTCTGACATATCACGTGCACCTGCAATATTTATTGAAACAGGAGGATTCATTTTATATAGAAGAAGAAATGGAGGAAAGGGAGGCCCGGTTTCGAAATGGTTATATAGTGGATGAAAGTGAGCTGATTCCGAGCTTTGAAACCGAAGGGGCACCGCCAAAATGTGATCCAGGCGCAGAGCGTCTCGCATATAAATATGATCGGATGAAGGCTGTCCAATATGCCGAGCGTTGGTGGAACGAATTCAATCCCGCTTATCATAAATTCACTGATGATTGTACGAATTTCATTTCACAATGCTTACATGCAGGAGGAATACCGATGTGGGGGGCCCCAAATAAAAGTAAGGGCTGGTGGATAAGAGGGAAAAGCTGGAGTTATACATGGACGACGGCCCATTCTTTATATCATCTGCTTAAAGCCGGGAATGCCATCAGGACAAAGCAGGTCGAGTCGGCCAAGGAATTGAATTTGGGAGATATCCTTTGTATAGATTTCGAAGGGGACGGACGGTTTGATCATAACTTGATCGTAACGGCGAAGGATCAGGACGGGATGCCGCTAGTGAATGCACATACGATGAACAGCCGTCACCGGTATTGGACATATGAGGATTCAACGAGATACACACCGAACATCGTTTATAAATTTTTTGTGATTTTGGATGGAGGGTGATTGGTTTTTAGTCTTTTTTGTTTAATGCTATAATTAAGGTGAAGTTCAAACTAGAGGTGAAAATGAAGTGTCAATACATGTAGTTTTATATCAACCACAGATTCCAGCAAATACAGGAAATATCGCAAGAACATGTGCAGGGACGGATACGTCTTTACATCTCATTCGCCCGCTCGGTTTCTCGACGGATGACAAACAGCTCAAACGGGCCGGGCTCGATTACTGGGAGAATGTAAAGATCCATTATTATGATTCGTTAGAAGAGTTTTTTGAAAAAAATGCCGGCGGTGAATTTTATTACTTGACGAAATTCGGGGAGCAGCCGCATTCCTGCTTCGATTACAGTGATCAAGACAGTGAGATATTCTTCATTTTTGGCCGTGAAACGACGGGGCTCCCGAAGGATCTGATCCAAGAAAATATGGATCGGTGCCTGCGGATTCCAATGACGGATAAAGTACGTTCACTTAATCTGTCGAACACGGCTGCCATCTTGGTTTATGAAGCACTTAGACAGCAAAATTACCGTGAATTGGATTTGAAAACAAAAGGTTGAGTTTCATCATTACTGTCATCGGGGGCATTATTTCAGCCCCGATGATGGATACTTTACATATTCTTTAGGGGTGGGAGCATTGAATAACATTATTGAGAAGATTTTAGATCACCGTTCCATACGTTCTTTTGAGGACAAGTTATTGTCTGAGGAGCAAATCAATACGATTGTGGAATGTGCCCAAGCGGCATCGACTTCAAGTTATATTCAAGCGTATTCAATCATAGGGGTAACCGATCCGGAAAAGAAAGCCAAGCTTGCTGAACTTGCCGGACCACAATCATATGTAGAGAAGAATGGACATCTATTCGTCTTTTGCGCCGATTTATATCGTCATGATATGGTTTCCGAAATGGAAAACACTGACCTGTCCGAATCAATTGAAAGTACGGAGAAATTCATGGTTGCCTGTATTGATGCTGCTCTTGCGGCTCAAAATGCGGCATTGGCAGCAGAATCGATGGATCTTGGCATTTGCTATATAGGCGGGATCCGCAATAATCTCCCAGAAGTGTCAGCAATATTGAATATACCGCATCGCGTTATACCATTATTCGCTCTAGTGGTCGGATATCCGAAAAACCGTTCGGATAAAAAGCCGCGTTTGCCGCTGTCCAATATTTATCATGAAAATGGATATCAGGAGGATAAGCAAGAGTTCATCGGACAACTTGAAGAGTATAATGAAACGATTTCCAGTTATTACGAGCGTCGGACTGAAGGTAAACGAAAAGACACCTGGACCGAGCAAATGGCTGGAATGCTTGGAAAGAAAAGCAGGTTGTACATGAAAGATTATGTTGAGAAGCAAGGATTTAAGAAACATTGATTGATGGTAATGGCTTATTGCCCTTCCCATAAGGGACATCTTCCAAAGTCCTGAGTATGGACCTAGCAGTAAAGATCCCGGAAATATTTCCGGGATCTTTACTGTGTTCATTTGTCAGTCGGTAATATGGACCGGCCCAAAAAATCCTGTCAGAATTTCTTCTTATATGCCCATGAAATTACCATTGACAATATATTTAGATAGAATTATAGTAATTAAGTAGTGGATAATGATAATCATTTTCATTTGAGTTTTTACTTACCTATTTTTAAGTAAATGGAGGTTAAAAAATGGTTCGCCTATATACAGAGGATTTGAATATTGGTTATGGTGAACGTTTAATTGTAAAAGATCTCAGTGTGGAAATTCCAGATAAAAAAATCACGACGATCATCGGTTCAAATGGGTGTGGGAAATCGACACTTTTGAAAGCGATCACCAGAATCATTTCTAATCAATCAGGTACGGTTGTTTTAGATGGGGTGAATATTTCAAAAGAAAGCACTAAGATCCTTGCAAGAAAAATGGCCATACTTCCGCAGACACCCGAGAGTGCAAGCGGTTTGACGGTTGGGGAGCTCGTATCATATGGGCGCTTTCCCTATCAAAAAGGTTTTGGGCGCCTGACCCAAAAAGACTATGATGTGATTGATTGGGCACTTGAAGTGACCGGTACGAAAGACTTCAAGTTCCGTCCGGTGGATGCTCTATCAGGAGGTCAGCGCCAGCGTGTTTGGATTGCGATGGCACTTGCCCAGGAAACGGAAATCATCTTCCTTGATGAGCCGACCACCTATTTGGATATGGCGCATCAGCTGGAGGTTCTAGAATTATTACAAAAGCTGAATGTAGAACAGGGACGTACAATTGTCATGGTTCTTCATGATTTAAACCAAGCTGCTCGCTTTGCCGACTATATCATTGCCTTAAAGGACGGGGAAATAGTCAAAGCAGGAGATTGTGAAGAAGTCATCACTCATGAAGTGCTTAAGGAAGTATTCCATATTGATGCGGTAATCGGACGAGATCAACGAACAAACAAACCAATGTGCAGTACATACAATTTATTAAAAGGAGATTTGACAACAAATGAAAAAGATAATGATCCCGTTTATACTGCTGTTAGTGTTAATTATTAGTGCTTGTGGTAACGAGTCAACCGAAAAAGAAAAAAGCTCCGCTTCCAAAAAGGAAAAATCAGGTACCATCACATATCAATCTGAAAATGGTCCTGTTGAAGTTCCGGCAGATCCTCAACGTGTTTTAGTACTATCTTCATTCGCAGGTAACGTAATGGCTTTGGATGTTAACCTTGTAGGTGTCGATTCGTGGTCTAAAATGAACCCGAACTTTAAAGAGTTAAAAAATGTCGAGGAAGTCACGGACGAAAACCTGGAAAAAATCATTGAGTTGGATCCGGATTTAATCATTGGTTTATCAACGATTAAAAATGTCGATAAATTAAAGGAAATTGCTCCGACTGTAACGTATACATACGGAAAAGTGGACTATTTAACACAGCATGTAGAAATTGGTAAACTTTTGAATAAAGAAAAAGAAGCTCAAGCTTGGGTGGATGATTTCAAAAAACGGGCAAAAACAACCGGTGATGAAATTAAGGCTAAAATTGGAGAAGATGCTACCGTTTCCGTTTTCGAAAAGTTTGACAAACAGTTCTATGTATACGGCGATAATTGGGGCCGTGGAACGGAAATCCTTTATCAAGAAATGAAATTGGGCATGCCTGAAAAGGTAAAAGAAGTGGCATTGAAAGATGGTTACTTTGCCTTATCATTAGAAGTCCTGAAAGACTATGCCGGTGATTATGTGATTTTGAGCAATAACAAAGATCAGGACAATTCATTCCAACAAACAGATACGTTTAAAAACATACCTGCCGTTAAAAACAATCAGCTATATGAAGCTGATGCAAAAAAATTCTACTTCAATGATCCAATAACATTAGAATACCAATTAGACTTCTTTTCTAAAAGTTTTCTTGGAAAATAATACAGTGAGGGAGAGGGATTCCAATTCCTCTCCTTTTATTCTATAAAAAAGAGATGAGAGAGACAGATGACTAAAGAAAATCAACGTTTCATCCCATTTATATATAAACTGCTCATAGGGATTGCTGTATTCATAGGCATGTTCATTATTTCAATGGCATTTGGGGCGGCGGATGTTACTGTAAAAGATGTCTGGCAAGCACTGACATCAAATGCTGTCGGTGAAAAGCTTTCAATCATCCGGGAAATCCGTTTCCCTCGTGAAGTGGGCGCAATCTTTGTTGGTGCAGCACTTGCCGTTTCTGGTGCCATCATGCAGGGAATGACCAGGAATCCACTTGCCGATCCGGGGTTGCTTGGATTGACGGCAGGAGCCAATGCAGGTCTCGCCATTACTTTGGCATTTATTCCAAATGCTAATAATTTAGGGATCATGATTGCGTGTTTTATAGGTTCCGCTGTCGGGGCAACCATGGTTTTCGGAATTGGTGCGATCAAAAAGGGCGGATTTTCACCTTTGCGGATTGTATTGGCTGGTGCTGCAGTCTCTGCATTCCTATTTGCCGTTTCGCAAGGGGTAGGCATTTATTTCAAGGTATCAAAAGATGTATCGATGTGGACAGCTGGCGGGAATATCGGAACTTCATGGGAGCAGCTTCGGGTAATCGTCCCGTTCATTTTGATAGGCATCCTGATTTCCCTTATCTTTTCCAGACAGCTCACCATACTTAGCTTAAGTGAAGAAGTGGCAGTAGGCTTAGGGCAAAAGACAACACAAATAAAGGCGGTTCTTTTCGTAGTCATCATTCTCCTGGCAGGTGCTGCCGTTGCACTTGTTGGAAATATGGTGTTCATCGGCTTAATGGTCCCCCATATTGTTCGGGCTATCGTGGGTACGGATTATCGATTCATCCTTCCTATGTCTGCGATTTTGGGAGCCACTTTCATGCTGCTTGCCGATACAATCGGCCGTACCATCAATTCTCCATATGAAACACCTGTGGTAGCGGTTGTTGCGATGATCGGTTTACCTTTCTTCCTCCTAATCGTGCGTAAAGGGGGTAAAGCATTTTCATGATCCAGTCATCATTAGTCAAAAAACAGCGATGGATAATAGGTGCATTAACTGCACTCATCATCGTTACGATCATTATTGGGACGTGTTCGGGATATTCCAATCTTTCTTTAGGGCGACTGATTCCCACGCTTTTCGGGCAAGGGACGTTTAAAGAGGAATTCATTTTATTTTCCGTAAGGTTACCGCGAATCATCATCACCCTTTTAGCAGGCATGGCCCTTGCACTGTCGGGAGCCATTCTGCAAGGGATCACACGTAATGATTTAGCCGATCCCGGAATCATCGGGATCAACTCAGGAGCAGGTGTTGCCATTGCAGCTTTCTTTCTGTTTTTCCCGCTTGATGCTGGTTCTTTTGTTTACATGGTTCCGCTTGTCGGTTTTATCGGAGCGTTACTGACGGCCTGTTTAATATATATTCTCTCATTCAAGAGAAGGAGTGGCCTTGAACCCGTTCGGTTAGTGTTGATCGGCGTAGGTTTTTCAATGGCGCTTTCAGGCCTGATGATTGTCCTCATTTCATCAGCGGAACGAGAAAAGGTCGATTTCATCTCAAAATGGTTGGCGGGAAATATATGGGGCACGGATTGGCCTTTCGTTTGGGCGATTATTCCATGGTTAATCATCCTCATTCCATTCACTTTATATAAAGCGAATCGTTTGAATCTGCTTGGTTTAAGTGAACCGGTCGCAATTGGGGTCGGTGTATCGATTGAAAAGGAGCGGATCGTACTGCTAATCACGGCTGTAGCACTGGCAGCGGCTGCCGTTTCTGTTACAGGCGGAATTGCATTCATTGGACTTATGTCCCCGCATATAGCGAAATCCTTGGTAGGACCTCGAAATCAACTATTCATTCCGGTCGCCATTTTAATCGGTGGATGGCTATTGCTGCTTGCCGATACTATAGGCCGTAATATAATTGAACCCGAGGGGATTCCTGCAGGTATCATGGTTGCATTGATCGGTGCTCCTTATTTCATGTATTTATTGTTGAAAAAATAAGAACTTGCTAAAATCCCCTGAAATCCTTCAGGGGATTTTATGTTCCATTAAGTGCTTCCGTAGTTTTTTGTTTTAATCATTGATTATCTATATCTAATTATTTCATCAGGATTCAATCGTTTCGCTTCGAAATAAAATACTTGAATAAACTTTTTTGTATTTACCCGGGTAGGTGTAAGAACTATTGTTGAATCATTTTGCAATTCTTTCATTTTTTGGCGTACGACTGTGAAATCAAAAAATTTGGAAGCATAATTTTCAAACTTCGGATTTGAAAAATCCGTTAAACCGAGCGAGGCAAAATGATTTAAGGAATGGTTAATCGTTCTGCGTATTCGCTGTTCGGCAGCTTTTATTTCTCGATTGATATCAGCCTGCAAAGCTGATGTACCGAGCTTTTTTTTGGTGATTTCTACAAAGATATCTTTAAGGGTAGGGAAATGCTTTCCAAAAGTAAAAGTCCTTTCATACATAAATAAATATTGAAGCATCTCCATTAAATCTTTTGCGCCATTTTCTCCAACGATCCCTAATTCCGATAGTAGGAATTCACCTACCTCACTTATACTTTTTTCATTAAAACTATTGGATTTATCAACTTTTGGCTGTTCAAAATTCAATACACTATTCAAAGAAGCTTGGATATTTGTGATCGATCTTTCTAAATGAATCCGTTCCATAACTTTTCGGATAACTGTTAATATCTCAATACGATTGATTGGTTTGGTAATATAATAATCTATTCCAAGTGAGTATGCCTCACCAATCAGCTCCTTTGATTCAACCTGCGAAATCATTATTATTTTTCCGTTAAATGTACTTTTTATATGACGAAGTGTCTCAATGCCATCCCGGATGGGCATTAATAAATCAATGAATAATATATCAATTTGTTTTAAATTCAGAATATGGCCTTCTAATAGACTCCCATCCTCGGCTTCCTCCACCACTTCTCCTAAATCTTCGTTCTCTATAATTTGGCTTAAGTTCGAACGTATGGCACAATCATCATCTGTTATAAAAAAACGCATGGAATCATCCTTTCTGGATCAACTTATGAATGGGTAATTTTATTGAAAAAACAGCGCCGTTAAAACTATTCTCAAACAGGATATCGCCTCCCAGTTCTTTTACGACCTCTTTAACATATGAGAGACCAATCCCCGTTGAAGGTGTCCCGAAATGATCATATTTTGAAGTGAACCCAGGTTTGAATATGACAGTCTGATATTTTTGAGGAATTCCAGGTCCAGTATCAGCAACTTTAAATTCCACATTGTCATGGATTTCACACAAACTTAAACGGACGATTCCCTTATCTTTAATTGCTTCAACTGCATTTGCGACTAAATTATTGAAAAGAGATAACACGGTATACACATGATAATGTGAATCATTTTTTTGATCCAATGAGTATTCGAATTGTATATCCTTTCCTAGAGATAAGGCATATTTTTCATTAATTCGGATAATTAAATGAAAAAGTTCAGCAGCATTCATATAATCCTTAAAACTCTCATTGGAAATCAATTTGGAAAGACCGGCAAAAATTCGTTGATTATCTTTCTTGACTTCATGCATTTCACCCGCGATGCGCAATGCCTTTTGACTATATGGCTCTGTATGAACATGAGGTTGCTTTTCCCGTTTTTCCAGAGCTTTTAAATCTCGATACAAATCATACGATTTCTTTGTAATATTCTCAGCATTTTTTAATGTTTTTTTTAAATGAATCGTTTCCTCGTATAAGTTGGAAATGAGCATCAGCATATGTTCATTTTGTTTTCTGATTTGTCGTTCCCTTGATTGTGCTTCATAAAGCTTCATCATATTAAAAAAACTTAAAACAATAAAACTGTGGGCGAATGCGATCATGATCATCTCGTTCAGTGAACCTAGCGTAATTGTTGTTTCCAATACAATATATTGAAAGATTAATTCTACTGAGTCAGACAATATTTCGATAATGAGACCAATAAATCCAATAATCAAAGATCGGTTTTGAAAGCGATTGATTTTCACTAAATAAAAAAGAAAGCAGTAGGTGAAATAAAAGAAAAAACTTGGATAATGAACTTGGAAAGCGGAAGCCCAGGAAAAACTATCATGAATGAAAAAATCTATAAGAATACGAAATACCACAACCATTGTTCCTGTCAGGAAGCCCGAAAGAATGGCAGGTGTTTTCTGTAATAATAGTAAAAAGAAGAAAAGTACAGGTGGACCAAAACTTACCCGAAACGTTTCATTTAAAGGATAAAAACTCAATTCGCCTGCTAATGGGACTGTTAACAACATCAAAGCAAGGATATTGACCTCTTTTTTCATTAACGTACTCAGATTCAAGTCGTCACCTCCCAATTTGTTTAAAAAATCAGTATACAGTTTCATCAGCTTCAATACAACGCTTACTTTGTTCCTGAATGGAACGGCTTAAAACCAATTATCGCAAAACCAATCTGTTTTTCTATCCACAAAAAATGGTAACGGAACATGTGAGATGATTCCGTTTTTTTAGTGGATTTTTATTTTTTAGATTTTGTAGGTTTTCGTATGATTATGTAGTTCCCAATTTAAAATTAACGGTAGATAGAATTTTTTGAAAGCGCTTAACAATTATTAGAATATTCATTATGTTTTCATCTAATCTATTGCAGCATGATGGCATTCGGTAAAACGCTCATTTTGAATAATGATACAACAACTGAAGAGGTGGAAAAATGTGATTGAAGAATTGTCAAAAGAGTATGACATTCACGTTAGTAGTCAAAAGCAAGCCGACTTAGATGAATGGGTGGCACATTACAGACCCTATGCTACTGAAGGGCAAACCGCCAATTATATACCTGCATTGAGGAATGCACACTTATCGCAATTAGGCATTTGCATACTGGAGCCTGGTGGAACAATGATCAAGTCAGGGGATTGGGAAGTCCCATTCACGCTGCAAAGTATTTCAAAAGTGCTCAGCTTTATAGCCGCGTGCTTGGGTTGTGGCATTTCTTATGTGTTAGAGAGGGTCGATGTGGAACCAACTGGAGATGCTTTCAATTCAATTATTCGTTTAGAAATGCATAAGCCGGGAAAGCCATTCAATCCGATGATAAATGCAGGGGCGATTACCATAGCTTCGCTTCTCCCAGGTGATACTTCACGAAAGAAATTAGAATTTCTCTATACATTATTTGAAAATTTGTTAGGAAAGCGTCCGGCCATCAATGAAGCAGTGTATCAATCTGAGTGGCAAACCTCTCATAGAAATAGAGCCTTGGCTCACTATTTAAAAGAGACGAATTATTTAGAATCGGATGTAGAGGAAGCTTTAGAGGTTTACCTCAAACAATGTTCCATAGTAGTAACCACAGAAGACATAGCCCTGCTTGGGCTGATTCTTGCACAAGATGGATACCATCCCATCCGTAAAGAACAAGTACTCCCAAAAAAAGTGGCTAAGCTGGCCAAAGCATTAATGCTTACTTGTGGTATGTACAATGCTTCAGGTAAATTTGCGGCTTTTGTGGGGGTGCCTGCCAAAAGTGGAGTATCTGGCGGGATCATGGCACTTGTTCCTCCAAGTTCCAGAAGCGGGCTTCCCTTTCAAGATGGATGTGGCATTGGTATATACGGACCTGCCATTGATGAATATGGGAATAGCGTAACAGGTGGTATGTTATTGAAACAAATGGCACAGGAATGGGATCTTAGTATTTTCTAAAAGCAGAGAAAATCTGTTCATATTAAAAAAGCAATATAGGGTACATCCAAAATTTGCATTACAATTCACTAAACTTAGCAAGAGGTGATGCAATTCAGCAATCACTTCAAGAATCAATTGGACGAACTTGAAACAATTGATAAATCAGTTAAGAACGTCATTATAAAGAATGAAATTTGGAAAGCATGGTGATGAACATATGAATAATTTGCAGCGAAAGATGGGTACGTTTTCGTTAACGATGGTAGGACTCGGGTCAATTATTGGCTCAGGTTGGTTATTCGGAGCATGGAAAGCGGCACAAATCGCAGGACCGGCTGCCATTATCTCCTGGATTATCGGGATGGTTGTTATTTTATTTATCGCACTATCTTACAGTGAATTAGGGGCAATGTTTCCTGAAGCTGGGGGGATGGTAAAATATACGCAATACTCTCATGGCTCGTTTATAGGTTTTCTTGCAGGTTGGGCAAACTGGATCGCAATTGTTTCTGTAATTCCAGTCGAAGCGATTGCTTCTGTTCAATATATGAGCTCATGGCCATGGAAATGGGCGGAGTGGACACATGGTTTAGTAGAAAATGGGAGTCTAACTGGGGCAGGCTTGGCAATTGCTTCTGCATTATTGGTCGTCTATTTTTTATTGAATTACTGGACAGTTAGTTTGTTTTCAAAAGCAAATTCATTTATTACAGTCTTTAAGGTTATTATACCTGGACTGACGATCGGCTCACTTTTATTTGCCGGTTTTCATGGATCTAATTTTACCTCTGCAGGAAGTATCGCTCCTAATGGTTGGGCAAGTGTGCTTACTGCTGTAGCAACTTCTGGTATCATCTTTGCATTTAACGGTTTTCAAAGTCCGATTAACATGGCAGGTGAGGCAAAGAATCCTGGACGTTCGATTCCATTTGCAGTAATAGGCTCCATCTTAATTGCAACGGTTATCTACGTTTTATTACAGATTGCATTTATTGGGGCCGTTGATCCGTCCATGATTGTGAACGGATGGCAACATTTGAATTTCAATTCACCGTTTGCTGATTTAGCAATAGTCCTAGGTATAAACTGGTTAGTTATTTTACTATACGTTGATGCTTTTATTTCTCCTTCCGGGACGGGAATAACATACACGGCGACAACGTCAAGAATGCTTTATGGAATGGAAAAGAATAAATATTTGCCAAGCGTATTTGGAAAACTTCATCCACTTTATGGTATCCCTCGTCAAGCCATGTTTTTTAATCTAGGTGTATCCTTCTTATTTTTATTCATGTTTAGAGGCTGGGGAGTATTGGCAGAGGTTATTTCGGTTGCGACATTAGTTTCTTATATTACAGGTCCAGTTACTGTTATGACATTAAGGCGCACCGGTCAGAATTTATACAGACCATTACGTCTAAAAGGATTAAGTATCATTGCACCGCTTGGCTTTGTTTTTGCTTCTTTGGTTTTATATTGGGCAAGGTGGCCACTGACAGGACAAGTATTATTTATCATTATGATTGGTCTCCCAGTTTATTTCTATTATCAAGCAAAAATCAATTGGAAGGGATTCCGTCAAAACTTCTTGGCTGGGGTTTGGATGGTTGTTTACTTACTCTGTATGATGACCATTTCATACTTAGGCAGTGAAAAGTTTGGTGGACTAAACATAATCCCATTTGGTTGGGATATGGTCCTCATAACATGTTTATCTCTAGGGTTTTATAGTTGGGCAATAAAGAGCGGATTCCAAACAGAATATTTGGAACAAGGACAAAAAGTAAATGAAGACTTGAGATCGATGGAGAATAACATTGCCGCTCACACTGAAAAAAAGGACGCTGTATAAATGGTGTAGCCATTTCATTGATTGGCATGCTCTAACTATTAATATCGATGAGGGTGAAAAAAAGGGGGACGGCAAATTTAATTTGCTGTCCCCTTTTTGGATTTAAGAAAGGCTGTTATTTTTTTATTTCACACCTGGTTTATCATTATACCCGGCAGTGAAGATAGCGGCTAAAAATGTAATAGCAACCCCAACGATAATAACTGTGCCCATGCTGTGACCTCCCTTTACCCATATTGTCCCACTTAAGTATAGGCTTAGTATACCCTAATTTTTAGCAGGAGTGCACACAATTTTTCTTGTCAGCATAATTGTCCTCAATTCTTCAATGATTAAGCCTTTTTCGATACTGGAGAGCCAAGGGCTATTCGAAACAATGGCCGGCGACTTTTTAAAGTCTGACATGTTTGTCAGACTTGGAGCATAGATTTAAGTATTCTCTGAAAGTGACAGGGGGAGGTTCCTTAATGGATATTTTAAAGAAAATCGAAAAATTTAGAGAAGATGAACAGAAGCTGAAGTGGGAAGGCACCTTCGCAGAGTACTTAGAAATATTGAAAGAAACGCCTTTAGTTGCTCAATCTGCTCATTCACGTGTATACAACATGATCAGAGATGCAGGGATAGAGGAAGTAAATGGGACAAAGAAATACAATTTTTTCAGCGGTCAGTTGTTTGGCCTTGAAGATTCACTGGAAAGGCTCATCGAGGAATATTTCCATCCGGCGGCAAAGCGGCTCGATGTCCGTAAGCGGATATTGCTTCTAATGGGTCCTGTGTCAGGCGGGAAGTCCACACTCGTTTCTTTACTGAAGCGTGGACTTGAAAATTATTCATTAAAAGACACTGGTGCCATTTATGCAATAAAAGGATGCCCGATGCATGAAGATCCACTGCATCTCATTCCTCAATATTTACGGGATGATTTTTTTGAAGAATATGGAATAAGGATAGAAGGAAACCTATCGCCGCTGAATGTAATGAGGTTAGAACAGGAGTATGGAAGCAGGATTGAAGATGTGATGGTCGAGCGTATTTTCCTTTCGGAGGATAAGCGTGTTGGAATTGGAACGTTCAGTCCTTCAGACCCAAAATCACAGGATATCGCTGATTTGACGGGCAGCATCGATTTTTCGACCATTGCCGAATACGGATCCGAATCAGATCCGCGGGCCTATCGTTTTGATGGTGAGCTGAACAAGGCGAACCGCGGGATGATGGAGTTCCAGGAGATGCTGAAATGTGATGAGAAGTTCTTATGGCATTTGCTATCATTGACACAAGAGGGGAATTTTAAGGCAGGACGTTTTGCATTGATCAGTGCCGATGAACTCATTGTGGCCCATACGAATGAAACGGAGTATAAAGCGTTCATTTCCAATAAGAAAAATGAAGCATTGCATTCCCGTATCATTGTCATGCCGATTCCATATAATCTGAAGGTTACCGAAGAAGAAAAGATTTATGAAAAAATGATCCGTGAAAGTGATGTCTCGGATGTTCATATAGCTCCGCATACATTAAGGGTGGCGGCAATCTTCAGCATCATGACACGATTGAAGGATCCCAAAAAGGGCGATATCGATTTAGTGAAAAAGATGAGGCTTTATGATGGGGAAAATGTCGAAGGATTTAATTCCGCAGACATCAATGAATTGAAAAAAGAATATCAGGACGAAGGCATGAGCGGAATCGATCCGCGTTACGTAATTAACCGGATTTCCTCTACGATCATTCGTAAGGAAAACCCGTCCATTAATGCGTTGGATGTACTTATGTCATTAAAAGCAGGTCTTGACCAGCATCCGTCCATTACGAACGAACTTCGGGAGAGGTATTTGAATTTCATTTCACTGGCACGTAAAGAATACGATGCCATTGCAAAAAATGAAGTCCAAAAGGCATTTGTCTATTCATATGAAGAGTCGGCGAAGATCCTCATGGATAATTATCTGGACAATGTCGAAGCATACTGCAATAAATCAAGGCTGCGTGATCCATTGACTGGGGAAGAAATCAATCCAGATGAAAAACTGATGCGCTCGATTGAAGAGCAAATTGGAATTTCCGAGAATGCAAAAAAAGCATTCCGCGAAGAAATATTGATTCGCATTTCTGCATATGCGCGTAAAGGTAAGAGATTCGATTATAATTCCCATGATCGTTTACGGGAAGCAATCCAGAAAAAACTATTTGCTGATTTGAAGGATGTCGTAAAGATCACTACTTCAACGAAGACACCAGACGAAAGGCAACTGAAGAAAGTGAACGAGGTCATCACGAGACTTATCGACGAGCACGGTTATAATTCCACCTCAGCCAATGATTTGCTGCGCTATGTGGGAAGCTTGTTAAATCGGTAATCCATACTTTTTTGCCCCTGCCCCAATCGGGCAGGGGTTTATTGCCTTTTGCGGAAGGTAAATAAAAGAAAGGTGGACTTCTGAATCCCCTGAAATCATGCATCTTTTGTTAAAGGGTGATTATAGAAGGCAAAGATTAAAGCACCGGGCCCTTCTGAATGGAGGGAGTCCGGTGCTTTAATTTCTATTTAGTTACATTCAAACCATACTGTTCAATAAGTGTAATAAGTTGATTCGGTGATAGTTTTTCTTCGCTATGATCGATTTTAATTTCCCCATCATCAACATCGATGATCGCTCGTTCCACACCTTCCGTTTTCAAAAGTATGGACTCCAGATTTAAAATCGGACCTTCTGACGTTGCTTCCTTTACATAAAGGGTAGTTGTTTGCATACTTCTTGCACCTCCTTACATTAGCTCATAATGTCTTATCTATACCCCATATTTCCATTGGATATGTTACGTTTTGGATTTGGAAATATTGGGTATCAATAAGTAGAGGTGATGGCAAATGAGTAAAGAGGAATTGAAAAAAGAACATGTTCCGGAAAATAGCTCCATGGCTAAGGATTATGAAGAGATGAAAGAACTTGGAAAGCAGATGGAAAATCAAAGGACGAATGAAGAATTGAAAGAGTGGGATAAACGCCCAGGTACAGTTCAACATGAAATAGAGGAAGATGAAGATTGACGAATATCACAACCAGAATCCTTCTATCTGTGTAAAAGGGTGTCCAGAAAAACTGCTGGTGCACCCTTTTTGTTGTATTTCATTAATTACGCTGGCATTTTAATAATCCTATTATCCGAAAAATGAAACCCGCTTAAAGCGAACAGACCTGAAGATCATCAGGTCTGTTCGTTTTCTTGAAATATTTATTTTGCAGTGGCATTTTTAAAAAAACTTTAAAGGGCATCTAATGCCCATGTCAGGACTTGTCTAGTTCGTAGGTAAACGTCCATTATTGAATTTTGTTGTAAATTATCCAGCATCGCTGCATAAGATAGAGTAATACTTTTCTTTTAATCCGTTTTTTCGCACTGTATTTTTGATTGGAAAACCGGAATGATGTGGGCTTTCCCACACTAATTTATTATATGAAGGAATGATGAAAAGCGTGCAAACATTTTTAAGGGGGGAAGAGAATGTCGGAAGAGAGTAATCAACAGTATGTTATCTCACAGGAAAATTGGTCCCTCCATCGGAAAGGCTATGATGATCAACAACGTCATCAGGAAAAGGTGCAGGAAGCGATCAAGAATAATTTGCCTGATCTAATTTCAGAAGAAAGCATCGTGATGTCCAATGGCCGGGATGTTATCAAGATTCCCATTCGCTCCTTGGATGAATACAAAATTCGTTATAACTATGATAAAAACAAACATGTAGGGCAAGGCGATGGAGACAGTAAAGTGGGGGATGTAGTCGCGAGGGATGGCTCACCGTCCGATGCCGGGGCTGGTAAGGGCCAGGGTGCAGGTGACAAGGCTGGCGAGGATTATTATGAAGCCGAAGTATCGATGATGGAATTGGAGGAAGCCCTGTTCAGCCAATTGGAACTCCCTAATCTTCAGAAGAAAGAACACGCGGAGCACACGCTTGAACACATCGAATTCAACGATATCCGCAAGACAGGCCTAATGGGAAATATCGACAAAAAGAAAACAATGATATCGGCTTTCAAACGGAACGCTTTAAGGGGGGACCCAGGTTTTCATCCTATTTATAAGGAAGATTTTAAATTCAAAACTTGGAATGAGATTCAGAAACCTGATTCCAAAGCAGTTGTACTGGCAATGATGGATACTTCCGGAAGCATGGGGTTATGGGAAAAATATATGGCTCGAAGCTTTTTCTTTTGGATGAACCGCTTCTTGCGGACAAAATATGAAACGGTGGAAATCGAGTTTATAGCCCATCATACAGAAGCGAAAGTTGTTCCGGAAGAGGATTTCTTTTCAAAAGGGGAAAGCGGCGGTACGATTTGTTCGTCCGTATACCGAAAAGCATTAGAACTTATTGATCATAAATATGACCCCGCGAAGTTTAATATCTATCCGTTTCACTTTTCCGATGGTGATAACCTAACATCCGATAACGTCCGCTGCGTTAAGCTTGTTGAAGAACTCATGAAGGTTTCCAATATGTTCGGATACGGGGAAGTCAATCAATACAATCGTCATTCGACATTGATGACAGCTTATAAGAACATCGATAATGAAAAATTCAGGTACTATATCCTTAAACAAAAGGCTGACGTTTTCCATGCAATGAAGAGCTTTTTTAAAGACGAGGAAAGTAAGAAGTATGCTTAAAGAAATAAGTTAGCTTGTTCTGGATTGTAGGGAAGCGTCATTCTCTCTACAATCTTTTTTTATTTATCGATTAATCTGATTTAAAATCATTCAGTTCAAGTTGGTGACTAATCGAAGGATTCTAAAAAAATCTCCCTATGAGGCAGATGAATAGCATTCGCTCATTAATTCATGATATGAAGTTACGGTTTTCGTTCATGACACTCCGTTCCACCCCTTCTTCACCTGCTAAGATAACTTCTTACGGGAAGGCGCAATATAAAAAATGGTTTATCTCATTTCATTTTTGAAACGTTATGACTTGGAATATATTATAAAATAAAGTAGCAGTGAGGATCCTTCCCAAAAACCCCATTGCAGAAGACCCATACTCTGAGCGGTTCCAAAACATTGTGCCTTTGATAACCCCTCTGGCAGCCTGTTCCCTATGATCCCAGGGGGCAGGCTGGTTTTTTATGAGTAATTTTTTCGGTCCTTTAAGAAATAAAAAGTACAGGTGAATTGAATATTAGTAGGTCTGTTTTACTCAGTAGCCATTCGATTTTATTTGCTATGCCCACTCCTCCTTTTTATCCTTATGCCATTTAATCCAACGCTAGTTCTTCGGTAGTAAAATCAGCCGCCCCCTAATCTGCACCTGCTTTTTCGAAATCCAATGAAGAATGGACTGCATTTCTTTTCTGAACGAATGATTTTACTTTATGAAATACCGACACTAGCCTTTTTGTATATAATGATGCCAGAATCTAAATCTGGATAATATCAACATCATGATAAAGGAGAAAGATGATGTCGAAGCAATATAACTTTTTATTACTATGGGTGTCACAAACTTGGTTCACTCTATTGAAATACAGGATCTATTTTATTCAAGCCTTTTTAGTCTTACTTCTGATGTATCTTTTATTAAATAAACAGGAAATAAATACGCTGAAAATCACCCTCATTTTAATAACTTCACTATCCTTTCTTAAAAGTGCCCATGGAAAAAAGGGTGAATAAAAGTAAAAGTGGTATGTAAGGAGATTACGGTGAAAGGTTCTATGGCGTGTACCAAGTGCGTTAGGTGATATATATGTTCATGTAATCCGACGGAACGTTATGACAATGAGCTATAAGAAAAATAGAAGAAACTCTTCAGGGAATGTAAATGATAAATCCTTTCATGCGTAAATGTGATAAGACGGAACCGATGGTTTCTTTTATCACATTTTTTTAGTTATGTAACCATAATGATTGTAGCCCTAAAAGAATCATTAAATTTTATGGAATTTAAACGAGGAGATTTGATGAGAGGACCTGCTTTTATAAAATGCAGGATCATTTCACCCGATGGAACTCATCACCATAAATGAAAATAATCACATTAAAATTGACGTTTAATGCCCAAATGTGGTTCCTAAAATGATTTTTTATGGATCATTATTGGAACGAGGTACTTCTCGAAAAAAAGTATTATTGATCTTGTAAGTAAAATTTTTTTTTAGAGGAGCGTTTCTTTTATGAAGAAAAGTAAAATGTTAAAACCTATTAACGTTATGACAACATCATTTCTATTAGCAAGTTCTCTATTAATGCCAAGTGCAGGTTTTGCAGAAGAACTATCCACACCAAAGAATGAGGAAAGTTCGAATTCACAAGAGTCTGGGGTGAAAAATCAAGAAGCTCGTACACAAACAAACGAAACTCAATCTTCTGGGAAAGCAGCTTCAAAAATGATGGTAAATGAAGCAGTCGTCAATAATTTTCAAGAGTTGAAGGCAGCCTTAGAAACGGATAACGGAATTACTGCGATCCATCTTGGACAAAACATTGATATCAGCGGAGCGATTAAAATTCACCCGGCAAAATCGGAAATCGTGATCGAAGGTAATAACCATATAATAACGGAAACAGGGTCAACAGGATCAAAAGGCGGTATTTATGCCAACGGTAATATTTTAAGCAGTGTCCATGTAAAAAACGTAAATATTAAAGGGAAGAACTATTACGGTCTCATTACAATACATGATGTAACAAAAAATGTAGAGCAAATATTCGAAAATGTAAACTACAATGGGCCACAATTAATCTGGAACCGTAACGGGAAAGCTGTTTTCAAAGGAGTAAACGACATTTATATTCAGGATAATGCAGTATCAGGCTCATCCATAACGCACGAGATGGCGGAAACTGGAAGTGTGGAAATTGATGGTGAAACTCATATTAGCCATAATAGTGGCCATGCTCTTATTTGGTCGATTTCAAAAGAACCTCAATTTAAGATCGCACCAAATGCGAATGTGAAAATTTTTACAAGTAAGAGCGGGTATGGAATATTTTATGCAACAGGCGGTGATGCAGATTTTTCCATTGGGGCTAATGCAAAGCTAGAGATTGATGGAAAAAAAGGAGTTACCGAATCTGGGAAGTTTAAGTCATTTAACGTGGATGCCGGTGCAGATGTACAGATGAATAGATCTGGTACGGATTCATACCCAATGGTTTCGCTTTATGGACCGGCACAGATCAATAATCAAGCAAAACTCCATGTAACTACAGAAGACGGTCATGCTTTGGAAGTGGAAAATAAACCAACCACCATTGATTTTAATACTCCTGAGAATGTTGTCTTGTCCTCAGTGAAAAAACAAGCATTAAATAATTTAAGCACCTCCCTTACGATGAGTATGGATACAGGCATGTTAAAGCTCTGGACGAGTCCGACAGGCGATCCTGCAAATAGTCATGTGGGCAAATCCGGTGGCAATCTTACTTGGCAAGGTATATATAAATATAACGTAGCTCAATCAATTGGTGGCAATCCAGAGAATTTCAATATTGAATTTAGTAAAACAAAAAAGATTGAATTAGGAAAAGATGTAGATGGGCAGGCAGAAAAAGACCTAACCGATGCGAAGAACAAAGTGGAAGATCTGTTCACGGACGGTAAGTTCGATACATTGGAAGGAACGACAGATCAAGGGGCGATTGACGAAGCCCAAAAAGCGGTCAATAAGCTTCCTGAAGGTGCAGAAAAAGACCGTCTTCAAGACTTATTGAACAAAGCGCAAGATTTATTGAACAAAAAAGAACAAGCAGAAAAAGACCTAACCGATGCGAAGAACAAAGTGGAAGATCTGTTCACGGACGGTAAGTTCGATACATTGGAAGGAACGACAGATCAAGGGGCGATTGACGAAGCCCAAAAAGCGGTCAATAAGCTTCCTGAAGGTGCAGAAAAAGACCGTCTTCAAGACTTATTGAACAAAGCGCAAGATTTATTGAACAAAAAAGAACAAGCAGAAAAAGACCTAACCGATGCGAAGAATAAAGTGGAAGATCTGTTCACGGACGATAAGTTCGATACATTGGAAGACACGACGGATCAAGGGGCGATTGACGAAGCCCAAGAAGCGGTCAATAAGCTTCCTGAAGGTGCAGAAAAGGACCGTCTTCAAGACTTATTGAACAAAGCGAAAGATTTATTGAACAAAAAAGAACAAGCAGAAAAAGATCTAACCGATGCAAAGAACAAAGTGGAAGATCTGTTCACGGACGATAGGTTCGATACATTGGAAGGCACGACGGATCAAGGGGCGATTGACGAAGCCCAAAAAGCGGTCAATAAACTTCCGGAAGGTGCAGAAAAAGACCGTCTGCAAGACTTATTGAACAAAGCGCAAGATCTATTGAACAAAAAAGAACAAGCAGAAAAAGATCTAACCGATGCAAAGAACAAAGTGGAAGATCTGTTCACGGACGATAAGTTCGATACATTGGAAGACACGACGGATCAAGGGGCGATTGACGAAGCCCAAGAAGCGGTCAATAAGCTTCCTGATGGTGCAGAAAAAGACCGTCTTCAAGATTTATTGAACAAAGCGCAAGATTTATTGGATAAAGATATAACGGCTCCAGATGCACCGAAATTGAATGAGGTTACAACAAACAGTAAAGAGGTAACAGGAAGCGGTGAACCTGAAGCAAATGTGACCGTCACCATTAATTCCAAGAAATATACCGGAGTTGTAGGTCCTGAAGGGAAATTCAGGGTTGAGATTCCAAATCAACCAGTCCATACGGTTATTACTGTTACCCTTACCGACGCGGCTGGGAATGTCAGCGAGAGTTCATCTGTCAGGGTAGTACAGTTTATGCCAAGTGAACCTGTAAAGATCAATCCTGTGTACCCAATTGCAGAGGTTATAACTGGAACTGCTCCTGAAGGGGCAACTATCGTTCGCTTATTGGTAAATGGCGAAGCACTGCGTACGGCACCTGTCAATGAAGATGGAACATTCAGTATATACAGTAAGTATGTAGGAGTAGATGAGAATGGAAATAATAAAACCCTACAAGTAGGCGATATCGTAACGGTTGACTACGGTGTTCGGACTCCATCGAACCTACAGGCTCATACTACGGTAATCAAGGAAGCGGAGAAACTGCAGGTGAATCCTGTAGCTCCTAATGCCGATCATGTTACGGGCAAGGCATCGGAGGGAACTAAGAGTCTCCGTTTGCTAGTGAATGGAATAGCGCAGAGAACAGTGTCTCTAACTCAGACTGGGGCAGGATTCATTAATCCAGATGGAAGTTACCAAATTTACAGCCGGTTTATTGTGGATGAAAATGGGGTTACTCGAAGATTGCAAGCAGGAGATGTCATTGAAGTTGACAATGGACCTCTAGTAGTTGGGGGAGAAATAGCAAAAACAGTAGTGAAATAATCAATTCGATAATGATGTAAGAAGGCCTCTCCTATTGGAAGTGGGTCCTTCTTACATGTTTGAAAACGCTTCTTAAAGTGTTTGAGTATTTTTTCGTTACAAGGAAAGAAGTCCAATTTTTAAATGAGATAAAAGGTACTGAAGAATCTCTCTTTAAGAAGGGTTTATATTTTTTAAAAGGAGTGGAATCATGATATTGAAGAGAAGGTTCAGAAGTATTGGAATCTGTATATTTACATTAAGTATATTTTTGACAGGCTGCATGTCAGGAGAAAAGGAAGTCCAGAAAGAAATGCAAAAGCAAACGAATACTTCTACTAAGGACGAAACGGATAAAAAAGAAACAGGACAAGAGAAGACCGTATCTGGCGTAAGTATTGGGATTGAAGAAGCATTGCAGCTCGAGCATCCAGATCAAAAAGGAAAAAAAGTTTTACAGTTACAGCTGAAGGCAACTAATAAAACGGCAGAAGAAAAATTTGTAGACGTTTTTGAAATGTCGGTATGGAATCAAGAGGATAAAAAACTACGTATCTATCCAGGAGATAATCTAGGCACGAAACTGGCTCCTGGAAAAAGTGTAAAAGGTAATGGGTACTATGTGATTGAATGAAAGGGACCTTACAAGGTGCAGTATGAAAATACTGAAACGAAAGATAAGCAGGAATGGACTATTAACAAAGTGAAGGACATGACAGAGGACGAATCTGAAAAGTAGTATGTTATTTACATTTTGACTGAACATTGGAGTTCCCCCGATGAATGGCCCCCTGGTTAAAGGTCATCAATCGGGGGATTTGTATTTCCTGAACGATATGAAGAATGGAGTATGGATAGAAAAAGACTATGTTCGTTTTTATCAGCTGATTGCTAATTTATTTTGAGGGACGTCCATTATAAATGTGAAATGCGTGGGATTAAGTTTTGAATCAAAATGAGATATTTAATTATGAAAATAGGTGTTTTGGCTAAAAACAGAGTTTTACCCTAACCATGCACTTGTAACTCATGTCAAAAGAACAGGTGATTCTGGTTAAATAGGGTAGATGAATCAAAAACAGAACGCTTCATTCGAAATCTGGAACCAGCAACAAAAATAATTATGATAATTTATTAATGCTGACGATAAAAATTAACGGGAAACTTACAAGGCGACTTTTCAAGGCGGAACTCTAGGTATGTATTTCATTCATAAAAAATGATGTATCTGGTCAACTTTGCTGATTAAGAAAGATAGCGTTAGGAATTTGCTGGTTTTTTGTAGTGAATTTTCATTGTGGCCTAATAATTTAAATGTTCGTTATGTTCTGATAAGGAAATGGAGGAGTTGAATCATGATAACAGCGACAACGCAAGAAAGGCAGCAACAAAAAAATACTGCCCAATACTCGCACAAATCTGCTCTGCAAAGAGAATTAAAGAACAAGACCGCTAAAGTCGGAGTGATTGGATTGGGTTATGTTGGTCTCCCGACAGCTTGTCATTATGCATCTAAAGGTTATACGGTGACAGGATTCGATGTCTCTGAGACAAAAGTGGAAAGTTTAAATAGCGGAATCAACTATATCAATGATGTAGATAATGACGGGCTTAGAGATTTGATAAACCAAAAGCGGTTTACAGCGACGACGGATATGAAGCAGCTAGGAGACATGAATGTCCTTTTGATTTGTGTCCCGACCCCAGTTAATAAGTTGAAGGAACCTGATATCTCGTATGTGAGGGATGTAGGGAACATTGTCGCTGAACATGCGAATGAAGGTACAATGGTTATTTTGGAAAGTACAACATACCCAGGAACGACAGAAGAGTATATCTGTACACCATTGACAGATAGGGGATATGTGATAGGTGAGAACCTTTTTGTAGCTTATTCCCCGGAAAGAATAGATCCAGGAAATAAAAGTTTTAATATAAGCAACACGCCAAAAGTTATTGGGGGGATGACGGAAACCTGTACAGACCTAGCGTGCAAGTTCATCGGTTCGACAGCTCATCGTGTTAAGGGGGTTCGTGTTGCAGAATTAAGCAAAATCTTTGAGAACACTTTTCGATGGATTAACATGGCTTTGGTCAATGAAATGACGGTACTATGCAATGAGTTGGAAATTGATATATGGGAAACAATCAATGCGGCTTCTTCAAAACCATACGGGTTCATGAAATTCACCCCAGGCATTGGTGTCGGGGGACATTGCATTCCGGTAGATCCATACTACTTGCTCTATAAGGCAAAAGAACATGGTCATCGGACAAAAATGATTGAACTGGCAGGGGATATCAATGATGGAATGGTTCACTATTCATATAACCGCTTACTTGAATTGCTTGCAGCCAATGACAAGCTCATGAAACACTCACATATTGTGGTTTTAGGTGCAACTTACAAAAGTGATATTGGTGATTTAAGGGAAAGCCCGGTCGTCCGCTTACTTGAACGATTACAAAACAAGGTCCAGAATCTAACCGTAATCGAACCCTATGCAAAAGAAATCCGAATCAATGAACAGGTTCTACAGGTGGAAAAATACGATGCTGCCATTCTTCAAAAAGCCGATTTAGTTGTCATCGGAACACCACACAATTGTTTTGACTGGAAAAGTGTCCATGATCATGCTTCATTAATATTCGATTCCAAAAATGTGATGGAGGAAAATGGATTGCTTTCTGATAAGGTCATAAAATTATAGGCCGAGAACAAAAAAAGTGACAAACGAAAAGGTTTAAAGATGGATTGGAGTTGATTGAATGGCGGAGACACTCAATATAAAAGATCTTTTTCAAATGGTGAAAAAACGCATCGTGCTCATTATTATCATCACAACCTTATTAACGGCAATGACGGGAATCGTTAGCTTTTTCATTCTTTCACCTGTTTACCAAGCTTCTACACAAATCTTAGTCAATCAATCTAAAGAAAAGTCAGAACTTTACAATGTAGGTGAGATTCAAACCAATATTCAATTGATTGAAACGTACAGCGAAATCATAAAAAGTCCGATGATGTTAGAAAAAGTCAAAGAACGACTGAATCTTGATATATCAAATACAGCATTATCGGAACAAATCAAAATTGTAAGTAATGGGAATTCACAAATTTTCACCATTAAAGTTGAGGGTGCTGACCCTAAAATTACCGTTAGTGTCGCCAGTGCAATTACGGACATATTCCAAGATGAAATAAAAACGCTTATGAATGTGGACAATGTCAATGTCTTATCCAAAGCAACTATAGGAGATAATTCCTCACCTATAAAACCGAACCCGATCATGAATACGATCGTTGCATGTTTTGCAGGGTTAATCATAAGTTTATTTCTTACATTAATGATCGAATTTTTCGACAAAACAATCAAAGTTGAGTCTGATATTGAAGAACATTTAAAGATTCCGATGCTAGGCATCGTGAATTTAATGGAAAATAAAAAAAAACGGAAATGATAGTGTAATTACAACCTCAAGAGGTGAAAAGCTTGACACGCGATAAACGGCATAAAAAGACGGAGATTAAAAAAAGAAGCAGTATTTCCATGTTGAAATCGAAGTCACCTGTTGTGGAGCAATATAGGACAATTCGAACGAACCTTCAATTTTCCGCTGTGGAAAAAGACATAAAGACGATGATTTTCACCTCTGCAAATGCAGGTGAAGGAAAATCGACGACTTCAATCAATGTCGCAGCAGTTTTTGCTCAGCAAGGGAAACGCGTTCTCATCATAGATGCAGATTTGAGAAAGCCTAGTGTTCATACTAACTTTAATATGGAGAACTACTTGGGGTTAACGAATATCATATCAAAGCAAAAACAATTACTCGATGCTGTACAACCTTCCTTTTACCCTAATTTAGATGTGCTGACAAGTGGGCCAATCCCCCCAAACCCATCGGAGTTGCTTGGGTCTAACGGAATGGTGACAGTGCTGGATGAAGCAAAGCTAAATTATGATTTAGTAATTCTGGACACACCGCCTGTTAATGCAGTCACAGATGCTCAAGTATTAGCGAGTATGACAGACGGCGTGGTTTTGGTGGTGAGCAGCGGAAGCACTGAAATACAGCAAGCACAAAAAGCGAAGGAATTACTTGAGAATGCAAATGCAAAGCTTTTGGGTGCAATCCTAAATAAGAAAAAACAAAAATATCCTGACGAATACTACTACTATGGTAAATAAAATAAGTAGTTTGGAAGTTGTATAAGTTTAGCATTCGTGGTTAGGAAAAAGAGGGATAACGATGATTGATATTCATAGCCATATTTTACCGAAGATGGATGATGGTGCTGGAGATATCCATGAAAGTATAGAAATGGCGAGAAAAGCTGTAGAACAAGGAATTTCCAACATCATAGCAACCCCTCATTATAATAAGGGGATATATGAAAATGATAAGGAAATAGTCGTGAATGAAACAGCAAAATTAAACCTAGTGCTAGATGACCTGGATATCCCGCTAAAAGTATGGCCTGGGCAGGAAATAAGGATATCCGATGAACTTTCGGATGATTATGACAATAATGAAATCATGTGCTTGAATGGTTCGCAGTACATCCTTCTCGAACTGCCTTCAAACCATGTGCCAGTGTATACGGAACGATTAATTTATGATCTGCAAATGAAAAGGATGACACCGATCATTGCTCATCCAGAGCGGAATTTGGAAATAATAAAAAATCCGCAACTTCTAAAAGAACTGATTTGGAAGGGTGCTTATTCACAAATAACTGCAGGGAGCATCACGGGCAAATTCGGCTGGAGAACAAAAAGGTTTTCCAAATATTTAGTTCAATCAGGTCTTACTCATTTTATTGCATCAGATGCTCATAATGTTGGAAACAGAGGTTTTCAACTCAGGGAAGCACATAAGTTGATTGAGAAGAATTTCGGTCAAGAAATAGTCGATGCCTTTAATGAAAATGCCGAGAATGTTTTGTACGGGATGAAAGTTAAAGAACTCTTGTTTGACTAAAAATATTAATATGGGGAGAAGTAGATTTGACATATTATAACCGGCTTTTCACATTAGTCTTACTGGACGCTGTGATTGTTGTGACGGCTGTATTTTTAAGTTATTGGTTATTACATCCGTATAATGAAATATCGGCATTTATAATGACAATTACACTTATTTTGCTTATGTGTCATTATTTCTTCACTGCTTATTTAAAACTCTATAAAAAGGCTTGGGAATACGCCAGTATCAAGGAAATGTTCAATATATTCAAAGTAACGGCCTTTTCTATTACGATTACTGCCGCCTTTCAGCTATACTTTACCCATTTTCTATATATTAGAGAGCTTTTCATTACTTGTATTCTATATATTGCCATGATTGGGTGCTCACGTTTGGCATGGAGGATCTATTTTGAACGATACATTAAGCAATCACCCAATAAAAAAAGAACGTTGATCGTTGGAGCAGGGTCTGCAGGGACGATGATAACGAGTCGGTTGTTAAAATCCAGCAATATAGACTTAGTCCCGGTTGCATTCGTTGATGATGATAAAGCGAAGCTTAGTTTAGAAATCTTCAATATACCAGTTGTAGCAGCAACAAAAGATATTTCTCAAGTGGTTGAACAATACAAGATCGAACATATCGTGATTGCGATTCCTTCTTTGAAAAGAGAAGAAATAAATTCCATATTTTCGGAATGCACCAAAACTTACAAAAAGACTCAAATTGTCCCTAGCCTGGAAGCGATTGTTCAAGGCAAGGTTCCAATTAATCAATTGCAGGATATCCAGATGGAAGACTTATTGGGTCGCTTACCCGTTCAACTTGATGATAAAGGGATTTTAGAAAAGATTGTTGATAGCACTATTTTAGTAACCGGTGCCGGCGGTTCAATTGGATCGGAAATCTGTCGTCAGATCATGAAGTATAATCCAGCTAAAATTGTATTGCTCGGGCATGGTGAAAACAGCATTTATGCGATCGAGTTGGAATTGCGAGAGGCTTATGCAGATACAATTGAGATCGTGACCGAAATTGCAGACATTCAGGACCGCCGGAGGATGTTTCAGGTAATCGACCATCATCGGCCTAATATCGTCTACCATGCAGCCGCCCATAAACATGTACCGCTTATGGAGTCCAACCCTAAAGAAGCGGTGAAAAATAACATGATAGGCACGATGAATGTTGCCGAGGCATCAGAGGCTGGCATGGTTAATATTTTTGTCATGGTTTCGTCAGATAAAGCCGTAAATCCGACAAGTATAATGGGTGCCTCTAAATGTTTGGCCGAGATGATGATCTGGTATAAGAGTTTGTCTAGTCATACTAAATTTGTAACGGTCCGATTTGGAAATGTCCTTGGCAGCAATGGCAGCGTCATCCCACTCTTTAAAAAACAAATAAAAAAAGGGGGACCTTTGACAGTCACTCATCCGGATATGATTCGCTATTTCATGACAATTCCGGAAGCTTCAAGATTAGTCATCCAGGCAGGGGTCCTGGCCAAAGGAGGAGAGGTATTCGTACTTGATATGGGCGAACCGGTCAAAATTGTCGATTTCGCTAAAAAGCTTATCCAACTGTCAGGTTACAGCGTTGAAGAAATTGGAATAACTTATACTGGAATCCGGCCAGGTGAAAAATTATACGAAGAATTGCTTGGGGAAGACGAAGTTTACTTGAATCAGATTTACCCGCAAATCCATATTGGAAAACCAAGAGAAGTAAATTGGAAAGCGATAAAAGAGATTATCACAACATATGAAGACATGAGCGAAGAAACGTTAAAAGATAGAATGCTGAATTTGGCGAATTACAGGAAGAATAACAAAATTCCCATACCGTGAAAATGCCTCAAATCCGGGTGATGTTAGCAATTAACAGAAAAAGTAAAGCAAGTGTCACAATTTTGATGATTTGCGTTTTTCAATGAAGGAAATTGGGCAATATATTCACCTTTTAAAAAATGTTAAAGAGAAGTAAGAATAATAGATGCGAAGAAATTTTCAATTAATCACTAGAATTCTGTATAGCTATCTGAAGAATTCCTTCGTTACTTGATAACGATACACAATGATAATTTGGGAGGAAAAAATGAAACGGGCTTTTGAATTTTTGATATCTTGTCTGGCGCTTATATCCTGTTCACTTCTTATGCTGTTTATCGTCATCCTAATCCGTTTAAAATTAGGTTCACCTGTCATTTTTAAGCAGGAGCGGCCAGGATTTAATGGCAAACCATTTTATCTGTATAAGTTCAGAACGATGACAGATGAAAAAGATGAAAAAGGGGATTTGATTCCTGATGAGAAGAGATTAACTGATTTTGGGAAATTGCTTAGAAAATTAAGTTTAGATGAATTACCTCAATTATTTAATGTCATGAAAGGCGATGTGAGTTTTGTAGGCCCACGGCCATTATTAATGGAATATCTCCCATTATATACTTCCGAACAAGCAAGGAGGCATGATGTCCGGCCTGGAATGACGGGGTGGGCCCAAGTGAATGGGCGAAATGCAATCTCGTGGGAGAAAAAGTTTGAGCTTGATGTCTGGTACGTTGAAAATCAATCCTTTTTACTGGATATGAAGATCTTATACCATACCTTGATTAAGGTATGTAAACAAGAAGCCATTACCCAGGAAGGACATGTCACAACCCAAAAATTTGTTGGATAATGGGATGAATGATATTGATTTAAGGTTTACCATCTCGAGGAAACGGAAACCCCAAATTTGATGATGTGAGAAGTGATTTGAATTGAAGAAAATCGTAATAATCGGTGCGGGCGGGCACTCAAAAGTTGTTCAAGATATTGTTGAAGCAATGGGTGAATATCGGCTCATGGCTATTTTAGATGATCAATACGAAGTGCTGAAAAGAAAAGGAAATGTATATTTTGGCCCCATCTTAAGCTATAGAAGCTTATTTATTCATTTTGAATATAAGGTAATTATTGCGATAGGCAGGAACGATTTAAGATTAAAAATCGTAAACGAACTGAATTTAGATGTAATGGATTATGAGACAGTCATTCATCCAACTGCTATAGTGGGTAAAAATGTTTCGATAGGTAAAGGAACGGTCATTATGCCTAATGTCGTCTTGAACGCTGGCGCTAAAGTGGGGAATCACGTCATTGTTAATACGTCTTCAGTCATTGAGCATGATACCCATCTTGATGACTATATCCATATAGCACCAAGTGCTACCCTGACAGGAGCTGTCAAGGTAGGAACTGGTAGCTTGATAGGAGCTGGATCTACGGTCATACCAAGCATAACGATAGGGGAATGGTGTACGGTTGGTGCCGGGTCAACCGTTATTAAAGACATTTCTGATGCATCTACCGCTATGGGGTCCCCAGCTAGGATAATATAATAAGGAGTGTGTGTGGGATGGAGAATAAAAGATTGTATCTTTCGCCTCCTCATATGAGTGGGAATGAACAAATGTACATTAGACAAGCGTTCGAGACAAATTGGATAGCGCCACTAGGACCGAACGTAAAAGCTTTGGAAGACGAATTTGCCAAATATGCGGGCACTAAGGGAGCGTTGGCAGTAAGTTCAGGAACTGCGGCCATTCATTTGGCATTGCAAGTATTGGGAGTCACCACTGGTGATACTGTATTCTGTTCTTCATTAACTTTTATAGCCAGTGCAAATCCTATCATCTATCAAGGTGCGAAGCCTGTTTTTATAGATTCTGAATCTGATACATGGAATATGTCACCTAAGGCATTGGAACTGGCTTTGGAATATGCGAGGAAAAATCGGAGAATTCCAAAAGCTGTAATTTTGGTCCACCTATTTGGACAAAGTGCAAAGGTAGATGAGATCAAGAGCATTTGCGGGAAATATAAGGTTGCTTTAATAGAGGATGCGGCCGAATCCCTTGGTGGATCTTACAAGGGGAAGCAAACAGGAGCGTTTGGTGATATAGGGATTTATTCGTTTAATGGAAATAAAATCATAACAACTTCTGGAGGGGGCATGCTGGTTTCAAATAACGAGGAATACTTACATAAGGCTCTCTTCCTATCTACACAAGCACGTGATGCAGCGCTTCATTATCAGCATAGCTCGATTGGATATAACTATCGTTTAAGCAATGTTCTAGCTGGAATCGGCCGTGCCCAATTAGAAGTATTGGATGACCGTGTTAAAGTTCGGAGAGAAATTTTTGATCGTTATAAAAAATCTTTAGGGAACATTCCTGGCATTACCTTCATGCCTGAATTAAAAGATACGATGGGGAATCGCTGGCTTACCGCATTAACAATAGACGACAAAATCAATGGAGTACGATCCAGTGACGTGATTAATGCGTTAGAAGCAGAAAATATTGAGTCCAGACCAGTATGGAAACCATTACATTTACAGCCTGTCTTTAAAAATGCAGCATTTTTTACAGAAAGCGGCGATAAAAGCATTTCAAGTATGTTATTTGAACAAGGTTTATGTTTGCCGTCCGGTTCGGGTATGACATTTGAAGAACAAGAGCGGGTCGTGGAAATTGTAAAGGAAGTACTTGAACCGTCCAAATTAGCCCAATGATTCTTTAGTCGTGTGATACGAGTTAATTCATTAAAGGAACTGTTGCATGCAGTCACATTTAGCAGATATACCAAAGCCCGTTTTCTTACAATGAAAAGGAGGCAAACCAAAATATGAGAATTACATTTAAACAGATTTATCAAGATATCGACAATTTAGTATGTTTATCCAATAACCGAAATGGTTTGAATTTCAGAGAGATTGAGCTTATAAGAAAAAGACTGGTTGAAAATATAAAAGCGATAGAACTGCATACCATCATTTTAAAAAAGAAAGATCCTGGATGAAAATCCCCATATCATCCTTACGTTTTAAAAATGATTTCATTTTTTAGGAGCCTTTTTAAATCCACATTAGAAATGAGGGTGCTTATGAAGATTGGTGATAAAGTTATTTATAAATCAAGGGAATATAAAATTATTTACATCTATAGAAATGATTTAAAAGCCGAGCTTCTTTCCTTTGATGCTAAGCATGAGAAATTCGAATTAGCGCATATATCACATTTGATAAAGACTAACCCGGCTTATGTAGAGAATCTACAAAAGGTGTCCCCTTATGAAAATTGTTGAGGAGCGGTTGTTGAATAGAATGCAGATGACACACCACCCTGGCGTTTGGTCAGTCTGTCGAGCAATTCAACACTGTCTTTTTCTTGACTTATGCAATCAACTTATAAAGATGATGTATCTTCAATATTCTATTGAACCTTGTTGGGGTAGGTATTAAACCTATGAACAATTTTTTCTTCCTCAATATGGATGCCTTCTATGAATTTAACTTTTCATTTTCATAAACCTCTTTACTGACTTTTTACATGGGAGCACTGCTTTTGAGGCGTTGCTCATTTAAATAGTAAGCACTGCATTCTTTTAAGGTATATTCCCTTAAATCCTCTATAAAAGAATGAGGTGTTTTTTTTTGTCCGGAACAAATGAATGCTGTAAAGAAAACCATTATTGCTTAACGATTGATAAAGCAAAAGAAATTGTTTCTAAAATGAAATGCTTCATTGTTAATTTGGGTTATATTACTAACTGCATTTACATTTTAAACCTTACAACTATACATAGCTTGTTGATAGTATTCGACGGGTCATGCTTGTTACATCAAAGATAAGTTTCAATTATTGATTTTCACATACCACTTATGAAACGACGCAGGAATAAAATTATGGTAAATTTGGGTAGTAAGTAGTGTGTATTTTCTGTTATTTTTTAAAAAAGAGTGAGGGGATTTTTAATATTAGGTATTAATACTCAACTTATATATTAATAGTTTTAGTAAGAAAAGATATGAAAATCAAAAGTTAAAGGTGATTGTATGAATCGATTTACTGACCGCTATTCAAAACTGCTGTATCATTTATTTTATGAGGATAACTGGTGTAGTTTAACGGAGCTATCAAAAAAAACAGGTTATTCGAAAAGCACATTATGGCGGGATATATTGCATATGAGTTCAAATCTTCCACCTGAATGGAAAATTGATAAGAATGAAGTGCAGGGCGTAAGGTTAATGAAACCTAAAAACGGCACCTTGGAAGAGCTTTGGTTTCATCTTAAAAGTGAAAACACCTATTTTCAAACCTTGGAATTAATTCTTTTTAACAATGGAGTAACGATAAAATATATTACTCAAAAAGTGCATATTAGTCGCTCTTCAGTGTACCGACAGTTAGAAAAAATAGAAGAAGTATTAAAAAATGCCGAAGTTCATTTATCAAATAGTCCGTTTAAAATTGTTGGGGATGAAATAAAGATTAGAAGATTCATCATGCAGTATGTAGAGTATATGTCCGGCAATTTAAATGATTTTATTACTTCCTTTAATCTTAAGGAGTTTCAAGACACTTTATTGGAGCTATTGAAGGAACATTCAACTTCTTTACACATGGGTGCCATACAAAGACTAGCGATAATCCTTCATATCTCCAACATTCGAATAACCCATAATTGTTTTGTGACATTCCCAAAAGTGGTTATAGATGAAAATGAAACATCCACAGCATTCGAAATATCAAAGAAACTATTTAAATTCATGGTGAAATGTCCAAATAGGGAGAAACAGATTTCTGAAATTTTATTTTTTTCTTTATATTTTATGAGCGAAGAAATGTCTTTAAATCGTACCCAAGAACTTCGGTACATTCGTTCCAAATTTAATTCGGATAGCGGTAAGCCTTTAGGTCAATTTTTAAGTAATCTATCAAAGAAAATTGGGCTGGATGTTTCTCAGGATGATATTTTCATGTACGAATTTGCGCAAACTCTTCGTGGGATATCGTTTGACTTACAGTTAAAAACGGATACGAGAATAAATAATATTTTGCAATTCGTTCCTTATTTTGAGAATAATGAGTTATTTGTGATCATTGAAGAAATAGCAAAATACATATCGGATGAATTTGCTATTTCTTTTGAAAATATAGAAGTATTAGAGATATTCATGTTGGTCCAAGCTTCAATTTTAAGAAAACAAAACCAAATGGTTATAGAGACTGCATTAATTTGCCGATCATATGTAGAGAAAGATTATATTCGTGAGGTATTGAAACATCATTTCGGAAACAAGCTAAATATTTATGTTATGGATTTTTCCGATATAGACTCACTTTTCAGAAAAAATGGGTTTGATATCTTAATAACCACAGATTTAGGGCAGTTAATTAATATTGAACACATTCCTGTATATAAAGTTTCTTCATTTCCAACTCCCTCTGAATTAAAAGAAATTAAGATGTTCACTCGAAAGAATTTCATTGATCGGTATGGTTTAAATCCAAATATTTTATATCCATTTGAAGAAGACATTGATTGAGATCAGTCTTAAGGCATTTATTCACTTTGTACTTTACCCCACTGATAACGAACAGTAATATGCAGTAAATAATTTTACCTCTTCTAAGCCTAGGTCATTTCTTTTTTCTCCAAAAGGAGAAGGTGGAATTTACTTATCTGACAGAGTTTAAGGTTGATAATTTACTTAAGGTAAGGGATCCACGAAATTACCGAAGCGAGAACGCCATACATTCCTTCTCAATTTATACCACAGACCATTCTCTTTATTCGAAACTAAAATCACGAAATAGGAACCTGTCGTACTGCTATCAGTGGCTGGTATGTAAATGGCCCCGGTACAATACCGGGGCCATGGCCGTTTAGAACCTTTACTGGCTTTATTGAGTAGTTACATATTCATTATTTCCTGCACGCATTCCAACAATGAAAATAAGTGCCGATATTGCGGCCAACATCAATAAGGGAACTGTCCAGCTGTGTGTAATGTCATGAAGCAAGCCGAATAATACTGGTCCAATGGCAGCTAAGAGGTACCCGAATGATTGAGCCATTCCTGATAATTCCGTCGCCTCATGGGTGCTTTGTGTTCGAAGACTAAAGAACATCATCGATAAACTGAATATGGTTCCAACTCCAATCCCAATCAATATCATGCATACTGGTATGAAGAGAGTGCTTCCATATAATATGCCGAATATCCCTGCAATAAGGAAGACGACAGGCGGGACCACTAACTGACGCTGACTTTGTAAGCGTCCAGCTAAAATTGGCACAAGGAATGTTATTGGGATGACTGCAAGCTGCATGATGGATAGCATCCAACCAGCTTCATCAGCGTTCAGGCCTTTTTGCTCCAGGATTTCCGGCATCCAGGTAATTACTGTATAGAAAATAAACGATTGCAAACCCATGAAGAATGTTATCTGCCAAGCTAAACCAGAACGCCATAAGTTAATCTTTTTATCCTTTTGTGCCGTTTGTACATCCTTCCCTGACTTGGATGGCCGCCTTAATTGCGGCATCCATAAGAAAACTGTAATAAGCGATAAAATTCCCCAACATCCAAGGGCCCCAGCCCATCCCAATCCCGAGGAAGAAGCAAGGGGAATGCTGATCCCGGAACCTATTGCGCCAAATAAATTCATGGAAACAGCATAGGTTCCTGTCATCAAACCGATGTTCCTGGCAAAGTTATGTTTAATCAGACTTGGTAACAATACATTGCCGATTGCAATGGCTAACCCGATTAAAATGGTCCCAATGAACAATGTCGGCACTCCGCCAACTGAGCGTATTCCTATTCCGATTGTTAGTAATATCAAGGAAAGGAAAAGCGTAAGCCCCATTCCAAAACGCCGTGCTATCCTAGGTGCAAACGGTGATAATAAAGCAAAGGAAAGCAAAGGCAATGTCGTTAATGAACCTGATAATGTATTAGATATCCCCAAGTTATCACGGATCGAAGTGACAAGGGGGCCAACCGATGTTAAGGGGGCCCTCAGATTTGCTCCAAGAAGAATGATTCCGATGATGAGTAGTCCAACTCTGGGTTTAATATCCATTTTTGTTTGTTCTAGTTGATTTACCGCTTGATGAATGCCCATAGTCTCCTCCTTACTTACTCTATAGATTTTTTGAATTGTGCAATGTATTCATTCACTGTTTCGATTGCCCGGTTCACATCTTGTTCGATGATGGCATCTACAAGTTTGCAATGAATGTTCAAATGAAAGTTCTCATCAGAACTCATCTCTACTATCTGATGGATGGATTCATGCAGGGAGTGTTCCATATGTTCGTACAAATCAATCAATAAATCATTATGTGATGAAACCATAATCGATTTATGCAACTTTATATCGGCTTCTTCGTAAGCCTTGATATCCCTTGCTTCGGCAGCTTTACTGCATGCTGATATATGAAACCGCAATTGTTCTATATCTTCTTGATTACGTCTTAATGCCGCTAACTGAGCTCCCTCTCTTTCAAGGGCATGACGGACCTCTAACGTTTCTAATAAACTTGACTGCTGGATCCTTCTTTCAAATGCTGCCCCCAAGGCACTTGATGACCTTACGAATGTCCCCTTTCCTTGTTTCGTTACTAATAGCCCTGCATAAACAAGTGATCGTACAGCTTCCCTTAATGTATTTCTGCTTACATCGAACTGTTGGATCAAGTCCATTTCAGGGGGAATTTGATTTCCAATTTTCCATTCACCTGATTCGATTAACGATTCGATTTGGGAAACCACTTGCTCTACAAGTGATAAGCGATTTGTTTTAGATATAGACAAGATAACACCTCTAATTTGTAGGATGATTGGGTCATTGGCTATTTTAACATATGTATGTTGAAAATGGAGCAAACGAGTATTTTAAATCCAAATTTGTTTCCTTTTATTCTTCAGAAAAAAATTTCAGAAATCCGCTCCCTTTCAGCCGACTGCTTGCCATGCCTCATCAAAGCAAGCATCTAGCGGGGTCTCGACTAGCCAGTTATTCAAAATTCTTCAATCCAAGTGGGTTTCATCCAAAACTCGTAACCCAAGTTTGTTTAAAATCATTGTGAGGGGTGAGACCATTTCAATTGATGGAACCGCCAGTTGGTCCATAGTTTTAAAAAAACATTCCAATCGACGTTCAAATTGTACTAGCACTAAAAAGACTGAAGGCAAACTCGACTTTCTTCGAGTTTGCCTTCAGTCTGAAATCCCCATTAAAGTCAGGGAGGATAATATTTCTATTTTTTTTGTTTGACAATAAAGGAAAGAAGGATAAATATCACTAACGTGACAAGACATACTGTAGTCCCAATGATGTTTTGCTTATTAAAGATAAATGCCAAAAAGATAATGCTTAATGCCGTGATGGCTAATATAGTTGTATATGGGTACCATTTTACCCGGAAACCTGGTTTGCCAATGTATTGCTTACGCAGCTTCAATTGCGCTGAACAAATACTGATCCATAATAATAAAACTGTGAATCCAGGAATGGCCATAAGGTAGCTTAAAATCAGGTCGGGGTACAAATAGGATAAAAACACACCAGCCAATATGCATAATGTAGTTAAAAATATACCATTAAGCGGGATACCCTTTTTTGTTGTTTTTAAAAATGCCTTAGGCGCTTCCCCATTATGGGAAAGAGTGAACAGTGTCCTTGAAGTAGCGTATATACCTGAATTTGCAGCTGATAAGACAGCGGTTAAAAGAACGAAATTCATGATATCGGCGGCTCCGGGAAGACCCGATAAGCTGAAAACCTGAACGAAAGGACTTACCTCAGTGCTTACTTGGTTCCAAGGTATTACCCCGCAAATAATAAATATCGGCAAGACATAGAAAAGAATCACCCGCCATACTGTTCCTTTAATGATTTTTGGTATGACTCGCTGACTATCTTTTGTTTCCGTAACGGCTACACCAATTAATTCTGCGCCACCATATGAAAACATTACCACTAAAAGTGCACTTAACATTCCGTCAATTCCTTTTGGGAAAAAACCACCATGTTCCGTGTAATTAGAAAATGAAGCAGTACTAGGAAAAAGTCCTAGCATGATCAAAGCTCCTAAAATAATAAAGGCAATCAAGGTTATTATTTTAATTCCTGCGAACCAAAATTCGAGTTCTCCATAGTATTTTACTTGAAACAAATTAATTCCTATAATTACTGAAGCGCAAAGTATACTTAACAGCCATAATGGTACTGTAGGAAACCAATATTGTAGAAAGCTTCCGGCTGCGACTATCTCTACAATGATCACGATAATCCAGTTAAACCAATAGAGCCAACCGACTATGAAGGATAGTTGAAACCCAAAAGCTTTATTAATGAGATGCTGTACGTTCAAATTAGGAAAAGCGGTTGCCATCTCTCCTAATGCGGCCATTACAATAAATAACAATAGCCCCCCTATTAAATAGGCTATTACAACACTTGGACCTGCCATATTTAATGTATCGGAACTCCCCTTAAAAATCCCTGTTCCTATCATTCCGGCTAGAGCAATGAACTGGACATGCCTCGGCAATAGGCCCTTTTTTAAATCTTGATGAGTCTTCTCCATTTTATTCATGCCTTTCCTTTTAATAAAATAGTCTATAAGTAAAACTAGGAAGTTCTTCTTTTATTGAACGCTTTCACGTACTAAAGTACAATATCAATATATCATGAATCGGAAAAATGTCAATTTAGGCAGGTGAACTGGAATAGATTCCTAATCAGCAAAACAGGAATAGTTTTTATTATCTAAAAGTATTTGGATTCTATGAAATAAATCAAAGGAAAAATTAACAAATCGGCGTAAGGCACTATAATGAAATAAATACATATTGTAAAGAGAGAAAAATAATTCTGTTTAATCGCAGTATTTCTGACATTTTGTTGGTAGTGAATAAGATGATGTAATCAGTTCAAGTCCTTCCATAAATATGAGGTTGTGATGGCGGTTTTGGATTTGGGGTTATGGAACATACTGCTGAATAACAAAAAACCGACCTTGAATGGTCGGTTTTTCTTTTAATATAAGGTACGAAGCGGGAGAAGCTAACGAGACTATCCGTTTTCATTTAAAAAGGGGAGAAGGGGCGGCTGTAGGTGTTCGGTTTCTTGTATCGGGTCAATTTCGCTTAGAAATTCCAAATAACCGGAATATACCTGCGAGGCCATCCCTAAATAGTGCAATTCAGTGTGGATGATTCCCTTCCGTGGTGAATGGAGCATATACATTTTTTCATCCCTCCTTTCCAAAAGAATAGGCAAGCCTGTTATAGGCGGTAATCGAACCAATGAAATGTTATGTTTATATGAGATTTTCACTTTAAAAATTGGATGCGCCAGGTTCGAAGGCTTCTGAATCTCTTTCTTCTATCACCATGCGCAGTCCACTCTTAGGTCTGAGTGTAAGGGATGGAAGGGGGGTTACTTCATGATGATCATGTGCAAGCTTTATCCTATACCGCTTTGCAATGCAGGCCAGGACAAACACCGCTTCCATCATCGCAAAATGATTGCCGATACAAACCCGCGGCCCTCCGCCAAACGGAAAGTAAGCGAACGCAGGCAGGCTTTTCATGAAGTTATTTTCAAATCTTTCAGGAATAAATGATTCCGGTTGATCAAAATACTCTGGATCATGCTGCATCACATAAGAACTTATTAGAATCATATCGCCTTTTTTAAAGCGATATCCTCCTATTACGACATCCTCCGTCACATCACGGGATAGGATATACAGTGGCGGGTACAGGCGAAGTGTTTCATGAATGATATTTTGAGTGTATGGTAATTTCATGAAGTCTTCAGGCTTGGGTGTCCGGTGACCGATTATGCTATTCACTTCACTGAAAAGCTTGACTTGAATTTCTGGATGCTTCGAAATTGCGTACAGTGCCCAGGAAAGAGCATTTGCTGTCGTTTCATGACCAGCAAGGAAAATAGTCATCAATTCATCACGGACCTGATGGCTTGTCATACCCAATCCGTCGTCGGCATCACGTGCGTCCATCAGGATCCCAAGCATGTCTTCATGCTTTACTGTGTCGTTCTTCCGTTTTTCAATAATGCCGTAAATCACTTTATCAAGTCTTTGTATCGCCTTTTTATATTCACGGTTGATTTTGGTAGGTACCCATAATGGCATACGGAAAATCTTTCTCATCCTTTTGACTGTAATTCTCAAAGCGGTTTCCAGCGGTTTTCCAACAATTTCATACCCATCCTTGAATTCCATGCTGAACATCGTCTTGCTGATTATCCCGAGAGTGATGTCCATCATATCCTTCGTTATGATCCGTTCTTCATCATGTTGCCAAGTTGATATATAATCCATTGTGGTATCAATCATATCCTTGGCGTATTGGCTAATATGATTCTTTTTGAAAGAGGGTTGGATAAGCCTTCTCTGTCGCATATGAAAGTCTTTTTCGCTTGTAAGCAGACCTTCACCGATAAGCGGTTTTAAAACATTGAAGTCCTTGGATTTGATGAAGGATTTTTGTTTTGTTACGAGTATTTGTTTTATTAAATCAGGATTTAAAACGTGATAAACATTTTGGAATGGGCCCAAACGGAATTTAGCGACTTCTCCATATTCCTTGGCCAATCGGGTCAGAAAACCAATGGGATCTGCTTGAAACTCCTTTGTATGTCCGGAAATCACCCTTCCTTTTGGAACCTTTGGAGAAGTGCGGAAGACATCATCAGCGTGGCTCAATGTGGTTTTTCCCCTTTCTTTAAAATAATTACATGTAATCATTCTATGAGGATCAGTTAAATTGGTTTGGACAAGTCGTTAAAGAAAGGGCGGATAATTCTATGGGAGTAATAAGGTTATATAAGAAGCCATAAAAAAACTCTGGCTGAATAGAGCCAGAGTTTTTCATGAAAGCTTTAGATTTGATGATGTGGGATTTACCTTCTTTCTTCATCGTCCCTATGTTGGAAGCGATCATTTTTTTCTTTAATGGGCCCGCCAAATTCTGCATTGATTTCCTTTACCACTTGATCTAGGAATTCATCTGATATTATTGGATTATTAGTTTTTTTATGCATGTACAATCCTTTCTGGATATCGTTGTTTGGATAAATAATGAAGTATACGTTATCAACATAACCTCACTTTTAATAAATTATTCTTTCTTTGTCCAACATTTTCACTTGCATTTACATTTCACGGAAGCATTTATAAAAGACTGTTATATCTAGTTTAGTGATGATGGTATGTGGAAATAGCCCAATCACCTCTAGGTAATTGGGCGTGGGTTATATACTTGATTAAGGGAACAACTGCCTTAAATATGTTATTAGCTGATCACGAAGTTCAGGTCGTTTCATGGCGAAATCTATTGAAGCCTGAAGGAAGCCGAATTTATCGCCGACGTCATATCGATTTCCTTCGATGATATACGAATATAATGGTTCCTTTTCTAACAAAAGGTCTAAAGCTTCGGTAAGCTGGATCTCCCCCTTCCGGTCGGGCTGTACGGTTTCAAGGATTTCAAAAATCTCAGGTGATAAAATATATCGGCCAATAATCGCCTGTGTTGATGGTGCATCCTCCACTTTTGGCTTTTCCACTAAGTTTCTTACCAGAAATAAATCCTCATATCGTTCTTGGAAATTTACGATCCCATACTTGGAGACATCGGCAGGTGACACTTCCTTACATCCGATAATGCTCGCTTGAACCTTGTTATACCGTTCCATCAACTGCTTCAAAGCTGGAACCTGGCTATCCACGATATCATCCCCTAACAGGACGGCAAAAGGTTCGTTTCCGATAAAAGTTTTGGCACATAATACTGCATGCCCGAGACCTAAAGGTTCCTTTTGTCTTACATAGTGGATATCCACCATGTTGGAAATGTTCTCCACGATCTTAAGCAGCTCATTTTGACCTTTCATTTGCAGAAGCATTTCCAGTTCAATGGATTTATCGAAATGATCTTCAATTGCACGTTTGTTTTTACCCGTAACGATGATAATATCTGTAATCCCTGATTGAACCGCTTCCTCGATAATATATTGAATGGTCGGCTTATCGACAATCGGCAGCATTTCCTTTGGTTGAGCTTTCGTAGCAGGTAAAAATCGTGTTCCTAAACCGGCTGCTGGAATCACCGCTTTCTTTATCATAGCCCAGCCCCTTTTTAAGGTTCTTTTATATGCTTTTAGTTCTACCCTTCATTTTATGTGGCCATTGGTTGACCTATATCAAAATAGGTTAAAATAAATTCCTGAAAAAGAATAGATTTACCTTTGAAGCAAATATTATGGATATATGAATTTGGTCAAGAGGTGTATATGTTGCCAATTGAAAAACAAGAGAGAACACAAATCCTTTTTGCCTTACTCGTCATTGTTTTATATCTTTCTCCTTTATTCATCCTTGGAGAAAATGCGCATATTCGCGTACATGATAATTTGGACTCCAACATTGCCTGGTATAAAGTCCTTTCAGAAAGCGGTGAGTTATTCGGTGCGATAGACGCCAAAATTCCCCAGATCATGAATGGTCTGCCCCGAAATGCCTTTGGCAGTGAGTTCAGTATTATCGTGTGGCTTTACGCACT
This sequence comes from Peribacillus sp. NPDC101480, assembly GCF_050277335.1. Classification (NCBI taxonomy): domain Bacteria; kingdom Bacillati; phylum Bacillota; class Bacilli; order Caryophanales; family Bacillaceae; genus Peribacillus; species Peribacillus sp. NPDC101480. Next base: position 168,662 of record NZ_JBNNSB010000001.1, read on the forward strand.
TTTTCCGACAATGGTTGCATATGCAATAAGCCAGGCATTAACAAGATTTATTGCATTATTTGGTATGTATATCTTATTAAAGAAACATTTGGTTACAGGAAGCCAATCAGGTTGGATCAGGGTTGGAACATCCTTGGCCTTTGCCCTTACCCCATTTTGGCCGTCGGGAATGCTCAGTACACTTGGGATGCCGCTTGCACTTTGGGCTTTTTTGAATATTCGCAGCAAGGATCATTCGTGGAAGAATTATTTGGTCCTTACACTTTTGCCGCTTTATTCAAGCATCGTGCTTGGTTTTTTCTTTTTCCTTGTTGCAATGGGCTTTCTTTGGTTAACGGATGTGATCAGGAGAAAAGGGTGGAATATAACGTTTCTTCTTTCGATCGTGTATATGACCTTCATTTTTGGTTTGGTGGAGTATCGTTTGGTGTCTTCATTCATTTTTGATTCGGAGCCAAATAGCAGAGATGAATATTTTCACGCAAGGCTGCCGCTTGATTGGGTCATCAAGCTCACTTTCAAAAATTTCGTTCTTGGACACACGCATGTCATGACTGTACATGCGCTTATTATCCTGCCGATTACAGTCTTTGCTCTTTATATCATTCTGACCAAAAAACTGTGGCGACAGGAAAAGGTATATGTATTTTTATTCGGCTTGAACTTTATACTCTCAGCATGGTACGCATTCTGGTTTTATAAAGGCTGGGTTCCTTTGACGGAAAGGTTTCACACCCTGGATACCTTTAATTTTGCCAGATTTCACTTTTTAAGGCCGATGGTGATTTATTTGGGCTTTGCCCTCGCGATAAAAATCATTTGGGAACACAGCGATTATGCTAAGAAAACCCTTTCCATTTTCATCGCCGTCCAAATTATGATCTTAATGGGCTTCAATGAAGAAATCACTTACAATAAAAAACCATCTTTTAAAGAGTTCTATTCAGAAAGCCTTTTCCAGGAAATAAAAGATCATATTGACCTTCCACAGGAAGAGTATCGTGTTGCTAGCATTGGGCTGCATCCTGCAATCGCACAATTTAATGGATTTTACACGCTCGATAGCTATAACAATTTCTATCCGCTTTCTTACAAACATCAATTTCGTCAAATAATTGAAAACGAATTGGCTAAGAATAAAAACATCAGAATCTACTTTGATGAATGGGGAGGACGTTGTTACCTATTTACCGATGAGCTTGGGAAGCATTATATGTTCAAGAAAGGCTCGAAGAAAGAGCTGGAAAATTTGGATCTTAATATGGATGCCTTTAAAGGATTAGGTGGCAAATATATATTTTCTGCCATCCCAATCAACAACGCGAAGGAGAACGGATTGGTGCTAGATGGGGTTTTCACAAAGAAGGGAAGCAAATGGAAAATTCATTTATACAGAGTCATGTGAAAAGGGGGGAATAGAATGAATTCACCGATAGTAACGATTGTTGTACCTTGTTATAACGAAGAAAGCGTTTTGCAGGATACCATTTCCCAGCTTTGTGGATTGATGAGGGGATTAGTCGAAGAAAACGTTGTTTCTGGTCAAAGTAAAGTCCTGCTGGTTGATGATGGAAGCAAAGATCAAACTTGGAAGATCATTTATAAGGAAACGATCAATAATGAATTGGTTCGCGGGCTAAAGCTTTCCCGGAATGCAGGACATCAAAATGCACTCCTGGCAGGATTGTTTACAGCCAAGGAAGCCTCGGATTGTGTGATTTCCATTGATGCAGATTTACAGGATGATATTCAAGTCATCCCTGAATTCATTCGGAAATTCAATGAAGGATGTGAAATCGTATATGGTGTCCGCCAGAAAAGGGACCTTGATTCATTTTTTAAACGGACATCTGCAACTGGTTTTTATAAATTGATGAACAAGATGGGGGTTAACCTTGTCTATAATCATGCCGATTTCAGGCTGATGAGCAGAAGGGCGATCGCGGAGTTGGAACGATTTGATGAAACGAATCTCTTTTTAAGGGGGATTGTCCCGCTTATTGGGTTTAAGACGGATTCTGTTTATTATGACCGAAAAGAAAGATTGGCTGGGGAAACGAAATATCCATTTAAGAAGATGGTTGCTTTTGCGCTTGATGGCATTACTTCCTTTTCAGTTACACCGATCCGGCTTGTATTATGGCTAGGATGTCTTTCCTTTTTCATTAGCTTACTCTTTGGGTCTTACTTTTTATGGTTAAAGTTTTATGGGCAGACCGAAACTGGTTGGACCTCATTAATCACCTCCATATGGTTGATCGGCGGACTGCAGTTGATTGCTGTCGGCTTGATTGGGGAATATATCGGAAAAATCTATAATGAATCCAAACGCCGGCCTAAATATATTGTTGATCTTGATTTATTTAATCCGCTCGATTTAAAAAAACGGGAGCAACTAGATAATGAACGGAACAGTATTGAGAAACTATCTAAAACACACTAACTCCTTTATCCGCTTTTTATTGGTTGGGATAGTCAATACAGCGGTTGGACTTTCCATCATGCTTTTTCTTATGAATGTTCTTGAATTATCTTACTGGGTCTCCACCTTTTTCGGCAATGGAACGGGAGCAGTAACGAGTTTTCTTTTGAACAGGACTTTTACCTTTAAAAGTGATATAGAATGGCGGCGAGGAGTTGCCCGTTTCTTATGCGTCATCCTGATTTGTTATTCCGCCGCTTATTCTATAGGCCAAGCCATTGCGGAATCACTGGAAGGATCCGTCCATTTATCCATACAACAAAATTTGGCTGTTCTCATAGGAACAATCTTTTATACCGTGCTTAACTATATTGGCCAGAAATACTTTGTCTTTAAAAAAAGCAATCTGAGACCAATTCAAGAAGGAAGGAACTAATTAGGTGAATCAGTGGAATAGTGCCCCTATTGGACGGGAATAAAAGCGGAATTTGATATTTAATGCAAGTTTACCCTTTTAATGACGATCCGAGCTGGGGCAGATCTGGTTAATTCATCGCATTCTTCATGAAGGTGATTTTTTTCCTTTTCGGACCACCTTTTGTTCATATGCCCCTGGATTTTGACCTTTACTTACCTCCTTTCCTACCTTCGAATCATGTCATTGCATGACTTATGTTATATAAGCCAAGAACAAAACCTCACTTACAAAGAATTATTTATTTTTGAGCAAAATTTTCATTTACATTTCCATTTCACGGGAGTATGATAATCAACAGTTTCATATTTCTAAATCGCTTAAACCTTATGGTGCGGGGGACCCGTTATTGGGATTGTTTACAATCCAAGGGGTGAATCCTTTTTAAAAAGGTAGGGCTACTCTTAGGTCCGAATCCGACAGCTAACCTCGTAAGCGTTATATGAGAAGGAAGGTGGAGCTTGTTAGACAAAAAAATTGATGTCTACAGGTCTATTTAGCTATGACTTGTAGGCATTTTTATGTTTCGTCTAGTTTTTTGCTACAGCTGGGTAACATAAACTTATAAATTAACTATGGTGGTGAAATCTTGATGTTATCTTCTATAAAGAGGTTCTTGATTGGGAGACCTTTAAAGTCAAATGCACTTGGTGAACAAAAGCTTAACAAAACAAAGGCTTTGGCGATATTATCTTCTGATGCTTTGTCTTCGGTTGCATATGGGCCGGAGCAAATATTGATCGTCCTGATCACGGTCGGTGCTGCAGCATTCTGGTATTCCATCCCTATCGCGATCGGAGTATTGATCCTCTTAACTGCTTTGATTTTGTCTTATAGACAAATCATTTTCGCTTATCCGCATGGCGGGGGGGCCTATGTGGTTTCAAAAAACAATTTAGGAGTCAATCCAGGGCTGATAGCTGGAGGATCTTTATTGGTAGATTATATATTAACTGTGGCTGTAAGTGTCTCTGCAGGTACAGATGCAATCACGTCCGCTTTTCCTGGCCTGCATTCCTATAATGTCGTCATTGCCATCATATTCGTGATTCTACTTACAATCCTGAACCTTCGGGGGGTTACGGAGTCAGCCTCTGTTTTGGCCTATCCGGTGTACCTATTCGTTTTAGCCTTGTTCATCTTGATCGGTGTTGGAATTTACAAGATTTTAACAGGAGGAGTTTCACCTGAATTGCACACATCAATCGGGACTCCGGTAGCGGGCATCAGTTTATTTATACTGCTAAGAGCATTTGCATCAGGAAGCTCCGCCTTGACAGGAGTAGAAGCAATTTCCAATGCAATCCCGAACTTTAAAGATCCAGCCCCGAATAATGCTGCGAAAACTTTAATAGCGATGGGTTCATTGCTAGCTGTATTATTTTCAGGAATCGTATTCTTAGGCTATTATTTAAGCATTGTTCCCAGCGCAGAGGTAACTGTCGTCTCCCAGATTGCTGAAGAGATCTTTGGACGGAATTTCATGTATTTCTTCATTCAAGGTACGACTGCCCTGATCTTGATACTTGCGGCCAATACTGGCTATTCGGCTTTCCCTCTGCTTGCGGTAAATCTTGCGAAGGATAAATTCATACCAAGGGCGTTTACGATCAGAGGGGACCGATTAGGGTATTCCAATGGAATCATCATACTGGGACTTGCATCCATCATCTTGATTGTCGCATTTGAAGGACATACTGAAAATCTCATTCCGCTTTATGCAGTAGGGGTATTCATTCCATTTACGTTGTCCCAGACTGGCATGATCGTTAAATGGGTTCGCGAAAAGCCAAAAGGCTGGAAGATGAAATTAACCATAAATTCAATTGGTGCCATAATTAGCTTTATCGTCACGATGATATTCTTTTTAACCAAATTTACTCAGGTTTGGCCTGTTTTGATTTTTTTACCTATCATCATTTTAATTTTTCATCGGATTAACAAGCATTATGAAGCAGTTGGTGACCAACTAAGGATTACAACATGCGAGCCGATCTTACCAATTGAAGGAAATATCATTATCGTACCTGTGGCAGGTATAACTCATGTGGTTGAGAACTCTTTAAATTATGCAAAATCGCTCTCAGCAAATCAGGTCATTGCCGTTTATGTTGCTTTTGAAAGAGAAGATGAAAAGAAATTCGGAGAAAAGTGGAAAAAGTGGCAGCCGGATGTCAGACTCGTTACACTGAATTCTTATTATAGAAGTATCATTCAGCCACTAACTAAATTTGTGGATACAGTTGAACATAAGGCGAGTGAATCCAATTATAAAGTTACGGTGGTCATCCCCCAATTCATTCCGAAGAAGGGCTGGCACAATATACTTCATAACCAATCAAGTTTACTGATTCGCGCCTACTTACTTTATAAAAGAAATGTGGTTGTAACGACAGTGCCATATCATTTGAAGAAATAAGTTCCATATCTATAACTGGAAGCAAACCTGCATAAGGTTTGCTTTTTTTATAATCTTATAAAGGGAAAGACCGCAGTACAGCTGTCTTTTCTCCAACTAAACGCTCCCGATATTATTAGCATCGGAAGCCTTCTTTGTGTTGAACACTATTTTTGCAAAAATACTTCATAAAATTACCAAGGGTCAATTCAAATAAAGCGAACATATTAAAAAGAAGACAAAATGAAATTTATTAGCTTTGAACTTACATATATGGGGGTTGAATATGGATATATTATTAGCTCTCTTGCCGGCACTATTCTGGGGAAGCATCGTTTTATTTAATGTGAAACTCGGGGGTGGGCCATATAGTCAAACACTGGGTACAACCATTGGCGCATTGATTTTTTCAATAGGTGTTTATATTTTTGCCGATATTAAGTTGTCATTTCTCGTGTTTGGAGTCGGGGTTGTCTCTGGATTGTTTTGGGCCGTTGGACAAGCTAATCAGCTTAAGAGCATTGATTTAATGGGAGTATCCAAAACGATGCCGATATCTACTGGAATGCAGCTCATTTCAACGACTTTATTCGGGGTCATCGTTTTTAACGAATGGTCCACAATGAAAGCGATCATTTTAGGCGTCTTGGCATTAGTTTTCATTATTATAGGAATCGTCTTGACCTCACTGGAGGATAAAGAATCAAAAGAGGGCAAATCGGGAAACTTGAAGAAAGGAATTGTTATTCTCCTCATCTCGACATTCGGTTATTTGGTTTATGTGGTCGTGGCCCGTCTTTTCGATGTTGATGGATGGTCAGCGTTGTTCCCTCAAGCGATAGGGATGGTGATAGGCGGTCTGTTATTGACTTTTAAACATAAACCGTTTAATAAATATACGATTCGCAATATCATTCCGGGATTGATATGGGCTGCAGGGAATATGTTTTTATTCATATCCCAGCCCCGTGTGGGAGTGGCCACTAGTTTTTCCCTTTCGCAAATGGGCATTGTCATCTCAACTCTCGGCGGGATCATCATTTTACGTGAAAAGAAAACGAAACGCCAACTAATTGGAATCATAATCGGAATTATCTTGATCATCATTGCTGGGATTATGCTCGGGATGGCAAAAAGTTAATTGGAGGGTGATTAAATGTATACAGATTTAGAAGGTAAGGTCGTTGTTATAACCGGTTCATCCACTGGTTTAGGGAAAGCGATGGCCATTCGCTTTGCCAAGGAAAAGGCAAAGGTCGTGGTTAATTATCGCACTAAATCAGAGGAAGCGGATAGTGTAATGGAGGAAATCAAAACAAATGGCGGGGAAGCAATTGCAGTAAAAGGCGATGTCACCGTTGAAGAAGATGTGATTAATCTTGTTCAATCAGCGATAAAGAATTTCGGGAAACTCGATATATTCATCAATAATGCAGGAATTGAAAATCCGGTTCCGTCTCACGAGATGCCGTTAAGCGACTGGAATAGGGTAATCAATACCAACTTAACGGGAAATTTCTTGGGCTGCCGTGAAGCTATCAAGTATTTTGTCGAGAACGACATTAAAGGGAATGTTATAAACATGTCCAGTGTACATGAGATGATTCCCTGGCCTTTATTCGTTCACTATGCAGCAAGCAAGGGCGGGGTGAAGCTGCTTACGGAGACACTGGCTCTTGAATATGCACCAAAGGGAATCCGTGTGAACAGCATTGGTCCTGGAGCCATCGCCACGCCAATTAATGCCGACAAGCTTGAAGATCCCGAAAAGAAAAAGGATCTTGAAAGCATGATTCCGATGGGGTATATCGGAAAGCCTGAAGAAATTGCTGCGGTTGCTGCATGGCTGGCATCTTCAGAGTCCAGTTATGTAACGGGCATCACTCTATTCGCTGACGGAGGAATGACGAAATACCCTGCATTCCAGGCGGGAAGAGGATGAATTTTGTTTAATGATGCAAAAAGACTCCCAGCAGGCTCAAACCTGCTGGGAGTCTTTTTTTAAGCATTAACGAGTATGATGATTATACCAGCTAATGAAATTATCGACGACCGTATCGATAAACTGGACAGTCGACTCATGTGTAAGCCTGCCTTCGTTATCGATTTTGTCATGCACTGCACCAACATATACTTCATTCCCTGGAAGGAGTGGGGAGGCGATGCCTATTGCGAATAAGATTTCACGCAAATGCAATTGAGCTTTAACCGTTCCTAATTGCCCCATTGAAGCACCCATGATCCATGATGGTTTGCCGATCAAGACTTTATCGACACGTGATAACCAATCGATTGCATTGCCCAATACACCTGGAATCGTACCGTTGTATTCAGGAGTTACCCACAAAACTGCATCTGCTTCGGCCACTTTGCTTTTAAATTCTTTTACAACTGATGGAGGGTCATTTTCAATATCTTGATCATAAAAAGGTAAATCCCGAATGTTCAATATTTCAAGATCGAACCGATCTTGATATCTAGATTGAATATATTTGGCAAGCTTAAGGTTGTAAGACTCTTTACGGATACTTCCCACTATTGCAACAACTTTCATCTTCAATACCTCCAATGATTTTTATAATGGATAATCATGTAAATGTATTCCACTTACCTATTATAATTGGAATGTAAATGAAAGGGAAAAAGGATGCTTGGGAAAAAGTTGAGTTAGAGCTTAATAAACAAATTCCTCTCGAACATTCATTCACTTAGGGTTACCCTGCAAAGTTAGACTCGAAAATTAAATAGATTTGTTTGTGCCAATCCAATCCCCATTACTAGAACTCACCAAACAATATTGCATTTGTTTTTAATTTAATATTATGGCCATTCCTATAGGGATTAAGGAAAAATCCTTTCAGAGAAAATGAAATAAGACGCTTGAAAAAGTAAATAATGAAATATCATGAAGACCGTAAGTGAAATGTGTTTTTTTTGCTTGAAAACTATTTCACTAAAATGACAGGAGAGGATGAAGTTGATCTTTCGTACCATTGATACGGACAAAGATAAAGATATTATCGTTAAATTCAGGAAAGATTCCTTTGTTGTAAGTTTTGGATCTGAGGCAGGTTTTGGAGATGAAAATACATATCTGCAACGAATGGAAGAAAGGGTCCGCAAATTCCCGGGGGGACAGGTGATCATTGAAAAGGACCAAGTACCGATTGGGCAAATGGAACTTCGAATTCGGGCGTATGAAGGAACTGAGATCGGCTATGTAGATTTATTTTATCTTATTCCCGGATACCGCAGTAAAGGCCTTGGCAAGGAATTGGTTCGCTATGCAGAAAACTTTTTCGGGCGATTTAATGTATCCGAATATCATTTAAGGGTTTCTCCGGATAATCAAAGGGCGATTCGCTTATATAAGAATTCAGGCATGATGAAGATAAGGGAAGAAAATGAAATATACCCAGTATGGAGAATGGGCAAATCATTATAGAATATAAAATTTAACTATATTAATATAATTAAAAAGCGTCAATCACTATACTGTGAAAATATTTTAACCGATGAAAAATAGGGTTGACTTTAGAGAAATTAGAATATATAGTGAAGGACATAATTAAATATAACGTTAATTCTTATCAAGAGATGTGGAGGGACTTGGCCCTATGATACCTCGGCAGCGGGTTTTTACTTTTGTAAAAATACTGTGCTAATTCCAACGGACGAAAGTTTGAAAGATAAGAAGGAGCTTTTCTTAGATAATTAATTTAAGAGTTTACTCTTTTTTATGTCTAAAGAGGCCTCTTCTGTCTGATGACGGAAGAGGCCTCTTTTGTTTATTCAAAATGTATATGGTTATTAGGAAATTTGGTGCAATTACTCATGAGTTTCGCAGATTTACTCGTGAGTTTCGAATTTAACCCTATCATTATGAAGCGTTGCAAAGCTCTTCTCTCTGGATAATGAATTCGTACAAATAAACAACATGGGGGGAGATTGGATGATTGAGTTTCAAAATGTTAAAAAGGTATATCAAACAAAGAAACAGACTGTCGAGGCTTTGAAGGGCATTAATTTGACAGTGGAAAAGGGGGATATATTCGGTGTAGTCGGTTATAGCGGGGCCGGGAAGAGTACGTTGATCAGGTTGGTCAATTTGCTTGAACATCCTTCAGATGGTTCGGTGATTGTTGGGGGCAAGGATTTAACCAAATTGAGCGCGAAGGAATTGCGGGCAGAAAAGAAAAAAATCGGGATGATCTTTCAGCATTTCAATTTGCTAAACTCAAAGACCGTTTTTGATAATATCGCCATGCCGCTGATTTTATCGGGAACCCCTGGTAAAGAAATCAAAAAGCGGGTAGGCGAGCTGTTGGAGTTCGTTGGCTTATCGTGCAAAGCAAAGAGTTATCCGGAACAATTATCCGGCGGTCAAAAGCAGCGGATCGGCATTGCGAGAGCATTGGCTACCAATCCATCGATCTTATTGTGTGATGAAGCTACCTCGGCATTGGATCCGCAAACAACGAGTGCTGTTCTGCAGCTCTTAAAGAAAATCAATAAAGAATACAATATTACCATTCTACTAATCACTCATGAGATGTCTGTCATTCGGGAAATTTGCAATAAGGTAGCGGTCATGGAGGGCGGATGCGTCGTTGAACAAGGTTCGGTTTTCGAAGTTTTTGCGAAGCCGCAAACGGATATTGCAAAAAACTTCGTGAGAACGGTCATACATGACGAAATTCCACAAAGTTTCCTAAAAAGCATAGGGTCCCATATCCCGATTATTTGGAAAATTAATTTTATTGGGACTACTTCGGGTACTCCTTTGCTTTCAACCATCTCGAAGAAATATGATGTTCATTTAAGTGTTTTATCAGCCAATATTTCTGAAATTCAGGAAACGCCTTTCGGGAATTTGATCATCGAAGTGACCGGGAATAAAAATGAGGTGGACAAGGCTTATCAGTATATTAAAGATGAGGGGATTCTCGTCCAGGAGGTGCAGATAAATGGGTAATACGCTTTGGGGAATGGAAATAACGGCAGATCAGCTGTCGACAGCTTTCGGTGACACACTTTATATGGTAGCCATCTCATTGGTATTTTCCGGATTGATTGGTCTTCCGCTTGGTATCCTGCTTGTCATTACAAGAAAGGGCCATATCCTGGAGAATAAATGGGTCTTTAATGTATTGAACCCGATCATCAATATATTGCGGTCGGTTCCTTTCATCATCTTGCTAGTAGCACTTATTCCGTTTACCAGAATGATTGTAGGCAGTGCGATCGGAACGAATGCGGCCATTGTTCCGCTAATCTTTTACGCGGCTCCTTATATCGCCCGGCTTGTGGAGAACTCCCTGTTGGAAGTGGACAAAGGGATCATCGAGGCAGCTCAGGCGATGGGGGCGACGACATGGCAAATCATTTATCGTTTTTTGATTCCTGAGGGACTTAGTTCGTTGATCCTTACATTTACAACAGCGACAATCGGGCTTGTTGGATCTACGGCCATGGCAGGTGCCGTCGGTGCAGGCGGGGTCGGAGATTTAGCTTTGGCTTACGGTTATCAAAGGTTTGATACGATGACGATGATCGTCACAGTGGCGGCGCTCGTGATCATCGTTCAATTACTGCAATCCACCGGGAATTTTGTTTCAAGAAAAATCAGAAGAAGATAAAAATAACAGGAGGTAGGAGAAATGAAGAAAATCTTATTAACGATCATAGTATTGGCATTGGCCATCTTGTCTGCAGCATGCGGGAAAGAAGAAGGTGCATCAGGCGGTTCGGATGATGTGAAAACAGTAAAAGTCGGTGTCAGCAGCGGGGATACAAGAACATGGGAATACATTGTCGACATAGCGAAAGAGGAAGGGCTTAATATTGAACTGGTCACTTTCAATGATTATATCCAACCGAACCTTGCTTTAAGTGAAGGTGAAATTGATGCCAATTCATTCCAAACGGTCGCATACTTCGATGAATTCGTTCAAGACCAAAATCTGAAATTAGAGGCCATCGGGTCGACTGTCATTGCTCCTATGGGCCTTTATTCGAAAAAACATAAAGATCTCAAGGATCTTCCGGATGGCGCTACGATTGCCGTTCCGAATGAAGCAACGAACTTTGGCCGTGCACTGCTTCTTCTTCAGGAAGCTGGATTGATTACATTGAAAGAGGAATTCAATGGATCGGGATCATTGGAAATCATTAAGGAAAATCCGAAAAACTTGAAAATCCAACCTGTTGCTGCCGGCAATACACCGCGTCTATTGGATGATGCCGATGCTTCAGCCATCAATAATAACTTTGCCGTCGAAGCAGGCCTTACTTTAAAAGATTCTTTATTCCATGAGAGTAAAACGGCGAAACCATATATTAATATCATTGCAGTTAAAAAGGGTAATGCCGATCGTCCTGAGCTGCAAAAATTAGTGGAGCTTTATCAATCGAAAAAAGTGGAAGCGTTCATTGAAAAAACGTTTAAAGGAAACACCATTCCTGCATATGTTTCTGTAGATGAATTAGTGAATTACCAGGATGCTTGGACAAAACCAGCTAATGAAAAATAATGATTCAGATTCAAAACGAGTGAAGGAATGCCGGATGGATTCAAGATGCCTATCCGGTTCCTTAAACCAAAAAGGGGAGATAAGAATATGGCGAGAGAATTAGTGCAGAAGCAGCATCAGCAGATCATTGAAGATCACATCGACTTTCATTCCAAATTATATATCGAAACGAGTCAAGCCATTCATGCTAAACCCGAAATTGGGAATCAAGAGTTTTTCGCTTCGGATACATTAACCGGAATACTTCGAAATGAAGGATTTGAAGTAACCCGCAATATTGCCGGGCATGAAACAGGGTTCATCGCCAAAAAAACCTCTTCAAAGAAAGGTCCCACAATTGCCTTTTTAGCCGAGTATGATGCATTGCCGGGTTTAGGCCATGCTTGCGGCCATAATATCATCGGCACAACGAGTGTTGCAGCGGGCATTTCCTTGGCTCAAGTGCTGGAGGAAACGGGCGGAGAGGTGATTGTTTTCGGAACACCGGCAGAAGAGGGCGGGCCGAATGGAAGCGCAAAAGGCAGCTTTGTGAAGCACGGTCTATTTGATGGGGTTGATGCGGCAATCCTTATCCATCCCGGCGGGCAAACGCGTGTCACAAGTCCATTTCTGGCAGTCGACCCCCTAGATTTTCATTTTTACGGGAAGTCAGCACATGCAGCAGCAGCACCTGAAGAAGGCGTGAATGCACTTGACGCGGTGATTCAGCTGTTCAATGGCATTAATGCTTTGCGTCAGCAGCTCCCGGCCGAGGTCAAAATTCACGGAATCATCACCAATGGCGGGGAAGCTCCTAACATCATTCCCGAATATGCTTCAGCCAGATTTTACATTAGAGCAACAACATGGAAACTTTGCCAAGAGGTATCCAATAAAATACGTGCTGTTGCCGAAGGGGCAGCACTTGCCACAGGAAGTACGGTTAAAGTTGAACGTTTCCAAAATGAAGTACTCGATTTTGTCATTAATCCAGTTCTGGATGAACTGTTAAAAGAAGAGCTCTCTCAATTAGGGGAAGCAGTGGGTCCTCGAAAAGAGAGTGGCTTTGGCTCGACGGATGCAGGTAATGTAAGCCATGTAGTGCCGACAGCACATCCTTATATAAAAATTGGCCATGATGAGCTGATTGCCCATACGAATGAATTCCGCGACTGTGCCAAATCTCCTGCTGGAGACAAAGCCATCCTGACCGGAGCAAAAGCGCTTGCACTTACAGGTTATAAACTGATTACGGATAAAGACCTGTTGGATAAAGTGAAAGCAGCATTTCATGAAGCGAAGCAAAAATAAATAAGATGTACGAAAAAAATTGTTGACTGCGGATCACAGAGTTAGTATTATAAAAACAATAATACCAAGTAATTTAATAAGGATTATAGGTTAATTGACCGGAAAACCGGAGACTTTTCTTTCATGTAAAGAGGTGTCTTCGGTTTTTTTTTGTGAATGGGCAAGTCGAAAGATTATCAAAAGGAGGATTTAGCATGGGGATATTATTACGTAAAGCCATTGAGAAAAAAAGAAACTTCCTGATAAACAAGTTGATTAACAAGGGAATTTATAAAAAGAATGACATCCATCTTTTTGAATTAACCTTAACCGATTTAGAGAATGAATATATTAAAATAAGCAAAATCGAAGAGAAGGAATCCGACGATCATTCCCCCTGTCTAAGGATACATTTCATATAATATCAGAATAAAAGGAGAGGGTGAAATGAGGAAGAGTGTGGAAGAAAGGCGGAAGGAATTAATCTTTAAACTTATGATCCATACTGTAAATAAGACTGTGGAACAGCTTATGAAGTTAACCTTAAAAGAATTGGAAACAGAATATAAAAAGGTTCAAAATGAATGTCATCCCCATAGTGATGCGGGTTCGATACAATGGATCAATACAAAACGGCATTAGGTTGAATGTGTAACCTCAATGTTGCATAAAAAATTTCATCATTTTGCTAACGGCAGCCTGGGCTGATTCTGCATGATATTTTGAATTGTAAGGATCACTGAATCCGTGTTCTCCGTTGAATTTATGAACCTCGACATTCGTTCTTTCTAAAACTGAAATTAACTCGTCCACATTAAATGATGGCTCTTCTAGTGGGAAAAATAGCAGTGCGGGGCATCGTGGCGCCAATTCTGCATAATTCCTAATACGCGAACCGTAGTATCCAACAATTCCATCGACACACTCTTCCTCACTGCACAGCCAAGCTACAGTTGCCCCTGCACTGAATCCAAGAATGAAAATCTTTTGGTATTCATCTTTTATATCCAATACTATATCCTTTATCTTATATGAAGCACCCGTGAAACCTACGTTCTCCATGAAATGTCGATAAGCAGCATCCTCTTGGGAATAATCAAATGGCATCTCGCGGTCTAACAAATCCGGACAGATCACATCAAAACCTTGTTTTGATAATAACTCACAATAACCCTGCATATGTTGATTCAGTCCATATATTTCGTGAATGACAATGACGACAGTATCGGACTTTTTCTGTATGTGCAGCATTTTTTACCTCCTTATGCGAATTTCTTCTATTATAAATACAGCCGTCTCCCTTCAGACGCTATATACGAAGGGGGATAGCACCGTTTTTTAATAAACATGGAAATGAACTAGGTTCTCTTTCAAATGAATGATTAGGTATAGGGAAGTTCTTTTCCTTCTAAACATGCTTTTAAGTTAGCCAAACTAAGTTCATATCCGTTCATGTTAATGGATACTCTAGTGCCTTCGGATTCTGGGAATATTTCAAAAGTGAAAACGAGTTTATCCGAATCCGAAGAATAAGAAAACCTTTCGCAAGGGATTATCTCTTGGATTGTAAAGCTCATTGGGATGCTTTCATTCTCTTTAAGATTGTTATGTGCACTAGGCATTAATACGAAGATTGCCTTCTCTCCAACCTGGAGCTTAGGAATATTCCATTTTGAACCCGGGGCATACCATTTTGAAATGATTTCATCATTCGTGATCGCATTCCAAACCGTATCTTGGTTTTCATGAATTAGAACAGAGTTCCTATCATTATTCATTTGACTAACCTCCGTATTTTTCTTGGATTATATAGAAAGTTCAGGAAATATACAAGACCCCACCAAGCTTCTTTAACCGGGTGACAATATTGTAAGACGGCAGCTTAAACTGTTAGGAAGAACGATGGCGATATATTTTCTTTCTCTTTAATATGTAAGAAAAAGAGGAAGGTTGGGTATGAAATGGACTTTTTTGAGTTGAATACCAATGTATTCAGAATGATCAATGACTTAGGGAAACAGTACGATTATTTAAACCCTTCTGCCATTTTCATTGCCGAGTACATGGTATTTTTATTAGCTTTGGCAGTCATCGTAATATGGTTCACTCGAAATGAACAGAGTAGGATGATGGTTGTTTGTGGGATGATTACGTTTGTAATAGCTGAAGTGATGGGGAAAATGGCAGGGAGATTACATCATAATAATCAGCCATTTGCCGAATTGGCCAATGTTAATCAGTTAATTGAAAAAGCAGTGGATAATTCATTTCCAAGCGACCATACCATCTTGTTTTTCTCGTTTTGTGTATCTTTTTGGCTTTTCAAAAGAGGATGGTGGTTGTTATGGATCATGCTGGCTTTCCTTGTTGGCATTTCCCGTATTTGGGTAGGTGTCCACTTTCCGGCGGATGTGCTGGCAGGAGCAATACTGAGCACCATTTCAGGATTGGCGGTTTACCTTGTTGTTCCTAAAATAAGCGTGATTCATAAACTATTAGGGGGATATGAGAGGTATGAACAAATGGTTCTATCCCCGTTAACTAAATCGAAGGAAAAAAAATCAAAGGATTTGTAAGCGAAAACAGGGTTGCTCAGGCAGCCTTTTTTTTATAATACAAAAATATCCATATGATGATTCTGATGGTAAAATTAAGTAAAAGCAATCCATCGCAATGGGGGACTTAATATTGATTAATATTCAAGAAATCAAAGACATTATCAGGCATCGCTATCCATTTCTTTTAGTTGATAGAGTTTTGGAACTGGAAGAAGGAAAGAGGGCGGTGGCCATTAAAAACGTAACGGCAAATGAAGAGTTTTTTTCTGGTCACTTTCCCGATTACCCAGTGATGCCAGGTGTGTTGATCGTGGAGGCATTAGCACAGGTAAGTGCTGTTGTCATGCTTACAAAAGAAGTAAATAAAGGGCGGATCGGGCTTTTGGCCGGGATCGATGGATGCCGTTTTAAAAGGCAAGTAAAACCAGGGGACCAATTACGTTTAGAAGTGGAGATTACTCGCTTGAAGGGTCCTATCGGTAAAGGAGTAGGAAGGGCTACTGTCGAGGGGGAAACTGTATGCGAGACAGAGCTCATTTTTGCTTTTGGTGATTGATGGTGATACCGATAAAAAAAGCTTACGGGTATGTGACAAGAATCAATAATGGAGAAATACAGGTATTGGTTTTTCAACATCCCATTAAGGAAGCGGGCATACAGATACCTAAGGGAACAGTGAAGCCCCAAGAAGATGCATACCAAGCAGTGATTAGGGAAATGAAAGAAGAAACAGGTCTGGAAAAATTTCATGTGGAGAAATTAATTGCAGTAGATTTTTGGGAGAACGCAGATGGTGCCATACATAATAGATATTTTTATCAAATAATTGTATCGAATGTTCCTGATGAATGGGACCATCAGCCGACGGGTGGAGGAGATGAAGAGGGACTGACATTCCACTTTTTCTGGATTTCATCCCAACATGAAGTCCAACTTATTAAAGGGCATGGAGATTATTTAAACCGGATATTTACCTAACCCTTTAGTGCGCAGCATCTTATCACAAGCGGCCAAGATCATTATTGATCTTGGCCGCTTGTTTTTTAATGATCAGGTTTGTTTTTCGGTAATGAAAGTTTTTACGGTTGGCGGTTCATATGTAATGAATTGATCAAGAAGTCCATTTGGTTCAACATCCACCAGCGCCATGGAACGGAACTTTTCATGCAGGAACTGTTCGTCGGACATGTGGTTGAATAAAGCGACCAAAGGATCATAATAGTGATTGATATTTAAGAGTCCGCAAGGTTTTTGATGAAGACCAAGCTGAGCCCAAGTGAAAATCTCAAAGAATTCTTCCAATGTTCCTGGCCCGCCTGGCAAGGCCATGAACCCATCTGCAAGCTCAGCCATTTTTGCTTTTCTTTCATGCATGGATTCCACGACGATCAGTTCGGTTAAATTCTTATGTGCTATTTCCTTTTTTTCTAGAAAATCTGGCATTACGCCAATTACATTTCCGCCTGCTTCCAAAACGGAATCTGCAACTGCACCCATGATCCCTACACTTGAGCCCCCATAGACAAGGGTAATCTTACGTTTTGCAAGTTCCGCACCCAGTTTTTTAGCCTCTTCTACATAGATAGCAGATGCACCTTTGCTCGATCCACAAAATACAGCTAGACTTTTCAAAATATCACATCTCCCATTTAGTAATCTTCCTTTCTTATCATACAAAATTCAAGGGGATTTGTTAAACTTGAATTATCTAACTCACGAGTAAATAGCGCAAACTCACGAGTAAACCAGTGAAACTCACAAGTAAATAGCTCGAACTCACGAGTAAATAGCGCAAATTCACGAGTAAAACAGTGAAATTCATGATTAAACAGCGCAAACTCACGTGTATATCGCGCAAACTCACGTGTATATGCTCAAACTCACAAATATTTCGCTCAAACCCATGAGTAAACAAGCACGAACTAACGATAAAGGGGTTCTTAATAAATGTTTAAGTATACAGTCTGTTTTGTAAAGAAGAATAATGAACTTCTCATGCTTAACCGGGAGAAAGCTCCAATTATGGGTGTTTGGAACGGGGTGGGAGGCAAAATCGAGAAAGGTGAAACGCCCGATATAGGTGCACAGCGTGAGGTATTTGAGGAAACTGGGATAGAGGTGGAGCCTTTTTTTTCTAAAGGAACGGTAACCTGGGAGACTCCAGAAGGTGAAGTGGATGGAATATATGTATATTTGTATATGGCGGATGAGGATTTAATATATGAAACACCGAAAAAAACGCGGGAAGGCATTCTTGATTGGAAATCCATTGATTGGATACTTCATCCACTTAATCTCGGAATTGCTGAGATGGTCGCACAGTACTTGCCGGTATTAATGAAAAAAGAAGGAGACTATACATTCACTTACAAAAATGGTCAAATATATAATTCCTGAAATCAACATTACTTAAAAAGGGATACTGCCATTTTGAGCAGTATCCCCTTCAATAAGTTAAAACTCATTCTCGAATATCGTCCCCTTTTTGAATCTTGAATCCTTAAAGGCGAACTTCATCAGAATAATATAGGCGATGCCTGCCACAATAACGCCGATGATCCAGGCAAGCTCGACTTTAATAAAGGCAGCGCCGGCACCGATAAGCATGGCGAGCAGTGCGCATGGATTATATCCTGCAAATGGCCCGTCTTCTCTGTACAAATCGGCAACATTCATTTTTTGCTTTCTTAATATATAGTATTCGACTAATAAAATCGAAACGATCGGACCTAAAAAAGCGGAATAAATCAGAATGAATAAACCAAGGCCCTTCGCCGAAGAATCCTGTACCAGCACCCAAGGGAATGAGCAAAAGGCAAGAACACCGGTTATGATAACGGCAACCTTATATTTCAACTTTGTAAGCAAAGTAATCACATATGTTGGCGGAATAATATTGGCAACCATATTTACCGCAATTGCACCTATGACGATAAATGCCGAAACGCCTACTGTGATATAAGGATTATCCACCACAATGGCAAACGCCTTAACTGGATTGGAAATGCCGGTAGCGGAAGCGAGCATTACACCGATTGTCAGTACGAAGCCGTATGCTAGTAAAATGGGCGAAAAATACAAAAATCCTCGTTTTGCATCACTGATGCCAGACTTAAGCTCTCTTGAATAGTCCCCTGCGCTTAAAAAGATAGCCGCATAGTTTCCTAAAAACATCATGATGAAAGCAAAGAACGGCAAGCCCCAAGAGCCTTCAGCGTGTACCCATTTTTCCGCGATGACCTCGCTATGTGATGTAAGAAGAATACCAAATACATAGACAAGCGCCAGCATGATAACAATGGATGCAAGCATTTCCACCCATTTGATGGCATGGAAGCCATATAGCGAAAGCAAAATTTGCACCAATTGAATCGCGACAAAGCAAATGACCGTATTATCAAAAGCACCACCCGTAATGATCTTTACGATTTCGTTTAAGGCAGTACCGCCAATCCAACTTTGAAAACCGTACCAGATTATGGCCGGAATACCACGCAAAAGTGATGATATGATGGAGCCTTTCATCCCGAAGGACATTCTGAGCTGAACAACATAGGGAATACCGGTCCTGTATCCAATCCTATCATTTAAAGCGAAAATCACGGAAATGATAGCGATGGCAATGGCAGCTGCGGTAAATGTCTGAAGAATATTCAACGTAGCGGTTCCCGCTACGACCAAGCTTGCCCCAAGTGTCATATTCCCTAAATTGACGCCGTCC
Organism: Peribacillus sp. NPDC101480; assembly: GCF_050277335.1. Classification (NCBI taxonomy): domain Bacteria; kingdom Bacillati; phylum Bacillota; class Bacilli; order Caryophanales; family Bacillaceae; genus Peribacillus; species Peribacillus sp. NPDC101480. The sequence continues at coordinate 188,038 of NZ_JBNNSB010000001.1, forward strand.
CCGATCCACATGAACGTATAGGATATCGGGCCAACCGTCCTATCTTCTTTTGATCTCGGCTTCAGAGATTCATCCAAATCCGCAGCATGGTGGAACTCCGCCTCTTCTAAAGCATGGCTTTCTAGATATGTAGACAATTTACACTCAACTCCTATTCATAGTGTGTTATATGATATGACTATTGATGTGATAAAAACTAACATGAGAAAAGTATACAGGTTTCGCATTTAGGAATCATTAGAAGAAGTGTGAAATTTCAGATATTATTTTGTGCTTTTTAACTAAATGAAGGTCAAATGAACTCTTGTTCTGCTGTATCGTGATTTGTTTGCAGTAAGTAAGGTTGCTGCGGCAGCCCTTTTCGGGAAAAACGACGCAGCATAGGTAAGATTAAGCATTGAAATTCATTGAATAGAAGTGATAAAATTGTTATATCAGTGTGTAGAGATATTGGTCTTTTTTATTGACCAAAAATATATGTCTCACGATACGTCTGCCATCTGAAATATTTTTAATGGGGATGATCATATGCACGATGAAACAAGATTACCGCGAAATGGAAAAGACTTTGTATTATTTTTAGCGATTATATCAATACTTTCAGTCAACATTATTGCACCACTTATTATGGGATTTAAATTTGGATTCAGTAAAGAAGTGTATTTTGAAACCTTACGAGTAATTCCATTTGTATGGATTTGTGTCATTTTATTAGTAACACTTGTTGTAAATCCTCTGGTTAATAAACTCGTACAAAAGTTTATTGAACCTACGGACGGTTTTAATGCAAGAGTGTTATTCACGATATTATTCAGCGTAACCATCCTGTCCATTTTACTGACGGTTATCGGATCTTGGATTGGCATGAGAGAAATTAGTATGGAGCCGATTCAGACGTTCTTTTATGAGTGGCCACGTAACTTTTTCATCGCATTTTGGGTTGAAGTACTGATCGCACAGCCGATAGCAAGACTTGCAATGATAAAATTACATGCAAGTCAGGCCCGGAAAGCAGTAAATGCGTAACATTCAAATAAATTAAAAGCCCATATAGCCGACTGGTTTTATTAAAAACCAGTCGGCTTTTTCGTGCAGAAAAGCGGGGTAATTAATGAAGAAATTTCCATTTTTCACACAATGAAAAGCTGTCAAATGGTATGATTAAATAAAAAATTGTACTTAAGGGGAAATAATTTCTTGAAAATAGTTAAAATCATCTTAGCAATAATTGTAGTTGCTTTATATGCATATCAGCTAATTACTGGAAGTGTTGAGTTGATGCCATATTCTATGTTGTTTCTCGCGGTAATTATGTTAATAACAGGATTAGAGAAGCCTCAAAAAGATAGAAAAGGAGGTTTTTTGAGGTACGTTGTTGTCTCATTATTTCTTTTCTTGGTATCCATGCTGGGTTTCTTAATGAACTAAAACGTGAGCTACTATTACCTCTTTAGTAGGTGAGGAGGAAAAATGAAGATAATAGAACTGCCGATTGAATTTGAATTTAATGGACAAAAAAATCACATAAATCCTAGCTTGATTATTTTGAAGAATGAACTAACCTTGGTCGATACAGGGTATCCTGAATTTTTACCTTTAATTGAAAATGAAATTATAAAAAGTGGTTATGAAATGAAGAATTTAAAGAATATAATCATTACTCATTATGATATTGATCATATAGGCTCCTTATATGATTTTAAGGAAAAGTATCCTTTGATTAACATTATGGCAAGTAAAATTGAATCAAAATATATTAGTGGTGAAATGAAGTCAGAGAGATTGGTTCAAGCCGAAGAAATGCTGAGAAATATGCCAAATCAAGAAATCGAATTCGGAAAATGGTTTATACAACAATTAAAGAATTTGAAGCATGTTTCAATTGATGAAAAGGTACATGATGGTGATTTGATTTTAGATAACGAATGCAGGGTAGTAGCAACACCAGGTCATACTTCAGGGCATATTTCATTATATTTTCCAAGTTTAAAAAGTGTAATAGCAGGTGACGCAGCTGTTATAGAGAATCATGAATTGGTCATTGCTAATCCGCACTTTTGTTTAAATGTCGAGGAAGCAGAACAGTCCTTAAGAAAGATTAAAGATCTTGAAGCTGTAAATTACTATTGTTATCATGGTGGGACATTCACTTTATAATTGGGTTTTGCTTAAGATTGGGGCTGTCTTTAGGCAGCCTTTTCTTATGAGCTAAAGGGGCAGGATAGTTAAGGGCTAGAAATGAAACCCCCATCTAAACCAGGAAGGGGGTATATGTGTTGAAGTTTTAAAATTAAATAACTTATTGTAATCTTGACATTTCTTTATTGCGGGCGGTGACAGCTTCGCTGGTACTACCCATTTATACAGAAAAAACCGAACTTTTTACAGTTCGGTCAAGCAAAGGTGGGGGAATATATCCTTTGGAATCTATATTGTTTGCTAGTTTGAAGATTTTTGTAGAATCATAATATATTAATAATTCTGCTGTTCACTTCCAATAGGAAATGAAACCCCCATAGTTCGTAAAGCTTCTTTTGCTTGATTTAAATAGGATTCCGCTTGTTCTTGCCATTTGATAATCACTTTAATAAAGGCTATATATTCAGGTCCTGCGTTTTCCTCCATTACTTTTAATCCTTCATGTACTTTTTTATCTTGGGTTTCAGCGTTTATTATACAAGCTGTCATTGTTTCTACAATGGTTTGCTGTTGCTCGCCATTTTTTAGTCTTTGGGCTGACCCCACTGCGGTTACACGGTGATATGAAGCAGGGATTAGATGGTTATGCATCTCGCGACTTCCTTTTAAATCTTTGGTTTCGGGTATATGGAAAAGCTCACTGCTCATGGCACATACCATTTCTTCAGCATATAAACTTTGATGTAACACATATAAAATAGGTTCCCAGTTGTTTACTCGATAATAATAATCATTCGGATACAAAAAAACATCTCCTCTTTCAGTACATTTTATCGTTATAATTTAGGATTGAAATTAATGAAATTGTGTTTTCCATCATATGTTTATTAATGTTGTCCAGTTCAAATAATAATGCAAAGGTTAAACATGGATAACTTATTCCTAGATGTCAACTGAATATGTACCTTTGGCCTATATGAGAAAATACATATAAATCCAACATTTTATCCTCTGAACAGAGATGGAGACTATTGGTGTCATCTTCCTGATTAGAGCATAAGATGATATTACCCATTTATTCCTCCTTAAAAAAAAGGAGATGTTTCTATATGTCAGGTTGTGAACATGATTTTGACCGCGGTTTTGGATTTGGTGGAGGTTTCGCTTTTATAGTCGTTTTGTTTATACTCTTAATCATTGTTGGGTGTAGTTGTTTTTAAGGCGGGAAAGGGCGGCTTCTGCTAAAAAAGTATAAAAATGCCTGACCGTATTTGGTCAGGCTTTTTATATTTAATCTAAGTATCATCAATTTTTGAATCAGCCTAGATACTGCTTTAATATATCTAATCCTATTTTTAACTCATCGAATGAGTTTGTGGAAGAAAGTGCAATACGCAAATACATATCAGGGGTGGTCTGCCCGCTTTGAAAACGATTGGAATGGAATACCCGAATACCGCGCCTTTTCAAATCCGTTTCCAGCTGTAACGCATCGTTATGTCCTTTAATTGGAAGCCAACGATAAAGACTGAGAGGATGTCCAACATCCATTCTTAAAGGAAAATATTCCGAATAAATATCATTTGCAGTTTGTGCAAGCTGTTTCTTTTGGAAAACAATTTCATGAGCCTTTCCTGATAGGATTAACTCTGTGATAACCTCTGCATCAAAAGAAGAGGTCTTTACATTAATGTTGAAAATGGCTTGGGCAATTTTCTCGCGAAAGGCCTCCCCATAAACCATATAGGCAACTCTTAATCCAGAACATATTGACTTAGAGGTGCCGCAAATATAAACGCTCTGTTCCGGAAGCAAGTGGAACATCGGCTGCCGGTAGTCGGAGATAATGCCTGCAGTCAGAAATGCATGAATATCATCCTCAATCAAAATTAAACGATGCTTACGGATGATCGCAGCTAATTCCTGCTTTCGAAAATCTGACATCATGACTGTAGTTGGATTGTTGCAAGAGGGCATCAGGAAAATGCCGTCAATATTTGTTTGAGAACACTGCTTTTCAAGTTCATCTGGCAGCATTCCATAATGGTCTCCGGGAATGGGCACTAACTTAATATGAAACATCTTTGCCAGCTCGATAAAGTTTGAATATGTGTATAAGTCGGTTGCAATTCTATTACCAGGCTCAAACAAAGCTGCCAAGGCTATGGCCAATGCATTTTGGGCACCGGAAACGATTGCAATATGCTCTTGATCCGCGTGAATGCCGAAAGATTCCATCCAGTTTAGAGCAGCTGTTTTTTGATGTGGAATACCAGTCGGGTCGTTGTAATTCAGCAGATGCTCCAAATAACTTTTGTTCACAGTTTTTTGTAAAGTTTCTGAAACAATATCATTGGTTTGCTCAAAAGATGCCACAAAACCAAGATCAATGCTGTTTGCCGCTTTATCCGCGGAAATGGTTATGGAACGAGTGGCATTAGGAGCCACAAAGGTTCCGCTTCCCGTAACAGCATATATCAATCCCTTTACTTCACATATTTTGTAGGAACGAGTAATCGTGGTGAAGTTTAAGTCTAGAAAATCCGCCAATTCTCGTTGTGGGGGCAACTTGGTTCCAGGCGCTATAAAACCATTTGTTATATCTTGTTCAAGTAATGAAGCAAGAGATTTATAAAAAGGACGCTTTAATGCTTTCTTATCAGGTTTCCAAGACATTGGATAATTGTCAAATGAATTTACGGGCATAGTTCACCTCTACTATCATATTCCATACAATCATAACATTTTTTGTATGGAACTCTAATGGATTTGAGCTGGCTTTAAACGAATATAAGGTGATAAGCCTATCAGTCCGCCCGTTTTATGAAATGTGCGAATTTTATTTTAATTGTAATCCATACAATTAACTTGTTTTTTGTACGGATTTTGTATGTTAAGTTTAAATAAATTTAGTCATCAGGATGTGAATTATATGAAAAAAAGAACTCAAATGCTAACTGCATTTCGTGCGGCTTTTCCGTACACAGTGCCCATTTTGGCAGGCTTTTTATTTCTAGGCATCGCTTATGGAATCTTTATGAATTCATTAGGGTTCAGTGCGATTTACCCGATATTGATGAGTCTAACAATATTTGCAGGATCGATGGAGTTTATTGCAGCCAATTTATTGCTTGTCGCGTTCAATCCGATTAACGCCCTTTTTCTAACATTAATGGTGAATGCACGGCATTTGTTTTATGGCATATCAATGCTGGATAAGTATAGGGGGACCGGTAAGAAAAAGCTGTATCTGATTTTTGGGCTTTGCGATGAGTCTTTTTCCATCAATTGTACCGTTGATGTTCCGAAGAATGTAGACAAGGGCTGGTTTATGTTTTTCGTGACAATGCTCAATCATTGCTATTGGGTGATAGGATCAACGATTGGCGGTATTTTTGGCTCTTTTGTCAAATTCAACACAGAAGGACTCGATTTTGTTATGACGGCTCTCTTTGTAGTGATTTTCATTGAACAATGGATGAAAGAGAAAAAACATCATAGTGCTCTCGCTGGGCTTGGGCTGTCAGCTGTCTGCCTTATTATTTTTGGCGGAAGCAATTTCATCATCCCTGCCATGTTTGCCATTTTGGGGGTACTCACCTTACTTAGAAAGCCGTTAGAGAAAGTTGAGGTGAGAACCATATGACAATGACTTTAACGCAGCAAATCATTACAATCGCGATGGTTGTTTTAGGCACAATGCTTACAAGATTTCTTCCCTTTATCGTTTTCCCATCAGGTAAACCTACACCGAAGTATGTACAGTATCTTGGTAAAATGCTGCCATCTGCAGTAATTGGGCTTTTGGTCATTTATTGTTTAAAGGATGTGAGCTTACAATCCGGAAGTCACGGCATCCCTGAATTTATTGGGGTGGCTGTAGTTGCCCTGCTTCACCTTTGGAAGAAAATGATGCTCCTCTCCATAGCGGGGGGAACGATTGTCTACATGATGCTGGTTCAATTGGTTTTTTAAATTGATAATAATCAGCTCAACCAATTCATGTCACAATTATATGGTATTGGAAGGGGCAGGTAATGGTGAAGAAGCAAATTGATGAATATCAAATTTATGAAAAACACTATGAACAAATTCATGAGCAAGTGAAAAACGATCCGTATGCAAAGTCGTTAGGAATTCAGTTAACAAAATTCGAGGCAGGTTTTGCAGAAGCAACGTTAGAAGTGCAAAGCACTATGGTAAATGCATATGGAACTGTTCACGGGGCAGTTATTTATGCTGTAGCAGATCATGCTTTTTCCGCAGCCTGTAATGCCTATGGAAAAACATCATTAGGACTTTCGACAACCATCCAGTTTATTGAATCAGCTAAACCCGGAGACAATGTAGTAGCCCGTGCAACTGAAGTCAAACGAAACTATCGGACAGGATTTTATCGATTAGACGTCTTGCATGAGCAAAACCTGATCGCGACCATGGAGGCAGTGTCATACCGTAAGGACCATTATTTTATTGAACTTGATGATGAACAAGATTAATCAGTTTAATAGTTTACGAGCAGAGCTGTCTTTAAGACAGCTTTTTCTAATTGAGGTAAAGGGGCAGGGAAATCCGGTAACTTTATTTGGAAACTATGTTAAGATTGGGGTATTGATTTTTGAAAGGCGTTGGAATATGAGTCAAGACAATCCAAAAACAAAGATATACCTCTGGCTATCTGTTACGCTTTTACTCTGTGGAATTGTTTCTTGGATTCCTTATTTGGTCTTTAAAATTGAAGTATCTTACGGGATGCTAACATTTGTTCTTAACCCAATTGGAGTAATATTAGGTTCATTTTCAAACAATAGATTAATAGCCTTTAGCAATTTATTTATGGTCTTTAGTTTTATTCCTGTTATGATATTTGTATATCTAACAAAAGGGTACATTCCTATGTGATTGGCAGGGGGTTTTTTGACACTCCATCAAACGTTATATAGAAGTAATAGATGCAAGAGCAGTAAATCAGATCTGTCATCTATATAGGTTTAGTTATGTGAAAATGATACTCCATCTAAAAAATAATAAAGAAAAAGTTATTGTATCGCAGTTCGATAGAATTGTGGTAAAAAATAGGATGATAATTGTTCAACTAACAGGTGCTTCACTTCACTAAGAAAGGTTGCTGCGGCATCCTGTTTCATATGAAACTAACGGGGTCAGGTTAGTTCAAGAAGGTAAAGGGAAGATACTAATCAATTAGACTTCCTCTTTATGTAATAACGGAATAGAATATAAATAAAAAGGTGATTACAATTAAAAAAGTAAAAAGTATCCTATTTTTTCTTCTTGGATCCATATCTCTTTTGATTGGTATTGCAGGAACTGTGTTACCAGTTCTGCCGGGCGGTCCATTTTACTTATTTGCTGCTTTTTGCTTTGCTAAAAGTTCCAAGTCGATTGAAAACTGGTTCAAGAGCACCTCATTATATGAAAAATACGTTGAAGCATTCCTGCAAAAAAAAGGTATGACCCGAAGAGAGAAAATCAGAATCAATATAATTGCCGATTTCTTCATCGTAATTTCTGTATTTTATGTGGACATCCTATTAGTGAAAATCTTATTGGTCGTGCTAGCCCTCTACAAACATTATTATTTCATTAAAAAAATTAAGACAATTGACCGAAAAAGTACGGAAAAAAAGCTTTTTGAACCTTAATTAACGGAGTTGCTTCGGCAGCTCTTTTTTTATGGAGCTAAAGGGGCAGTATAGCTAAATAAAAACAAAGGGGAAATCCCCTGATCCCAAGCAAATGTAACAGAAGGCATTGATTCTTGCCATAAGTTAACAAAGTGCCAACATGCATTCCTGCGTAACACTCATGTGCTTAGACGGTGCTGACAAATGGCAGTCTGTTATAGGATAATGGTGATATATATTGATGGGCAAAATATTAGGGAAAACTCCATAAAAAAGGAAGTGCTAAACGATGAATTTAGAAATGGTCATGCAGGAGCTTGAAGCCCTTGGCAAGGAACGAACTAAAAAAATGTACATATCCAATGGGGCGCATGAGCCGCTTTTTGGCGTGGCTACAGGCGCCATGAAACCAATTGTAAGGAAAATAAAAATAAATCAGCGTTTAGCTGAAGAGCTTTATTCGACAGGTAACTATGATGCCATGTACTTTGCAGGCATAATTGCAGACCCAAAAGCCATGACTGAGTCTGATTATGATCGCTGGATGGATGCTGCGTATTTTTATATGCTGTCCGATTATGTAGTGGCTGTAACTTTATCAGAGTCAGATATTGCACAAGAAGTTTCCGATAAATGGATTGCAAGCGGTGAAGAGCTGAGAATGTCAGCGGGCTGGAGTTGCTATTGTTGGCTTTTAGGAAATCGAAAAGACGTTGAATTTTCAGAAAGCAAAATTTCCGATATGCTTGACCTTGTGAAAAATACGATTCACGATTCGCCAGAACGAACAAAATCCGCTATGAATAATTTTCTATACACCGTGGGGATTTCATATTTGCCGCTCCATGAAAAGGCAGTCGAGACCGCAAAGGCAATAGGAATCGTAGAAGTCAAACGGGACAAGAAAAAAAGCAGCTTTCTAAATGCTTACGAAAGTATTCAAAAGGAAGTCGGTAAAGGAAAGCTTGGTTTTAAGCGCAAGCATGTAAGATGTTAAAATTGGTTTTGCAAAATTGAAGTGTAATTTCAATAAAGGAGGTTGCTTAGGCAGCCTTTTTCTTTGTTGATGAACCAATACACAATAAATGTGGGGTGAATTATACTTGAAGTCATTTCAACTGAACGAAAAAACAAGATCTTTTTATCGGAATATCAATTATTTGAAGATGATTTGATACAACAAGTTCAGTTGCAGCACCGTTTGGAATTAGTATCGGCATTTGGGATTCATAAAGGAATGCGTGTATTGGAAATAGGTTGTGGTCAAGGGGATACAACCGTTGCTATAGCAGACGCAGTAGGGGAAAGCGGATCTGTTGTCGCAATAGATATTGCTAGTCCTGATTACGGCGCACCGTTAACATTAGGTCAAGCAGCAGAACGTATTAAGGAATCTTCATTAGGAGAGCATATTGACTTCCATTTTGAAATGAATTTTAATTTTTTTGAATCACCTATACCATTTGATGTGGCGGTATTATCCCATTGTTCATGGTATTTCAAGCAACCCGAAGATTTATTGAAATACTTTAAAAAAATTCGTAAATTGGCAGAACATATATGTTTTGCAGAATGGGACCTCGATTTTACCTGCATTTCTCAACGTCCCCATTTTTGTGCAGTTTCCATTTTGGCATTGTACTCAAACTTCGTAAAGAATGAAGGAAATATCCAAAACTTGTTTCATAAAACTCAAATTCACCAGCTACTCCAGCAGGCAAATTTTGAAGTGATAAAACAACTTACCGTAGATGCAGCATTTTTACAAGACGGTCAATGGGAAAAAAGTTATGCAAATAGTATCCGTGCACAATTTATTAAAGTTCCTTACATGATGCAAACGTTGATAACTGGTTATTATGAACAGATGAACAATTCGAATGAAAAGGAGAATTCATTAAATGGTTTCATTGTTTGTGCAAAGTAATGGGTTACTAATTTGCGACCGTCACAGCTCATTAAAGCTATAGTACCTTTTAGTTGAATTAATCAAATTTGATGTTTTTTCTCCTTTTTCAGCTTAAGCAAAAAGGAAAACAATTAGGCAGCTCTGATTTTGACCTCGTTTGTTGAAGTACCAAAAAGCATATCTTCAAATAATCAAACTGAATACTGAATCACAAGAAAATCCATTTTGATCATCTTTCTCAAAATGGATTTTTTTATTTACGCTCGTTAAAGAGGACATTTAGATTTATTTCAAAGCTACAGCAGTTAAAACATTTCATTAACTTCCCATGATTCGACTATTTGATGCGCCAACCTTGGATCATATCCTTTACCCATCAGATAGGCAATAGCTGCAATTTCCATCATTGCATGAGGGACAGATGTTTTTTGAGCTTCGTTTAAACCATACTGTACCCAAGGGCCAACCTGTGACAATGTCTCTTGTTTGAGCTGGTGTGGGTTAGTGTAAGAAGGATACACAATATTACATCCTTTCAAAAAATATAGTTAAATATCACAATTCCATTTTATGCACCTTAACTCATCCCGTGTTCGATAATCTCTAATTTTATAGATAAAAGTTATGGGTCAAAGGATGTCCTTCTTCAACAATGGAGGGAGGGGAGTTTAAGTTGGAAATTGCACAAGTGTTTCTAATTAAAGTATTGTAACTTCCTCGAGAAGAAACAATCAGCCTAAAGAATATAAACTAAATCAGGAAAAGTGAATTTTTTGAAATTGGTTAAACTAGGGGTATCTATTAATCATTCAAAGATTTATAAAAAATGTTGACAAAGTCCACAAATCACAATAAAGTATTAGTGGATAAAGTCCACTAAAAAGGAAGTCTATAATGAATATAAATAAAAATACCATTGCAGATATCCGGCAATTCAATAGATTTTATACGAATATACTTGGTGTATTGGATAAGCATATTTTGGATACCGGATATTCTTTCACTGAGGCACGGGTAATTTTAGAAATCGGTTTGATGGAGCAGTGTATAGCGAACAATTTAGTTGATAAACTGGAAATTGATCGCAGCTATATGAGCAGAATAATTAATAAGTTAAGCAAAGATGGACTGGTTATGAAGGAAAATTCGGCCTTGGACAACAGAACTAGTCTAATTCGGTTGACTCCTGAAGGGTTGACTCTTTTTGACCAGCTTAATGAAAGATCTGATGAACAATTAGTGAGGTTATTCCAAGGATTATCAGAAAACGAAATAAAAGAAATCCATGCTTCTATGATGTTCATTCAGAAGAAATTGGATAGTTTGGGGAGATTATAGGATGATACGTTTTGAAAATGATTATACAGAAGGTGCTCATAAGCGAATTCTGAAAAGGTTAATAGAAACCAATGAAGAACAAACACCTGGATATGGAGTGGATGAACACTGTGAAAAAGCGAGAGCCTACATTCGAAAAGAGTGTGATGCTGCAAATGCAGATATACACTTTTTAGTAGGAGGAACACAAACGAATACAACTATTATCGCTTCAATTTTGCGGCCGCATCAAGGTGCAGTTTCTGCAATTACCGGTCATATCGCGGTACATGAAACAGGGGCGATTGAAGCCACTGGTCATAAAGTGCTTACTCTGCCGAGTGATGATGGAAAAATTCAAGCTGGACAGGTGAAAGAATTATATGATGCTCACTGGAATGATGTTACTCATGAGCATATGGTACAGCCAGGCTTGGTTTACATTTCTAACCCTACAGAAAATGGAACGACTTATAGTAAAGCCGAATTGGAAGCATTGAGTGAAGTTTGCCGGGAATGTGGTTTGCCATTGGTATTGGATGGAGCTAGATTAGGGTATGGCTTGGCTTCGAAAGACAGCGATTTAACCTTGGCGGATGTTGCCAGGCTATGTGATGTGTTCTATATAGGGGGAACGAAAGTTGGTGCAATGTTTGGTGAAGCGGCAGTCATCATGAATGATGCCCTGAAAAAGGATTTCCGCTATTTCATCAAGCAAAAGGGAGGCATGCTGGCTAAAGGGAGACTTTTGGGGATCCAGTTTGAAACCCTATTTGAAGATGGCTTATATTATGAAGTTTCTAATCATGCCGTGGAAATGTCAATGATGATTCGAGAAGCATTTGTTGAAAATGGATTTTCATTACGTTATGACTCCACATCAAATCAGCAATTTCCCATCTTGCCCGAAGATGTAATTTTGGAATTGGGCAAAAAGTATTCATTCTCCTTCTGGGAAAAAGTCGATGCTACACACAGTGCTGTGAGATTTTGTACCAGTTGGGCTACGAAAAAAGAACATGTTGATATGCTCGTAGAGGATATTAACGCAATTAAAGGAGAAAAAAATGGCCACGATAGAGTTATATGTAGAGAATAGTTATCTAAAAGAATGTTCGGCAAATATTGTTTCCATACAAGACCGATTTGTTGTGTTCAATCAAACCATTTTTTATCCTGGCGGCGGTGGGCAGCCTTGTGACCGGGGGATCATTAAACAAGGTGATGAAAGCTATAATGTATTAGCAGTAAAAAAAGTAGATGGTGAAATTATTCATGAACTAGAACGTCCATTACAGGACATTGATCAAACAGTAGAAATGCAGATTGACTGGTCTTGGCGGTATCAGAATATGCAGTATCACACATTATTGCATGTCATTTCAGGTTATTTATATGAACATTACAATGCTTTAGCTACAAGCAGTCAAATTGAAAAAGAACATGCGAGATTAGAGCTGTCTTTTTCTCCTGAAATAATACAAGAAATACCATTCGATCAATTAGAACAAACGATAAAGAAGGTACTGGCCCAACCCCATAATGTTGACACGAATACAATTAGCAGAGCTGAAGCAGAGCAAAAAGAAGGGGTTATTAAAACGGTCATTAATTTACTTCCAGCTTCTATTAACGAAATTCGAATCGTTCAAATAAATGATATTGATGAGCAAGCATGTGGCGGAACCCACGTCAACAACACTAATGAAATTAAAGACTTTTCCATTATGAAAATTCAAAAAAAAGGTCCGACGAAAAAAAGGATCAAAATTCAACTATTGGATTAAATTTAATGAGGAATATAAATGGCAGAGATACGTCCTTGTAATTTGGTATTAAGCTAAGTCGGAAACATCGTCCGTGTTTTTTAATTCAATTGACTATCAATGATGTAAATGATTATTATTACTACAAGAGTTTATTCGCTTAAAGAAGGTGTTGGACTAATATGACCTGGGTTTTGAATGTTTCAAACCACCTAACCGATAATGCAGAATCTATAGCTGAAGAAATTGTTGAAGGTGTTCTGCATAGTATGGAATTAAATATTCCACTGTGGGAAAAAGAGCAAGCAATAAAAATGTATATGGAATTTATAAATTTTTTAGGTGAATCACTTTTGGTCATGGATGAGGGAGTGCCACAGACACTCATTGAATGGAGTAATAAGAACGCAGCTGGACAGGTATCTCCCGAAGGGGCAATTTCAGAGATAATTGTTCGTTATCCGCCAACGAGGGACATTTTTACCGACATTATTACGAAAATCAGCTTAGAGTTTCAGCTTTCATTAAAAGATCATTCCTTCATTATTAAGAGGATAAACAATATGTTGGACATAAGCCTTAATGAAACCATTTTTGCTTTCGAACGCCTTTCCGACGAATATAAGGAGAAAACGCAAAGAGAACTGGATGAGCTTTCAGCACCCATTGTAATGATTAAAGATGGTATTGCGGTACTCCCATTGATTGGTATTATAGATTCATATAGGGCGAATTACATTATGGAAAAAGTCGTACCAAAAATTTCTGAACTACGGTTAAACTATGTGATTGTTGACTTCTCAGGCATATTGAAAATAGATACAGATATTGCACGTCATCTTCATCAAATAGGACAAATGCTTGATTTGCTAGGAATACAAACCCTTACAACAGGGCTACGCCCTGAATTAGCCAAAACCGTTGTAAAAAGCGGAATTAATATGTCGGAAATTACTTCTTTCGCAAACGTTAAGCAAGCATTAGAAAGCATTAAATAAAACTATTATACCAGCAATATATCTGCTGGATTTTTTTATACAATGGATCGGTTAAAACAATTATGTTGAGTTTCTTCTTAGTCTAACGGGGCAGGTCAGTTCAACAAGCGATTTCTTATTGTCGTGTTGTTACTGTTTAATGTCAGTGGAGGCTGTTGAACTTCTAAGATCCGAAGGTGTTAATGCATTTCGTTTAGAGGAAGGTGTACATGATTGGAAGAAATTACAGAATTATAAATGAGGTCTTAACAAATGTCCAGTAAAGCTTTTCAAAAGAACCAGAGTTATGTAGATTCTCAAGAAAAACAAAAGATGTTATACAAACGCACATTAATTATTGTAAGTATTTCACAAATTTTTGGCGGTGCTGGGTTAGCGGCTGGAATTACGGTGGGGGCACTTCTTGCACAACAAATGCTTGGCACAGATGCATTTGCTGGACTTCCTTCTGGTTTATTTACTTTAGGGTCTGCAGGGGCTGCTTTAATCGTAGGTAGACTTTCTCAACGTTACGGTCGTCGTACAGGTCTAACAGCTGGTTTCATGATAGGGGGACTTGGAGCGCTAGGGGTCATAATCGCAGCTATAATAAATAGCGTTTTCCTTTTATTTGCTTCCCTTCTTATTTATGGTGCAGGAACAGCGACAAATTTACAAGCTCGTTACGCTGGTACGGACTTGGCAAACAATAAACAACGCGCTACTGCTATTAGTATTACTATGGTGTTTACAACATTTGGTGCAGTTGCAGGTCCGAATTTAGTGAATGTAATGGGGGATTTTGCTCTTTCCATTGGCGTTCCATCACTAGCTGGTCCTTTCATTTTATCAGCAGCAGCATTTATCTTAGCAGGTCTTGTACTTTTCATTATGCTTCGCCCAGACCCATTAGTTGTAGCAAGAACAATGGAAGCGTCCAACCAGGAAAGTAATCGAATTGAGTATTCGATTGATACTGAACGAATAGAAAACAAAAGAGGTATTATGGTTGGTGCGACAATTATGGTTCTTACTCAAATTGTAATGGTGGCTATTATGACAATGACACCAGTTCATATGAGACATCATGGACATAACTTGGGTGAAATAGGTCTCGTTATTGGTTTTCATGTAGCTGCAATGTATCTTCCTTCACTGGTTACAGGTGTCCTTGTTGATAAGTTTGGCCGTACTGCCATGGCTATTGCCTCTGGAGCTACGCTGCTTCTGGCAGGTTTAATATCAGCGATTGCACCAGGCGATTCTATGATTCTCCTAGTTATTGCCCTTTGTTTACTTGGATTAGGATGGAATTTTGGTTTAATAAGCGGGACTGCTCTTATTGTTGATTCAACTGACACTTCAAACCGGGCTAAAACTCAAGGTACAGTGGATGTTTTAATAGCCTTATCAGGAGCTTCTGGCGGTGCCTTATCAGGAATGATTGTGGCCGGTTCAAGTTATACAACATTATCATTTATTGGAGGTTCATTATCTTTATTATTGATTCCAGTGGTAATCTGGTCTCGGGGAAGTAAAAAATAAAAAACTGATTTCTCTACGAAATCAGTTTTTTTGTTGATCTAACAAGTGCTATACTTCATTGCCAGGAGCTGATCTGCAGCTCCTTTTCTTATGCAACAAACGTGGCATAATCCTTCCTCATATAGCAACATTTGTGGTACCCCAACCACCGTGTAATACTTGCCCCCTTATTTTCTTCAGTATCGACTTCAATCGTTCAATTTTGGAATTCACCTTCACTGTATATCCGTATTGCATATAAACCCGTTTTTCAATTCATATAAAAGGCTTGAAAGCGATTCTAGTTGCTATGCTGCCGTGCTTATTTTCATATATTAGGACAAGTCACCATGCAATGAAGGACTCTCCTTCATAACATATAACAACTTGAAAAAATGGGTAATGACAGGTTGTTAAAAGGACCATTCGAGTTCCTTTTTTATTTATTATATTAAGTTCGGAAGCCATACTAGGAGTGATAACATGCATTTGGAAGCAAGATCATTAACGTTAGCCTATGGAGAAACAATAATTATTGACCAACTAAATTTACAAATTCCAAATGGGGAAATCACGGTTTTTATAGGTAGTAATGGTTGTGGTAAATCAACCTTGCTTCGTTCTTTAGCACGTCTATTACGCCCTAAGGAAGGTTCTGTTATTCTCGATGGGAAAGATATTGAAAAATGGCCGACAAAAGAAATTGCCAAACATTTGGCTATTCTTCCACAGGGACCAATTGCTCCGGAAGGACTTTCTGTCACTCAATTGGTAAAGCAAGGGAGATACCCTTATCATAATTGGCTGAAGCAATGGTCGGAAGAAGATGAAATTATAGTGAATAAAGCATTGGAAGCTACAGGAATGAAATCTTTAGCAGATCGTTCGGTTGACTCCCTATCCGGGGGACAACGACAAAGAGCCTGGATTGCCATGACACTTGCGCAAGAAACAGACATCATTCTTTTAGACGAGCCAACCACGTATTTAGACATGACCCATCAAATCGAAATACTTGATTTGCTGTTTGAATTAAACGAGAAAGAACAGCGTACTATCGTGATGGTTCTTCATGATTTAAATCTAGCCTGTCGATATGCTCAACATATTGTAGCGATTCATAACCGAAACGTTTTTGCTCAAGGAAAACCAGAAGATATTGTAAATGCCGATATGGTTCGTTCGGTTTTTCAAATAGAATGTGAGATTACTGTCGATCCATTGTTTGGGACCCCTTTATGCATTCCATATGGCAAAGGGAGAAAAGTAAGTGATGGGAAGTAATATGCTATTCATTATTGGGTATCTACTATTCTTGAAAAAATCGGGGGAATGAATTATGAAGAAATTACTCAGGGTGCTGTTGTTAGTAACATTTGCAACTATCTTGGCAGCTTGTAACCAATCACAAATGGATGGGACAACTCCTGATGGGCAAACATCCAATGAAAATGAACCAGTAACGATTAAGCATGTATTAGGAAACACGGAACTACACGCAAAACCGAAAAAAATTGTTGTTTTAGAATGGACATACGTAGAAGACTTGTTAGCTCTTGATATACAGCCTGTTGGTGTTACAGATATAGAAGGGTATAACAAATGGGTACAAATCGATGAAGAGCTATCAACTGATGTAACAGATGTGGGCACCAGACAAGAACCGAATCTTGAGGCTATCGCTCAGTTGGAACCGGATCTAATTATTACAACAAAGTTTCGTCATGAGGGAATTAAAAAAGAGTTGGAATCAATTGCCCCTACTATATTCTTTGAACCTTATCCACAAGATGAATCCATTAGCCAATACGATGAAATGGTAACAACCTTCAAAACAATTGCAAAAGCAGTTCAAAAGGAAGATCAAGCTGATATCATTTTAAATGAATTAAATGAAAAATATAAAGAAACAAAAGAGAAAATCCAAGCAGAAAAATTAAAAACAAATCAATTTGTGTTAACTCAGGCTTATAGCTCGAATCAAGTACCTGTTCTTCGGGTATTTACACCAAACTCAATGGCATCAGTTATTTTGGAGAAGGTAGGGTTACAAAACGCTTATCAAAATGAAAACTTTGAAGTATATGGTTTCTCTACAGTCAATGTGGAGGCACTTCCTGCCTTAGAAGAAGCCAACTTCATTTATGTCGTTCAAGATAATGATAATATATTTGAAAACCAATTAAAGGATAATGACGTTTGGAAAAACATAGCGTTCGTTAAAGAAGATCGTACGTATTCATTAGGGGAAGATACTTGGTTATTCGGGGGCCCGCTATCTGCAAAAGTACTCGTAGATCAAATTGAAAACGCATTGGTGGAAGAATAAAATGGCAAGTTCAATAAAAAAGAGTTCCCCTTGGCTTTTCATTGGGGGCCTCCTTCTATTGTTTGTACTAAGTATCTTACATTTATATCAAGGCCAAGCAGATTATACGATACGAACATTGATGACAGAGGTTTGGTATGAAGGAAACGTTCAGAATATAGTACTAGGGCTAAGGCTTCCCAGGGTCATTATCGGTATACTTTCCGGGGGAGCATTAGCAGTTGCTGGTGTACTTTTACAAACATTAACGAAGAACCCTCTTGCTTCCCCCAGCACTTTAGGAATTAATTCGGGAGCCTACTTGCTCACTGTTATCGCTATGGTCTTTTTTCCACAATATATAGGGGATTATCCCTTTGTAATTTCCTTTCTCGGTGCAGGGTTATCTGCTGTTCTGTTGATAGCTTTAGTAGGAAGAGTTATGGAGCCAGTTCGTGTCGCTCTTACAGGTATGATTGTTGCCTTACTTTTTTCTTCTATTACAGGAGCTGTACAGCTCCTTTTTGAAAATGAAACAAATGGATTGTTTTTATGGGGATCTGGAACTCTTATACAACTAGATTGGTCTGGTGTGAAATTTTCAATATTTTTCATTTTGATTGGCTTTATTATAGCTTTAGTTCTAGGAAAGTCACTTGATCTCCTATCCCTTGGGGATGACTTGGCCACCTCGTTAGGACAATCGGTAAACCGTGTAAAGGCATTTGCCTGGTTCACGGCTATTTTACTTTCTGCTGTGACCGTTAGTGTTGTCGGTCCCATCGGCTTTATCGGTTTAATGGCACCACATTTAGTTCGGTTAATGGGGATACAAGGGCACAAGTTGTTAATACTTCATTCTTTCTTATGGGGAGCCAACCTTCTTGTAGCTGCAGATGTATTAGCAATGTGGATTCAACCCGGACAAGAAATTCCGGTTGGGGCCATGACGGCTTTAATTGGTGCCCCTTGGTTAATGTATTTAGCCTATAAAACTGGAAAAAGACAAACAAGGGGAGAAAGCCGTCTCGGCAGTTCACTTCTCCCGATATCATATCGCTGGATCTTGTTTGGATTATTTGGATTGACCATTATGATTATATTAGTTTCAGTTTCATATGGAGCAGGAAGTTTTTTTACATTTCAAGACTGGCTTGATAAGTCATTTAACTCACCGTTTGTTATGCAATTCCGTATTCCGCGGATATTGACTGCTTTTCTAGTTGGGATGCTATTAGCGACAAGTGGATTATTCATACAAGCTGTATTAAGAAATCCTCTAGCTGATCCTTCAGTTTTAGGGATCACTTCTGGTGGTGGAGCTGGGGCATTAATTTTCCTAGTGTTATTTCCTGCTGTTTATATACAATTTCTTCCTATTGCAGCTATGGTTGGTTCAAGTATTTCAATCACTATCATTTTAATTCTGTCATGGAAAACTCAATGGCAGCCGATCCTACTTGCGTTAATGGGGGTAGCGGTTTCTGCATTTGGTTCAGCCATTATACAAATATTGATTGTTAAAGCGAATATTGGCGTAGCCCCTGCCCTAGCATGGCTAGCGGGAAGCACCTATGCCAAGGGCTGGGAAGAATTGAAACTTGCTGGCATTGTCGCTCTCATTACGATTCCTTTGAGCATTTTATTAATTAAAACATTTGATGTGATTTCCTTTGGAGATGAAGTTGCTGAGGGACTGGGAGTAAATATTATTATGACGAGGCTTTTAGCTATTATGTTAGGAGTTTGTATGGGGGCAGTCAGTGTATCTATTGTAGGAACAGTCGGGTTTATAGGTTTACTAGCACCTCATGCAGCTAGGAGAATGGTTGGATTTGAACATGGAAAGGTTATTCCAGTCAGTCTTTTTCTTGGAGGAATCCTTTTAACCTCGGCTGATCTTATAGGAAGAATTGTTTTAGCCCCTAAAGAAATTCCTTCTGGACTTGTCGTTGCACTAATAGGCACTCCATATCTCTTATATTTACTGAGAAAAATATAGAATACGCCTCCTTTTTCTCTTGAATTTTTCTTTAATAACTTCGGTATACCTTATATAAATTTAGGTGAAGACTTGTAAATTAAGGGGTGGAAAATACTTAAAGTAAATAGGGCTTTTAACATGAGAGTTGCTCTGGCAGCTCTTTTTTTTATGGAGAAAACTGGGTCAATAGCGTCTTTATTTTTGAAATTTTACATGCAATAATTTGTACATTCGTAAAAATAACAAAAAAGTACACGAGGGGAAGTTTAATAGCCAAAGAGATTATTTTTCCGAAACTGCCTTTATCTTGTCTGATTCAAAAAATGATGGCGGCTATGTTGTTCGGATTTATACACCTGATGAAAGTTTCCTTTAAAGAAGGTTGCTGAGGCAGCCTTTTTCTTATTGAACGAACAGGTATACTTACCGATAATCCAATCCATTTAATTTGAAAATGAATGAAACAAAATGGGGACAGTCCCACCCAAAAGGAGGTCTTCCAAATGAGTAAAGAATCAATACTAATCGTAGAGGACGAAGAAAAAATCTTAAGATTGCTTGAATTGGAGCTTGAAATCGAAGGCTACCAAGTCGGAAAGGCAATGGACGGAAAGGAAGCCCTTGAAGCGTATCGATCACGAAAGTGGGATTTGATCTTATTGGATGTGATGCTTCCAGGCATAAGCGGGATTGAGCTGCTTCGGAAAATTCGTACGAAAAACAATTTCACCCCTGTCATCCTGTTAACTGCAAAGGGCTCGGTTGAAGATAAAGTTTCCGGTCTTGATCGCGGTGCGAATGACTACATCACTAAACCTTTCCAAATTGAGGAATTGCTTGCCCGAATTCGTGCGGTTTTAAGAATGCGGACTGCTGCACCTTCAATGGAAGATGAATACGATGGATGGCTGAATACTGCTGATTTAAAGGTGAATGTCAAAACACGTGAAGTCATTAGAGGTGAAAGCGAAATTGACCTAACGCCAAAGGAGTATGATTTACTTCTTTATTTACTGAAGAATAAGCGTCAAGTGCTAAACCGGGATCAAATTCTCGAAGCGGTTTGGGGGTATGATTTCTATGGAGAAACAAACGTGGTGGATGTGTATATCCGATATGTTCGCAAAAAGCTCGAATATGGCTTTGATACGCCGCTTATCCATACTGTAAGAGGCGTTGGCTACGTCCTGAAGGATGCAAAATGAGACTTCGCAAAAAAATAAATTTATATACAGCGGTGCTATTCATTTTCCTGCTCCTATTGATGAATGTTTCCATTTATTTTGTTTTCAGTAATCTGATGATGGTGAACGAACTTAATCGTGCGAAAGCGGAGACAGAGAAAATTGCCTTTGATGTTAGTGAAAATGTCAATAATATATCTCCAAGTGATTTACTTCGATCCTATCTGCCTATAGATGGCATGATTGGTATTGTAAAAGAGGGTCAACGAAAAGGCACAGCTGTTACATCCAATTCTGAAAAACAATTAAGCAATCGCAATAGCAGCTTTTATCCCGGTGAGAAGAGTGCGATCATCACTTATCATCAGAACAAGTATGTATTCGTTTCAAACCCGATCATTTGGGGGGATGGAAGTGTAGTTAATCTTCAAATCACCAAAAGCATTTCAGCAACCGAGGAAATGCTCGCTGTTCTGCGCATCGTATTAATCGCTGTAACCATCATTGCCATGATACCTGTTCTGATATCAAGCACTATTCTTAGTAACTTCATCGCCCGTCCGATTCGATCGATGATTGATACGATGAAGGAGATTCAAACAAGCGGCCAATTTAAGCGACTTAGCCTGGAAGAAAAGGCAAAAGATGAACTTGTGGAAATGGGGAAAACCTTTAATCACATGATTGATTTGCTGCAAGCTAACTTCGAAAAACAGGAGCAATTCGTATCAAATGCCTCACATGAATTAAAAACACCGCTAACTGTCATTGAAAGCTATGCAAGCCTTTTGAAAAGAAAAGGCTTGGAGCGCCCTGAGTTGTTTGATGAATCAATAGAGGCCATTCATTCTGAAGCCATTAGAATGAGAGAGATGACAGAGCAAATGCTCCTGCTAGCAAAGCATCAGGAAAAATGGAATATAGAGAAGGAAAACGTCAATCTGACCGATATCATGGCAGACTTAGCGAAAGTATATAAAAATGCGTACAATCGAACAGTGGAGATTTATAGTGGCGATGCAACTGAAGCACTTACGGACGTGCAAAAGTTAAAACAGCTATTGTTTATTTTTTTAGACAATGCAAGAAAGTATAGTGACGAGCAAATCTCAGTCTATATAGGACAAACTAGTAGAGAAGCATATATCCGCATCGAAGACAGAGGAGATGGGATTCCCCAGGCCGAATTGCCAAAAGTGTTCGATCGCTTTTATCGTGTAGATGAAGCAAGAAGCAGAAAGCAAGGCGGATCAGGTTTAGGGCTTTCCGTGGCAAAGGAAATTGCTGATGCAATTGATGTACGGATTGAAATGGATAGTCTTGAAGGCAGGGGAACGAACGTTACTCTTTTATTTAATTAAGCCAGAATGACGTTGGATGGGTGATATGATGAAGAATGGAAAAGTGCTGATAACAGCTGGATCAACTCTCGTTTTTGGTCTGCTATTATTCTTCGGATTTCAATGGGGGGCTCCATCGTTATCCGCGGAAAGCTTGACGGAAGAAGAAGTGAACCAGACAGCAAAGGATAAATATCCTGGAACCATTATAAAGACAACGAAAACTGAAGGTGAAGAATATCAGATTGAAATGCAGCTTGAAACCGGGGTATATCTTATTAGTATGGATGCGAAAAGCGGTGAAGTTCGTTCTATAAAAAAAGAAACCATAGGTCATGCAGCAGAAGAAACGGCAGAAAAAACGGCAGAAAAAACACCCCAAAAGCAACTAACCCAAAATGAAATAAAGGCGCGTATTTCCTCACAAGGCGATCTGGAACAAATTGATTTTGTGCAGGAGAAAGACAACTCCCATTATAAAGCAGTGGTAAATAAGAACAATGAAAAAATCACATTAATTCTCGACCCATATACAGGAGCTATAATTGACTCGACAATGGTAGCAGATAGTATCATTACAGAAAACGAAGCAATCGCGATTGCCGAAAAACATGTAAAAGGAACAGGTGACGATACAGAATTTTATCAACCATCAGATCAGACACCTTATTATTTGGTCGAAGTTGAATTAGAGGACGATCGAGACGCAGTCGTCCAAGTGGACGGCTACACAAAAGAAGTAAAAACAATCACATGGGAAGATGATGAAGTGGATGATAGAGATGGCCACGAATAATAATTGTATAAAACATAAAAAAGGGTGATGCATAGTTAACTATGCATCACCCTTTTTTTTAGTAAGAAAAATGCCAAAAAAAAGAGAAGGAACTGTAATAATTCTCACCATTTTCTAATCCTTCTATCATTTAACTCTAATTTAATATCTCTAACATGGAATAAAGCACCAAATGATAAAACAGAGCCAAATAAGACCGTTTATGAAAGGCATCTGGATTATTGTACATAGAACATATCCATCATATTTCAACACGAGAAAGGAGAATAAATAATGTCAGTCATTTCTAGCATTCTGGATTACAACCAGACGTTTGTCGAACAAAACAAATATAAAGAGTTTCAAACGACAAAGTATCCAGATAAAAAGATCGTCATCATAACATGCATGGACACCCGTCTGTTGGAATTGCTTCCAAAGGCGATGGGGTTAAGAAATGGAGATGCGAAAATCATTAAAAACGCTGGAGCTATTGTTTCTCATCCCTTTGGCAGCATTATGCGCAGTATCCTTGTCGCTGTTTATGAGCTAAAAGTGGAGGAAGTGTGTGTGATCGGACATCACGGATGCGGTATGGTGGGGCTTCAATCCACTTCACTTCTTGATGCTGCAAAGGAGAAGAAAGTCACTCAGGAGCAAATTGATATCCTAACAAACTCTGGTATTGATTTATCAAAGTGGCTGACGGGTTTTCAATGCGTTGAGGAGAGTGTAACGAATAGTGTCCGTTTGATCAAAAAGCATCCATTATTACCGGATTCCATCGCCGTTCACGGTATGGTCATCCATCCCGAAACGGGTAAATTGGATCGAATCATAGATGGATATAGCAAGGGTGAAATACAAATTCAATAAAAGAAGGAGCGATAAAATGATGAGTTCTAGCAGGCTTGAAGGGTATAACTTAGGCCATTTTCAGAAAGACCTGGTTGCAGGGGTCGTAGTTGGGATAGTAGCAATTCCTTTAGCGATGGCTTTTGCCATTGCTTCCGGAGTAAGACCGGAATATGGACTGTACACATCAATTATTGCAGGAATCATGGTCTCCCTTTTTGGTGGATCGAAATATCAAATTGCAGGTCCGACTGGGGCCTTTGTCCCGGTCTTGTTAGGTGTGGTCATGCAGTACGGATATGAAAAACTGTTAATCGCCGGCTTCCTGGCAGGTATCATGATATTTCTTATGGGTGTCCTCAAACTGGGAAGATTCATCAAGTTTATTCCCCGTCCAGTTACGATCGGCTTTACTGCTGGAATTGCTGTGATTATCTTCTCTGGCCAGATTGCCAATTTCTTTGGACTCAGTAACTTAAAAAAAGAAGAGGCCTTTCTTTTAAATATGAAGGAAATCTTATTGAACTTCAATACAGTGAATATCTATAGTGTACTGGTAGCTATCATAAGTTTAACTCTCGTCATATTAACTCCAAAATATTTACCGAAAATCCCTGGAGCATTGCTGGGATTGATTGTATCAACTCTAGTCGCCAGCTTATTCTTTCCAGGTCAGGTAGCGACAATTGGATCGGCCTATGGCGCCATTCCTAATGCATTGCCCCAGTTTCAGTTTCCCCAGATCACTGGCGGTTTGGTGATTGAACTCCTTCCGGCTGCTTTGGTCATTGCCATGCTAGGAGGAATTGAATCACTATTATCCGCTGTGGTTGCAGACGGCATGACCAACAGTAAACATAACAGCAATAAAGAGCTGATGGGACAAGGATTGACCAATATGATTACGCCTTTATTTGGAGGCATTCCGGCTACAGGTGCCATCGCCCGTACCGCAACGAATATTAAAAACGGTGCTGTCTCCCCCATATCAGGCGTGATTCATGGGCTGGTGGTATTGCTCGTGTTAGTCAGTTTGGCTCCTTATGCTTCGGCCATTCCTTTGGCCAGCATGGCCCCCATTCTTATGTTTGTCGCCTGGAACATGAGCGAACGCAAAGAATTTTCGCATATCTTAAAAGCAAAAACCATGGACTCGGTTGTATTGATCGTTACCTTCGTGTTAACCGTATTGATTGACCTGACAACAGGTGTAGGGATCGGATTACTATTAGCCATCCTGTCGTTCGTTAAACTGATGAGCGGTACATTGAAATTATCAAAGGTATTACCAGATCCAGCTGATAAATTAGTTAAACCAGAAATGGTGCAACAAGGTTCAAGCTGCCCGCAGATTAACATTTATACGATAGAAGGACCTTTATTCTTTGGTTCAATCGAAAGGCTGCAAGAAGAAATCGAAGATATGATGCGTTCTAAACCAAAAGTCCTTCTATTAAGAATGAGCAATGTGTCATTCATTGATACTTCGGGAGAAGCACTTCTCACAGACATTGTGAAGCGATTCAAGTCCCACAAACTACAAGTGTTGATTTCCGGTATTCAACAGGAACCTAAAGAAATGCTCGAAAAAACCGGTTTTACTAAACTGGTTGGTGAAGAGCAGTTCTTTTCCAGTACGGGTGATGCCATTAATATGGCTTTATCCAAACTGGATGAGAATCGTTGTAAAGGGTGTAAACAGTTTTCATTTGCTGAATGTACCGCACTCTCACAGCAAGTTCAAAAGCCAGCGTTATTAAAACAGAAAAGAAAACGGGAGATAGGATTAACTTGACTCCTAAAGAAGAGAAAGGCATCCGCTTTTGGCAGATGCCTTTCTCTTAAACCTTTTTAATTAATTCACCATCACCAAGGGCGATTAATGTGATTTATGATTGCCTAAACGATATTTGCTTAAAAAAACTAAATAAGGATGCGAAAAGGCGTTGATGACCCGATGAAAAATTTAAGACAATAACTAAAATCGTCCAATTTGAAATAGTTAATACATTAGCGTTATTAGCTCAGTGATTAATCAAGACTATTCAATTGTATGCCACTATAAACATGATCCCAAATGGCCTCATCCCAAATTTGGTTAGGAACTTCTAAAACACAAACATTTTCCAGGTTCCATTCTAATTCAGAAATACTTGTAGCATCATCCGAGGGGACTAATATTAATACATTAAATTCTTTTTCTTTTAACATGTCCTGCATTTCTTGGTGAAACAAATAGGCTTGGTCATATTTTGTTGACCATCTTACAAATAGGATTGAATCACTATTGTTAATCGTTTCATTGAATCTTGCAATTCTTTTATCTAAATTTTCTTTGAAATAAGGATATGTTTCAAACCATTCTTTATCAGGCAGGATGGGGAAATCGTGAACTGAAGTAACTTTATAATGGTTATCTCTGACCAAATAGGTATTTACAGCATTTATATCCACGTCATCATCAAAATAAGTACCGGAACCATCTACTAAAGTCAAATTCCTCAATTCCATATATTCCTTGAACTGATTTTTATATAGCCTGGCCACTTCTGCAAATGACTCAGTATAGACCCAGTCAAGAGGCAAAGAGAATCTTCTTAAACCAAGTCTTCTTAGGTTCAAAGTGGGAGTGCAAGCACTGCCACAAGGAATGATTACATCATAAGATTTCTTGATTTCGGTTAATTTCACTATTAATCCCCCTTTCTATATTATCAATACTATATTAGATGAAAATTTTCTTTTTTTTGATTGGACAAACCCAAAAAAGGCTTCAGAGCATTCAATCCAACTTGAATATTTGTAGGTATTAAAATGGTTTTAAATATCTTTTTAGACAAAGCAAAACGCATGCCCAAGAATTAAGAGCATGCGTGAACTTTTATTCTTCTATGATATCCAACTCTTTCAGGGCATCCAGCGTAATCGTTTTGGCTTTGCTTCCGCTGCCGTCGATGTTCGTTGCGAAGGCCCATTTTCCTTTGTCCGTTTCGATGTAACCCACATACCAGCCCAACCCCATATCAGAAAGGCGTGTCCCGGTTTTTCCATGGAGGACATATGAGTCTGCTTCTTCATTGATCATGATTCTCTTAACGGTTCTCATATGCTGCTTATCGATAGGCAGTTTTTCTTCTACAAGGTTTTCGATGAATTGGACTTGTTCCCGGGCAGAAATCCTAATGCTGCTGTCGAGCCAAAACTGGTCGATCCCCCCGGAGATATCATGATTCCCATAATCTATCAGGTTCACATATTGCTGCATATCTTCCGCCCCGATATCGCGGGCCATTGCTTGATAATACCAGATCACTGAATGCCTCATGGCTGAAGCCAGCGTATGATCTCTGTTCCAATCCTCAAATTCCCTGATTACACCATCCCACCGCTTCACTTCATATTCATCGCTTACCGCCTTTGTCTGTAAGCCGATTAATGCATTCGCCACTTTAAATGTCGATTCTGGAGTGTAGCGTACCTTACTTCTCTGTTTATCATAGATAAACACTTTATCATTTTTTAAGTTTTGGAGAACCATTGTACCTTCCGCACCATCGAAAGACTCCCCGATATCCAGTTTTTTCACCTTTTGATCGTTTGCACTTGCATGAATCGTACTCATGGAACCAGTGACTAGCAGGACAAGAATGAAACATAACGCTTTGATTTTCATTACACACTCTCCTTCAAGGCTGGATTGATCGATCATCAGAGTAATTTCCATAAAATAGGTTGATAGCTAAAGTATACCTATTCCTGATAACAAACGAAACCTAATTCTTGGAATCTATCTAGATAGTATCGATCAAGGAGGAATTCAGCAGGTAGCTAATGAATATAAAAAGCAAACGATAGAAGGGGAGGAATCTATCATGGAGGTTAACCAAAGAAAAATAAATAGTATTGAAAAAGAAATTACATACACACATATTGAAAATGGAAATCCAGCAGTTTGTTTTATGTTTTCAGGTGCGGGGTACACGTATGAGAAGCCGTTATTCTATTATTCGACGATGATCATGCTTCAAAATCAGTATGATGTCGTACATATTCATTACGCTTACGACCAGGATATTTTCAAGCATCCATTGGTAGATATCACAAAAGTGATCGTTAATGATATCAATCCCGTCATTACGGAAGTACTTCAAAATCATGAATATAAAGGAACAGTATTTCTAGGCAAATCACTTGGCACCATACCCATCATCAAT
This sequence comes from Peribacillus sp. NPDC101480, assembly GCF_050277335.1. Taxonomy (NCBI): domain Bacteria; kingdom Bacillati; phylum Bacillota; class Bacilli; order Caryophanales; family Bacillaceae; genus Peribacillus; species Peribacillus sp. NPDC101480. Next base: position 215,975 of record NZ_JBNNSB010000001.1, read on the forward strand.
GGAATCATAAAAAGTGAGCGGTTTATGAATGCCAAAGTGATACTGCTCACTCCGCTATTGAAGTTCGATTCGGTTTTTGAAGGATTATTGAGCAGTAATCATTCAGCACATATAGTTATAGGAGAAAAAGATCATCATTATATTCCAGCTAAAATTCAAGCGATTGAAAATAAAACGAATATAAGCATGGATAAAATCCCACATGCAAATCATTCATTGGATATTGAACCTTTCGATACCTCAAGGACGATTATCATGCTAGAAGGTGTAATGAATAGAATGGAAGAGTTTTTAAAAATATAGGTTAGCGAAATGCAAAAGGGATTCAATCCATGGATTGGTGGGGGAGAATGTTATAATAAGAGTATTGTAGTTTGGATTTAAGAAGGGAGAAAAGATGGAGGGTACCAATACATTTCATTCAATTGATGAATACATTATACAATTTCCCGAAGAAGTTCAGGAAATATTAAAAACGTTAAGAAAAGTCATAAAGGATGCAGCACCGGATGCAGAAGAAAAGATAAGCTATCAAATGCCTACCTTTGTTTTATATGGAAATCTGGTGCATTTCGCTGCCTATAAAAAACATATAGGATTCTATCCAACTCCAAGCGGGATCTCTGCTTTTGAATCTGCTTTATCTGAATATAAATGTTCAAAAGGGGCAGTTCAGTTTCCGCTAAACAAGCCAATTCCTTATGAATTAATAACCGAGATGGTTAAATTTAGAGTGGAACAGAATAAAAAGAAAGCAGAAGGGAAATTGAAAAAGAAAAAATAACAAAAACTATTATCGGAATTCACCAAATATTTAACTATTGATTGTGAGATTCAAGAACGAAAGGGAAAGGTGGAAATATTATGTTCAAAAAATTATTCGGTAAAAAAGAGAGTGTGGAACAACTGCTTGCTCCTATTAATGGACAAGTAATAAATATTGAGGATGTTCCAGATCCGGTGTTTTCCGGTAAAATGATGGGGGACGGAATAGCAATTCTTCCTGAGGAGGGGTTGGTTGTATCTCCAATCGATGCAGAAGTAATCCAGGTTTTTCATACTAAACATGCGCTAGGCCTACGCACAAAGCATGGCATAGAATTGTTGATTCATATTGGATTGGAAACAGTTAACCTTAATGGTGAGGGATTTGAAGTCCACGTTGCAGAAGGGCAAAATGTAAAAGCAGGAGACAAGCTAGTTACATTTGATATCGATTTTCTAAAATCAAAAGCTCCAAGCATCGTAACTCCGATCGTTATCACGAATGGCGAGCTAGTTGAAAAACTGGAAAAAACAAATAGTACCCAGGCAAAAATTAAAGAAACACAGATTATGAGTGTTTATTTGAAATAACAAGAAAAGGCCATTAGACTTCAGGTGCCTTCTAGTACATGAAAAGCAGTCCTTGCTGGCGAGTGCCGGCAAGGACTGTTTTAATATAGCTGCAAGACTTCAGCACAGTGTACTAATCCAATTGCACATGTCCTAAATCACTATTAAATGATTTAAGATCGTTAATTAACTGGTTAATATTTTGGCTTGGACCGCTATCATATAGAGCATTTCTAAATCTTAAGAACTTGGTTCCCTTTTCTATTAAATTATTCAATAACACATTTTCAGGGAATCTTATTGTGGATTTCTTAGGAATATCATTCCATTCTTTGTTAGCTAAACCATGGTACCATGTGAATAATATAGCAGGATTCTTTTCTTTTAGCCTGTGCATTTGCCAACCCATAGAGCGTTCAGAAAAGCCGAAGTTGCCAATATCGGTATTTAAACAATCATACATTGCCTGTAAAATTGAAAACCAAATACCATCAACCTCATCCCAATCATAAAAGCTCGAGAGAAATTGATTTTGATAAGATATAATGACTGTGCCGTATAAGGAAGTTCCTTTTGAAGTAAATAACTGTTGATTTCCCAGTTGGTTAGCGCTTGAGTGATGGATTGGGATAAAATCTTCGTTAGCAAATAAATGTTTATTAACAATGGCATCATAACTATTTTTTGATATATATGTTTGAATGGTAACCATTTATGAACCACCTATCCCATAGGGTAATGTTGTTTCCCATCTATTTTTTGAACTTGTATTGCATTTGCAAAACGAGGATTTGCGCTACTTGCATAATAGGGCATGGCTATTGGAGGACGAAATGATTGGGATCAATCTTGGTAAAACAACTGAAATCAGAAAATTTTCCGGATACTTCATGTTTTAATACTAATTTTCATATGCATGCCTCCTTAAGAGTAATTAATTTTAGTAAAGCATGGAATTATATAATTTTTATTTCAAAAAAGAGAAGAAGTGTTTTAGTTATGAAACCATCCGGTATACGAATTTCAATTTTTATGCACGATCCAATGTTGAAGTAGCAAGGGGAGAGGGATATACTTCTTAAAAGTTTCTTAAGGTAAACTCCCAGGTTGTTTTAAAATTGAATCAGCCTGTTTAATATTTGAAATACTTTAAGTAGGTGAATTAGAATGTTCCCCGTGACTAAGGTTGTATCTGTTCAATGTGAATGCAATCACTGCTGCAAGCAGGATAATCGAAAAATGCAGCGAATAGTAGGTGAGTGAACAAATAAATCAAGTGAGGGTGATTGGATGGGAGTTCAAGCAGAAAAGATCTTTGTAAACTTGCCTGTTAAAGATTTGGATGCCTCAGTAGAATTTTTCACAAAGGTCGGCTTTGAGTTTAACGAGCAAATGACCAATGAAAATGCGACATGCATGGTTATCAGCGAGTCCATATATGTCATGTTATTGGTGGAAGACTACTTTAAAACGTTTACCAAGAAGGAGATCCCGGATTCTGCAGCGAGTACCGAAGCCATCGTCGCCCTTTCCGTTAAAAGTAAGGAAGAAGTCGATGAGATCGTGAATAGGGCACTGGATGTTGGCGGAAAGCCTTTTAACGAAGCCATTGATCATGGTTTCATGTATGGTTGGAGTTTTCTGGATATCGACGGACATTCTTGGGAAGTATTTTACATGGACGAAAGCGGATTTAACCAAAATTAAACCAAAAGCAAGGCACAATCCTTCACGAAGGACTGTGCCTTTTTTGAAGTTCAATGCCGTATCCGGGTCAACATGATCTTCCAAGTGCTAAAGTATAAAATAACCATTTATACTTATGATACAATATAAGGGATAATGTAAAGGCGGGTACAAAAAGTGACGACAATTTACGATATTGCGAAAAAAGCGAATGTATCAACGATGACTGTATCGAGAGTTATTAATAATAAAGGAAATATCAGTGAAAAGACAAGGGAAAAAGTTGAAGCGGTCATTAAAGAGTTGAACTATATACCGAATTCCGCAGCCCAAAGTTTGAATATTAAAAGAACGAAGCTGCTTTCATTAATCATAACCGATATCACCAACCCTTTTTTCACCCAAGTAGCGAGAGGGGCCGCAGATAAGGCCAATCAAATGGGGTATCAGCTCATTTTATGCAATACCGATGAGGATTACGAAAAAGAGAGTGAATATATCGATGCATTGATTTCAAAACGGGTGGATGGCGTCATTATTGCCCCAACAGGCGATCAATCGACAAAAAATTTGAAGAAATTAATTAAAAACAGGATTCCATTTACATTGATAGATAGGCAAATTCAAGATGTTTCATGTGATCGGGTGCTTGGTGATAACTATGAAGGAACGAAAAAGCTTCTTCAGCATCTTATCGATTTTGGACACGAACGAATCGCGATGGTTCATGGTCCGCTAACGATTTCCACTTCGAAAGAGCGTTATCAGGCGTATATTGAAACGCTGAAAATAAATGATTTGAACATCGATCAGTCTTTCGTAATAGAGACTCATTACAAACAGGAAAAGCAATGGAACGGTATTGACGGATTGATGAATGTTCCGCCCTCTGAGCGTCCAACAGCAATTTTTGCCGCCAATAATTTCATTGCCATCAAAATTATAAAAAGTTTACGAGAAAAACAGATTAAAGTACCTGAAGACATTTCTGTCGTTTGCTTTGACGACTTAGAATTATTCTCGGATTTCGATCCCTTTTTAACCGTATCTTCACAGCCCGCTTACGACTTCGGATATTTAGGAACACAATTAGTGATCGAGCGAGTGGATGAAGTCGGTCCTGCCGACTATCGGACGATCAATTTAAAGCCAGAATTGGTAATCAGGAAATCATCTGGAGCTCCTATAAAATAATAGGAGTTTTTTTTTGGCCAAAGAATAAGTGGCCTCTCCAGTGGCATGTCGCTCATAACAATACTTGGCTAATATCCTTCCACACATAAACCAATAGATTCAATTCAGCACCAGCCATTTTGATTTTTTCGGTTTTAAGCAATTCAGCACCAAATGCCTCATAGAAGAATCGAGATTTATTGTCTTCAAGCACTTCAACGAATATTGTCTTAAATCCCAGTGCCTCGAATTTTAAAAATAACTCTTTGATGAGTTTCTTACCTATCCCCATTCTTTGAAAATTTTCGAGGATATATATAGCAGTTAAATCACCGGAATTCTCAACTTGATTCGTATCCCTTTTCCCGCCATCTATAAATCCAACTATTTTTCCTTTGTTATTTTCTGCGACATAAACATAATTACCATCTCTATTAATATTCTTTATCCATATGTCTTTCCTTTTCTCATAAGACAGATTATCTAAAAAATCACTCGGCATTATTTCTTTATAAGTAGTTCGCCAGCAATCCACGTGGACTATTGCAATACCTTCCGCATCTGCAACCGATGCCTGTCTTATTAGCATATTAGTTCCTCCTTTTTTAAGTTTGCTATATCCCCTATATTTTACTAATATTATCCATTTTGCAACTGATCGGCCTGATATATTCCAAGAGTATCCACAGTTTGATTTCTAATAATTAACTTTTTATGTTACTATTTCCTATAGTTTGTTTAATGTGGAAGAAGGTATGAGATGATGCGGAATTTCCCTAGTAAAGTATTTTATTTATTAATCTTCTTGGTTACCTTGGGGGTTGTGCTAGTTTTTTATAATGACGAAGAACCGACTGAGAAATTAACTGAGGATGAATTTTTTACAACTTTAGAGGATGGGAAAGTGACATTTTTAAAGGTGGAGTCACAAAATAGTGTTTATGAAATTAGAGGTCGGCTGGTAGGGTATGAAAAGGATCAATACTTTATCGCGTCTGTAACAAATAGTGAAATATCGCTAGACAGAATGAATAACGCCATAAGGGAACATGATATAGGGAAAATTGAGTTTATCCCAGACACAGAGACAAGCGGATGGGTCACCCTTTTAACAACGACCATTCCGTTCATGATCATTTTTATCCTGATTTTTGTTAGTTTTCTATTTCTATTTGTCATGAAAAGAATGAAACATTCTAAATGATTAAAAACTCGCCGTTCCAATTGGGAATGGCGAGTTTTCTTATTAACAAGAGTTGAAAATGGTAATTCCGTTTTAGATAGTTTAAAAGATTTCGTTTAATTTATTGACAATTTAAAATATTGCTGTTATTTTTATGTTACCGGTAACATAAAAATAACAAGAGGAGGTCAGCCTGATGATTGATGCACATCAGCATTTTTGGAGAATTGACCGAGGTGATTACTCTTGGCTTACAAATGATATGGGAGTCCTTTATCGGGATTATCTTCCCGACGATTTATCGCCCTTAATACATAAGAATGATATTTCGGGGACCGTCCTTGTACAAGCGGCTCCAACCTATGAAGAGACTTTATTTCTATTATCCTTGTATGACCGCCATGACTGGATATATGGTGTGGTGGGCTGGCTTGACTTATCTGCTCCATCATTCCCGGAGCAATTGGATTCTTTAATGACAAGACCGGGAATTGTTGGTTTACGTCCCATGTTGCAGGATCTGGAAGACAGTGCTTGGATTTTACAGGAACAAGTTGTGGAAAATTTGAAACAGCTTATTCGATATGATCTTCCGGTGGATTTGTTGATTAATCATAAACATATTTCATCTGTTTTAACATTGATGAAAACGCTTCCTAACCTAAAGGCCATCATCGACCATATGGCTAAACCGAATATATCAGCAGGGGAATTAAACAAATGGCAAGAAGAAATGAATACTTTGTCACAGTTTCCGAACATTTGGTGCAAACTGTCGGGTTTATTGACCCAAGCAGATCCTGCAATGTGGAAGGCGGAAGACTTTAAGCCATACATACAACATATTGTTCGGGCATTCGGGCCGGACCGTTTACTTTTCGGCAGCGATTGGCCTGTATGTTTATCAGCTGGAGGCTATGAAGACGCAGTGAGGGTCATTAAAGGGAATTTACCGGAAACTTTAACACAAGCTGAAGTGGATGGGATATTTTCTGGAAATGCTGAAGCCTTTTACAAACTAAAAGAAAGGGGAGAGCGAAATGGGCCAGTTAGCTTATGAACAGGACGTTACAAGCATCGTCATGTCTGATCAGGATAATGTAGCGACTTCATTGAAAGATGTAAAAGAAGGGGAAACATTACTCTATGTCATCAATGGACAAAAAATGGAAGTGGAAGCAAAGCGTTCGATTCCTTTTGGGCATAAAATCGCAATCAAACCGATTCAGCGATCGGCGACGGTCATCAAATATGGAGAAGTAATCGGTGCAGCCACGATGGATATCGAGCCTGGTGAACATGTCCACATACATAATATTGAGGGAATCAGAGGAAGAGGAGATAAGGCGGAAGGGGAGCAAACACAATGAGCAGGATAAAAGGGTATCGCCGTTCAAATGGCAAATTTGGAATCCGTAATCATCTATTGATCATCCCTACCGTCATTTGCGCCAATCATGTGGCCAACAGAATCCAGCAAGCTGTACCGCAATCAGTGGCCATTCCGCATCAGCATGGGTGCAGCCAGATTGGTGATGACAAAGAACGTACACATAAACTTCTTGGCGGAATGGGGAAAAACCCGAACGTTGGTGCGGTTCTGTTGATCAGCTTGGGCTGTGAGGTGATTGATGCCAAAGTATTGAAACGGGAAATCGAAGAAGAAACGGGAAAACCTGTGGAGTGGCTTGATATCCAAGATGCAGGCGGGACGATAAACGCGATTAAGAAGGGGACTGAAGTGGCGAAGGGTTTATTTCTGGAACTCGAAAAAGTGCCGCAAGTGGATGCCCCCATTTCAGAATTGATAGTAGGTGTGAAATGCGGCGGTTCCGATGCTACATCCGGTCTGTGCAGCAATCCCGCTTTAGGGAAAACCGCTGATCAGCTCTTGAAACAGGGCGGTACAATCGTAATGGGTGAAACCACGGAAATCATCGGAGCTGAACATATTGTTGCCCAAAAAGCAGTGAGTGAAGAAGTGGCCAATAAACTATATGCATATGTTGATAGATTCGAAAAAGAAGTGGAACGCATCGGGGCAGATATGCGTGGCGGAAACCCGAGCCCGGGCAATATTGAGGGAGGGCTCTCGACCATCGAGGAAAAATCGCTTGGCTGCATTAGTAAAGCAGGTACGGCCCCCTTGAACGATGTCTTATCATTTGCGGAAGAGATCCCGGGTAATGGCTATTACTTCATGGATTCCCCGGGGAATGATATCGAGTGTGTTTCAGGCATGGCGGCCGCGGGTGTACATATGGTCTGCTTTACGACAGGAAGAGGGACACCGACAGGAAACCCGATTATCCCGGTCATCAAAATAACGGGAAATGAACATACGGCAATCAAGATGATCGATAACATCGATATTGATACAAGCCCAGTCATGAAAGGGAAAGAAACGACGGAGGATGCAGGAAATCGCATTTTTGAAACGATTGCTAGAACAGCACAAGGTGAACTGACAAAGGCGGAAATTCTTGGACATCAGGAATTTAGCATCAGCCGGATCAGCATCAGCCTTTAGAAACAGATAGGAAAAGGGAGGAGAATTCATATGGGTAAATTGAATAATCGAACAGCACTTGTCACAGGAGGCAGCCGGGGAATCGGTGCAGCGATTGTCATGAGATTGGCTGAAGAGGGTGCCAATGTGGCGATCAACTATACATCGCCGGGGTCATTTGAAAAAGCGAATGCGTTAAAAGAAAAAGTAGAATCCGAATTTCATATCAAAGCGATCGTCGTGAAAGCGAACGTTGGGGTGAAGGAAGATGTCGATGCCATGATCAATGAAGTGGAAAAAGAGTTGGGAACGGTGGATATTCTAGTGAATAATGCTGGTATTGCACCGTTTGAGCCTTTTTTGAGCCTTTCGGAAGAGACATGGGATGATACGTACCGAACAAATGTGAAATCAATCTTTTTGACGACACAAAGAGTGGCGAAGCGAATGATTGAAAATAAATATGGCAAGATCATCAATATTACATCAACGGCTAGCGTCCTTGTCACGAGTCCGGTCATTCCCCACTATATTTCATCGAAAGCAGCTGCTTCGCATTTAACGAAGGCATTGGCGATTGAGCTAGGCAAATACAATATCAATGTGAATGCTGTCGGCCCAAGCACCGTTGCGACGGATATGTGTGAGGAATATTTGGAGGATCCGCAAATTCTCGCAAAAGAGATTGAAGCCAATCCGATGAAGAGACTTGGGACCGAAAAACAAATTGGCGACTCCGTCGTATTTTTGGCTTCCGATGAAGCCATGCAAATCAACGGGCATCTGTTAATGGTGGATGGCGGTTTAACGGTGAAAGCGGCGCAGCCTGAAGATCATATGAATCATGAGCAGGAGGTAACGTCATGAGACTGCAAAATAAAATCGCTGTCATCACTGGCGGTGGAAGCGGGATCGGGAAGGAATCAGCCCGTTTATTTGCTAGTGAAGGCGCATTTGTCATCATTACCGATATTCATGCTGAAAACGGGCAGGGCACCGTTTCTGAAATAGAGGAGGCTGGCGGGAAAGCGGCATTTTATGAGGTGGATGTAACGAATCCGGAAGCGGTTCAATCCGCAATCTCCCAGATAATCGAAACCTATAAGAAAATAGACATATTATTCAACAATGCCGGAATCTCAAACGTAGGCAGGGTGGACGAAGTGGAACCGGATGTGTGGGACCGCATCATGAGCGTGAATGTGAAGGGGGTTTATCTGCCTTCTAAATACACGATTCCTTATATGATGGAACAAAAAAGCGGGGTCGTTATCAATATGTCATCATGTGCAGCGGAAATGGGTCTCGTGAAACGTGCCGCATACTCTGCAACGAAAGGAGCCGTACTGGCTTTAACGAAAGCGATGCAAGTGGATTATGCACCTTATAATATTCGGGTGAACGCTTTATTGCCGGGTACGATCTTGACACCGTTCGTCGAAAATTACTTGAAAACTTCATATGACGATCCTGAGGTTGCCATCGGCACGATCAAGAAAAGACAATTGAGCGGCGATTTGGGCAGACCTAGTGATGTAGCAAAAGCGGCACTGTTCCTAGCTTCGGATGAGTCTGCGTTCATGATGGGATCGCCTTTATATATCGATGGTGGGGTTGTTTTTGGGAAAAATGCATAAAAGGGGGAAGAAACGATGAAATTGGCTACTTTTATTAAAGACGAACAGCAAAAACTTGCCGTTCAAGTTGAGGATCATTTAATAGATATCGAAGAAACGGCGAAGAGGAATGAATGGAACCAAATCGTGTCGGATGTGATGCAAGTGATAAACTTCAGCCAATCCGAACGGGACGAATTTGAAAATAAGGTCCATGAAGCTGTCAAAGAAGGAATGGCTGAAGTAATTGAAGAGAAAGGGCTCACATTCGGTCCCAGTATAACAAAGCCGCATAAAATCATTTGTGTTGGGTTGAATTACAAAAGACATGCAGATGAAACCAATGCACCGTATCCTGAAGTGCCAATCTTATTTAACAAGTTTGATAATACATTAACGGGTCACGGATGTGAGATTGCCATACCAATCGTAACGAATGAACTGGACTATGAAGTGGAACTCGGAATCGTGATCGGCAAAAAGACAAAAAACGTTTCCGAAGAAGCAGCACTCTCCCATGTGTTCGGGTATTGTACGGTCAACGATTTGTCGGCAAGAGATCTGCAAATGAGGACGCCGCAATGGCTGCTTGGGAAAACCTGTGATGATTTCAGTCCTGTTGGCCCTTACCTGGTAACAGCGGACGAAGTGGGGAATCCAAACGACCTGCAATTGAAAACGTATGTTAATGAAGAACTAAGACAGAATTCCAATACATCAGATATGATCTTTTCATGCGCGGAAATCATCAGTTATATTTCCAAGCATATGACATTGGAACCGGGCGATCTTATATTGACAGGTACACCTGAAGGAGTCGTATTGGGTTTACCGGCCGAACAGCGTGTTTATATTCAGCCAGGGGATGTGGTCACCGTTGAAATCGAAAAACTGGGATCACTCACGAACACATTTGTCGCTGAAAGCGAAGAGGCTTTGACGAATGCTTAAAGGAATTCCGCCAATACTTTCTCCTGAATTGATGAAGATCATGATGGAGATGGGGCACGGTGATGAAATCGTACTTGCAGACGGGAATTATCCGGCTGCAAGTCATTCAAGCCGGATCATCAACGGCCATGGACATGGCGTGGCCGACTTCCTGCAAGCGATATTGGCATTCTTTCCACTCGATACGTATGTGAAACATCCCGTCATATTGATGAATCCTGTGGAAGGTGATGAAAAAAGCCCTGCAATCTGGAAGAGTTATGAAGATATAATGAAAAAAACGAACGATATTCCTATCAAAATCGGAAAACTGGAACGAATGGACTTTTACGAACGAAGTAAAGCGGCCTATGCCATTATCGCAACTAGTGAACGAGCACAGTATGCAAATCTCATATTGAAAAAAGGTGTACTTTAATTTACTAAAAGGAGTGATTGCTTTGCAAAAGATTCCGAATATTATGTATGTTTATGCGATTTTTGGCGGGTTGGCCGGACTATTATATGGTTTCGATTCCGGTGCCATTTCTCCAGCGATTCCATTCATCACCGAAGAGTTTGGACTAAGCCCGTCGGGTCAAGGATTGATAGTAAGTTTCCTGTTATTAGGGGCATTGCCTGCTATCGTCCTTTCCACTTCACTATCTAAGGTGCTTGGAAGGAAATCACTCCTGATTGGAGCGGGCATCACATTCATCGTCGGGTCGATTGGTTGTGCCTTCGCTACAAATGTAAGCGTTTTAATTGCATCGCGGTTCATCCTGGGAATCGGCTGCGGAATAGCCAATATGTGTTCACTTATTTATTTGGTGGAATTGGCTCCTCCTAAAATCAGGGGATTGATCGGCGCTTTATATCAACTAAGTGTAAACGTCGGGATATTGAGTGCTTACATAGTGGGTGCTTCCTTCTCCGCTAGCGGATCTTGGAGAATCATGCTCGGAATCGGGATCATTCCAGCAGCAATCTTCACATTTGGAATGCTTATCTCACCGGAAAGCCCACGGTGGCTCATGGCTGCAGGAAAGGAAGACCGTGCAAGGAAGGTCTTGATGAAACTAAGGGGAACGAAGCAAGAAGTGGAAGATGAAATAAGTGATATCAATCATTCCCTTAAACAGCAGAGCGTAGGATTCAAACATTTAGTGCACCAATATAAAAAAATATTGAATATGAATTTCATCTTAACATTCTTCCAAGTCTTCACGGGAATCAATGCCGTTGTATACTTTGCCCCGATCATTTTCGAAGGGGTTGAAATCAACGGATGGAGCGGTTCCAATATAGCAAACTTCGGAATCGGGACGGCCTTGGTCGTTTCCACTGCCATCTCGTTATTCATCGTTGATAAACTAGGCAGAAAAACGCTGCTAATCTACAGTATTGGCGGTCAGGTCCTGCCACTGATCGGATTGGCACTATTTTCGGATTATACGATCTTCAGCATGGTTTGTGTGTTCTTATATGTCTTCGCATTCGGAATCGGCCTTGGCCCTGTCTTCTGGCTATTCATACCGGAAGTGCTGCCATTGCAGGCAAGAGCGATCGGAATGGGAGTCATCACCTTTTTACAATACACATTGAACTTCCTTTTTTCATACACGTTCCCGCCACTGTTAAGTGTCATTGGCAATAACGTCTTTCTCATCTATGCGTTCTTATCAGTGGTAGCTTGCGTATTCATACACTATAAAACTCCTGAAACAAAAGGGAAATCATTGGAGGAAATTGAAGAATACTGGCGTGAACAAGATTTGGCAAAAGCGATTAAACCTGCTTGAGTCCGGCATTCGCAGTCGTGGTGAGTTGTGGATTCTGCAAAAAAAGGGATAAACATATAATTTGATATTGAAGATTGCAGAATAGTTTGATAGAATGAAATAAATGAAAAAGACTATGTGCAACTGGCGAAACACGGATAACCGTGAGGGAACACATAGTGTCGTAGCCGTTCGCCTGGGCAGAGGTAAGGGATTTTATCCCTTGCCTCTTTCTGTATATTAACAGATAGTGAAGGTTTAAAGTCAGTATTTTGAAATTTCAAAACTATCATATTCAAAAGAGGAGCAAACAAAATGAGCACAATTCTTTTAGAAAAAGTGAAAACGATCAAGGCGTTAAATAATATTGCCGAAAGCGGACTGAATGTATTCAACAAAGGGGATTTTACGGTTGATAATGACAGTGAAAACCCTGATGCAATCGTTCTTCGCAGCTTTAACATGCATACTATGGAATTCGGCGATCAGTTAAAGGCAATCGCAAGGGCAGGGGCTGGAGTCAATAATATTCCGGTCGACAAATGCACCGAGCAGGGAATTGTCGTTTTCAATACACCTGGGGCTAACGCAAACGCTGTAAAAGAAATGGTTCTGACGACATTAATGGCTTCATCTCGTAACCTTTTTGCCGGTGTGGCTTGGACAAAGACGCTTGAAGGCGAAGGAGAACAAATTCCGAAGCTTGTTGAAGCAGGAAAGAAACAATTCGTTGGTAAGGAAATCAAGGGAAAAACACTTGGCGTAATCGGTTTAGGAGCGATCGGTGCACTTGTAGCGAATGATGCGCTTGATTTGGACATGGATGTCATTGGCTTTGACCCGTTCATCTCTGTTGATACAGCTTGGAACTTGTCACGCAATGTACAGCGCGCCATGACGATTGAAGAATTGTTTGCAGAATCTGATTATATTACAGTACACGTTCCATTAACTGACGACACAAGAGGAATGTTCAACCAAGAAACATTCAGCATCATGAAGCCGGGCGTACATATCTTGAATTTCTCACGCGGCGAGCTAGTGAATGAAGATGATATGCAAGCTGCACTTGAAAGCGGAAAAGTAGGCAAGTTCATTACAGACTTCCCGAATGAAAACGTGTTGAAAATGAAAAATGTCGTTCCAATTCCGCATCTTGGTGCCTCTACGCTAGAGTCAGAGGAAAACTGTGCCATCATGGCAGCTCGTCAGTTGAAGAGCTTTTTAGAAACAGGGAATATCAAGAACTCTGTGAATTTCCCGAACACGTCCCTTCCTTATACAGGAAACCGTCGTGTGGCAACTTTCCACGAAAACGTTCCGAACATGGTTGGGCAAATCACGCTGGCTGTATCTGGCTTTAATCTGAACATCGCTGACATGGTTAACAGAAGCCGTGGGGGATATGCATATACGATCATCGACATTGACGGTGAAGTAAACGGTGATATCATTCCTGGCTTGGAAGAAAAAATCAAACAAATCGAAGGCATCGTTACAACTCGTATTATCTAATTGGAAACGGAAGAAAGATGATTAATAGTGAAAGCCTCAATTCCTTTAAGGAGTTGAGGCTTTTTTAGGCTTTGTATATTAAACTAAAAGTCTGTCAGGGTTTCACCTCCGTTTTTTCTTCATAATGTACAAACAACATTAAGTAGAGTGCGAATAGAAGATGCAAATAAAGTGGAATATCCTTATCGTTTTGAATGGCAACAAATACGTAGATTCCATATAGCAATATAGGAATGGTTAAAAGGATTCTGAGCTTAGTCATATGCCACCCTCCCATTTACCCTCAAATATTAATACATCAGGAATTTGGGCCACTTGGAAATCCTTTTCTGCTGTTGCGTTTATAAAACTTGTACAATTATTTTCCCTGAGAACATCTGCTAATAATTGTAAATCCATTGTCATTTTTGCTGGTTTCATTGATTCATCCTCCTAATTAACCAAATATTCAGTCACTTCTATTAATACAATAGTATGAAGTACTGAGAAAATGCTGTCAATCTATATTCCATCTGTACTCATTTTAAGTTAATGGATTCATAATTTATCTACCCAAATAACTATCTCTTATAAATATCTACTTAGTGAGATAGGCAAAACGGTACCCAATAGGGGAAGCATTGCGATCAGCTGAACGCCAGGGAGCAACTTGTTGCGAACCTAAATCAATGTAACCTTAAATTCTCAGCCAACCTTTCAGTTCAATATGACTTTTGTTAATTTCCTCTAAGTAAAAGAATCGTCCCTATGAAATACAGAGACGATTCCTAATGTGAAACACCATTTCTACACAGAATGGATTACCCTATACTGTTCTTCCTCAAAAATTCTGATGCTGATGAAGGATATTCGATGTTAAAAAAGCTCCAACAGGAGGTAATTGCCCGGAATAGGCATTACCGCTAACAGGATATTCATTCAGAGCTATATCAGTAGTGGCAATCCATGATCCAGACTCACCTGCTTGCAGAGAGGGAGGCTTCATAAGAAAACGTCCTTGAAGAATGAAATGTCGAATCCTAATCTGGAAATCATCCATTATGGTCAAGTTGCCAGAGAATGTGGCATAGGGTGAATCAAATGCGATTTGTTTGGTGCTTTCATTCCATAATCCATTAATCGGAATGGGTCTGCCACGAAAATTAACCGTACCAACCACCCTATTATTTGTAATAGAGTCAATGATGAGTGTGCCCCAAATAATCGTCCTGCCAGCTATTGAAGAGTGGATACCCCAAACAGATGGGAATGGAAAGCTAATTGAAGCAGTTCCCTGTGAAGTTACCAATGCTATGCACTCCCTTGAAGGTTGTTTATGTTCTGAGGAAGATTCCTTGTTTAAAGCAGTATATGCAGCACGAGCAGAATAATTAAATAAACAAAGGGGAAGTACTGCATCCCCTGCCTGAAGTTGCATTCCTGATGAGTTAACAGTACTGCTGGAAAAAAGGAATGAACGGGTCAGAGGAAGGAATGGAGGGAAATGAGGTATTTACGGCGAAAGTAATCTATAGAAATGTGTTGAAAATAGGAAGAGCATCAAGGTAACCATGTAAACGGATTTAAACTGCTAATGAACCGTTGTTGAAGCCAAAAGCATTAAGAAAGCAGCACTCTTGAAAAAAGAAATCGTAATAGATCGTAAAAAACATGAAGGAGTGACGGATATGCACAAAAGAGATTGTTCTAAATTGAAGTGTCATTGTTTCATCGTACCAAACTATATTCTTGAGAATTTGGCACAAAATGAAGTGGAAGAAGCACGGATCAGTTTAGCGAAAAGCCGTCAAGTGCGCAGGCGCAGAATTATGAAAGAATACGATATTGACGGTGTTGTCGCTTTAACGGATGCAGGATCTGGTCGTCAAGGTGAATCTGCCCGCCATGTTTATGATTGCAGGGGGGGGACGAAACTCCGGGAGAATGAGGCAAGAAAAGAAGGAGATCGATCAAGTGCAGATCCTGTTGTTAACGCTGCATATGATTATAGCGGAGTTGTGCGTGATTATTTCAGGGATGTCTTACACCGTAATTCAATTGATAACCAAGGCCTTGATCTCATTCTGAACGTTCATTATGGGAATAAATTCACGAATGCTTATTGGGACGGAGATGAAATGGTATTTGGTGATGGCGATGGGGTCATTTTTAGCAATTTTGCCAATTCACTCGATGTAATTGGACATGAACTGACACATGGGGTTACGCAGTTCACAAGTGGATTGGAGTATGAAGGCCAGTCCGGGGCATTGAACGAACATCTTTCAGATGTGTTTGGAGTTGCCATAAAACAATTTCATTTAAAGCAAACAGCAGGTGATGCCGATTGGCTAATCGGAGCTGATATAATGGGACCAACACTGAAAGGGCAGGCCCTCCGTTCGATGAAAGCGCCAGGTACGGCATTTGACAATAAGTTAATGGGTAAAGATATTCAGCCTGATCATATGAAGAACTTCTATAAAGGAGAACGCGATAATCATGGTGTCCATATCAATAGCGGCATACCAAACAAGGCCTTTTATCTAGTATCGATGGAAATCGGAACAGACAAAGCGGCATTGATCTGGTTCAATGCGATGCAGAATTTATTTGCGACGGCGAATTTCAATCAATTCGTGCAAATTGTCATCAAGGCAGCGCAAAAACTTGTTGATAGCGGAGAAGTTACGAAAACAGCCATCAAGACAATTGAAAATGCTTTTAAAGCGGTTGGACTGCCTGAGTAGTCATATTCCATGAATAGGAGGCTCCATCTACCATGCATATCAAATTTAGCTGCATAGGGGGATTTGCCAACCTCGACTTGAATTTTCAGATCGATACAGAGAAATTGCCGAAAGAGAAAAATGAGGAATTGCAGAACTTAATGAAGACAGCTGACTTACCTAATGCTAGCCAAAGTATAATGTCAGGAGCTAAAGCGCAAGGGTTCGACGCATTTTCATACCAGCTGGATATAGCCGATGAAAAGAAGAAGCAGTCTTACTCATTCACTGACATAACAGCTCCAGAGGAAGTAAGACCCTTATTGGATTATCTACGGAATTTAGCAATTGAAATAAAGATGGCAGAATAACCAAGAAAAAAGTCTATCATCACGATAGACTTTTTTTGTGTTCTTAAAATTTCACAAAAATGTCATTTCATTTCACTTTTATATGAATTTTGGCTGTTTGTTCGCTAAATGGACACATATTAACAAGAAAATAGCAATTTAGAACAGCAGATTTTAAAAGGAAATTCGAAAGTATAGACCTTTAATGGGATTTTGTAAAGAGTCAGCCAATCAAACAGGCGATACATTCAAAAAAGGGAATCAATTTTGAAAGAGGTGAAATTAGCTGGATTTTACAAAAAAATCATAAAATAGGATAATAGTCGCATGGAGGTGAATGACATATCAAGAAATGAAAGTGACGATAGACGGAAATCAAAAAACCCCTAGGTGAGTACGTCCTGGAAGACATCACCTAAGGGCTTGCGAGCAGGAGTATACCTGCCTCTATATCCAGTATACTCCAAAAAATATGAATAGGGAAATGGGGAGTGAATGGAAGGATGATACGAAAAAACTATTTATTGAATAAGGAAACGGTGGGATTGATGGAGCGTTACGATTCCAATGGTGTGGAGATGTCCACGGTAGTGGAGGGAGAGAACACATTCCATGTTGCCCAATCGCGCCAGGAAATCCTGAATAACACGTTAAACTACTTTGGGTTGAATCTGGATGGCGGACTAGCAGCAGCCAAATCCGTGCTTGGCGGAAAATATAGGCTGCCAGTCTGCATAAACGCCCAGCAGGGAATGGTCTGGTTCTCCTCCCGCTCATTCCGGAAAAGAGGAGGAATCTGGTTTTCCTACATCCACATTCGTGACTTGGAGGAAATGAACGAAAAAGAAACGCTGGTCCACACAAGCTATGGACATTGCCTTCCTGTATCATTAAGCAAAAATCAGCTCGCCTTCAAAAGGGACCAAGCGTCCTATCTGCATACTACCTTCCATGAACGTTCATTGGGAAAAAAGACCTTTTATTACGAACCGGGAAGCGGAATCACCTTTTGCAAAGAACCCGGGGAGGCCCATTACAGGGTGAAAGGGAAGGAATAATAAGATGAGATGAAAACCGCCGAATTGGCGGTCTTTTTTAGGATTAGATAAAGTGAGAGCGGGTTTTATTCAAGTAAACTCTAACTATAGAAATATAGTTATTGTAAAAAAAGAAATGATACATTATGATTAGTAAATAGTTAATATTTAGGAAAGGTAGTAAGTATTTTGAAAAGATTATTTGCTATTTTACTATCTTTTGGTCTAGTATTGGGTCTCTCGTTTGGCGCGAATGATGTTGCCAGTGCCAAAACAAAGGTGAAGACGTATAAAAACTGTACAGCATTGAATAAAGACTACAAAGGAGGCGTGGCTCGTACATCTTCCGTTAAAAATAAAGGAGGAAAAACGAAATACAAACCTCACGTTTCAAAGGCGCTATATGATGCCAATAAAAAAAGCGATCGTGACAAAGATTTGATCGCTTGTGAAAAATAAGAATTATTCTGAGGGACCTTTTATAGGAAGGTCTCTTTAATTTGTAGATAAAAGGTGTTCCATCTGAATTATTAAACAAAGTTGATTGGAACGGAAGGTGAGAGACTCCTTCGGAAAGCGAGTGCCTGGAGAGGAAGGTTCATTTTTGTACAAAACTAAAAAAACGGAAGCTAAAGCCTATACAGGTCTTTAGCTTTTTTCTCGTGGGTTATCTTTCAAACCGTCCAAAATGTGTATTTTCCCGATTTATAAGTGCATCCCCAAGATTGATTCTGCTCATAAGTCTTTCATGGTCCGAAGGAAAACGTTCTTTAATGTTTGCAACTCCCTCTATTGTTGGGATATTACCATTAGGCATAGGACGTTCTTCTCTTTGAAATCCGGGGTTCAAACTATCATTAATCATTACGGGTCTGTCAATGGTATCGTTGTCATCATTATTAGTAGTGGGATTATTAGTTGGGTCTCTATCTACATTATTAAATGGATCATTGTTAGTATCTTGTGGCATATATTTCACTCCTTCGCTTATATTATCCGCTGATAGCATTAATCTATTCGCACGCTGTACTTATCCTTTTTTATATAGTAACAACAATCCTGAATTTTCTAATCAGCAACAACTTGAATTTATCAACAAGTACGAAAGGTCAAAAAAAACTTCTAAATATTATGATTGACTTACATTTTAATTTGTCTTACAATTTCAATGTAAATAGTCAAAACATTCAATTAAATGGAAGGGGAGCTTTTTTAACATTTTTGATTCACTTCAACATGAAGCATGACAACATAAACAGCATCGTAAACTTTATGTCAGTTTCAGAAATGACATAAAGCTCTGTCATAATTTCAATAACTGTTTGTCCAGAGTTATCAAAGTATTAATGCTTTAGAAAAAAATGAAAGCGAATACATACTCTTTGGGATGGAGTGAATAACATGAAAAATCAATCAAATCTTGCTGAATCCACTGTGATTGTTCCTGAGGTCGTAAGTAAGAAACCAAATTTCATCACGAAGTTTAAAACATCCTATGGTCCGGGGATCCTTGCCGTGTTGACGTGGCTTGGAGCCGGGGATCTGGTGACTTCTTCTGTTGCCGGGGCAGATTATGGATATAGTTTAATGTGGATTTTAGCACTGTCATTAATCCTTCGTTTTCTAATCGTTAATGTTATTGCCCGGTTCCAGCTTTGTAACACAGAGGGGTTAACCATACTTGAAGGATATGGACGTATCCACCCATTTTTCGGTTACTTTATGTTTGGTTATGCATTAATCATGGGTCATCTTTTTAATGCCTATATGATTAAGGGAGCGGGAGAGGTATTATCGACCCTATTCCAAGTTAATCAGCCATTCTTAGCTTCAATGGTAGTTGTAGGATTAGTTTTTATGCTTATTGGCAGGAATATTTATAATAGAATCGAAAGTGTAATGAAAGTGCTTTTGGCATTATTGACGATTGCTTTCTTGTTCCTCGCCATTCAGGCTACACCGGATGTGGGGCAAATCATTAAAGGAACAGTTGGGTTTAGCATTCCAAGTGATACTGGCGTTCATGGAGCATTATTGGTAGCAGTTTCAATTATCGGTGCAGTGGCAGGATCGATTTCGAACTTTGTTCATCCATATTTCATGAGGGAAAAGGGCTGGACGAAACCGAGTCATCTAAAGGTTCAAAGAAATGATTTGCTGTTTGCCATAGGAGTTTGCATTGTAATCAACTTGGCCATTTGGGTTGTTGGGGCAGAAATTTTAAAACCGAATGGAATTCATGTGGAAACGATTGATGACTTGGCAATGGCGTTACAAATGTCGTTAGGAAAATTTGGCTGGTACATTTTCTATCTCGGTGTTTTTGGGGTATTATTCGCGAGTGTAGTAGGCAAGTCAACTGGTTTTCCAAGATTGATTGTAGATGCCTTTTACGTAATAAATAAGGATCGTCGTGAAAAGTACAATGGTAAATATGAAAAAGATCCAATGTATAAATGGGTTATGATTTTTGTATTGGTCACCCCAATCATTTGGTCCATTCCCGGCATGCCTGGTTTCATTGCATTGACAATTGGAGTTAATGCAATAAACATAATCGGTTTTCCGGTAATCGCAATTGGCATGCTGGTGCTATCAAATAAAAAAAGCTTGATGGGAAAATATAAAAACAATTGGTTTGAAAATATTATTCTATCCTTAGCATCCGTTTTAGCGGTTTGGTCCGCCATTCAATTAGCTACAACCTTTTTTTAAATAATGGTAGATTATAGATAGAGGCGTAAAACATAAAGGTTATGTCGACTTTTGATCCCGACGGGGTCCTACTTTATTGGAAGTGAGGTATCAGTGATGAAACCGAAAGTAATTGTTTATAAGAAAGTGGATCAGGAAGTGCTGCAATATATTCGAGAGACTTGTGATGTTGTTTATTTTGAAGGCCTTGACTCACGAAATCACTCTGAATTCCTACAAGAGCTGAAGCACGCACAAGGTATATTAGGGTCAGGATTAAAGGTGGATAAAGCTTTACTGGATCAAGCACCGCAATTAAAAATCGTCTGTAATTCATCGGTTGGATACGACAATTTGGATGTAACCGAGCTGTTCAATCGCGGAATCATGGCTACGAACACTCCCGAAGTATTGAATGAGACAGTCGCAGATACGATCATGGGCTTGATGCTGTCCACAGCAAGAAGAATGCCAGAGTTGGATCAAATGGTAAAGTCAGGGCAATGGACATCGAACATCGGAGAAAAATCGTTTGGGTTGGACGTGCATCATAAAGTATTAGGCATAATCGGCATGGGCGGAATAGGCTCTGCCGTTTCGAAAAGGGCTCGTTTTGGATTCGATATGAACATCTTATATCACAACAGATCCAGAAATGAAGAAGCGGAACAAAAGTATGGAGCTACATACTGTTCTCTGGAAGATCTGTTAAAGCAATCTGATTTTGTCTGCTTGATGACACCGCTAACTCCCCAAACTGAAAAAATGATGGGAGAAAAAGAATTCAAGCTCATGAAAGAGTCCGCTATCTTCATCAATTGTTCAAGAGGGAAAACGGTGGATGAAGAAGCCTTGATCACTGCGCTTAAGACTGGTGAAATTTATGCGGCAGGACTGGATGTCTTTGTACAGGAGCCCGTCAAGGAGGACAATCCTCTGCTTTCCATGAAGAATGTCGTCACTTTGCCTCATATCGGTTCCGCAACATATGAAACCCGCAAGAAAATGGCTATGCTGGCAGCAACCAACCTTGTAGCAGGATTACAGGGAGAAACTCCGCCTACCTTAATCAAAGCTGGGGTAAAGGTAAAGTGATTTTTTAGACAGCATTTATAAATTAAGCTGGATAGCCTTATTTGGGGCTATCCATTTTTTTGATCTCGCATTATTCAATATTTTTACTTATTCTGCAAAACAAAAAAGCCCTCTCTATAAAGGAGGGCTTTTATATGTAATTCAATTACTTCAGCCATTCCATCAATCAATCTTAATTACGGCTCAGCCCTGAAAAACCTGGGTTTGTCATCTCGTAAGGATAACTTGTAATCGGAAGGTTTTCAACTGCATGCAATGTTTGGATACCTTACTATGCATGCACTGGTACTTGTTATATCTTTCTCAATACGTACGGTATGATTTATATGGATATAGTTTATGCTACGTCTGATTGTTTAATGGAATCAACGTAATGGTTTGCTTTCTTCTGGTCAAATTCTCCTTCCCACTTCGACATGACAATCGCCGCCAATGAGTTCCCCACGACATTAACCGCTGATCTTCCCATATCCAAAATTCGATCGATACCGGCAATGAACGCAACACCTTCCACCGGCAGTCCCATCGAACCAAGAGTTGTTAAAACAACAACAAATGACGCCCCCGGAACGCCAGCCATTCCTTTTGACGTTAACATCAATACTAGTAACAAAGTAATCTGTTGTGTAATGGATAGATCAATACCATACATTTGTGCTACGAAAAGTGAAGCAAGTGCTTGGTAAATCGATGAGCCATCTAGATTAAACGTATAGCCTGTTGGAATAACAAAAGAAGTAATGGATTTCGGGCAGCCAAACTTCTCCATTTTATCCATAAGCCTTGGTAATACCGACTCTGAACTTGCTGTTGTAAAGGCCAAAATCAGTTCATCCTTTAACACTTTCAGGATAACAAAAATGCTTGTCCCAGACATTTTCGCTATAATTCCAAGAATGACGAACACGAAGAATACCATCGTCACATAAACAGCAACTACCAGGTTCCCTAAAGGAATTAATGTTGCGATACCAAATTTTGCAACGGTTACACCAATGAGTGCAAACACACCAAAAGGGGCAAATTTCATGACTAGATTCGTCACCCAAAACATAACTTCCAACACACCTTCAAAGAATCCAAGAATAGGCTTTCCTTTTTCGCCTATCGCAGCCACACCTAAGCCGAATAAAACAGAAAAGAAGATAATCGGTAATAAATCCGCTTGAGCCATTGATTCAAATACATTTTGAGGAACAATATGAGAAATTGTTTCACCAAAGCCACTGCTTCCAGCCGTCTTTGTTGTTTCTTCATATTTTGAAATATCACTTTTTTCAAGACTGCTTGTATCTAAGCCAGCCCCCGGATGGAACAAGTTTGCCGCCAGTAATCCAAGAACAATGGCAATTGTAGTGACAATCTCGAAATAAAGAAGGGTCTTCCCGCCTAATTTCCCTAGTTTTTTAATATCGCCGACTCCCGCTATTGAGACCACTAATGCAGCCATGACGATCGGGATGACAATCATTTTAATTAAATGAATGAAAATATCGCCGATAGGTACCATAATGGCCATGGCTGCTTCATTACCATGGAATAAAGCACCGACAACGATACCTAGTACAAGTGCAATGAAAATTTGAGTAGCTAAGCCAAACTTTTTCATTTAAATCCCCCTTTTATTTTGTTAACGCTTTCAATTTTTAGATTATTTTAAGTTTATGATCATCCTACCGGAACCTACTGAAACCTACTGATATTTACAAGTGATAGAAAAAATAAAAATTTCAGTTAAAAGCCCTCTCTCTTTTTAATCATTTCATGTGTTATGTTTTTATAAAGTGACTGGGGAGGGACCGTGTTGAAAAAGAGTATAAGGATATTATTATTGATTATGATTGCGGTGCCTCTTGCGGGTGAATTCAAGTTTTATCCATTCGACGGTACTTTCAGAGTCAGTTTGGGAACTCCCGTCTTTTTCTTGTTTTTGCTATGGGGGAGGGGGATCCACCCGATTATTGCAGGTATTTTAACGGGGATGAGTGTGTTTGTTTTTCGTTTTTCAATGGCTGTCGGAATACGGGACATATCTGTTGAGGAAGCGATGTATCTTCATTTTCCCGCCTTTTTCTATTATTTCATCTACGCGTTCGCATTTCATAAGACTAAATTGAACGAACGCCACGATCAGCCTTTAATGGTCGGGCTTTTAGGGGTATTGATCGAGCTTTTTGCAAGTGTATCGGAAATGGCGATCCGTTCCTTCTTGGCGAATCAGGACACACCCTTGCTAGCCATTGACCAACTCGTTTTAATCGCCTTTATTCGAAGCTTTTTCGTCCTCGGCTTTTTTAATATATTAAAGCTGAGAGAAGCAAAGTTAGCAGAAGCGGAACAGCGCATGCAAAAGGAACAAATGCTGCTTTTCATTTCAAGTTTGTATGAAGAATCGGTTCAACTGAAGAAAACGATGCAAAATGCGGAAGAAATCACCCGCACTTGTTATGACTTTTACCGTCGGTTAAAATCAGAGGGTAATAATGGAAGCGATCCGCAAACTGCGTTGCAGATTGCAGGTCTCGTGCATGAGATCAAAAAAGATAACCAGCGGATTTATGCGGGGCTGTCGGAACTCATGTCTTCCGAAAACCTGCAGGAATATATGAATATCGAAGAGCTTGGTAACATCATGATCGTGTCCAATAGACGATATGCAGAGTCCCTTCGCAAAGATATTTCATTTTCCTTGCATATAGATGGTGACCATCCGCCCTACCATGTATATATGGTATTATCATTAATAAATAATTTATTGGCCAATGCAGTGGAAGCCATTAAAGAAGAGGGATACGTATCTCTGCATGTGAAAAGGAAAGATCAATTCGTGGAGTTTTACATCAGTGACAATGGCCCCGGCATTGCACCGAAGCAGAAGGAAGTCATTTTTACAGCAGGATATACAAAGAAATTCGATGCGGCGGGAAACCCTTCGACGGGAATCGGTTTATCGTATGTGAAACAAACTGTTGAAAAATTTGGAGGACATATCAGGCTAATGGATAACTATAAAGAAACCGTATTCATCGTTGGACTTCCGATTGATGCGATTATGGAGAAAGGGTTAACGAGATGAATTATTTCATTATAGATGACGATCCTGCCATTCGAGGAATGCTGACAGAGATGATTGAAGATGAAGATTTAGGCAAAGTGGTGGGAGAAGCGGAAGACGGATCGATAGTGAATAATGGCTTGCTGTTTTTAAAGAAAGCAGACGTTGTCTTAATTGATTTGCTCATGCCAATAAGGGACGGAATTGAAACGATCAGGGCTCTTGCTGATGGATTTCAAGGAAAGTTCGTGATGATTTCGCAAGTGGAATCGAAGGAACTGATTGGAGAGGCATATAGATTAGGGGCGGAATACTACATTACAAAACCGCTGAACCAAGTTGAAATTTCATGCATATTAAACAAAGTGAACGAGCGAATACTGGTGGATCAATCGATCCAGGGCATTCAAAAATCGTTGAACGTGTTTACGGGACGCCCGAAGTCTTCGAAAAAAGTGTCCTCCTTTCATACAAAAAATATCATGGAAGCCGGACGTTCCTTAATTTCTGATTTAGGTATGATTGGCGAAGGGGGAAGCGAGGATTTACTAAACATTTTAGGGTTCCTCCAAAATGAAAAGCAAAGGCTCGGTCCAGCCTATACGTTTCCATATTTAAAGGAAATTTTTGCTGGGATTGCTGCTGAAAAGCTGGGAGATCAAGCGAAAGAGGCCGAAATCCAGAAAGAAATGAAAGCCTCTGAGCAGCGTGTCCGCCGTGCTCTTAATCAGGCCCTCATCCATATCGCTTCATTAGGATTGACGGATTATATGAATCCAAAATTCGAAGCCTATTCATCCACATTTTTTGATTTCTCGGAAGTCCGCAAAAAAATGCTGGAGCTAGAAGACAAAAGCAAAAAAGTAAGCAGCCAGAGCCGTAATAACATGAAAAAGTTTATCCAAGTGCTGTTTATGGAAGCAAGACAGATGATGAAATAATAAACCGGAAACACAAGTTGAATAGATCGAAAATTCACAAAAACATTTTCGTATTATTCAATTGAAGAAACAAAAAGACAAATCCGTTTATATGGATTTGTCTTTTTGTTTCTTCGCATTTTTATAAACAGTACGACTTTCTTTCAAATCTACAGAAAAAAGATAAAAAAGTTCATTCGTTTTCTAATAGTTGATTAATTCCATCGCTCTAACTTTGGGATGCCTCTAGTGAAAAACTTAGCAATAAATTTAGGCATTTTCATATTTTCCATCATATGATTTTGAACAAATTTTTGCATTTCTATCGCAGTAATATTTTGAGTGAAGTCACCATTTATATAACAATGACTGCAATATTTAGTACTTTTACTACCGTCTTTTTCAGTTCCTCCACCTAATTCATCCTTAGATAGCGGCATTCCACAACTTTGACATGCTTTATATTTTTTCATTATAAATTCTCCTGCAAAAAGTTTTATTCTAAACATTATCTAACAAACAATATTAAGTCAAGACAATATCACATGTCATCGTTACAACGAATCAACCGTTAATGTGAGTGTTGCAGCAAAAACAGGACTAGGCTTTCGAGGTGAAAATAGTCATAAAAAAATAACCAGTCAAGCTACTTGCTCAAATGGTTATTGACTTTAAATGTTAAATTAGAGTTTAAAATGACGATTCATTATGGCAACTGTTATGAAATATACATTGATATAATTCAGTAGTTATGATAAATTAGTATAGAAACACATTTAATTATATACGAAAACAGTTTACCCCTTACTATAAGTATAAGGTAAAACTCACCTCTAGTCAACCCCTAATTTCTCATTTTTTAAAGGAGTGTCTGTTATGACCAATGAAATTCGGCAGGAGCAAGAACGTTTGGATGAGGTGATAGAAACAATCACGAAACAAATCAGCAAAATAGAAGGAGAGACTTCACAGCGCAGAAAAGAAGTTGTTAATATCCGTAAACATTTCTGGGATGACCTCAAGGTTAATATCGATACTTTCGATGATTACCTCGAGACGATCATTGGCTTAAGGCAGCAGGCTCAAGACTTGTCACAAAGCGAAGGCGCACATAGATATTCCTTCAAGAGGTTGTCAACACTGCGCCGCATGCAGGAAGTGCCTTATTTCGGTCGGATCGATGTCACTGAAGAAGGGTCATCCCTTACGGAACAAATTTATATTGGGACCTCCACTCTTACTGATACAACAGGAGAAAACTTCATTATCTACGATTGGAGGGCTCCGATTTCGAGTGTTTATTATGACTATCCTCCTGGTCCCGTAGAATACTCCACTCCCGGTGGCATAATTCGGGGGATGCTGGAGAACAAGTGGCAATACATGATCAAGGGAGGCGTTATCGAATCAATGTTCGATACGAGTCTCACCATTGGAGATGAGATACTGCAGCAGGTGCTTGGCAAGGGAACGGATAAGCATATGCACAGTATTGTTGCCACCATTCAACGGGAGCAAAATAGGATCATCCGGAACGATCGCGGACGTCTGCTCATTGTTCAAGGTGCAGCTGGCAGCGGCAAGACATCAGCTGCCCTTCAACGGATCGCTTACCTGCTCTACAAGAATCGAGAAAGGCTGAAAGCGGATCAAATCATTCTATTCTCTCCTAACTCAATGTTTAATAACTACGTATCCAATGTGTTGCCCGAACTTGGCGAAGAGAATATGCAGCAGGTAACATTCCAGGAATACCTGGATCATCGTCTGACTGACTCGTTTCAAGTTGAGGATCCTTATGAGCAATTAGAATTTTTGTTGACTGCAGCGGATGATCCTTCCTATAGCACTAGGACAGCGAGTATCCAATTTAAGGCATCGATTCGCTTCTTTGAAATCATCAAAACATACAGACAATCATTGGAGCAATCTGGAATGATCTTTAGAGGGGTAAAGTTCCGAGGGGAAACGCTCGTCTCGGCCAAACAAATCTCAGATAGATTTTATAACACAGACACCACACTAAGGTTTCACAATAGGATTGAAAAGTTGAAAGAGTGGTTATGTGAGATGCTTGATGAAACGGAAAAGTCCGAGTTGGAAAAACCATGGGTCCAGGAGGAAATCGAGTATCTTAGCAAAGAGGACTATCAAAAGGTATACACCTACTTAGAGAAAAAACGCGGCCTTAATGAAGATTCCTTT
This sequence comes from Peribacillus sp. NPDC101480, assembly GCF_050277335.1. Taxonomy (NCBI): domain Bacteria; kingdom Bacillati; phylum Bacillota; class Bacilli; order Caryophanales; family Bacillaceae; genus Peribacillus; species Peribacillus sp. NPDC101480. The sequence goes on from NZ_JBNNSB010000001.1 coordinate 243,767, forward strand.
GACGATTATGAGATAGAAAATAAAATGCTTGCGCGAATGATTGTTCGAAAGAAATTGAAGACGTTGCGCAAACGGATAAAAGCACTTCATTTTATCAATATTAAGGGAATATACAAGCAACTTTTTGACGAACAAATAATGATCGAACTGTGGAATGAAGGTGAAACACCTGCAGAAAAGGAAATTTGCTTATCAACGCATAAAATGCTGGACGAAGGTAAACTGTATTACGAAGACGCGACTCCGTTTTTGCTGCTGAAGGAGTTAATACAAGGATTTCAGACGAATACCGCTATAAAATACGTGCTTGTCGACGAAGCACAAGATTATTCCCCGTTTCAATTCGAGTTTTTGAAACGGTTGTTTCCTTCAGCAAGGATGACCGTGCTCGGTGACTTTAACCAAGCAATATTTGCTCATGCCAGCGAACGGGTGGATTTCCAGACTCTTACCAGTTTATACGGGATAGATGAAACCGAGAGTATAACCTTGGATCAAAGCTACAGATCCACAAAGCAGATTATAGAATTCACACGTGAACTAGTTCCTGAAGGCCATCGAATTAAGGCATTCGAACGTGAAGGCGAGAAGCCTGTGCTGACTCAAGTGTCCAGCCGTGATGAATTGCACCGTAAAATTCTGTCTAAAGTTAAAGACTTTCAAAGCCGCGAGTACAATACAATCGCAATAATCTGTAAATCTGCTGCCGAAAGTGCCGCTGCATACGATGCCCTTAGTGTACACGGTGAAATTAAACTCGTTCAGAAAGGCACAAATGAATATGAACAGGGTGTTGTTGTTATTCCGGCTTATTTGGCCAAGGGTATCGAATTTGATGCTGTCATCATTTATGATGCATCTGTGCAAACATATGGCGATGAGAGCCTGCGTAGATTGTTCTATACCGCATGCACCAGGGCAATGCATGACTTACAAATATATACTGTTGGCGAACCAAGTCCTTTCTTGCACGATGCAACGAAGAGCTTACTTCTGACTTTGGAATAACAAAGTGGAACTTTTCAGGTTTATCTGAATGGATTAAGTATTAGTGGTGCTTCCTTTTTTCTCCTTTAATTTTATTATTCTTTTATCAAATACTATAAAAGAATCTTTAGAAAAGGAGGAGATGAATTGAATAACGAGAAAGAACAGGTGGAAACGGGAGGAAGCCAGGCGACTGGTGAATCAACAACTCAATCAGTTAATGATGGTCACTATCATTATCCAGGGCCCATGGAAGAAGGCTATAGCGGAAATACAGGAAGAGCAGTACAGCCTGCCGGGAAAAAAGATCCAGATGTTCCTCAAAACAAAGACACATTTAATTACACTCGTAATTTAAAGTAGCTCCGTCCCACATTGTAGGTGTTTAAGGACATTACATGATAGGATTTCATGGATATACAAATTCCATATTAGAAATATGGAAAACAGATTTTGAAACCTGTGTAGAATTTAGTTCTATGCAGGTTTTTTATTGGGGTAATTTTTATAAGTTCCTGATTGCAGGAAGACATTCACAGAAAGAAACCACCTCGTTTTTAATTTATAACAGTCGGACATAATATACTTGGAGGTGAAGGAAATGAGTAAAAAGACAGGAAGAGGTCGCATCGCACCAAGTGTTAACCCGCAGGGACATGGAAAAGATGTGGAATTCTCCACAGAGCCAAAAAGCGAGCTTGAAAACAAGGCAAAAAAGTCCAATACAAAATAAGCGTATTGGTCAAAATTATGGTCATACTTTATAAAGAATGCCCTTCTCTTAATGGAGAGGGGCTTTTATAATCTAAAAGAAGGCTCAATCTGCAGATGATTGAATATCCAACCCTATTTCGTATCACTCCTTGTTTTTTGTCGATGAATCATACGTTTTTGAAGAAGTGGAATGTGAAAGAATAGAAGGCTGTAGTTACCGTTAAAAAAATACCAAATACATATACCGCTATGCTAATATGAAAGACTGAGCTTGAAAAATGAGAGGAGTTACAAATGAAAATAAATCGATTAATAGCTAACAATATAAGCCATTTAGATTCATCACTGCCAGACGACCAATCATTAGGAATTGCTGGTTTATCAGGTTCCGGGAAGACGACTTTTTGTCAAACCATTGGCGAAGAATCCAAGAAGCGTCTCGTTTCCTTATTGCCGAAGTCTGAATATCAGTATTTATTCCCTAATATTATGGAAACCAACTTCAGTGCCATCAAGATGGAGGAAATGCCGCTGGTCCTTTTTCTCGGCAAATCATCCATTTCAGCTAATCCCCGTTCGACCATTGGCACACATACTGGTGTGTTTAAAGAGATTCGTGTTTGTCTTGCAGAAAAATTCAATCTTTCTCCGGAAGTTTTTTCATTTAATAATGCCTTAGGCTGGTGCCCCACTTGTAAAGGACGCGGTACGACGAAAAATATCGAATGTCCAAAGTGTGAGGGGAAGCGCTACAATCAAGAAGTCGAGCAATATACCATCGAATTATTAGATCGCCCGCATACTATTTCCGATATTAACAACTTAAGCATCGAAACGATCCTTTCACTCTCAGAGACCTTACATATTAGTGAAGCTAAACAGCATATTCTCCAAAATATAATCAATATGAATATTGGTTATTTAGGCTTGAATCGTATTATGGGGACAGTGTCTGGGGGAGAATTAACCCGGCTTTATTTAGCCGAATTCATGGCAACAAGTGAAAATACCGTTATCATCATCGATGAAATCTCCGTCGGTCTTGATCATCAAACCCTTTTGAAAATTTTGGAACAGATTAAGCAATTAGGTTATAAAAATCAAATTTGGCTCATTGATCACTCAGACACGGTGCTGGATAGCACTGATGACCAATTGTTCTTTGGACCCGGCAGCGGAAAATATGGCGGGAAAATCGTTGAGGAATCACCGCGGCCCAAACCAATCAGCTGGGAACGAAATGAAGCAGCACCAACGGAATACTATCAATTTCAGGATCTTTACTGCCGTAATATTCAAATGGAAGAAATTCGGATTCCCAAGAATAGACTCGTTACCTTTTCGGGTGAGTCAGGCTGCGGTAAATCTACACTAGTCAATGAATGTATCTCCAAAGATTTTCAGAAGAGGTATCCAAAGGATAAGCTGGTCATGGTCGGGCAGGATCGAAACAAATCGATTACAAGTCGTTCAACCGTTGCGACGTTTCTTGATATTAAAAAGAAGCTAACCAAATACAGTGATGAAATTGATGATATTTTTCAGCGTTCGATCGAAGATATCATTGAAGAATTGCCAAAAGAAGACATCGCTCATAAACGCTTGAGCTTATTGATCAAACTTGGGCTTGGTTATTTGACGTTAGAAAGAAAAACACAAACACTATCGACGGGTGAATTTCAATGTGTCCACTTAGTTTCCGAGCTGTTTGCGAAGACAAGAAACCCGCACACGCTTTTCATTTTTGACGAGCCTTCAAAAGGGTTATCGCAAAATATTTTAAATCAATTCATTGATAGTGTCAGGGTCATTCTGGAGGATGAATCCGTCTCCATCATCATGATTGAACATAATGCCTATATGCTGGAAAGTTCGGATTATATAGTGGATTTTGGCAAAAGACAGCTAACACCTGTCCAGCATCTTGACGTTGTCAGTCATGATGATTATTACAGTCACAAAGGCAATGACGATCGAGTGGAGTCGTTGCATATCTCTTCGACGCTCCGGTCAAAAACTGGTATTAATTATTTACAGGAAAATCATCTGGACTATTTCAAAAACGCAGAGAACGTCTATAAGGGCGGCATTTTAAAAAGCTTATCACCAATCGCTCGTGTGATTTATGGGGAGTATGAGTCCGACACGATTGCACCTGTCATCGCCATTGATCTTGAACGGCACTTGTACAGCCAATATACGTTTCTTTATGAATTGGGCGGAATGATTAACCATATAGTGGCTGCACATCCGAACAATAAGGATACAAGAAGCTTCGATTTCTATTCAGCAGAAAATCATTGTCCAAGCTGTTCGGGACGCCGGGTCATTGAAAAATTCGATTTCGATGTAGTCATACAAGACAAAAACGTGCCATTCTGGGATGGTTTATTACATCCAGACGTGATGGAAGTATTAAAATATTATCAGCATTCAAAACTGCAATTCCTGTTTGATGAGATCAAGAATGAACTCGGTCACGACATTAGTAAAAGCTATAATGAGATGACAGATGCCGAAAAGCATACCTTCTTATATGGGTATTGGGAAAAGTCCTTTTACGATAAAGCAGGCAAGGCATCGCGAATTTGGGAAGGGTTCAATTTCATCATTGGGCGCTATATCTTCGTATCGAAATCAATCATTAAAGAGCAGATGAAAGAAACAAAAGAGATGATCGACTGTCCAGTCTGTCATGGAACGGTTCTCAAACATCATAAAAAGCTGATGTTTGGTGATACGGACATTCGCGAAATAATACAACAGCCAATTGATCAAGTCATCAAAATTGTAGGAAAGCTGCCGGAACTGGAAAAACTAAAAGCGATTGTGGGCGGCGATACCGCACTCACTGATGATGTGTCATTCCTTCCACGTGAAACAAAAGCGGCGTTGAAAATGCTCGAACTCGAACTAGCAAGCTTCGTCGGCTATGAAGTGGTTTTACAAAATACCCAACCATTCTGGGACAGCATTAAAGGCAATATCGAAGCAATCAGCAGCAAAAACCAGATCACCATCTGTGACTTTGCCAATATTAATGAAACTAGAGAAACCATTATTGATAAATATTTCACCAATGGCAAATACAAAAAACTAACCTATGTCTATGAAGCATTTGGCTACAAAAAAATCGTCACCCAAATCAATAAAATTAAAGCAAGTCATAAATGCCCATTCTGTAATGGCAAGAAAGTCATTTCAGAAGATAACATCCATGACGGTGTATATAAATTAACAATCCCTTGTGTGAGCTGTCATGCCAGTGGCATCGATGATGAAGGTCGTAAAGAAATCGTCGAAGACATTGACGTGCAGACCTGGCTGACAGGGAAAGTGAAGGATGTCGTGGCTGAAAGTGAACGTACCGAGGCCGTTGCCGATATCCCCATTTTCGCCCGGATTCGTGAATTGAACAAACGAGACATGATGGCGGTTTATCACTGCCTTGACCAGAAAAAATAAAGTAAAAAGTCCGCCGATAATGGCGGGCTTTTATTTTGCGGACATAAGGGGCTAAGAGTCCGAATAGTGAGGTGAAGGTCGAAAAAAATTCGCAAGCGGTCGAATATAGTGCAGGGTAGGTCGAATACTATGTGGTTTAGGTCGAATACTGTGCGTGAACGTCGAATATTGTGTAGTTCAGGTCGATAAACTTCGTCAATGACCCAAGACAGTGTAGCTGGTCGTATAAAGTGCTCCGGTTTTTATGGTTTTTTACTTTAATCCTTATTGGATGGAGGAAATTTGCGACACTCCTGCCGAATAAACTGTCTAGCCGAGACCCCACAGACGCTTGCGTCGAGGAGGCTTGGCAGACAGTCGGCGGAAAGGGAGCGGATTTCTGAAATCAACTGGAACTTCTATTAAATAAAAAAACTGCAGGAAAATTCGCTTTTCTTCGAGTTTGTCTACAGTCTGAAGTCCGCCATTTACGGCGGACTTTTTATTATTTTCCAGAATAATCTTCATGATAAACGGGGAGTGTTATTGAAATCGTTGTTCCCCTATTCAAAGCGCTTGTTATATGAAGTGTACCATTCATCGTTTGGATGGTCTTGACAGCCACCATTGATCCCAACCCAGTTCCTTTTTCTTTGGAACTGTAATAAGGCTCGCCAAAACGATTTATTTGTTCCTTGTTCATTCCCACTCCATTGTCACTGATTTCGATAATGATATCGAAATTATTTACATAAGAAACAATATTAAGTTCCCCGCCGTTTGGCATTGCCTCTATACCATTCTTGATGAGGTTTAGGAAGCATTGCTTGAAATGTTGAATATTCCCCCGGGTAATGCCTGGAGTCAACTGATTAGATATAGTAACTAAATTCATGCTAGCCAATGGTTTGATCATTTCAATTACATATCCTATTTCACGGTTAATTGAAATAGGATCCACTTTCTCAAGTGCAGGTTTTGCAAATGCTAAATATTCACTAATAATGGATTCTGCACTATTAAGCTCCCTGACAACATGCTCTATATATTGTTCTTTTACTCCCTGAGTAAGATCAGGAGTCTTCAGCAGTTGAACAAATCCTTTCACAACCGTTAAAGGATTTCTAACTTCATGTGAAATGCTTGCTGCAAGCTGACTGACTACCTCCATTTTTTCAAGCCTTATCATTTGCGTCCGGATTAAAATGGCATCTTTTAAAATTTCCATTATATATACAGCTAAAGCAATAATGAAAGGAGGGAGGATAATAAAGTAAAATAAATAAGCCTCCGTTATTCGAAAGTAATCAGACATAGCGAGTGAAATAAAGCTGGTTAGGATTCCTAGAAACAATATTAATAGTATGGAGCTATTTAGCTTATTTTTTCGATTGAAATTTTTGAATTTGGAAGAAAATAGAGCCGTTATAATATAGATAACGATATATACAATTAACGTAAGTAAATTGAAACCATAAAAAGCAAACCTAAAAGATAATATGATGACTAACAGGGCAGCGCCTACAGGCCATCCACCATAAAGGGTTCCTATTATAAAAGGGATTTGCCGGAGATCATGGACACAATATTCATCAATATAAATAGGAAACTTCATACATAATATAATAGGAAAGCTCATGCATGCAGTGATAAGGGTCTTACCATATTGACTTAACTTTTTGCCATGATCTAATAAAATGTAATAAATCAAAATGCTTACTAAGATATAAAAGAGATTATCTAATATGTTTTGATTAATATAAATAAAATTCATAGGATTCTCCTAAAAAAGTAACCGTTTGGTTTATTATACAAGAATAACACTAAAAAAGAGAGTCTTAATAAAGTAATTTATTTACAGAAAGACATTTAAATTCTAAAAGAGTTGGTTAATGTATCTAATTTTATTAGAATTATTTAACGATTTATCAGTTCGAATTTGGTTTTACATAATATAGGAAATATAATAGAGGCAGAGGTGATTTTCATTGAAAAAATGGACAAAAGAAATAGAAATAAACGCTCCAATTGAACAGGTATGGAAGTTTCTTGATGGTTCTGTAGAAAATATGCAAAAAATCATGCCTCAAGTAGTTGAACAAAAGCCCGTTAAAATAACGGAAGAAGTGGTTGGAAGTGTATATCGCCAAAAATATAGAGAAGGAAAACGAACAGAAGAGTATGATATAGAAACATTGGAATATTTGAATGAGACTAATGAGAAAAAGCTTAAAGTAGGATTTATACTTGCTAAAATGTTTGAAATTACAGCTTTTTATGAACTAAATAAAATCAATGACAATAGAACTTCCTTTACATATACAGTCACCAGTCGCCCGTTAAAGTGGTTTTTAAAAATATTATTATTATTTGCTACCGATAAAGTGGTCGTTGAATTTTTAGACCGTGTCAAAAAGGTAGCTGAAGCAGAAACGGGTAACAACTAGCTCCTCTTCGATAAAGCCAGAAAAATCTTCCCAGCCGTGCACGATTGTGGAGGAATACAGATAGAAAATGATCCAGCTTTTTTGTGAAATTGTGACGTTCATTTCCACTCCAGGCAATCGCTTTCCGCGGGCGGTCCGGGAGCCTCCTCGGCGCTTTTGCGCCTGTGGGGTCTCCCTTGGACGCGTATTTACCGCAGGAGTCTCGCACCTTCCGTTTCAATCAACTCTGAGTGAAAACTAAGTCGGCAAAGTAACACAGATAGGAAATGATCCATCTTTTTCAAGATGGATTCTTTTTGATTTGTCGTGTATTAATCTTTCGAACCTTGGTACCATTGATGTCATTTTTTTTATTTGTATGAAAAAGGTATCACAGAGAGGAGTAACTGGTTCACATCTTTTTTACCCATCTAATTTGTGAATGAACAGAAAGAAAGGGGAATATTTCATATGTGAAAATCCTGAATTCAATTTTGGAATCTTTTAATCTGAGATTTTGGTTATTATGCCATTATGATAGAGCGTCTTACCGCTGCTTATAAGAAATACTAACAGGAAGAGGAGGGGGGAAAATGGGTAAGAAAAAAGTTCGGTTACTTGCTTCACTATTATTTATAGTTAGTCTTTCTTTGATAGCTTCAGCTTGTTCTAATTCCAAGAAAGATGTAAATTCGGAGGATAAAAAGAATCTAAAGGTAATTCAAATGGATGGTACTTTTGCTGTAGATGTGGATGATCCAAATGAAACTGTAGGTGATGCAGATTACGTTTTTATAGGCCGAGTCGATGAAGATGTTGACACTCTATACAAAGATCCTGTAACAATTGAAACTAGTGACAGTGCTAAAGAGGTTTCAACACCGTATACAAATTACGAAGTTACTGTTCTGCAAAATATAAAGGGTAATCTAGTTACAGATACTTCCATACCTATTCAAAAGGCTGGAGGGATAAATGAAGATGGCTCTTCTGTTGTTTTGTATGAAGATGATACATTACCGGAAGAAGGAAAATCATATGTGTTTTTAGCGTATGCACAAGATGATGGTTCATTATTAGTATCTGGTCCAAATTCGAATGAATACGTTGAAGGTATTAAGCAGGATGTGACTAGTGAAAAAATGGAAAAAGGTAAAGATTCTTTGAACGAGGAAGCCACAGAGGTAGTTTTTGAGTATGAAAATGCATATAAAAATGAAATACCTACAGATAGAGACCGTTCAGAATCTGAATTTGATGCTGAGCAATAAAAATTAAAAAGCAGGTGCATTATGGGTAGCAAGTAAGGTAGCTAATGATAACACAAAAAATAAGAGGTATGTGCATTATGAAGCAATGAGAACTTCAAACTATAAGGGGCTATGGGTTGGTCCAGGTAGATCTAAATCGAAAGTAATTTCAAGATAAAAAAAGTGGATTAGATACTTGGAGTATTGGCTCATCAAATGCACTCAGTATAGCAAAAGGTGCTTCACCAACTGGACGATATAGATTTGATTCAGCACATACTGCTGGTAAAGGAAAACGTATATTTGCACATTACCATCCTCATGAATATGGTACTCACTCATTCTACGGAGGAGGTAAGCTCTGGTAATTTATCAAATTTATTTATAAAGGAAGATTCTATGGAAAAAAAATACGACTTCGCAAGGTTATTCCCTCCTAAAAGAATTGAGGAAGTAGCCTATATTTTAGGGCATAATTTAGAGGGAATAGAGATTCCTAAAGAAGATGAACGTATAAAATATATACTGGCTGATCCTTATGCTCCAGAAATGAAGCTGATTAAAGAAGTATATATAATCTATAATAAAACGATATTAGAATTACTCACAGGAAAAATTCATTCTATTAATAGCTATGAATTTAAATACCCTAAGAAAAAGAATAGAGAGATTTCAGATACAGACATAGAATATGCACTGGACATGGCAACAATTGTACTACTTGCAAGCACAAATAATAAAATACTCACGACCTATTTTATTAGTGGTTCTGCTGAAAAACTAAACAGTATATTAAACTTATGTATTGGCTACTCCAAAGATTTAGAATGCGATGAATATAAAGCTAGTTTACAAAATTTTAAAAATGATATTGAAATAGTTAGTCAGATGGGATTATTAGAGAAAATACTTGGAAATGATTCTGGCGTAAGTTAAGTAATTAAAGATTTCTGTATATTAAATTGTTAAACACATCTATTGCCTTACAATCCTAAAACCAACTGTTGTAGCAATGGATGAAAATCATGCGTCTGTAGTGCCGACGCCATGAGCAGTCCGTACCATTCGCCGATAAATAAAGAAAAACTAGCCGCCGAGACTTGGTGAACATCACCATTCTTTGCGGCTATTTTAATGATTAACGATCCATCGTTTCTATTTTTTCAATGCCAAATAACCGACGAGGCGACTTAATGAAGTAATTGAAAAGAATAAGTTATCATGAATTTCTTCTGGATTTAAATCAAATAATAGACCGCAGCTTCTGTTATACCTCAATCTCCATCCCGATGTTCCGTTCTTTCGATTGGCGGTAAACACCTTTTGCGACAGCGAGGTCAAAGTAAGCAGCACCGACAGATTTAAAGAAGGTAATTTCCTCTTCATTTTCCCTGCCTGTTTTGGTCCGCATTACAAGTTCATAAAGCTCCCCATGGATATCATTAAACGACCAATCTCCCCGATCGGCTGCATGTATGAGTTCTCCTGCTTCATCCTTCACGCCCGCAAAATCGTCGACGATAATTTTAGCAGCGCGTGAAACCGTGGTATTATCCACTTCTTTCATATCCGGCAAATAAGAACCGACCCCGTTAATGTGTGTGCCCGGCTTTAAATCCAGCCCATTAAATACAGGCTCGTTCGAGCGGGTTGCACAGCAAATTATATTTGCTTGACGAACAGCTGCTGAAACATCTTCGTAAACTTCAAAAGGAACGGTTACTCCGAATGCGCGCAGCTTTTCACCGAATTTCTCCGCTTTCTCTCGTGTGCGATTGACTAATAAAATACGTTCAATGTCCCTTACGGCTAACACACCAATTGCTTGTTCAAATCCCATAGCTCCCGTTCCAATAATCGTGAGAACCCGGGCGTCTTTACGAGCAAGAAAGTCTGTGGCAATGCCGCTCAATGCCCCCGTTCTGAGACGTGTTAAATAGGAGGCATTCAACAATGCTAAATGTTCACCATTTTCTGCATCTGACAGCAAGATGACTCCCTGTGTCGTTGCCATCCCCCTTGAAGGATTCTTTGGAAAAATGGTAACGACTTTGACCGCCGAAACTTCTTCAGATAAATCAGCGCTTGGCATGTAAAGTGCCGATGCCTCGTGTTGAGGGAAAGCAAGAACTGTGCGATGAGGGTTGTCTATTTTTCTAGCACCATGTGCACGTAATACTGCGTTTACATCCGAAATTGCGTCCTTCATTCCATATGATTGTTGAATTTCCTTTTCATTTATAACCAACATTCAATTGTCCTCCTTGAAGTAAAAAACCATAGATTACATGGCGCTACTATTATGCGTTTCGTCTAATTTCTGATTGCTGCGATCCTTAACTGCCCAAATCGCCACTAGGGAAAGGACAGATGCAAAAATAATATAGATGGCGACAGGAACATAGGAGTTATTAAACTTATTAAGTAAAGCAGTTGCAACTAGCGGCGCTGTTCCTCCTGCCAGAGCTGCCCCGATTTGATATCCAAGTGTGATGCCGGTATAACGAATCCTTGCATCGAAAATTTCCGAGAACATCGTTCCAAGAACAGCTGTGATGGGAGCCCAAATTACCCCTAAACCTATCACTGTTGCAATGATTAATAGGAGTACCGATTTTTGCTGCAGCAACCAGAAGTATGGGAATGCAAACAGTGCCATCCCAATCGTTCCGCCTATAAACAGCTTTTTGCGGCCAATTTTATCAGATAACATCCCCATGAATGGTATTAAAATTGTCGTTATAATTGTTGCAATCATGACTGCAGTCAATGTAGCTGTCCGTGAAAAACCGAGATTCGAAGTAGCATATGATACGACAAATGTGCTGAAAATATAAAATGGCGCTGTTTCTACCACCTTGGCTCCCACGGCGATAAGCACTTCACGCCAATAATTCTTAAGAGTTTCTACAATCGGCAGCTTTGGAACTTCTCCAGATTCCTTTACTTTTTTGAAAGACGGTGTTTCATCGATTCCTTTACGAATCCACAGGCCAAAAAATACAAGGAAAGCACTAAAAATAAATGGTAAACGCCATCCCCAAGTCATGAATGCGCTTTCGGGAAGCAGTGTCATAATAGATAAGGCAATGGTTCCAAGCAGCATTCCTATTGTAACACCCATCTGGGGAATAGATCCGAACAAGCCCCGTTTTTCAGCGGGAGCATATTCAACGGCCAATAAAAGCGCGCCTCCCCATTCACCGCCAATTCCCAGACCTTGAACTAAGCGCAACGTGATTAATAAAATCGGCGCCCAAATACCAACGGCTTGATACGTAGGAAGAAGCCCCATCCCAAATGTTGCGACCCCCATTAAACTAAGTGTTATAACAAGTGTTTTCTTTCTCCCGATGCGATCGCCAATATGACTAAAGATCACTCCGCCAAAAGGGCGGATGAAGAATGCTAACGCAAAGGATGCATAGGAAAGCAACAGCCCTATTGTCGGATCCTCATTCACGAAGAATAGCTGGTTAAACACGAGAGCTGCAACGGTTCCATATAAAAAATAGTCAAACCACTCAATCGAACTTCCGACTAAACTCGCAATTAAAATTCGCCGCATTTGTTTCTTCTCCATCTTGAGTCACCCCATTAAAATTGAAGTGTCACTTCAATTTGTTATTTCCTTCATTGTAAATAATTTTAAATTTTCTGTCAATTATTTTATTAATGACGGAACATTCATCAAAATTTGTACTGTATAATGTAGCTAGATACTATGTAAAAAAAGGGGGCATCTCTATGCCTTTTGATTCAATCGGGGAAAAAATGAAGTCATTGAGGAAAGAACGAAAACTAACATTAAAGAGCCTTGCTGAACAAACAGGCGTTTCGATCAGCTTTTTATCACAAGTAGAACGAGGAAAATCAAGCGTCACATTAGAGTCATTAAAAAAAATCGCCGATACATTAGATGTCAGCCCAAGCTTCTTTTTTTCTGAGGACCGCTCCCAAGAAAATTCAGATTACAATCATGAACAATTTCATTATCAGAATTTATCCAGCGGCATTCGTGATGCTGTTTTTTCGCCTATTCTAGTCACGTTAAAGCCAGGGGAGAATAAAGGAAGCGCTTTTTCTCATAGCGGACATGAATTCTTATTCATTATCGAAGGGAAGTTAACAGTGGAAATAGAGGGGGAAAGAATAGAACTCCATGAACAACAGTCGTTCATGTTCGATGCTAGAAAAGCCCATTACTGGTTTAACTTCTCGGATCAAATTGTCCGGTTTTTGGTGGTGTCGTCGAAATAACGTCACGGTATATGTCCAGTTAACGAAATAGTTGGTTGTTGTTGTAAATGAGGTTATATGTCGTACAAAAGGATAGATGTTAACAGGGATTGCTCACTGTTCATCTATCCTTTCTTTTTACCTTGTTAAATGTGAAAAAGTAAATCAAATCATTAAAGTAATAAATTATTTATCAAAGAATGCGGAGTTTTCCATATTTGAAAATCCTGAATTCAATTTTGGGATCTTTTAATCTGGATTTATGGTTATTATACCATTATAAAAAATTGAAAATGGATGGAGAGAAGAAAATGAAAATCAGTGGAGGATTTGCCTAAGGAGTTACTCGAGGAACTTGAAGGTATTTATACCTTTTAAGAGAACCATGTATGAAGTAGAGTTTGAACAATTTTAGAGATGAAGATAGATACTTTGGATAATATGAATTAAGTTTCAGTCTCACTCTCACTCATATTTACTAAGGGTCAGGGGGATAACATATTGAAAAAGTTTTTATTATCATTATTAGGTGAAAACGACTCCGCCATTTTAATTGGCAGTGTTTTTGGATAGTCATAATTGTGAATAAAAGTAATTTTAATAGGGTTACAGGGTCAATACTTGGACGGCAACATCGGAATAAATATCTTCCACTTTATAAAAGTTCATGGAATTTAGAACCGTGGCGACCGGATAAAACAAAGGCTGGTATTTATATTAATACTTGTAATCCAACATAATTAATTTTTTGAAAGGGATATAAGATGCTAATTGAAAGTATGAGTGACTATTTTTATGAGCCATTTTACATACCGATTTTATTGCTGCTGCTTGGATTGTTATATGTGGGTATTTTAATACATAGTTTTACAATAATTAAGTTTAATTTCATAGGCTATGGTTTAATAGGAATATCTATAATAACGTATCTTCTTGTTGGCTTGTATATGACCGGAAAAGGATATTATTCAGACGGACACGCGCCAGAGCTATTTCTTTTTGGAAGTATGGGTTTTTTAGAGCTTACTTTATTAACTTATCCTTATATATTCCTTACTTTGGCGGTAACTCTAGGTAAAAAGGGAGTATAATTCAGGCAGCGTAAATCGCATTTATCCTCTTGGTTTTTTAGAGGTAAGCCACCTAGTTTTTTTAAAAAAGAAGTATCAAAGAACAACTAACGTTCTTGATACTTCTTTCTCCATTTTATTTGAAGGATTAACTGTAATCTCGTTTATTATGCCATGAAATGATGAGGTACCAAAGGAAGCATACCAAAGCGTTCTTAGCTTTCTCTTATGCTGCTTTCTTTTGTTTTTGGTCTAAGCGATAACTTAGGAATGTTAGAAGACTTGCAAAGATTGCAACCAGCCCGCCGACCCATGTCACATTCAGCAAATTTCCCTGATGGTAAACAACTCCGCCCAGTGCGGAACCAAAGGCGATACCGACATTGCTTGCTACTGGCATCAGTGAAGCAGCTAGCCCTGTAGCTTTTGGTTGATAAATACCGGCAAGGTCTATCAAATAAAGCTGGGTGGATGTTGTTAAAAGGATGGCCATTAACGACATCAAGCCAATGTTAATCAATCCAAAGATAAAATGATTTGTCGTCCAATATAAACTGATCAGAACGATTGCCTGCACGAGGAAAACAAACCGGAGGCGTCCGATAGCATTGTAGCTGGCAATTTTACCAGCAAGTATGTTGCTGAAAATGGAAATGAATCCGTAGCCAAACAAGATCAAACTGATTGAACTGCCTGGTGCTTCCATTCCTTTCAGGATCGGAACAAGATACGTATAAACGGCATACGTCGCTCCAAATCCAAGAGATGGAATGAAAAAAGCCATTAAAATTCGCGGGTGTGTTAACAAAGAAAATTGATCACGCATCGAACTGCGAATTGTACTTTGCATAGTAGGCAATACGAAGAAGGATGCCAAAAACGCAATAGCCCCGAGAAAAGTCGTTAACAGGAAGGATGCATTCCAGTCGTACCATTCAGCGATGACAGTGCCTATCGGTACTCCAATCACGTTTGCAAGCGTAAAGCCACCGAAAACGAATGAAATAGCAAGTCCGCGTTTAGCGATCGGCATGGTTTCACTTGCAACAACCATGGCAAGGGAAATTAAAACCCCTGTTACAATCGCAGTCAGCATCCGAAGTGCAAGGAGCATGATGTAGCTCGTCGAAATCACGCACAAAGCATTCAGGACGATGAACGAACCTATCAGAAACAACATCCATTTACGCTTTGGAAAATGACTCGTTGCCGACATCACGAGCGGTGTGGCAACGGCAAACGTAAGCGCAAACGCAGAAACGAGTGTGCCTGCTTTGGCATTTGTGATATGGAGACTCGAGGAAATATCGGTTAAGATCCCGACGATAACAAATTCGCTTGTCCCGAGAACAAATGTTAATAAAGTAAGTGTTAAGATGAGCAACCAATGTCGCTTGGTTAATTCTGTGGCGTGCATAAATACCTCTTTTCTTAGATGAATGTAAATGTGTCACAGGGTAGATAAACAATTTAACTATCATACCACAAAACATTTTTACGAGGAAAACCCTTGCTTGGTTATCGTTTGTTATTTCTTGCTAGAAAGCTTGTAGCTGAATCATTCACTAATTTTACCGTAACAGAACGAGCATGAGGTTACGCTGCATGCTGATTGCGATCATTGTATCGATCAAACGCGTTTGATAACTGTTGGAAGTATGAAGGGTTTATGGTAGGGGATGCAAGGTTATATATGCCATGCTGAATAGACTATCATTAAAGGAATTAGCAGTTGAGCTGTATGTTTCGCCAATAGATAAGGACCTTTGAAAAAGCAGTCCCCAAGACTGGAGGAAATTATCATTCTTGGGGGCTATTGTGATGCAATCGATAAGGCCAATTAACGATCCAACTTTTCGTTTTTAGTTTCTCTGCCATATAACCAACGAAGTGACTGAATGAAGTAGTTAGTAAAGAATAGGTCATCATGAGTTCCTTCTGGATCTGACGCAAATAATAGATTAGATTCCAAATAGCCTTCCTTGATAAATTCTAGGTGGGCTTTCTTCGTGTAGTCAACCATATGCTTTTGTATCGTTTCTTTATAAATTCCCTCTAATTCCCCGACATATAAATAGAGCTGATGGCTTTGACGATTCACTGATGGTTTTAGATGGATATTTCCTTGTCGTTCAATCTTTTCTCCTTGAAGATAGCGAAGAACGTCCTCGTACCAAAAGGAAGCAGATAATGAGATAAATTGATGGAATACCTCTGGATAATAATAGGAGGCGAAAATCGAAACAAGTCCTCCAAGTGAGCAGCCGGAAATAGCTGTATGTGAAGGCTCGGGATTGGTAGCATAATGGGCATCTATATATGGCTTTATTTCGGTTACGACAGTATGTAAATAAACCTGCGCTCGTCCTTCAAAGGTGGAAGCATGCGGTGCAAGTGATGGTGCTTCCCATGGCGTATAGTCATTTTTGCGATCAATGGGTTCAATTCCAATAACGATAAGCGGTTCAATTTGCCCTGAAAGAATTAAATGATCGATATAGTTTGCAGCTTGCTTAGCAGTTTCACCGCCATCATGCATATAGATCGTTCGGTATGTCTTGGTTTGATCGTAACCTGAGGGCAAGATGACACATACCTCATAGTTGGCAATTTTCTCATCAAGGTACTGAATCATGTATTTTCTCCCCGTCCTTTAAGAATAATCATATTTTGAAGATTAGAAAACAACATTTGATAATGATAACCATTATCAATTATAATGTACACTCTAATATTTTGAAAGGAATAATCCGATTAATAGAAAAATCTAGTCATAAGGATGATAATAGGGTTGGAAGTCTTTAACTGTTAATTTGTGTCTTTGCATTAGGTCCTCATTAGTTGATAAAATGATTTATCAGCTGTGTTTCTTTGATGAAACGATAATGTGGAGCGCTATACTTACCTTTCAACAAACAGAAAGTGGGATTTTATGATTAACCTGCATCAAGTGAGTAAAAAATTTTCACAATTTCAGGCTATTAAGTCTGTTACTTTAAAAATACCTAAAGGTGAAATTCATGGAATAATCGGAGCAAGTGGAGCAGGGAAATCAACCTTGCTGCGGCTAATGAATTTGTTGGAGACCCCAGATGCGGGCGAAGTGGAGGTAAACGACCAAAGATTGACCACATTGAACAAAAAAGCACTTCGAGGGGCACGGAAGTCGATTGGCATGATTTTTCAGCATTTTAATCTTGTGGCAAATAAAACGGTTTATGACAATGTGGCAGCCTCTTTAGAGCTGGCAAATTATCCAAAGAAGGAACGTCGGAGCCGTGTTGTAGAGTGTCTCCAATTTGTCGGATTGGAGGGTGAGATGGAGAGATATCCTGCACAATTAAGCGGAGGACAAAAGCAGCGTGTTGCCATTGCAAGGGCATTGGCAAATAACCCGCAAGTGTTGTTATGCGATGAACCAACTTCTTCCCTTGATCCAAATACAACGGCTGAAATATTAGATGTGCTAGAGAACATAAACAAACGCTTCGGTGTGACGATTGTCATTGTTAGTCATGAGCTGGATGTCATTAAAAGTATATGTAATCGTGTATCGATCATGGCAGATGGAGAGATTTATGACACGGTCTTAATCGAACCAACTGGGATTCAAAAAAGGAATAATCGTCCAGAATACTTTATCGAACAATTAGCAGAGAATGGTGGGCTAGGACATGCCTGAGATTTTAGTTCAATATGAGGCAGAAATTTGGCAGTCTATTGGAGAAACCATTACTATGGTTGGTGTGTCCATTTTAGCTGCGATTTTAATTGGATTGCCAGTCGGGACCTTGCTATTTCTTTGTAGGAAGGGTCATTTGCTTGAAAATCCGTGGGCTTTCTCAATTTTGAATTTATTGGTCAATATTATTCGTTCTTTTCCATTTTTGTTATTGGTGGTTTTTTTGATTCCGTTTACAAGACTCATAATCGGCACAGCCATTGGTACAGCAGCTGCTTGCGTTCCATTAGCGATCATTGCCATTGCCCATTATTCGCGATTGGTCGAGCAATCTTTATTGGACGTGCCAAAGGGTGTGATCGAGGCAGCCATTTCCATGGGGGCTTCTGTAAAGGATGTCATATTTAAATTCCTTTACGTGGAGGCTCGTTCAGGGCTTGTCCTCGGACTAACAACATCGATTATCAGCTTTATTTCCTATTCAACAATCATGGGAGTGGTCGGAGGCGGCGGTATCGGCGACTTTGCCATCAGGTATGGCTATCAGCAGTTTAAAACAGAGCTAATGATTTATATGATTATCATTATGATTATTCTAGTACAGCTTATCCAATTTATTGGCACGGCAGTAGCCAGAATGATTGATAAAAGATAAATAATGGAGGGAAACATCATGAAAAAAGTACTCTTTCTCATGGCAGCAATTATGTTGTTTTTAGTAGGATGTGGAAAGACGAATGAAGTAAAAGAGAAAGAAAATGCGCAGAATCAGGAGAAGGAAGAGGTAACATTGAAAGTGGCCTCACTCATTCCCCCAATGACGGAAATTCTTGAGCTAGTTAAACCAAAGCTGGCAGAGGAGGGCATTAACCTGGAAATGGTTGTATTAGGTGATAATGTGCAGCCTAACACCGCACTAGCGGCAAAAGAAGTGGATGTGAATTTCTTCCAACACGTTCCATATATGGAGGAATTCAATCGAAACAAAAATGCCGAGCTTGTACCGGTGAAACCAATTTATTTTGCCAATTATGGGGTGTATTCCAAAGAATACGATTCAATGGATAAATTGCCAGAGGGTGCCGTTATTGCCATTGCAAATGATGTGTCGAATATCGATCGTTCATTGGCATTGCTGGCACAGCATAAAGTCATCACTTTAAAGGAAAAAAAGGGTCCATACTATACAATGTCTGATATCACTGATAACCCTAAAAACTATAAGTTTAAAGAAGTCGATTTATTAATGCTAGCGAGAACGTATGATGAAGCAGATGCGATAGTGATAACACCTGCTTACGCTGCACCGCTTGGTTTGACACCAAAAAATGACGCCCTTCTCACAGAAGGTGTTGAAAATGACTTTGCGATTACATTAGTGGCACGCAAGGATAACGTGGATTCTGAGCCAGTCCAAAAGTTGGCCAAGGCCATGACAAGCCCAGAGGTACGCAAATTTTTAGAAGAGAAATATAGTGAAACGGCCATACCGGCATTTTAATTTTGATACAAAGAAAGGGCTATTCCTTCAACAGGAATAGCCCTTTTTTTACGTGTCGGTTTAACTTTGTGATCGCCCATTGTCTAGCTGGCTCCTGGACAGCATATTTTTGTTCAAAGCTTAAGGAAATACTCTATTATCCTACCTTCTTTATACTAATAAATCCGTTTAGTAAAAAGTCCCTTCATTTCTTGAATAAATATAGAAACTCTTCTAAAATATATTTAGTCCATAATTTTACAGTGAATAAAAATATTACATAGAAATGAATAAGAAAAGAAGTTGAAAGGACTTTCCATTATGTCGATGATTTACGAATCTCAAACACTAGTTTCTGCCATGGAAACGCGTGTCGGACAATATAAGGACCTGAAAGAACAGCTCACGGAATTAAAAAAAGGATTTGAGAGTATCGTTCATTTGGATGATGAGCTGCAGGGGCAAGGCGCAGAGGCAATCAAAGGGTTCTATAAAGCACAGATCGATGTCGTGGATTCTTGGCTGCGCCTGATCAATCGGCATGTTGCCTTTTTAAGTGGAATTCAAGGAGATACAATCGAAGCTAACCTGAGTGAAACCGTGGTTACGGTTCCTTTTTTAGAGGAAGAGCTGGAAAGCGCCAGTCGAAATTCCAAGGAAATGGTCACAGCCCAAAAAAATGATCTGAAAAAAATATTGGCTGGAATTGATGATATCATTCAATTAGAACCTTTTTCCGATGATGTGTTCTTTGAGAATATGGAGAAAGCTGAAAGGAAACGGAACCAAACGATAGACAAAGTAAACGAGATTGATCATAAGTGGACGGCTGAATATGCTAAATCCGAAGCAGACCAAGCGGCAGTGACGGCACTCATGGAGCAATTGAAAGTATCCAGTACAAGGGGAGGAGTAGTATCCCCGCTCTATTTTAATGCAGCAGCTTATAAAAATAGTGAAGCCTATAAAAACCTGGAAGTAAGGAAAAAAGAAACCGCGCAATATCTCAAGGTTAAGAAAGAAGAAGCGGAGAATCGCCGGATCAAAGACTTGAAGGCACAACTCGATCATGTAACAGATCCAGACGAGTTCCTCAAAATCGCCAAGCAGATCGGGTATGAAAACTTAGCGCCCACCCAGCAGCAATATGTCATGCAGCTAGAAGCGTCCAAGCAAACCGCAGACATTACAAAAGGAATCGGCGTAGGCCTTTATGATGTAGGTAAAGACTTCGTGACAGGAGTTTGGGACTTCGTCACAGATCCTGGGGAAACGGTTGAAGGCGTAGCAAATTCAATCATGCACCCGATAAAAACCTATAAATATATATCCAAATCCATCTCCGACTCATATGAACGGGATATGGTAAATGGCGATGCCATTTCGCGGTCTCATTGGGTAACTTATGCCCTTGGAACAGTCGTCACATCGGTGGTAGGAACAAAAGGCGCTGGTGCTGTAACGAAAACTGGGGTAGCGACAACCAAAGCCGCTGCAGTTAAAGGAGTTGCGAAAGCAAAAGAATTAGCCTCTATCCCTAACTTATTGCCATACAATCCAAAAAAACAACTGTCGTTGGCAGGGGCAGTACCTTATAATGTGGTTAATGGTGCGTGGTTAAAAGAACAGCTAATTTCGATGGCGAAAGTGGAGTCGGAAGTTAGTGGTAAGCGTACGGGTAAAATTGATTACGATTTAGCTAAAGATTATATTAGAAATGTCGAGACAATAACAGGATTAAAGATTCATAAAGCACAAACGGAACAATTAAAGGAAGCTTTAAGGAATCATAAATTTGAAAAAATGACACCACTTGATACTATGAAACATAGAAACAAGTTTAACAGTGTAAAAGACAAACTAATAAGTGAATGGGAAGGAAAAACAGGTCAAAAATGGCCCCGTTATACTGAAGAAGTTTATGATAAGAACGGTAGAGTCGCAAGAGATATCGGGCAACCTTATGATGCGCATCATATTATAGAAAATAATTTTGGTGGTCCACATGAATGGTGGAATATACATCCTGCCAAATTTCCTGATGAACATCAGGCAGGCATTCATGGTAAAGGATCTCCATCAAATAAATTGTTTCCAAGGAGGTAATTGATGGTGGCTAAATTTGATTATATTAAAAATAGTAATCATAAGTTTTTTCCATTAAAAGAAAAAGACCTTATAAAAGCAGAGGAAAGACTCGGATTTAAATTTCCCCCTGAACTAAGGGAGTTTTACTTAGAAGTTGGTTATGGTTTTTTTAAAGGCAATAATGAGAATTCAATAAGTAGATTAATGGATCCTGATACTATTGCAGATATTACACTAAGGAAAGGTATCTATGAGTATGACCCTGACTTAGAGGGGATATATGAAGAAGCAGACAAACTTGTTTTTTATGAAGTAAACGAGGGTGTATATTTAACACTTGATTTAAATGATACTCAAAGGACCTCTGTACACTTCTTTGACAATAAAATAGCTGATTCATTAGAGAGTTTTATAAAAAAAGTTGATGAAGACAATGAATACTTTTTTGATATGATGGAGTAATAACTATTGAAACTTATCCTTGATTGGCAAAATGCCTTTCAAGGTTCCTTTTTTTGTAGGGCTTCCCAGTGAACCGTTTATAATTTAAAGAATAGAAATAACTCTACTACTGAATGTCAATGTCTATCACTTAGGTGGATTGAAACCAAATAGGAGGTAGCTTATGCAAAAAGAAGGATTTGTATCATTTTGGGTAGGGAATATTAACACATCAGAGGAATTAGACAATTTACTTGAAATTTCTTATACAGAGGATGGGGATTTTATTCCAACAATGTTTGCTCGAAGCTTTGGCATCGATAGATATGACGACGCTGTTAGAGAAGCAGATTTTTATGATGAAGCTGATAACTCGCTTAGTCGATTATTAGAAGGCTTCTCTTACGATGATGACATTATTCCTAAATTTTCTTCATTGTGTGGCGCACAGTTGCCAAGACAGTATAATGTTGTAATTCTTTTATACAACTTTAAATATGAGGGAATAAAAAAGAAAACTACAATTAATAATAGTAATTTAGAGTTTTTAGGTGCAGTAGAATACTTGTAATTTAGATAAAAAACCTTGATTAGCTTAAGCTTTTCAAGGTTTTTTATGTCAATGCCGTAATAGGACGACATAGTATTGATGCTCTAGGAAGTAGTGAATCGGTTAAGGGCTGTTGAAGCTCTTGACGATTTAGGAGACATAGCTAGTACAAGTTAGTAGAAATACAGGAGGTAATGTTATGGATGAAAAAAGTCTAAATAAAACTATAAGAAATGCTATTAAGCTTGGTGATATTAATGAAGTAAAACGTTTAATAGGCGATAATCCAGAATCTTTACATACAATGACACCATTTGGTACGTGGTTACATGTAGCTGCCAAGAAGGGACACCTTGAAATGGTTGAGTACCTAATTATTAAAGGGATAGATATTGATGCTAGAGGTGGTACATTTGATGCTTCGGCATTAAATTTGGCAGCAGGTGCGGGGCATTTGGAGATAGTAAAGTATTTAATAGAGGCTGGCGCTGAATTAGATGAGAACTTAGCAAAAAGAAATCCATTATTTGGAGCAATTTATGGTGGACATAAAGAAGTTGTGGAGTTTCTAGTTGAAAATGGAATAGATATTTCAATTAGATATACGGGAGAGAGTATAAAGAATATGGATGCATATGAATATGCTAGAGAATTTGGGCAAACAGAAATTGCTGATTATTTAAAGCTGAAGATGGATGAAAAAGAATAGAAAAGAAAAGAGACTTTCTGGTTAATAGTATTTGCTATAGGTAAATACAAACCCCATGTTTAAAAGGCAGTAAATGATGCAAATAAAAAAAGAGAGTGTGATAAAGACTTGATCGCTGATGAAAGAAAATTATTCTTTATTATTAAAAGGACCCTTCCGGAAAGAAGGGTCACTTTTTATTTCTTTAAAGACTAAAGGTTACTGAATCTAAAATGAAATGAATATCAATCAAGACTAACTTCTTAAACTAGAGCACAGATTTGCAAATTTATTCTGAATCAGAGTTTAATAAAAATGACTGCTGAATAAGGTCCATAATAAGTTCTATATCAGTCTCAGATTTTAAGCTGATTTCAATGTCTCCATTTCCCCGGTGGCCAATATCTGTCACATCTCTTCCAAGATGATCAGGATCATGTAATTCACCGAATTTACAATTTAGCCAAATCTTTATAGTTTGTTTTGCTGGTAATAAATCTACGAAATTTCTATTCCCATACTTAAAGGCAATATAAAATTTCTTTACTTCCTCATGTACGGAGCTATCTATGTTTAAGATCCGGGTTTTTAATAAGTCATATAACTTATGGGTTTCAGAACTAAATGCATTGGCATGATGTTCAATTGAATAATCTGTTTTTGATTTTGACTCATTTTCGTTTTTCTTAAATAGTTTTAAAACATCTTCGGAAAGAGTCGGAGACTGCCAGACAGTAACTGCTCGTTCTGCTAGGATATTTGCTCTTTCTTCAATCGATTCTTTTTTCCAAGTTGAAAATTTGGAAACGCTACGATTTAACCATAATGGGCTATCCTTGAAGCCGCCTACAAGAGATAATTTTTCAGAAAAACTTCGATCGCTTAATTCAGAATTATATCCAGTTAAAGTTAAATTGCCTAAAGTATGAAGGTAAGAAAGTTGGATTGCTTCCCAATCTGATCCTAAAGCTGTTTGCCATTCAACTGAAAGATTTTTGTTTTGTGGCATTATATGTTCAATAGTATAATTTTCAACATTAACAATTTCTTTTCGATTATGATTTTCCAGCTTTCGTAACAGATAAGTACGATTCCTGAAGTTGTATAGGTCTTTAATTAATAAGTCCCGACGAAATTCCTCATTAGATGGGAAGCGCCGATAGGATGTCTTAAATATAAATGCTGCTTTTAAGCTATTTAAGTAGTCAGTTTTATCAATCTCTTTTGACAAAGATGCGAATGTATTATTTAACGAATTTGTTGGGATACTGCAAATTGCGCGTCTGAACACGTAACTTTCAACTAATCTAAAAACAGTAATTAGCTCGTCTTTATTAATAATATTTTGTATATAGTCATTGTAGACTTGCATTAAGAATGGATTTGCAGTATCCACTCTAAGTCCACGTATATCACGAAATACATTTTCAAGAACGGGATCTTTATCACGCAAATTAAGATTTACATAATATTGACCATAAGAATAAACATCAACAATTATTTCTTCAGTTGATAGGTGAGCATGTTCAGTTACATAGGATTTAAATGCCTCGTATACAAAACCAATTTTGGGTATTACTCCTGTTTTAAGTGTTATATAATCCCTAATAAAGCGGTCAAAATCGCTTGTATCAGGTAGTTTGTCGAACTTCATTTCAAGCTTATACCAATATTTGTTGTATAGGTATTCCTGATCTTTTGGTTGTAACCCCATCAGGAAATAGTTTCGAATTAAATCAGCTTGCGATAAATCAAGCCCTGTGGAATTGAGACTCTCAAAGATTAATTGGGGGTTATCTTTATCACGATCTAAAGCTATATCCACAACAATAAGTTTATTAAGAGCTTGATAAATTTCATCCAAAGTTAATTGACTTTTCATTATCTTATCCTTAAAGTACATCTGATTCTCTACAATTCTTTTTGAATAATCATCCTCGAATTCATTTCTTTCAAGTAAATCAATATAAGTTTGACGATCTTTTTGGGTTAATAATAGCTTATACTGGGTGTCATCATCTTCTTCAGCATTAAATAGGAAGTAATTACGGACTTTCTTTGAGGTAATGGATTCACAGGTTTTAATCTGTTCTTCCATTACCTCAGAAAACGCAGATAATATTAGACTTAAGGTTGTTAATCTTTGCTGACCATCAATTACTAAAAGTTGGGGCACAGAAGTTACATGATATAAACCTTTCTCAACATAAACTATTGAACCCAAGAAATGTGCTGATAGATTCATATCTTCAGAGATTCGTTCAATATCGTCCCATAACTGAGCACATTGTTTTTTTGTCCAACTATATGTCCGTTGATAAATCGGAATAACGAATTGCTTTGGCCCTTTTAGAAATTGTAAAAAGTTTGTCTCGGTGGCTTTCATAAATGTACCTCCAATTTTCTTTACATACTACATATTATAACCAAATATGGATACTGGGTATAATTAAACAGGATGAGGGTTGAAACATCAGGTTTATTTTAGACTTATAGTTGCCGATAATTATTTAGGGAGCAGGGGAGGTAATGTGATAAGGTGAACCGTATTTATAAGTGATAGAGTGATGGTATACAAAAGAAATTATTCCTGAGAAAACTTAACATTTATTTTTGGGATTATTTGGGAATATTTGCACCTGGCCTTAAAAACTATTTTTATAAAATTCTATGCTATCATTATCTAAGCACTAATGTTCGACAAATTATTCAATGTATCTTGAGATATCTGAAACATTCTCTTATATAACCACAGTCAGGAGCAAATCATTGAGCATCGAGAAAAAGCTAATTGTCAATTCAGACAAGGGTAATTTATTAAATGAGTTAATCTCTTCTATAAATGAGTGTGAAAAGTTTTATTTCAGCGTGGCATTTATTAATTATAGTGGTCTTCAGCTGTTGTTGGATACTTTTAAGAACGCCGAAAAAAGGGGAGTAAAGGGGAAGATTATTACTTCTACTTATCTGAATTTTACTGAAGCGAAGGCTTTAAAGAAAATAAATGAGTTTAGTAATATCCATTTAAAGATTTTTGAAACAGATAAGGCGATTGGTTTTCATACGAAAGCGTATATTTTTGAATTTAAGGATAGTTATAAGGTGATTATTGGTTCTTCTAATATTACTCAAAGTGCACTTAAGAGTAATATTGAGTGGAATGTTGAGATTATTGCTAAAGAGGATGCTCAATTTCTGAAAGATGTTTTAAAAGAATATGATGGATTATGGAATAGTAGTGTCATAGCGGATGACAATTTTATTAGTAAGTATGAAGAGTTTCTGAGTAAATTAAAGGGCTATACGAATACACAGCAATTTATTTATGAAAGCTCTGAATATATCATTCCTAATAACATGCAAAAACGTGCGGTTGAAAACCTTGAAAGAATTAGATCGTTTGGGGAAAAGAAGGCATTAGTTATAGCAGCAACAGGTACGGGTAAAACGTATATGTCTGCTTTTGACGTAAAAGGATTCAAGCCTAAAAGATTACTGTTCATTGTACATAGAGAAGAAATATTAAAAAAAGCAAAAGAGACGTTTGAAAAGCTCCTTCCTAATGAAAAACTGACATTTGGTTTACTGACTGGGAATCAAAAGCAAAAAAATGCTGATTATATTTTTTCTACCATTCAAACTATGTCTAAATGTTACGAGGAATTTAAACGAGACGAATTTGATTATATTATTTTTGACGAGGCCCATCATGCAACAAGCCCTAGTTATCAAGCCGTTCTAGAATATTTCGACCCACAATTTATTTTAGGGATGACAGCTACTCCAGAGAGAAGCGATCAACAAAATGTCTTTGACCTATTTGATAATAATGTTGCATTAGAAGTTCGTTTACATGAGGCTTTAGAGGATGAACTGGTTATTCCCTTTCATTATTTTGGTATTACCGACATTGAGGGAATTGATTTAAGTGATGTAGATATTGACGATGTAGCGGAGATAACGAAGAGATTAAAGGTTAACGAGAGAGTCGACTTTATTATTAAGAATATGAATTTCTATGGCCATGACGGTGAAAAAAGAAAAGGTCTAGGTTTTTGCGTAACCGTTGAACATGCACAATATATGGCACAAGAATTTAATAGTAGAGGTATTCAAAGTATCTGTTTATCTGGTAATGATTCAGTCGAGCAGAGATCGTATTATATAAATAAGTTAGAAGATGACCATGATGATTTAGAATTTATTTTCACGGTTGATATTTTTAATGAGGGTGTTGATATTCCTTCAGTAAATACCGTATTAATGTTAAGACCTACTAATTCTCCGATTGTTTTTATTCAACAGCTGGGAAGAGGCCTTCGTAAACATAAAGACAAGACTTTCCTAACGGTACTTGATTTCATCGGGAATCATAGTAAAACGTTCTTAATTGCCATCGCTTTGAATGGTAGTCGATATTATGATAAAGAGAGCTTGAAGGTTACTATAGCGACTGGCTTTGCAAATATTCCAGGTTGTACGCATATTCAAATGGATAAGATCTCTGAAGAACGGATATTAGCGCAGATTGATAAGGAAAACTTTAATTCTTTGAAGTATTTGAAGGAAGAGTACTTTGAATTTAAGAAAATGAATCAAGGTAAAATTCCCTTATTATTAATGGATTATATGAAATTTGATGGAGCTCCAGATCCGATTAAGTTTATTAATCGAGATAAAACCTATTTGCAATTTGTAGCAAAGGTAGAAAAAGAAGATTCCTTGAAAAGGATATTACTAGACGAAGCTTTTGAAGGAGTATTAAGGGAGCTATCGAGTAAGTTACCTTTAAAGCGAGTGTATGAATTTGCTATTGCTAAATATCTATTGGATCATGATGAGATTTCTTTAGAAACCGCAAAACGTGAGATATTGAAGTTGGTTAAAGAGGTAGATGAAGATAGCGTATTGCATACCTTGCAGTGTCTAAATCAGGATTTTTATGATCCTGGTCAGAAAAAGAGGAACTTTAAGTTATTTGCTCTTGAAAATGGTCATTTAACTAAGACAACTTCTTATCAAAAGGTTCTACAGAATGAAGAATATAGGACGTATATCGAAGATTTGATCATTTATGGAATCTTTAGATATGAAAAAGAATTTAAAGAAGACTACTATGGTGTGCCACATTTGAAGCTGTATGAACAATATCAAATGGCTGATGCTGCATTACTCTCAAATTATCGCAAAAGCCACAGTGCTTTTAGGGGTTCTGGTCTACTTTCAAATGGAAATGACTATTTCTTATTTATTGATCTGCACAAGGAAGAAGATATTAAAGAGAGCATTAATTACCACGATGAATTTATAAATGAACGCATTTTTCAATGGCAGACTCCAAATAGTACTGCCCCAAGTTCTGAGAGAGGAAAGAATATTGTATTCAATCAGGATAGAGGGATAAATTTACATTTATTTATTAGAAAGTATAAAGAAATAGACGGAAAGACAGAACCTTATATTTATATCGGTAAGGGTAACACGGTGGAATATGAAGGGGAAAAGCCAATTACCGTTACAATGGAATTAGAGAATGAAGTTCCGGCTAGCTTATATACTGAGTTCACTAAAAGAGTATAGTCTTCTCATTTGAGAAGACTATTTTTTTCATTGATCAATTGTTCCACTGCTGGAATGTCAGCAGGAGCCCATTTTAGAGAGCTTAGATTCTCGCGCTTTAACCATATAAGTTTAGAATGCTCATTGGCTGTTGGGGTACCTCCAATGATTCTACATTTTATAGACAGTAGGTTAATGATGAAGGTTTCATATTCATGCGTATTATCATTAAAGATTGAAGTATCTGTTTCAACTTTACATTGTAATTCTTCATCAATCTCCCTTTTTAATGCAGTAAAAATATCTTCGCCTTTTTCTACTTTTCCACCTGGGAATTCCCACATGTTCGGGATGCTCATATCTGGAGAGCGTAACGCACATAATATTTCATCTTTTTCATTTTCAATAATGGCTGCAACTACTTTAACTTGCTTTTTCATGTTATCCTCCTATAGGTTTGCTATGATTAAATAATATCATGATTAAGTGGGGTTTGTTATAAATACAAAATTTGGGTAAGTGATATAATTGTAAGATAAACTTTGAAGGAGGCCACTTTATGCCAGTCCACAATAAATTAGTCCGTGATCGGATTCCAGAAGTGATTGAAGCTACAGGTAAGAAGTTTACAACAAAAGTGTTAAATGAGAAGGAATACATAGAAGAATTGAAAAAGAAGAGCTTTGAAGAGTTACAGGAATATGTAGAGACAGAAAGTAAAGAGGAAGCGATTGAAGAGTTGGCGGATGTGTTAGAAATCCTTCATGCTTTGGCTGAGTATCATGGAGCTTCTATTGAGGAAGTGGAGAAAGTAAGGAAGAATAAAGCAGATAAACGCGGGGGGTTTAAGGAGAAGATTTATCTAATTGAGGTTGAAGATGAGTAAGGTCCAATTAATTGCCGGTCACTTAGGGACACACCTATTGAAGCAGATTGATTCTGCTTCTTCTATTTGTATTTTGACCTCTTTTGTGATGAAATCTGGTGTTCAATACTTGAGAGAAGCATTAAAAGCAGCTGCTGAACGTGGAGCGGAAATTAAAGTGTGTACAGGCGATTATTTGTTTGTGACCCAGCCAGAAGCATTAAGGATATTATTAGAGATTGATTCAAGGATTGAGGTCAGATTATGGAAGAGTAATGGGGTGTCCTTTCATCCTAAAGCTTATCTTTTTCAAAAAGAAAACCAAGATAGCCTGTTTGTTGGCTCGTCCAATCTTTCACGTTCTGCTTTAAGTAATGGAGTGGAATGGAGTCTTTCTGTTAGTGATGATGAAGAAGTATTTTCTCAAGGACTGCATCTATTTTTAGAAACGTTTTATAGTGATCAAACAATTTCTTTAAATCAAGAAACGTCGAAGAATTATGAAGAAAGCTATGAGAAGTTTCATATAAATAATCCAAATCTTCCTCAAAAGTGGACGGAAACAGAGGAAATGGATTTAATGCTTCTAAGTGATGTTGATGAGTCTATTCCAACAACGGAGATTATTCATGAACCATCTGCACCATATGGGGAAATCTATCCTCGCTTTGCACAAATTGAAGCATTAGAAGAGTTAAATAAAACAATGGAAGAAGATTATGATAAGGCGTTAGTTGTGATGGCCACCGGATTAGGAAAGACATATTTAGCCGGGTTCCTTGCGCGCAATTTCAAACGGGTGCTGTTTATTGCTCATCTTGAAGAAATTCTATATCAGGCTAGGAAGTCATTCCAAACGGTTATGCCGGCAGAGAGCTTTTCTATTTATAATGGCAAGGTGAAGGAGAGGCATGGACATACCATTTTTGCTTCGATTTACACGTTAAGCATGCAGCGGCATCTTCAAGTGTTTGATCCTGAAGAATTTGACTTGATAATCGTCGATGAGTTTCATCATGCAGCGGCTGAATCTTATCAAAGGGTACTAGATTACTTCAAACCTAAATTTTTGCTTGGAATCACGGCCACACCTGATCGAAATGATAACAAGGATGTTTATGCTATCTGTGATGGAAATGTAGCATTCCGGATGGATTTCCTTGAGGCTATTCAACGGAATTGGTTAGCTCCGTTTAAATATTTTGGTGTGTATGATGATACAGATTATAGTCAGATTACTTGGCTCGGAAATCGGTATGATGAAAATGAGTTGCTACAGCTTCAATTACAGGATGAGATGGCTCAAAAAGTATTGAATGCGTGGAAGGACAAAAGAAAAACACGGACAATCGGTTTCTGTTCATCCATTAGGCAAGCAGATTTTCTTTCTGACTTTTTTAATCAAAAGGGTTTTAGGGCAATTAGTCTGCATTCAAGGAAAAAAGACATAAATAGAGATGATGCAATAAGTCAGCTTGCAGCTGGAGCCCTCGATATTATCTTTACGGTCAATCTATTCAATGAGGGAGTCGATATCCCGGCTGTTGATACGCTTTTATTTGTTAGGCCAACAGAATCTTTAACGGTCTTTACCCAGCAGATTGGCAGAGGGCTAAGACTACATGACTCCAAGGATCATTGCGTTATTATTGATTTAATCGGTAATTATAGAAATGCAGATGTTAAATTAAGTTTGTTTGATACAGATTTGAGCAAGAAAAAGACGAAAACCATTGAGCCGGTTGTTCCTGAATTATGTGATATAGAATTAGATATTCATGTTATTAATCTCTTAAAGGAAATGGCGAAAAAGAAGCAGCCTAGACGAGATAAATTAGTAAATGATTATCTCATATTAAAACAGGAATTAGGAAGGAGACCTTCTTATTTACAACTACATCTAAAAGGTGCCTCTGAATCCCCGCATTATCGTCAGGAATTCTCTTCATATTATGGATTCTTGGAGTATGCTAATGAGCTTTCAGAAAGTGAATCCGAAATCTTTCATCGCTATGAACAATGGCTATTGGAAGTAGAGAAAACGAGTATGGCAAAGAGTTATAAAATGGTCGTTCTGCTAGCGATGCTAGAGCGTGGAGAGTATAGTTGGTTCAAGCCAATCACTTCTGAGGAAGCAGCACCATTTTTTCATAGCTACTTAACAGAAACAGAGTATCGAAAACAAATCGACTTTGCTGACAAATCTTCTAAAAAGCTATGGAATTACGATAAAGCAGGAGTTAGTAAATTGATTTCGTCTATGCCTATGTCTAAGTGGAGCGGCAGCTCTAATGGGTTAATTACTTACGAAGATGATATTTTTAAGCTGAACTTTGATGTCAGACCAGAAAACCAGAGGGTTCTGTTTAGTATGACCAAGGATATTTGTGAATATCGACTTCATTATCACTTTGAGCGGAAGGCTAAATAAAACAAAGCAATTGGAATTGCATAATAAGTTCCCGATAATGGCGGACCGACTGACTCTTCAAGTGAAGGAGAAAGTATTATTGGATGAAGTGAGTTTTCAGCTGCCGCTCGGTAACAAAATAGCCATCACAGGCAGCAACGGCAGCGGTAAAAGTACTTTGCTGCATCATATTGCGAATAATGGTGCCGGTTTAACGGTTTCTCCAAAAGCAAAAATGGGTTACTTCCGTCAAATGAGCTATAGATTTTCCAGTGATGAAACGGTTCTGCAATTCCTGGAGAATCGCTCAGAATATGATGAAGGATTTTTAAGAAGCGTCCTGCATTCGATGCAGTTTACTGGGACGGATATACTGAAAAGCGTTCAGTCCTTAAGTGGCGGAGAAGCGATTCGCCTCCAGCTTTGTCAGTTGTTCTTAGGGGAATACAACATTCTGTTATTGGATGAACCGACCAACTTTATGGATATTACTGCCATTGGAGCATTGGAACGATTCATAGCTGGATATGAAGGCACGATCATATTTGTATCCCATGATTCAGCGTTCATAAAGCATGTTGCCGATATTCAGTATCAACTTCAGGCGAAAAATTGGTTCAAGTGTGATTTTTAAGATTATGGCAAAATAAGCCGATGGAACAATTCCGTCGGCTTATTTATATAAGAGTAACTAAGCACATTAAGGATGAATCGTAACCGGTGTCCCGATTGGAACAATCCTTGATAATTCCTCCACGTCCCGATTATGCATGCGAATACAGCCTTTTGAGACGGCTTTACCAATCGAGCTGGGGTCATTCGTTCCATGAATGCCGTAGTGCTCCTTGGATAGACTCATCCACATTGTACCGAATGGGCCTCCGGGGTTGGGGGCTTTATTAATGATGATGAATTGTCCTACTGGTGTACCGAACAGCATTCTTCCAACGGCGATTGGATATTGTTTCTGCAGTACTCCATTTTTAAGCAGCCTTAGCTTACGATTATTAACGGACACATCGATCTGAAATGGAATGGTATCAGCAGGAGGAAAACCAGGGATCATGATGGGTTGACCAGGATAAATGACATTTGGGTTTATTGTCGGGTTAGCAGCGATGATTGCCGATAGCGGTTTCCGGTAGTCCCTGGATATCTGTGTCAGTGTTTCACCTGGTTTAACTGTATGAATCAGTCTGAACACCTCCATAGGTTATAGTTGTCATGTTTCATTCTATGTGATTTTTCAAAAGTGTTTCGTAACTCGTCGTAAGCTGTTATCTATTTTTAATAAAACTTATATGTTAAGTAACTAAGCCGAAAAGAAACCGAAATGAACATTTGATAAAATAAGTTTTTATGGAGAAGATTTTTTTGTTAGTTAAAGAGGGGGAATAAGGGTGGAGGAACATGTGAAAAAGGCTTTAATCGAATGGAATGAAGAAATTAGTGATGTATTAAATGGGATAGAAAAAGAGTATGAAGAAGTTAAGCGTGACCTTCAGGTTTATTCCTATAAATTCAATATCACCAAGCAAGTTGTACAATCCACTATAAATGATGAAATTATTCGAAACATCCGCGAGCTCTATCATAAACCTTTTGAACAAAAATTGAACGAATTGAAAGAGTCTATAAAAGAGCTGGAAGAAAAGAGAAAGGTTTTTCAAATGTTTGTCGATAAAATCGAAAAGGTTAGTGAAAGAGAAGAAGGAAAACCGCAAATATCAGTCATATAAGGCAGCGAGGAGCAGGATACTCTACCATTCTATACACAAAAACCATGGCAGCGAATATAACTGCTTTTTTTTGCTGGAATTGCCAAAAGCGCCCCCTTGTTTACCCTAACATCAACCCGGGTACACTATCCTATAAAAAGGAAATGGGGGAGTTCTATGTGGAATGCGGTCTTTTGGGGAGGGGTTTCGGGTTCTGCCGTCCTGCTTGGCGCACTTGCCGCAATCTTCATACCGATCAAGAAAAACATCATTGGCTATATCATGGCTTTTGGTACGGGTGTATTGATTGGTGCCGCGGCATATGAGCTGCTTGCTGATTCGGTGAGTGATGGTGGAATCTGGGCGACGGGGATCGGATTCATAGCAGGGGCCGGCGTGTTTACTGCCTTGGATTTTCTTATTTCCAAAAAAGGTGCGGATAAAAGGAAACGGTCCAATAATAACTCTTCGAAGGAAGCGGGCCTAGCCATTTTCATCGGAACCGTGATGGATGCCATACCGGAGTCGATCATGATCGGCGCAAGCTTAATAAGCGGTGGCTCGGTAAGCTGGCTATTGGTCATTGCCATCTTCATCAGTAATATTCCGGAGGGGCTCTCAAGTACAACAGGTTTGCTCAAAAGTGATTACTCCAAGAAGAAAATCATGCTGCTGTGGTTTTCCGTCCTGATCATTTCGGCATTATCCTCGATGTCGGGCTATCTATTCCTCGATCATGCCCCGGACTATGTCCTGGCAGCGATGGCAGCCTTTGCAGGCGGGGGAATCATCGCCATGATTGCCTCAACGATGATGCCTGAAGCATATGAAGACGGAGGGCCGATCACGGGCATATTCACCGCTGCCGGCCTGCTTATATCTTTGGTTCTGGATTCGATGTGAGATTGTCCCCTTGGAAGGAAGGGGGCAATTTTTTTTGTGAAAATTCTATCATAGAAGGAAATGCACAAGGAATCTATCTCGAAAAAAGAATTGTTGGTGTTAAAATATCATTTCAAATCATACACTCTTCATATAGATTTTTAGACATTGAGGAGATGTTAGAAATGAACTTCGAGATGCAAATAGCGAATATGTTAGCTGATAATTTAAAAGGGTTCATTACATTTGTCCGGGAAAATCATGAAAATGAAAACAACTGCTTTTGTTTAAATAAAGATAAATTGTATCAATTGAAGCTTCTTGTTGACGAGTTTAAATTTCAAGTATTGGCAGATGAACTTAAACGAATCAATCGGTTTACCTGGGATGAAAACTACACGCATTTATTAGTTGATAGATTCAGAAAAGGGATGGAGATCATTGAAGAGTACGTTGAAAATAACTACAGCGATTTATTCATTTTCACCGCTAGACTTTACACATTGAATAGTCTCAGCTTAACCTTTTGCAAGGAGGAAGAATCAATAGTCCGCTAATTTGGGCATCCGCGAATAAAAGAAGAGCACATATTATCGTATATAATATGTGCTCTTCTTTTATTTTTTTATAGGGATAGGTGACCAAAAAGATTCTAATTCTTATATATGCTCCGAGCCCGCTCTTATTTGCTTGGCATCGCAGAGATATATTTTTTAACCACTTCATACACATATTCTTGATTGGCTGCTGCTGTATTAGGGTTATATTTACCGCCGTTCACTTTATTATTGGATAGCACTCGTATGCCTAAGAAGGGCACATCGTAAGCTTTGGCGATTTGTGCTGCCGAAGCTCCTTCCATTTCTTCCACGGATGTACCATATTTCGTATGGAACCACTTAATCCGATCCACTTCATTATTCCAAACGTCTGCAGAACCGATAGTACCATCGACAATCTTACCTTTTGTGTAGGTATCCTTAACTGCATGAGCAGCTGCGAGTAAATCCTTATCTCCCTCGAAGAAGCGTGGTTTTTCAGCATTAGGATCTTCTCCTGCACTTCCTTCAGAAGCCATTAGGTCCATTGGTTTCCATATGGTTGGATCGATTCCTTCGTTTTCAGCTTTATCTGCCGTTTTTAATGAACCTAGGTTTACCGTTCTTTCTCCTAAAACAATATCAAAAACGTTTAAGCTTGGGTCATGTCCACCTGATGTCCCTTGATTGATGATGGCAATAGGGTTATATCTTTCAATTGCCACTGCTGTAGCCGCAGCTGTATTTTCCATCCCTTTACCTGTTTTGGCAACGATTACAGGATAATTGTCTAAAGTTCCAATATAAAATACAAAATCTCCTGATTTTTCTTCTTTAACGTTTTTTAACCTTTTCGCGAAATTTTCAGCTTCAATTGGCATTGGACCTTGAATCATGATAGGCCTTTGAGTCTTTTTTTCGACCGTTTCATTTTTGGAAGCAGAACTGCATGCTGCAATTACCGACACGAAAAGTAATGTAATGATTCCTAATAGAGTGTACTTTTTTAACATGATTTTTCTCTCCTTAAAACGAATTATCCGATTGTTTGAAGCACTCGCAGTTGTGGTCAAAGAAAAAGGTCCAGAACCGCAGAATGATTACTGCATACTAGACCTACGATAGTTAAAGTATAGATAATTAAGCAAAAATGAAGCCAATGCTAAATCATTAGCTACTCAAAAAGCGGGCGGCCGAATACTTTAACTCGTAGTCTAGTTCTTTCACTGGGAACCAGGTAGAAACGCTCAGACCATATTTCCGAGCATATACGAGTAATGATATGTACGATTATTACTTTGCTAATATAACAAATAAACGATAGATAATCAATGGAAAAAGTGAACATTAAAAAATAAATATAATTTAATGTTCGTGTTTAAGGGGGTCTAATTCGATAATAACGTTGATTTCCACTCCAGGCACTCGCTTTCCGCGGGCGGTCGTGGAGCCTCCTCGGCTTGCGCCTGCGGGGTCTCCCTTGGACACGTTTCTCCCGCAGGAGTCTCGAACACCCGCTCCAATCAACTGGAACGTTTTTAAAATAAAAAAATATAGTCAAACTGACTATTCATCTAGTTTGACTATAGTCTGGAGAGGGGGGGGAATGGCCTCATCCCGAACCATATAGGGATGAGGCCAAAAAGCTTCTAATTCTTTATTAAAATAGTTAACCTTTTAAAGGTACTTTCCCTATGAAAGTATTCATTTGAATATCATAATGATTTTCAATATCCCTCCCAAGCCTGTTTGTAAGTTGGGTGAGCTTTTGTACTATATAGCTTAATTCAAAAACATTGTATAATTTATTCACTTCCCAAATGGATGCTAGTCTTGCGCTATTTCCAAAGGGAAGTAAAGAAATTATTGCTTCATCTTCATCAAATTCCAAAGAATAATATTTGAATTCTTGTACGTCCCTACCTTTTTTGTTTGTTTGTACCCATTTTAGTAAATAGAGATAAAATTCTAACAATGCAATATCCGCTTGGAAATATATATCATTATTTATTTTAATTGTAAGAATCCCCTCAACCCTTAATGCAACGGCAGGAGAATGCCTTAAATCAAAGGGAATAGAGTCTTTATCAGTTGTAAACTCATATTCAAATTTTACGCTATTGGATAACTTGTCCATATTTTACCATCATATCCTATCACAATTTTTATTATTACATGGAAACTAAGGTTATGCTTACCATGCTATATTAAAACCATTAAAAATAATAGAGATTTATAGTTAAGAATACCTAGATGGTGTAAATTAATATTTAGGACTAAATGCAAAAACTCCTACGGGAAAATCCATAGGAGTATGAGGTTTGGTTTTCCGATTATCGGAAAAATGAAACATTGGTTATAAAAAGTTCTTAAAAAGCGGCGGTGTGCAAAGTGCTATCAGCGCTTATCATCATCAACCAAAGTTATCACGACATTTCCCTTTTTATGTCCTAGTTCAACGTATCTATGAGCCTCGGGTATCTGTTCCAGCGGGTAGCGTTTATCAATGACCGATTTTATCTTTTCAGTTTCGAATAGCTCCTTGAGAAATAGTAAATCTTCCGTGAGTACCTTTGCTATTCCTTGTCCTTCAACGGACACGTATCGCCCGTTCGGGGTTAGTGCTTTTTTGCATGTGGCTTTTGAGCTTTTCCCGACTGCATCAAAGATGATGTCATACCGCTCTTGTCTTTCCGTGAAATCCTCTTCTGTGTAATCAATCACTTTATCGGCTCCCAATGATCTCACCAAATCAAAATTAGCGGCACTGCATACTCCGGTAACTTCTGTTCCAAAGTATTTGGCAAGCTGTACCGCGGAAGTCCCTACAGAACCGGATGCACCGTATATGAGGACTTTTTGTCCGTCCTGGATATTGGCTTTTCTAAAAAAATGCAGAGCTGTCGTTCCCCCAAAAGAAACGGCGGCGGCTTCCTCATAGGTCACATTGACGGGCTTTATTGCGATTGCTCCGTCTTCAGGTAAGCATGTGTATTCGGCATGAGCCCCAAAATTCATTCCAGTCATGGCAAAAATCTGGTCGCCTTTTTTGAATTTTTTCACATTGCTCCCTGTTTCCTCTATCCCCCCGGCTAGCTCCACTCCGAGTATCGGTTTTCGCGGTTTTCTAAGCCCCAGAAAGATCCGCATCGGCAGCCATAATAAGAAGGGGCTCTTGAAGCTTCGGACTCTTATGTCCCCTGAAGCCACTGTTGCCGCATGAACCTTCACCAGAACTTCGTTTTCCTTGGGAGTTGGTTTTGCTACATCTTTGAGTTCCAGTACATCGGGTGATCCGTATTTTGTGCATACCATTGCTTTCATCGCAAGTCTCCTTAGTTTTTGATTCAGTCTTTTAATACTATGATTTATGCTGAACTATAAAACTACATGTAAACGAAACTGAAGAAACTTTTGTATGAAGCTTAAAAGCATTAGGTATTTGTCCGGCATCGGTCAGGTGCTGTAACGCTGAGCGGTCGAAACCTTATGATTTTATAACAAGGGACATTCTATAAGACAAAGGAGATAAAAGTATGGCCATTAACGAAAGACCGAGAAGTATAGTTTTAGATTTAGCAGTTACTTTAGATGGATTTATTGAAGGGCCGAAAGGAGAAGTTTGACTGGTGCATTATGGACTCTATTTCTTAAATGATATGGATACTATTTTTTATGGGGACAATATACTCCGTAAAATAAGGTATCTAATACTGAAAAAGAAATTTGGAAATTAGTTCATGGCAAAGAAAAATTCATGTTTTCCAAAACAAAAAAAGCATTGATGATAAAGTAACAATCATAAATGATAATATTGTTGAAGAAGTAAATAAATTAAAGAAAAAGCCTGGTAAAGACATCTGGCTTTATGGCGGGGCAAGTCTTATTACATCTTTTATAAGATTGGGGCTGGTTGATGAATTTAGGTTATCTGCACCCTGTTATTTTAGGGGAAGGAAAACCTTTGTTTGTTGACATAAAGGAGAGATTGAACCTAACACTGGTTGATACAAAAAGCTTTTACCCTGGCGTTGTTCAACTTTGCTATCATCTTAATGAAGGATAATTGACTTTATGAAAAATTCATAATTAGATAAAAAAAGTAACTCCACTTTTAAAAAAATGGAGTTTTTGTATTTGCTGTTAATGGAAGGGGATTTATAATCAATCTTTATTCTAAAGCTACATTTTGGACCAATTTGCCTTGCTGGTCACATCGAGCTGTAACCTTTTCTGTTATAAAGAATTTCCCTTTTTTGAATACAACCTAATAGAAAGACGGTTTTTCAAAATCGGTTTCTGGTTCGCTGACTCCTAAACTTTCGCAAATATATTTCGTGTTATCAGCAAGTAAATCCATAATCAAACGAGATACAGCCTGACGTGTAACTTGTGCACCTATAAATGGTTCACCTTTTTCTGTCAGTTCATATTCTTCATTACCTTCTTGGTCGTAAAGCCAAGTTAAACGTAGTAGTGTGTAATCAAGGTCTGAATCTTCGACTACCTTGGCTGCAGATTTGTATAAGGGTGCACTGGATCCAACCATTGCATCATTCCAGCGGCCAAATGCACCAGTGACTTCATCATAAATACCTAAAACTGTTGCACCAATGAGACGTTTTACGCCAGCTTCATCCATTGCGGAAACAATAGATTGTGTTGCTTGAGCGTCACGCATATCATTTAAATAAACAATATCTATTTCAGACATTGCTTCGACAAGTTTAGATTTATCATGAAAGTCACCATCGATTATTTTTACTCGTTCACTAGATACTTTTAAACGAGAATTTGCCTGTCTCGCATATAAAGTGATTTCTGTATCTGATTCATTGAGCAAGCGTTCAGTTAACATACGAGAAACTTGACCAGCTGCACCTAAAATCAAAACTTTCATTTATCCTTCACTCCGTTTCGCATATAGTTGAAGCATCGAAAATGATTTTTCGTGTGCAACTATCATTCATCAAATTCACGAAGCCCTTTTTCAGCTGGAACAACATGACTTTCATAGTTATCAATCTTATAATTCAATCGATCGAGTGCACTTTGCATTAAATCAATACGTTTTTGCATCTCGTCACGTTCGTCACATAAAATTCCCACACGAGCTGGGATATTAGCATCGTCACCATTTTTGAACAACTCAATGTACTCGATTAGAGCTTCAATGGATACCCCTGCTTCACGCATATGACGGGAAAACTCGATCCAACGGATGTCCTCATCGTCTAAATCACGTACACCGTTCTTATCTCTTTTTACTGGTGGTATTAAGCCGATACGTTCTTAATAACGAATCGTATCAGCAGACACACCAGTTTTTTCACTTACAACTTTGATGTTCATGTAAAATCCACCTTCTTATGTTTTTTATATTAAGGTAATTGGATAGTTGGACGAATAATAATTTCATTCATTGCAGTATCTTCAGGAGTATCTATTACAAAGGCTACTGTTTCAGCAATACGTTCAGCTGGAATGGCCACTGCACTGTAAAGTGAATCGATACCGC
This sequence comes from Peribacillus sp. NPDC101480, assembly GCF_050277335.1. Classification (NCBI taxonomy): domain Bacteria; kingdom Bacillati; phylum Bacillota; class Bacilli; order Caryophanales; family Bacillaceae; genus Peribacillus; species Peribacillus sp. NPDC101480. The sequence goes on from NZ_JBNNSB010000001.1 coordinate 284,317, forward strand.
CTTTAAGGTCTGTATCTGTAATTGTGTTTGGCAATTCCGTTGCTACGGCACCTGGTGAAAGAATTGTCACACGGATATTGCTTCCTGCCTGAGCTTCTTCCTGACGAAGTGCTTCAGAAATCGCACGTACTGCGTATTTAGTACCACTGTATACACCGCCACCTGGGTGAGTCTGGTGACCGGCAACAGAAGAAACATTAATGAAGTGACCAGATTTTTGTTCACGCATAATTGGAAGACCAGCTGCGATTCCGTAAAGGACACCTTTAATATTTACGTCGACCATTCGTTCCCATTCGTCCACATGAAGTTTATCGAATGTTGAATGGGGCATAAGACCAGCGTTGTTTAACCAAACGTCGATTCGTCCAAAAGTATCTACCGCGAGTTTTGCGAGAGCTTCAACGTCACTGCGTTTTGTTACGTCAGTGCTGGCGTAAATTACTTCGCCGCCTTCAGCTTTGATTTTGTCTGCCAATTTTTGAAGACGTTCTTCACGACGAGCACCGAGAACAACTTTGTCTCCGCGTTTTGTTAATAATTTTGCAGTTGCTTTGCCAATACCTGATGATGCTCCTGTAATAACGATTACTTTGTTAGGTTCTATCATTTTATTTTCCTCCAATTCTTAACGTTCTGCTTTCATTGAACCAAGTGCTTTTACCATCACTGGATCTCTGTGTGAGAAGAAGCTGCTTTTATTTGTATCAAGTGTGGCAATTGTTTTTATATCGTTTTCGCTTAATTCAAAATCGCAAATATCGTAATTTTGAGCGATACGTTCTTCATGAACGGATTTAGCAAGAGCTGAAATTCCGCGCTGGATTAGCCATCGAAGGACAACTTGAGCGACTGATTTGTTATATTTTTTACCAATTTCAATTAACACTTCATTTGTGAAGAGACCGTTTTTTCCTTCTGCAAACGGAGCCCAAGCTTGTACAGCTACATTGTATTCTTGGTGAACTTTTAAAGCTTCTTCTTGCTGTAAGAAAGGATTCACTTCAATTTGGTTCACTTGTGGAGTTATTTCATTATGAAGAATTAAATCAACCAAACGATCAGTATGGAAGTTACTTACACCGATTGCACGAATTTTCCCTTCTTTATAAAGTTCTTCAAGTGCACGCCATGAGCCATAAATGTCTCCATATGGTTGGTGGATTAAGTACAAATCAAGGTAATCAAGCTGCATGAGTTCAAGCGTTTTCCCAAATGCTGTTTTTGTCGCTTCATAGCCTGTGTCATTCACCCAAAGTTTTGAAGTGACAAATAATTCTTCACGAGGTACACTACTTTTCTTGATTGCATTACCCACAGCTGATTCGTTCATGTAAATTGCAGCTGTATCAATCAAGTGATAACCAGCTTTAATTGCTGTAAGAACACTTTCTTCTGCCTGTTGAAGATCAGGGATTTGGAATACCCCAAAACCGTTAAGTGGCATTTTCACGCCATTATTTAATGTCACATATTCCATATTTTTTACCTTCTTTCTTTTAAGTGAAGTTCAGTATAAACCTTGGAGTTCACTCCAAGGCAAGGAGACATATTCAATTTTTTATTTCTTTCTTAATAACTGGAAGTATCAGTGCAACTACAAGAATAATTGCAAAAAACAGCATGACACTACCGCCTTTTAATGCGACATTTACTTGAGTTACTAATCCGCTACTGGCTGCTATACTTGAAATTGCTACTAAAATTGCAAGACCAAGTGATCCGCCAACTTGGTGTGCTACGTTTACGACACCGCTTGCAGCTCCAGCATCACTAGCTTCAGTATGAGCAATACCAGCAGCAGTTAAAGGACTAAGTGATAATCCTTGCCCGAAACCAATGAAAATCATTGGAAGTGCAACGCTAGCAATATAACTACTATTACCAGAAACAAAACTTAACCAGAACATGCCGATCGTTGTAATTATTAGACCGCATAGTAGAACACGACCATTGTTAAAGCTTCGAGTAAAAAGCGGCACAAGCATAGCTGAAATAAAATTAGCGACTGTCATTGGAAAGAATCCTATACCGGCTTGTAATGGTGAAAATCCATAGATAGATTGTAAAAATTGAGTTATAAAGAACCAAAATGCCATCATGGCACCCAAGAATAGCATGCGTGCTAAGTACGCACCATTGCGTTCACCACTCTTAAATAGACGGAGTGGCATGATTGGTTGATCTGCACGTTTTTGCGTGTATACAAAAGTAATAAGTAAAATTCCTCCCACGGCAATAGAAATGAGAGCAATCATTAATTGAATCTCTAAGGTTACAATTCCATAAACAAGTCCCACAATCCCCAATAAAGAAGTAGCTGTCCCTGCTATATCGAATTTTCCTGCAATAGTAGCAGATTCCTTGATATGCTTTTTCGTTAGAATGTACATGACGATACTAATTGGTACATTAATGAAAAATGCGTAACGCCAAGATAACCAACTGGCAAAAATACCGCCAAGAACTAAACCGGCACTTGCCCCGATACCAGCAACTGCACCATAATAAGAAACAGCCTTCGTACGTTCTTCACCTTCCTCAAAGTTATCCATCAATAATGCAAGCGTGGATGGAGCAAGAAGTGCCGCACCAGCACCTTGAAGTGCACGTGCAATAACTAACCAAACGGCATTCAGCGCTGTACCAACTAATAGTGACCCCAAACCAAAGATAATTAATCCAAGTATAAACATTCTTCTACGCCCGAAAATATCTCCGGCACGTCCACCAAGCAGTAACAAACCACCAAAAATTAATGTATAAGTGTTTTGAACCCAAGTTAGATTGCTTTGAGATAAGTGAAGTGATTCTTGAATTTTAGGTAAAGCAGTAATTACTACAGATATATCTAAAACAATAACGAAATAACTAATAAGAATAATACCTAAAATAATGGATTTGTTTTTCGCCTTCTTTACCATTTTTCTTTCCTCCGTTTCAATTACATGTATCACTTTAAACCTTGGAGTTCACTTCAAGACAAGAGAAAAGTTTAAAAAAGGTGAAAGAAATTCTTAAATAAAAAACGAAGATAATTAAGATTGCCATTGTAGAGATGGATCGCATTTGACACTTAGCCACCCAATAAATATCCTTGTTAAAAGTATTATTTTTCACTAGACATTTTTCCTTATTTACCTATACTGTCCTGTTACTATAAGTACATTCCTTCACAACAATGATTAAAATCATGAATTCACGAGTAAAACCCAAAAACTCATGAGTTAAAGCTTAGAATTCACGAGTAAATCCCCAAAACTCACGAGTAAAAGCTTGAAATTCACGAGTAAAACTCCAAAACTCACGAGTAAAAGCCTAGAATTCACGATATCGACGAAAATACAGGTTTATCTCCGAATATAGAGATATATCGACGAAAACTGCAGGTTTATCTCCGAAAATGGAGATATATCAACGAAAATTGCAGGTATATCTCCGAAAATGGAGATATACGAGTAAATCCCCAAAACTCACGAGTAAAACCCTAAATAAGGCTAGTAAGGTATCCATACTTGATGTATGGGTACCTTTTTTTACACATATTGCAATTTATAAAATATAAAATGTAATATATATGTTGCAAAAAGTTAAATAAATCATATAATAAGGGTAAGCGATGGAATTATTGGAGGTCGATCAGAGATGAATCTATTCAAACGAACGAAAAAGATCACGGATGAGCGGGTTGAGAATGTTAGAAATAAAATTTATAAAGAAATGTATTACGTCATTTTGGCCATTTGCCTGGTGAGTGGACTTTTCAAACTATATAAATATGGTGCAGGCAGCGGGGAGTTATATCTGGAATTCGCGATCCTTGTTGCAGGAGGGCTGTATTACTTAGCTCGTTCCATTTTCTTAGGTGTATTCTGGGATGAGGTGGAGATGCATGACCGCACAAGCAAAACACCGATGAGCAGGAAGACGATTCTTGGGACGGTTGCTTTAGCACTCATCATCGCTATATTCATGGGGGTGAATAGTGCTGTATCCTTCCCAGGGCGTATGGTATTTTGTATTGGTATCGTTTGTATCCGTCATGATCTATTTGCCGATTTTACTTCTGTTTTTTGGTGGTATATACTTGCTGGCGAAGAAAATCGGAATGAAGAATAGCTAAGATAATAAGAAATAGTAGGTGCTTTCCCTTGAAAAATATAAAACTGAAGCTTGCGAGAGTAGAAAAGGACTTGTCACAAGAAGAACTGGCCAAGATTGTCGGCGTATCCAGGCAAACGATAGGATTGATTGAATCCGGAAAGTATAATCCCTCATTAAGTTTATGTGTCGGAATTTGTAAAGCATTATCCCGCACATTGGATGATTTATTTTGGGAGGAAGACTGATTAGGGTATCCATTGATTTGGATATCTTTTTTTTAGGAATTTATCATCAAAAAATGGGGGAAGGTATAGCATGTAAGCAAAAATCTAACATTCGAGAGGGATGGTTTGATGGATCGTACGATTGGCTACTTACGTGAGATATTGTCTAACTATACGGACCAATATCCTGAAGCGCAGGAAATTTATAATAAAATCAAAAGCGGACATTTTCATTCTGAAGAAGAACTCGTCAATAAACTATCCGGTAAAGAAGCCAGTCTCCTTAACCATATTCTTCCTCAGGAAATTAAACATGCGAAGGAAGCTAGTGATACGGAACGGGTCACGCAATTATCAGAGGTATATGAACTGATTATTATATGATAAAACCTTGTCCATGATGATCATGGACAAGGTTTTATTGGTTTTATTCCATTTCACTAAGTGAATCCATATGACTGGCTATCATGGCGATGATCGTGCTTGCTTCTTCTTTGCTGAAAATGAAATTCGTTTCATCCTTTATCAGGTCATCATCAGCTGTCCGAATCCGATTGATCCGTTTCAGTACACCATCACCTGTTTCCTGGACGATACCGAATTGATAGGTGACCTCGACCTCATTATCCTGGATATAGGCAGTCACTTCAGGCGTTTCCCAATCTACATCGATTTCGTATATTTCGGAATCGTTGCCGTCTGGATCATACAAATCATCATTATCATCATCCATATCATATTCGTAATCATCATCATCATCTTCCTCTTCCAAATAGTTATGGAAGCTCTCATGGACAGCATCGACGATATCTTCAATGTCCGAAAGGATGACCTTGCTGATCTGCCCTAAATCAGGCTCGAACGATTCCATATAAAATTCTTCATTGTACGGATCAAAAAACAGCGTGGCAAAATAATCCCGCTCATTGTCATCCTGCTCTGTATAAAACTCGATGCGTGGATGCTTAGACCCGCGCTCCACGATCAAACTGCCATTGCGGTCGTATTTTTCACAAATTGATTTAAGATGATCCTGCAATTCCCCGCTTACTCTGTCAAACCATTCTAATGACATCAACATCCACTTCCTTTCGTGATTATTATTTCCCAGAAAAGGCGAATTTGACGTGCCATTTAAAGCCAACTGCTATTTATCTTCGCATCAAAAAGGTCAGTTATAAAAATTAATTTAAAGGGAAAATTAGATGAAAAGCAAGAGCGATATCCAGGATTTATGAAACAAGCAACCAGGCAGGATAAGGCTCAGGACTTCTGCAGTAACATAGTTAAGAGGTTTTTATTTAGGAATGCAAAAGTTCAAAGGTAAAAGTTTGGAGAGGTTAGGAATTCTCTTCATCATTTTAGAAGGGAATTTTTATTAAGCTTCCGATACCTTTCAATAATAAAGTCAATAAAAAACCTGCTTGCTATTGGCAATACCCTTTTATCTTTGTATGCCAATGTAATTGTTCGGATAATAGAAGGGGAGATGGCTTTCGTTACAATATTATAGGGACATTTAGTTAAGAGCAGTTTCGGTAAAATCGAAATGCCAAGCTTTTGTTCAATCATCGACATAATCGCATAAGGATCATAGACCCGGTATTGTGTATCAGGTTCAAAATTGTACTGTTTAAAAATTATTAATGGTTCATGTATAACTCCCTCATCCAACAGGATATAAGGATCTTTTAGCAATTCCTCCAAGGAGACTTCTGTGGATGATGCTAAAGGGTGATCTACTGGCATTACAGCCACCATTTCATCTTCTTGCAAGGGAATCGTAGTTAAATCCGTAACATTTGAATTCACAAAGCCAAAGTCTACGCTGCCTTCTTTAATCCAGTTTGAGATTTCCGAATAATTTCCTTGATGTAATTCAAAATGAACAGTCGGGTAAAGTTCCTTGAAATCCTTGATCAATCCCGGTATCCAATGACATGTAACACTGGAAAAGGTGCCAATTCGAATAAGACCGCTTTGCAGTCCCTCCATCTCTTTATGCTTTTCAGTCAGTTCCCTATGTGAATTACAAATCTTCCGGATATATGGCAAAAATTCCTCGCCATCTGGTGTCAGAGTAATACCCTTTCGAGAACGTAAAATAAGAGTGGTGGAAAGCTCTTCCTCTAATGAATGCACCATTTGGCTAATGGCGGACTGCGTATAGCCAAGTTCTTCAGCAGCTTTTGTAAAACTGCCTGTTTCTATAGTTTTGATAAATGCATAATAAGAATTCAATCTGACTAACCCCTTTGTATTAGTAATTCTAATAGACCTATTATAAAAATTGGTTTTACTAATGTAAATGGAAGAAATAAAATATAGTTGGGAACAGAACAACAGTAAATTAAAAATATCAAGGAACCTAAAATTAGATCAGGAGTTGAAGTAGAAAAATAATGAATATAAACGTTAAATACAGAAATATTATTTATGCATTTTTAATGGCATTTAGTATGTCCTTTTTTATTTCATTCATATTAGTCTCAATAAATAGGGGTTATGATCATCTATTCCTAGCTACTTGGTTAAAAACTTGGTCACAGGCTTTTATCTGTGCTTTCTTTGGAGCTTACTTTTTCCCGAGAGTAATACAACAAATAATGAGAAGAATTGATTTTGTAGAAAAACCGTTAATAATTGAGAAAGATTTTTTAGTGAGAGAAGAAGACAAATAATAATTGCCAGTAGATAATAAAAATGTGGTTTTAAAGGATTTCCTTAAAAACAGTAAAGAATATGGATTTTAAAAAATACTGATATAGAGCTGCCCAAATGATGGGGAGCTTTTTATGCGTTTCCCGAAAAAGTTTCAAGACCATGCTACTTTCATCCTGTAAAAGTTTATATAGAGTGTGAAAGGGGGTGAGTGGTATGGCAAATCAAATTCCAGTATCAAGTACGTTGCGGATCGATTTTGAGACGGGGTTAAATGAAAAAGGCGCCCTCGTTTTCAAGCGGAGGACATTTTCAAACATCAAGGTCGAGGCGACGGCGGACCAGTTGTTTTCGACAGCAGTTGCAATCGCAAGTGTACAGGATTATCCAATGGGTGAAGTGACCCGGGTGGATACGTATTCTTTGATTGGCTAATCGGTTTTCGAAAGATGTCGGAAGAGGGGGAGGTGATTTGAAATGGCTAAAGTATTGGAATTGATTTTCGTTACAGCGGAAGGAAAGTCAGCGACGATTTCCGTTGATAATCCGAAGGATCCGGTCGGAGTAAACACGGTTAAACAGGCAATGGAAAAAATCATTGCGGGGAATGTGTTCGTTACATCCTCCGGGAATTTCGTCGATTTGAAGGCGGCGCGCCTTGTCGAGCGGAATGTGGAGGAAGTGGAACTTATTTAACGAACGGGAGGTTACACACTTGAAGTGAGGTGAATAAAAAGTGGATCAAATTCTGCCATTTGTCAGTGATATTGGGTTCCCAATCATTGTTACCCTCTATTTGCTTCATAGAATTGAAACGAAATTGGATACTTTGAATGAAACCCTTGTAGAGCTGCCAAATCGCTTGAGAGAAGGGATTCCGAAGTAGGTTAGGAAGCATCATGAGTGATATCATTCATGATGCTTTTCCTTTTGAAATTTTAATAGATTCTAGTTTTATATCAAAACTATCGGGTATACATAAAACTGTAGCTAGTTCTTAAAAAATCCAAATAATAAGGAGGAGTTTTAATGACTAACAACAATGAAAAAATGAGCAGGGAAGAAGCTGGCCGCAAAGGCGGGGAAGCGACAGCAAAAAATCATGATAAGGAATTTTTCCAAGAGATTGGTCAAAAAGGCGGAGAGGCCACTTCCGAAAATCATGATAAGGACTTCTATCAGGAAATTGGCAAAAAAGGCGGAGAGGCTAGAGCCAATCAACGTGATGGTTCCGATGATTGAAAAATGAGCAGGGAAAAGCAGGACTTAATGGCGAGGGAAAAAGTCGCCGCTAAAAAAACGATCTGAAGTTTTTAGCTTAATCTAGTTTTATAGCTGTTCAAGCGAGTACATGTCACATGTAGCTAGTACATGAAAAATCCAAATAATAAGGAGGAATTTTTAATGGCTAACAACAATGAGAAAATGAGTCGTGAAGAAGCAGGACGTAAAGGTGGAGAAACAACAGCAAAAAATCATGATAAGGAATTCTATCAAGAGATTGGCCAAAAAGGCGGAGAAGCAACATCCGAAAATCATGATAAGGAATTCTATCAGGAGATTGGCCAAAAGGGCGGAGAAGCGACATCCGAAAATCATGATAAGGAATTCTATCAAGAGATTGGCCAAAAGGGCGGAGAAGCGACATCCGAAAATCATGATAAGGACTTCTATCAGGAGATTGGTAAAAAAGGCGGAGAAGCGACATCCGACAGTCATGGCAAGGAATTCTATCAGGAAATCGGCGAAAAAGGCGGAGAGGCACGGGCCAATCAACGTGATGATTCCGATGATGGAAAAATGAGCCGTGAAGAAGCAGGACGCAAAGGCGGGGAAAAAAGCCGCCGTTAAAATATAATCCAGTGAAACTTATAAATGACCGAGGGAGTAACCATTCCCTCGGTTTTGTTATGCCCAGCACAGCACATTGCAAAGTGTGCTTGGAGATTAAAGTGGGTAAAGAATAACACCTAGAAAAGGAAGAGGTGATGAAGAAGTTGATTGCTCATTATTCATTTCCCCGTTTAAAAGTAGGCGGAGTTACATTCACTGCACGGCATTCATTGCTTGCTCTTGGTCTTGCGGGATTCGCTTATCTGGTCTCCAATAAGAGGAAGCATCAAGCGGTATTCAAAACGGCTTCATTGATGTGCAAGATCGAACGGAAAGAAGATTCCATAAAACTTATTTGGCCGGATGAAGGCGGTTTCTATCGGGTATTCAGGGGGAAAAAGCTGATTTACAGCGGCTCGGAGCCAAAGATTGCAGATCGGGGTCTGACTCCAGGAACCATCTATACGTACACGATAGATAGTTTGAATGAAAAAGAACAGGCAGTAAACAGGATGAAAATACAGACATCAACGACCGCCGAGAATAAAAAAGAAGATAATATCCTTTTGGATTTGGTATTCACCACGATTGTCGCAAAAGGCCAAGCCACCCTGGAATGGGAGCCCATCAAAGGAATAAAAGAGTATACGATTTACCGAAACGGCGTGGATATTGGGAAAGTGGGTGGATGTTCCTTCAGTGATCGAAGTATTAGTGAAGATCAGGAATACACATATACCATTAAAGCAAAGCGGCCCCTTCCGCGTTCGGAGCAGGAGTCCTATGCCGTGAAATCCCTTCTAGCGAGTATTGTCGGAGCCGTAAAAAAAGGTTCCTCCCAAGCAAAGGCAGCGATCGAGGAAATAACGAATACGAAAAAGATTGGGCCTGTAAAAAAGCTTTTACAGCCAGTTGAAAACGATGTGGACGGTAAAAAGAAAAGAAATTGGCAGCTGCGCTATACCACCTTTTTACCGGAAGAGTGGCTGAAAAACCCCAATCTTGCATCGAAGGTTCCCATTTTTAAAGGTGACAATCGCGGGTTTGATCCTGAATCACCCCGTTTCCGGACTAGAGTCGATGTGTATATTCACGAAAAGGAACGAAAGGCCGAGATTGAATTTTCCAAAGCGGTCGGGAAAAGTGAAGCCTACAATCATGATGGCGATTTCCTTGAGGAAGGAGTGGCCTCGGATGAAGACATTGTAGTGAAGCGCGTATTATCCAATCATGAAAAAACGACAATTCAGATGACACACTCTGTAGGCAACCCAATCATCATTTCTCCTGCCGTGGATTATAAAGTGATTGGGACCTTTTACCGAAATGGCGAAATCAATATAGCAGGCTATCATGATCAGGCACCGCATCACGAAGTCTACCTCAAGGAGGCAGATGACCCAGACTGGGAACCCCTGCACCTGGCGGAAAACAAGGGGCTCGAAATGATGGCGCATCCTACGGCCAATCATTTATGGAGATACTCCACATTTACACAATGAAAAGGACGAAAAGCCGTGAGTGCTGATCGTCCTTTTTTTTGTTGATACTAGAAAGTTGACCATTTCCAATCCAACAAATACATTTTCTTTATAAAAATCGCTTTCGAACACTTGGCGACGGCAGCATACAGCTTTCTTCTTTCTTTCCGAACCATTTGTAACGGTTTCTGGCAATGAAATCATAAACGAAGTTCCGGATGAAGCTTGGAACGATGATGAAGCCGTAAAGCAGTTTCCATGCCCCTTGTAAGCGACGGCAAATCCTCAAGGCTGCAGACGATTTATAGTAGGCCTTATCCCTTTCAATCAGGACCATGCTATCTATATCTGCTGGAACATCATACTTCTTCAGCAACTCTTGTCCCGCCTCACTTTGAAGCGAAGCGTAATGAAAAAGCCCCTGTGGATCCCGCTTTATAATGAACTGGACACTCGAATCGCAAAAGTTGCATTCACCATCAAATAATATGATTGGATTCATGAACATTCCTCCTATAGAGAGACGTTATCATACTCATGCTTATATAATACACTACCCGTTCTGCTAAGGCGAAAACGTCTGGAACTGCTTGGGATTTGATTTTGAAAGTGATTGTCCGTTCCGGCAAGTCATTAACGGGTGCGATAGCGCGTCTCGATTGGCGGGTGGAGTTTTTTGTTTAAGTCTCTGTTATCAAACTGTTATTTTCCATTAACTATACTGTAAACAAGCTATGATATGGTAGATACTCCAATGAAGTTCCGTAAATAAACAGCCGGCAATCCTATATTAGGGGAAAGCCGGCTTTTTCATTCAAACCATAATTGAGGATCAGAAGATATAACTAGCAGTTTCTTTATAGGGGGTAAGATTTCATGAAGCGTGATCCGTATTTTGATAATGCGAAAGCTGTTTTAATCGTACTAGTTGTTTTGGGACACACATTAGCAAGAATGGTGGAAGAAAACGAATGGATTTTAACAATTTATTTGTTTATTTTTTCATTCCATATGCCAGCTTTTATTTTAGTATCCGGCTATTTTTCAAGAAAGATAAAAAGTAAAAAGGACCTCTGGGGGCTAATTAAGAAAATATTAATTCCCTATGTAATATTCCAGATGATTTATACCTTCTATTATCAGAAGGTATTTGATGAACCAATTGAATTCACAATTTTGACTCCAAGATGGGCTTTATGGTTCTTAATAAGCTTATTCTGCTGGAATATATTATTGTTTATATTTTCCTCGAGGAAATATGGAATTGTTCTTTCAATAATTGTCTCGCTAATAATCGGTTACTTTGGTGAAGTGAATGAATGGTTAAGTTTGTCGAGAACGTTCTTTTTCTTTCCTTTCTTTTTAATTGGTCATTTTTTAGAAAAAAATCATTTTGAATGGGTTAAAAAGAAAAGTAATGCCCTAATAGGCTGGGCTGTACTAGGGTTGATCTTTATCGGTATTTATTTCTATGGGGAAATGACTTGGAGGGAATGGTTTTATGGCCGTTTAGGTTATAAGGAATTAATGGAAGGCCCCATTGCCCTCGGTTTTATATATAAGTTTCTCGTTTATTTAATTATGGGAGCAGCAACTTATTGTTTTTTATGTATTGTTCCTAAAAAACATACTTTTTTTACTGAAATAGGATCAATTACATTAGGTATTTATCTTTTTCATATGTTTTTTCTGGAATATGTTTATAACTCATTTATATATGATTGGATCAAAGAAAGTGGCCAGTACTATGTTTTATTAGTCATACCTGTAACCATTATATTTATATTATCAAGAAAACCGATAGTAAAAGTGGAATGTGTGTTAATAGGAATGAAAATGAAAACATAACAGAATTTTAATACCTATAAAGTGACCAGCCCTCAGTTTGAAGGGTTGAGACAGTAGACAAACTCGATGAAAATCAAGTTTGTCTACTGTTTTTATGAGGGTTTGTAAAAACTGGAACGTCGATTTCCACTTCAGGCACTCGCTTTCCGCGGGCGGTCGGGGAGCCTCCTCGGCGCTTTTGCGCCTGTGGGGTCTCCCCTTGACGCGCTTTTCCCGCAGGAGTCTCGCACCTTTCGTTCCAATCAACTCTGTTTTGAAATTTAGATAAAGCCCCTTTTGTTTACAGTTTTTATGAGGGTTTATTAAACCTGGAACGTCGATTTCCACTCCAGGTACTCGCTTTCCGCGGGCGGTCGGGAACGGTCTCATCTCGAACTATGATTTTAATACAAGACTAGATTATCCTTCATGTTTTTTTACTGTAATCCTTATTGGATTGAAGAAATTTGCGACACTCCTGCCGAATTACTGGCTAGCCGAGACACCGCAGCCGCTTGCTTTGATGCGGCTTGGCAGACAGTCGGCGGAAAGGGAGCGGATTTCTGAAATCATCTGGAACGTTTTTTAAATAAAAAAACTGCAGTCAAGCTGGCTTTTCTTAGATTTTATCTACAGACAGAATCCCTTCAGTTTGAAGGGATTTTTTCATGAAAAGAAATTGCCAGATATTTAGTGATCTACAAAAAAATCTATTTAATGGAGATTAAACGGAGGCTCCACTAAAAGGGTTACAACCCTTATAAAGTTATTTCAGGAAAGAAAATGAAGTCCATTCCCCGAAATGTTTCCAAAATTATTAAGGGGTAATTACTTTTGTATTTCACTTTCAATAAATCAACTCTAAACATTCAGATTTATTTTATTATGACTATATAGGATTTTACTATCATCAAAGGAGCGGCATATGAAAAAGTTTTTCTTCATCTTCATTTTGGCTTTAATCCCCTTCGCCTCTACGACTGTAAGTGCAGAATCTGACTTACCTCTCAATAGTGAAGCCGGTATCATTATTGATGCGAAAAGTGGAAAAGTATTATACGAAAAAAACATGAATAAAAGTATGTATCCAGCCAGTCTAACGAAAGTTGCCACGGCTATATATGCTATAGAACACGGGGATATGAACGAACTAGTGACTGTAAGCAAGAAAGCAGCGAAGGCAGACGGGTCTTCGGTATTTATTGAACCTGGGGAGGAAATAGAGCTTTCCAAATTAATTGCAGGAATGCTAATCAACTCCGGAAATGATGCAGCCATGGCAATTGCCGAGCATATGTCTGGCAGTGAAAAACTGTTTATGGAAGATTTGAATGAGTTTTTAAGAAAAGAAGTAAACGTCACCGATACTCATTTTACGAACCCCCATGGATTGTTTGACAAAGACCATTTAACTACAGCCAGTGACCTTGCGAAAATTACCCAATATGCAATGAAAAATGAAACTTTTCGTGAGTATTTTGGGAAGAAGGCTTTACCATGGGAAGTGGAAACATGGGACACGACTCTAATTACCCATCATAAAATGTTAAAAGGAGAACTCCCCTATAAGGGAATAACCGGCGGGAAAACCGGTTTCGTCAGTCAATCCGGCTACACCCTGATTTCCACTGCCACCAGAGGTGATCAGGAATTGATTGCTGTCACTCTAAAAGCTCCTTCAGACAAGATTGCCTACGCTGATACCAAGCTTTTATTCAACTATGGCTTTGATAACTTTATATCAGGTAAAATTGATAAAAAAAGCAAACTTTATTCAGCGGACTACTCTCATTCCTACACGCTGAACGAAGACTTATACTATACTCATTCAAGCAGTGATCAACCTAGTCTAAAAACGGGTAATGATGGAATTCTCTCAATCATGAACCAAGAGGGGGAAGCAATAGAATCCTTTGACCTTAAAACGGTCGCTGATGTTAGGAACACAGTATTGCCAGCCCCGATTAAAAAAGAAACAACCAATGATAAGCTAATTAAATTATCTGTCCCATCCCTAGGATTGGGAGGGTTTTAGAACTCGTTACTATACATACCCCAGTTTATAAATAATAAAAACAATAAAAGAGTGCCCTTATCATTTATTACTGATAGGTGTATTCTTTTATTTTTATTGATGATTCGAGCACAGGAATATTCTTATCTACTGCAAAACGATCTTGTTTTTAGATAGGACAACTTTATTATGTCAAATAAGATCATATTCCTGAATTCGGATATTTCCCTAAAATAATCAACCGAATTGGAAATGGAGTATATGACCATAATAGTATTAAAAAAACTATTAGGGATGATTTCATGATGTATATCTATAATGATTATGGGGGTACACATACCACGTCTATGGCTGCCGCATATCATTTAAAACAATTACCTCAATCGGAAAGAAAACTAACAAAGGAAGAAATATTAAATGTAAAATATTTCAATAAATTAACGAAAAAAGAGTTTGGAAAGCTGATTTTTCGCGGGACCGATGAAGATGGCAACTCAGTTTATACAATTGGACATAAAAGAGAAAAGCTTGTGGTTCCAGCATTAAAAGAATTGACATTACTACTAGAAGAGAAATTTCATTTTAACGAAAAAATAGTATTCTCCAATACATCACCAACGGTACCTATTGCTATGTCTATAGGGGGTTACCTATCAAGAGCATTAAAAATTGATTTTATAGGTGTACCATTATTAGTTATAGGTGCAAAACAATGCTGTGATAATATTTTTCGGTTGGTTGAAAATACGAAACAAATAGGAAAAGCAGCGAATGGGGAAAAAGTGATTATATTAGAGAATGAAATATATAAGTAATATTAATTATTGTAAAAGATTGCTTAGCCCATCGAAATTCGTTTTTGAAAGTGCAGTTTGTAACTTTATTTAGGAATTAAAGTCAACGATTGATGTTGGCTTTTTTTTAGCTTCTGGGAGAATATACGCTATATAGACGTGGTGCTTGTTCAATGAACTTAATCGAACAATAAACCACCACCCGAAAGTGGAGGTCTATTATTGAATCGAGGAAATTACTGCTCCTTTAAGCTGGTTACAGAAACACTTTGTTTTTTATTTGGATCATCAAGGGGATGGATTGTAGCTGTTCCATTTTGTTCATCGACGTGCTCGATATAGATGCTTTCCTCATTATAGGTTACATTAACCATATTTGGTGAAGAAGCAATTTCTTCTGCTCGTTGTGCTTTCATTTTAGCCACCTCCTTTGATTTTGCAATATGTATAATATTTGTTTCGGGTTACTTAGTTATACTTGTTGTATTAAAATTCTTCCAAGAATTCCTTAAACCTTACTTAAAATCGAGTTATATTTAAGGCAGCTTTTAACATTTCGGCAGGTTAGTTCAGAAGATTAAAATCAGTGATTTGGTATAATTACAGAAAATTAAAAAAGGTCAGGGAGATGTAAAATGAATATTAAGGGGTTTTCGATTTCCACTAATAAAAAGCATTTAGATGTGGATTTAATACATAATTTTTTGAATCAGGAAGCTTACTGGTCAAAGGGAATACCCAAGGAAACAGTAATAAAGTCAATTGAAAATACGACCTTATGTTTTGGGGTTTATAAAGGTGAAATAGGAAATGAAGATATTGAACAAGTTGGATTTGCAAGGGTAATAACCGATTTAGCAACCCATGCGTACCTTTGCGATGTGTTTATATTACCTGACTATCGTAAATTAGGATTATCAAAATGGTTAATGGAGGTTATCACCAATCATTCCGAACTAGAAGGGGTTCGCAGGTTTATGTTAGCTACCAATGATGCACATTCATTATATAAAAAATACGGTTTTAACCAGATTGATAATCCAGAGCTATTTATGCAAAAAGTCCGTAAATCCCCATCTTAACAATAAGAGTATTTACATTAACAGGTGCGAAAGTTCTCTAAGGGGCAGTGACGAATTGCTCTTTTCTTATAGAGCAAAAGGGGCATTAGCTGAAGTGGGAATTCTGACTTATATGCAGGAATACAGTAAATTTACGAAAAGATATGAGGAATTAAAATGGAAAAAATTAATTTGATCAAGCAAAATCATAATGTAGTTCCAAATTATAAAGTAAATGATAAGGAAGTTTCTTTTGAAATATACATTAGTCCCAAACAAGAGGTCTGCATTATTGGGAAATTAGATAATAACTATATATGCTGGTGTTCTATAACTCCTATTTCTGACTATGAAAATAATTCTGCTATTTTTCAATATGTATCGAATCTCCAAACCAAAACGATATCAAATGATTATAAAGCTTTAGGAGATCGGTATAAAGAAGTGAAAAATTGGCATAGAATGCAGATTAGTAAGAGACCTTATCAAGATCAGTATCTTTATTATTCTCCAGTAAATTCTTCTTTCTTTACGGAAGGTAAATTTTTCGGAAGAGAAATCTATACATTTTATAAACAAGAGAGAGCCAAATGTGATTACAGGTTAATTGACGATGCTTATATAACTATTTTAAAAAGATATAAAAGCATTTTAAATAAAGAAAATCAAGAATATAGTTATTATCATGAAATGAACCCACTAATTAAGATAATAAAAGATGAAAGTTACATAAAACTATGTCCAATATCAGAAATCAGACAATTATATTTAGAATGCCTAGAAAAATGTGATGATATATATAACCGATATATGACAGAGGTTCGTTAAAAAATATTTTGCGGATTGGTTTTGAGGGTAGTCCTATATAAAAATTAGAAATAATAAAATGACTTACAGAGTGTTAGTTTTCATTACTTTTGTAAAAGGAAGTAATTGCATTTTCATTGAAAGTCTATAAGAAATCGTGAAGGTTTGTAATTAAACTAACGGAAAAGTTTATATCCTGCATAATCGTGCACAGAATGTCGGATGATTAGTTTCAACTCCTGCTATTCTGTTGATATAAGGGAGGTCATTGAATGGATTTGCTCAAAAATATGAATGGTGCCATTAAATTCATTGAAGAAAATCTTACGAACGAAATTGACTTTAAAGAGGTTGCAAGGATAGCTTATTGCTCGGAATATCATTTTAAAAGGATGTTTTCCTTCCTTGCAGGTATTTCACTATCCGAGTATATCCGCCGAAGACGGCTTACACTTGCAGCGTTTGAGCTTAAAGATAACAACATGAAGGTCATTGATATAGCGATAAAGTACGGGTACAGCTCACCGGACTCTTTTGCGAGAGCGTTTCAACATCTGCATGGCATCACACCATCTGAAGCGAGAAGTAATGGCCATTCACTTAAAGCCTATCCACCGATGTCCTTCCAATTATCCATTAAAGGAGGCAGTGAAATGAACTATCGAATTGAAGAAAAAGAGGCGTTTCACATAATTGGAATTAAAAAAAGAGTTCCAATCATTTTTAACGGGGTTAATCCAGAGATTGCATCGATGTGGAAAAGTTTAGACGAGAAAACGATAAATGAACTTAAACACCTATCGAATGTCGAGCCATTAGGACTGCTTAGTGCATCTGCGAACTTTTCCGAAGGCAGGTTGGAGGAAAAAGGGGAGCTTGATCATTATATCGGCGCAGCAACAACGAGGGAATGTCCAGAAAACTTAACACAGCTGAAAGTGGATGCATCTACTTGGGCGGTATTCGAAGCAGTCGGACCCTTTCCTGAAACACTGCAAAATGTATGGGGCAGGATTTATTCCGAATGGTTTCCATCCTCTAACTATGAACAAAGAGAAGGGCCGGAAATCCTTTGGAACGAAAATAAAGATATAACCTCACCAACATTTAGAAGTGAAATATGGATCCCCGTTATGAAAAAGTAAATATGGGCAAAAGATTTATTCGAAGAGCTGTCTTAAGGCAGCTTTTTTCTCGTGAAAAAAAGGAAGGATAATGAGGGAGAGCTAGGTAATATTTGCTTTAACGAGCTATAATGATGGATAGAAAGTGCTTATATAAGGAGATTGAAAAATGCCTGTTATTGAGTATCAACAATTTATTAAAGCACCAGTTGAATTATGTTTTGACCTAGCGAGGAGCGTGGATATCCATACTAAAACGACAGCGAAAACAAAGGAAATTGCTGTTGATGGTGTGACAGAAGGGCTTTTAGAAAAGGGAGATACTGTTACTTGGGAAGCCATTCACTTTGGTATTAAACAAAGGCTGAAAGCCAAAGTGACATTAATGGAAAAACCATATAAGTTTGTGGATATTATGATGAAGGGTGCCTTCCATTCATTCATACACACACATCAGTTTATAGAAGAACAGGGCGGAACTATAATGATGGATAAATTTCAATATAAGTCACCGTTCGGTCCGATTGGAGTTTTAGCTGATAAGGTGTTTTTAGAGAAGTATATGAGAGCATTTATCGTTTCTCGTGCAAAGGCACTGAAAAAGATTGCCGAGAATATGAACTAGGTTAGTGGCAGGTCAGTTCATAAAGAAAGCAGGTAGAAGCAAGAAATGTTGAATTTGACCAAACTATCACACTTAATAATTATGACATTTGTGAAATTGAACTACATGAGAAAACACTACTGGTAAGTAGTTATAGAACTAATGGGTGCTTTAGCTGAAGTTCGTAGCTGTCTTTATCACCGGCACCCTGAACATTAGCAATTGGCTCGGCTCAGCGGTACAACCGTGTTAGGCCCGCGGATACAACCGGCCTTTATTTATAATTACGGATCAAATCGTTTGGCTGCGATTTGATCTTTTTATTTGTTTTTATAAGAATAACACAGGTAGAACAAATGTTCCAGTATAAAAGTGTAAAATTATTACTTTTTTTGAAAAATCAGCTCTGATAAAAAGTATTGTTGATTTTCTTAAAGACTAAAGGGGCAGGTTAGCTAGGGAGCCGTAGTGTTTTCCAAACTTTTTAAGAGTCATATGATATAATTATCCAAAAAAGGATAATTTTATTTGAGCGCGCTAATTATCTCTATATATTTAACTATTACACTTTTATCGCTTACTTTCGCTGGACCTTATTCTCCATTGGTGGGACTTGCAGTTGGATTGCCATTACATATACTAATATTACTTACACAAATATATAAAGAATTAAAAGTGATATCTAAAAAACTATACGAATAATTTTGTCAACTCTACGTTCTGTGCAGTAGACATGAGCTATGGTTAAACCAAAAAAAGAAAGGGGTGAAGTTCTTTGGGTTACAAGTGATATGGTATATCAACTTATTATGTTTGTTTTGTTGATTGGGGGGATTTTTGCTGTTTACTTTTTTGTTCGTTCTCTTCTTACAAGGTCAAAACAAACCAATAAAATAGAACAAAAACTTGATAGAGTAATTGAGATGCTTGAAAAGGATAAAAGAGATTAATTTCTTTTAATCCTTTTCTTTTTTTGTTCCACACAGGCCACTCTATCGGCGCAGGTTAGTCCAATAAGAAGCCGAATATACTCTAGTGATTTCATCTAGTGCAAAAAAGATTATTGAGCAAATAACCGCAAAGATAAAGAAACCTCCTGGGTCAATAAAGTATGTAGCCAATCCAAAACCAATATGTATTACTCCAGATAACCAGAAACGAATATTGAAATACTTCATTGAAATAAATTCAGCAATGAGTGAGACTGGTAAGCCATAAAAGAAATTTCCCATTAAACTATAAAAAAGTACAATAAGAATAATCTGAAAGAAATCTCCATCTAATTTAAAGGATGGTTCTTCAAAAATCGAGACAAGAAATAAACCAATAGTAAAGGTTAATGATGAGTAGAATGCCACTTTAATTTTTCTGAAATGGTCTTTAAACAGAAGCTTTCTAATCACAGGAAATAAAAACGCAATCGTTATTAAAGCAAGTAAAGTTTTAATTATGATCGGTGTAGTTGAAACTAGTACTATTGTCAACAGAACAAGCATGGAGAAAACAAGAATATAAGAATTTCCTTTTATCATAAATACCTCGAACCTTTTTACCTTCATTGTACAATAAGCTGAAGTTAGTAGGATATTACAAAACAATTATCATCTTCACAGAGATAAATCCTTTTTGAATGTTCGTATTATTAGTGATAAGGTGTCCGGCAGTTCGACGCTGCGTCAGGTGAAGGTGTATGAAATTTCAAAACAGTAAAAATACGCTGTTAAACTGTTTTATTTCGGATCAACTAAGGGTGGATAAAAAAGTTTTCGGTGATTTTGTGTCAATATCCTAATTAGAACATATGTTGAATTAACCCATTTAATTTTTTCCTCCTAAAACAAATAAGGAGATGTTTCTATTGTCAAATTGTGGTCATGAATCAAATTGCGGTTGCGGTAACGATGTTGGTGGATTTGGTGGCGGTTTCGCTTTTATAGTCGTTTTGTTTATCCTTTTAATCATCGTTGGAGCTGCTTGTTTCGGCGGCGGCGATGGAGGTAATGGTGGCTGTTATCCCGTTCAAGGATATGGCGGTTTCTGCTAACAAATGTATAAAGAAAAGCCGACCTTTATTGGTCGGCTTCTTTTATTGCTGATTTTATACTATCGCGAAGTAAGCTTTATGACTGATTCGATAATCATATCCCAGTCTTCACTATGAATCTCATGCCCTGATCCATCAAGAGTCACTAATTCAGCGTGAGGGATGGCTTTCGCAAGAGCAAGTCCGTGCTCGTATGGCAGGGCTGGATCTTCTGTGCCGTGAATGATGAGGACAGGTATGGAAATCTCACCCATTCGATCGAAATATTCGTCTCCGCCAGCAAGCATGGCATGATTGAATCTGCTCGGTAGCTGTTTGGCACGGTCAGCCTCTCTTTTTGCCAGTTTATGCATTCTTTCCTGCTCATAAGGTTTGGAACCGGCTAAAGTTTTCCAGCCATCCGCAAGATAAGCGATGACCGTCTCCCGATTTGACCAATCAATGGAAGCACTTTTTGCATGATGATCCAATATGCTCTGATCCATTGGAGGCAGTTTTTCCATTACTGTCCCGAACACGCTTGATGCAATTAGCGTAAGCGTATTTACGCGTTCCGGATATCTTAAGGCAAGAATCTGGCCGACCATACCGCCTAGGGACATTCCAACGATAGAAGCCCGCCCTATGGAATAAGCGTCCAGGACACCAGCGGCATCGTCAGCCAAATCCGTTATTGTATAGTTGGAGGTACCGGGTTCATAAACGGTAGACCGGCCCAGATCCCGATGATCGTAGCGAATGACAAATCTCCCCGAATCGGCAAGGCGGAGACAGAAGTCATCATCCCACCAGTCTAATGAAGACATCGCTCCCATGATCAAAAGCACGGCAGGGTCCTTAGGGTTTCCAAAACTTTCAGTACATATATCCACTTTATTTATTTTCAGTATCTGTTCACTCATGTTTTTTACCTCCGTATTAAATATTATCCAATAGCCGTTACCATGGCGCAGATCAATATATACTTTCCGGAGCATGATGATTGGCCTGCGCTTTTAATTATCGCAGTCTAACCCACTTAATAATCATGACGAGGCCTCCTTTTAATAGTTGTAAAAATGGGAGGTCTCCCTATATTACTGTAACATGGGGGATTTCTTTACGCCACCAAATTTTCCCACATTTCCATGCGGACAGAAAACCCCGAATACAGAGCACCTTTTTTGGTGCAATTTATTCGGGGTTTTTAAAATGCATTTTCGTTTTATTGAGCTGTATATCCGCCATCTAACACGACTGCCTGGCCTGTGACGCCCCTTGCTTTGTCGCTTGCTAGGAAAATGGCGTAGTCGGCAATTTCACTTACATCGAGTAAGCGGTTTTGTGGGACAAGTGGATAGATGACCTCTTCCAAAACGCTTTCCAGAGGAACTTGTCTTGTTTTCGCCAGGTCCTCCAGTTGACCGCGGACGAGAGGCGTGTCCACGTATCCTGGGCAAAGGGCATTGACTGTTATGCCAAAAGAGGCGCTTTCCAAGGCGGCTACTTTCGTCAATCCGATTACACCGTGTTTGGCACTGTTGTACGCTGCTTTGTTGGCGAATCCAATCAGACCGTTAATGGAAGAGATGTTGATTATCCTGCCGAAGCCCTGTTCTTTCATGATGGGCAAAACGTTCTTAATTGAAATGAACGGCGCGGTCAGCATGATTTTGATCATCAGTTCGAATTTTTCAGTTGGAAACTCTTCAATTGGTGCAACATGCTGAAGGCCGGCGTTATTGATGAAAATATCTATTCGTCCGTATTTGTCTTTAGCTTGTTTGATTAGTTGGATAATATCATCTTCACTTGTTACGTCAGCTTTTAAGCCGATAACCTCCAAGCCGTTGTTCCTAAGGTCTTGAGCAGCTTTTTCAACTGTGTTTTGATCAAGGTCGGACAAAACGACCTTTGCACCATTTTCAGCAAATATCTTTCCAATCTCAAAGCCGATCCCTCTAGCGGATCCGGTAATTATCGCCACTTTATCTTTAACCATATTACATTCCTCCAATAAAAAATGTAATGGTCCAGGTCTGTCATTTTATGTCGTAAACAGGGAATATTTCACAGAGTAAGCTCCATTGGAAATATAAAGGGAAGGTTATTAAAAATATGATTTAGGTTAATGAGTAAGAGTCTATCATGATTTTCTTGATAACAAAAGAATTTTATTTCCCCTTATCGTTGGCATGGATATTGCATATATAAAAAGGCGAGTAAATAAAGGTAATTGAAACGGAAAGGGGAAGCTGGATGATTAAAAAAATAGCCATTATCGGTTCTGGTGTAATGGGGAGTGGAATCGCTCAGTCTTTTGCAGTTAGCGGGTATTTCGTCACCATTAACGATATTAAGGATGAGTTGCTACACCGTGCCCAAAATCGAATTTCTGAGAATCTATCATTGCTCATCGAGGAAGGGGTTTTGACTGATCAGGAAAAGCAAGTAGCTTTAGCCCATATTACATATAGCGTGGATTTGGAAGGGGCAGTAAGAGATGCTGATTTTATCATTGAGGCCATTCCGGAAGTCATCGAGCTGAAGTTGAATCTATATGAGCAAATGGAGGAAATAATCAAACCGGATGCCATTGTTGCCTCCAATACATCGACCTTTCCAATTTCTCAATTGATGGAGAAGGCATCGTTTGCGGACCGAATGATCATCACGCATTTCTTTAATCCTGGCCATTTGGTTCCATTGGTTGAAATTGTTAAGCATGACGAAACAAAGCCGGAAATCGTAAAGACAACAATGGATTTGATGCGTAAAATCGGCAAGTCTCCGATTCTCTTGAAAAAAGAAATAGCAGGATTCATTGCCAATCGTCTCCAGACTGCCTTGATGCGGGAAGCCTTTTATCTATTAAAAGAGGGCGTTGCCAATGCTGAGGATATCGATACAGCGATAACGGCTGGACCAGGTTTTCGATGGGCATTCACCGGACCGATCGAGATTGCTGACTTTGGCGGTCTGGACACTTGGCAGCGTGTTTTCGATAATGTTGCACCGGCATTGGATCAGAGTAAGGAAGCCCCTGATTTGATTAGTGATTTGGTGGCCGAGGGAAAGCTTGGGACGAAGTCGGGAGAAGGGATTTTTACGTATGAAGAATCTACCGTTTCCCAGAAAATCAATGAGCGGGACCGTAATTTTATTAAACTGGGAAAATTAAAAATGGAGAAGGAGGAAGTGTTATGAGAGAAGTAGTGATTGTAGGGGCAGCAAGAACACCAGTTGGTGCGTTTGGAGGCAGTCTTGCCAATGTTTCAGCGGTCGACTTGGGAGTCGTGGCAGCTAAGGAAGCGATTAAGCGGGCAAATATCTCGGCTGATTTGATCGATGAAGTATTGGTTGGGAATATTCTCTCTGCTGGATTAGGGCAAAATGTGGCACGTCAGGTTGCGATTCATGCAGGGATTCCGGAAACAACGCCGGCCATGGCCATTAATAAACTTTGCGGATCTGGCCTTCGTACAGTCATAATGGGAGCGCAATTCATTGCCCTTGGAGATGCTGATGTGATTCTTGCCGGGGGTATAGAAAGCATGAGCAATGCTCCGTATTTACTTCCAAATTATCGTTTTGGGCAGAAAATGGGTAATGCCGAAGCGGTGGATTCAATGACTTATGACGCCTTAACGGATGTGTTTAATCAATATCATATGGGTGTGACTGCAGAAAATATCGCCGAGCAGTGGGAAATCAGCCGTGAAAAGCAGGATGAATTTGCTTTAGAGAGTCAAATGAAAGCTGAAAAGGCGCAGCTTGAAGGACGATTTGCAGATGAAATCGTACCTGTTGAATATAAACGCAGAGGAAAGACGATCTTGGTTGACCAAGATGAACACCCGCGTCATGGGCTGACGTTAGACCAACTTACGAAGCTGCGTCCTGCTTTTAAGGAAAATGGAACGGTTACGGCAGGAAATGCATCCGGAATCAATGATGGGGGTGCGATGTTGGTCCTGATGTCTAGAGAAAAAGCAGACGAGCTGGGATTGGAAGCATTAGCAACCATCAAGTCATATGCAAACGCCGCGCTTGATCCGAAAATCATGGGATACGGTCCAGTTCCTGCGACAAGGAAAGCTTTGGCAAAAGCAGGATTGACAATAGAAGATATTGATTTGATGGAAGTGAATGAAGCCTTTGCGGCACAGTCACTCGCCGTGCTTAAGGACCTTGAACTGCAGCCGGAGAAAGTGAATGTGAATGGAGGGGCGATTGCCCTGGGTCATCCGGTAGGCGCTTCCGGTGCCCGCATCTTAGTGACTTTATTGTATGAAATGAAGCGCAGGGATGCAAAAACCGGCCTTGCCACCTTATGTATCGGTGGCGGGCAAGGAACTGCGCTGATTGTGGAGCGGTAATGACTTGGCCTCATTTTCCTATGATATAATGGAGGAAACTTCAGACGGGTTAAGGAGAATAGGAATGGTCAGCGATAATAAAACTATTCAATTGGAATTAGTGAAAGCGATATTGGAAGAATTGCCTTTTGGTGTTTTGGTGACGAAAAACGAAAAAGAAATCGTTCTAAGCAATCGCGTATTATCTGAGGCTTTTGCTGAGAATCAATTTGAGATGCAAATAAAATTGATTTTAGAAAAAAACCTTGTACCAGTTGTAAATACTCCGATCCGCTTGAATGATAATAATGGGATTGTCAGAAAAGCCATCATTCAAATGGGTGATGAGGAGTATCAGATTTACCTCCTATTGTTTACAAATAATAAAAGTGATTTTCTTAATATCGATAATCATGAAGAACTTCTGTTTAAGGATATTATCGAGTTTGCTTATGATGGCTTGGTGATGGTTGATACGGAAGGGTATGTCCAAATGCTGAGCCACGCTTATGCGGATTTTCTTGGGGTCGATCAGGAAAGCTCGATAGGGAAACATGTAACGGAGGTCATTGAAAACACCCGTATGCATGTGGTCGCCAAAACTGGCAAGCAAGAGGTCGCTGAATTACAAAAAATTAAAGATAATTATATTATTGCGACCCGCTCCCCGATACGGAAACAAGATAAATTAATAGGAGCGGTCGGAAAGATCCTTTTTAAGAATGTCGGGCAATTTACCGCTCTTTCCAAGCGGATAAATTCACTTGAAGTAGAGCTGAAAAAGTACAAAGGCGATTTTCGCGAGAGAAATAAGGCCTCATATACGTTTGATCATTTGATGGGAAGAAGTCCTGCTTTCATGGAAGTGAAAGGTCAAGCCAAAATTGCAGCTAAAAGCGACTCGAATGTGTTGATTTTGGGCGAAAGCGGAACAGGTAAGGAGCTGTTTGCCCATTCCATTCATAATGATAGCAGACGCTCCATGGGCGTGTTTGTCAAAGTGAACTGTGCCGCCATCCCGGCAGAGCTGCTGGAGTCAGAGCTTTTTGGTTATGAAGAGGGTTCTTTCACTGGTGCAAAAAAGGGCGGAAAAGCAGGTAAGTTCGAAGCGGCTGAAGGCGGAACGATTTTTCTCGATGAAATCGGTGAGCTGCCACTGCATATGCAGGTGAAGCTGCTCCGTGTTTTACAAGAAAAAGAGATTGAGAGAGTAGGTTCTACGGGAAGTATTCCGATTGATGTACGGGTAATCGCTGCAACGAACCGTAATCTGGAGGAAATGGTCTCGAAAGGGGAATTCCGGCTTGATATGTATTACCGGTTGAAGGTCTTGCAAATCCAGGTTCCTTCCTTAAGGGAGCGACCGGAGGACATTGAAATACTGGGAAATCATTTTGTTGAAAAGTATCAGAACCTTATGAAAAAACGCGTAATGGGAATGAGTGATCAAGCATTACGGCTGCTTCGTCTTTATAAATGGCCGGGGAATATTCGTGAGTTGGAGAATATCATTGAACGCGCAATGAATATTGTTGAAGAAGGGGAAATGATACGTTCCAAGCATCTCCCTAAAGAAATAACGGGTCATAAAGAATCAGTATCGATCCGTACCTTAGCTGAAGTAATGGATGAAACGGAACGGGCTGCAATCGTTTCATGCTTGGAAATGACCTCAGGCAATAAATCAGAAACGGCAAAGAGACTCGGAGTTAGTCGAACAACGCTGTATGAAAAAATGAATAAATATGGTTTATGACTGCAGAAAGTGCCCTTTAGCTCAAGGGCACTTTTTTTATACTTTTTAACCTCCTCTTAAGAATAGATACACATTTGTGCATATTTTTCACTAGCAAATATTTGCGTGTGTTAGGAAATCCGTACATAAAACGAAAGGAAATTTGAAAGTTGTAAGAAAAGTCTTACACTTTTTTAAAGTTAATACTTAGGTGTACTGAAACCTTGACAGTTTTAAGGGACTTTAGCTCTTAAAAGGGAAATAAACTGTTGGAAAAGGCTTTAAAGATGAGATTTTTCATTGCATTAAAGTTGGCACAATAATTGCATAATTACTTAGTGAATGGCCTATCTGTCATTTTATACTGTTTTTTCACGTAAAATGAAGAGGGATTTCGTAATTCAGCAAATTGTTGAAAGCGTTCTCAAAAATTGGAAGATCATTCAGCCTGACTTGGGGAAGGCAGGCTTGGATGGTAAAAGCGGAAAGATTAAAAATGTGGAATTTAGGAGATTAATAGTTCTATTTAAATGCTGCCGAAATAATTTTGGGGCAAGGGGAGAAAAGGGGGAATTGAGTTGGTGATTCAAATTTTAGCCATTGTTGTGGCGCTGGGACTTTTAATCTTTTTAGCCTACCGGGGCTATCCGGTCATTATCATAGCGCCGGTTGTTACTTTACTGGCGGTCATCTTATCCGGTGGACACTTGCTGCCGAGTTACACAGAGACATATATGACGTTTGCGGCTAACTATATAAAAGCGTTTTTCCCGATATTTTTATTAGGGGCCGTATTTGGAAAAGTCATGGAGATGAGCGGTGCAGCTGCATCCATCGCCAAGACCATCGTAAAATCACTAGGCTCAAAGCAGGCCATTCTTGCTGTAGTGCTGGCGTGTTCGGCGCTGACATATGGCGGGGTTTCATTGTTTGTAGTGGCATTCGCCGTTTATCCATTCGCAGCGGCAATTTTTAAAGAAGCAGACATTCCAAAAAGATTATTGCCGGGAACGATTGCATTAGGTGCTTTCACTTATACGATGGATGCCCTTCCTGGAACACCTCAGATTCAAAATATCATTCCAACGAATTATTTCGGAACAGATACGTATGCAGCTCCAGTAATGGGGATTATTGGCGCGATCATGGTATTTACAGGAGGAATGATCTGGTTAGAGCGTCGCCGTAAACAAGCGTTGGCAAATGGTGAAGGATACGGGGAAGGACATATTAATGAGCCAGAAAGTGCAGAACAGCAAAACCTGCCTAACTTTTGGCTGTCCATCGTACCGCTCATCCTTGTCGTAGCATTTAATTTTGCTTTCAGCCGCAGTGCCATTTCGGTTAAGCACTGGTATGATGCATCGATGTTGAAGGAAACTTTCAACATTGCGGATGTAAGCACTGTCACTTCAACCTGGTCTTTGATTGTGGCACTGACAATCGGTATCATTGCAGCGATGCTTCTGAATGTTGGACGCATCAAGGTCAAATTGGCAAGTGGATTAACAGCTGCGGCAATGGGATCATTGCTTGCGATATTCAATACCGCTTCTGAAGTTGGTTTTGGGAATGTTGTGAAAACGCTACCTGGATTCTCGGTCATTCAAAACTGGGTGTTCAATGCAAGCGGTAATCCACTTGTATCCGAAGCTATTGCCGTCAATGTGCTGGCAGGGATTACCGGATCTGCATCTGGTGGACTTTCGATTGCGTTGGAAGTAATGGGAGGTCACTATTTGCAGGTGGCCCAAAGTGTCGGAATCACCCCGGAAATGCTTCATCGAATTGCATCCATGGCATCTGGCGGAATGGATACACTGCCGCATAATGGTGCCGTCATTACCTTACTTGCCATTACTGGACTGACACATCGTCAATCTTACAAGGATATCTTTGCGATTACGATTTTAAAAACAGTGACCGTGTTCATCATAGCTTTTGCAACATCACTGTTTATTTAATAGAATAGTATTAAGAATGGAGATGATGGAAAATGAGTAAATTATTAACATCTTTTGATAGCGCTATTCAACAAATCGAGGATGGAGCAACCATTATCGTAGGCGGGTTCGGATTAAGCGGAATACCAGAAAAACTGATCATTGCTTTGCGTAACAAAGGTGTAAAGGATTTGACGATTGTCAGCAACAATTGCGGTGTCGATGACTGGGGTCTGGGTCTATTGCTTGAAAATAAACAAATCAAAAAAATGATCGCTTCTTATGTTGGGGAAAATAAGTTATTTGAACAGCAATTTTTAAGCGGCGAGCTGGAGGTCGAACTAGTTCCCCAAGGAACGCTGGCCGAGCGTTTAAGAGCGGGCGGAGCGGGAATTCCTGCCTTTTATACAGCTACAGGAGTAGGGACGGAAGTGGCAAAAGGTAAAGAACATAAAGAGTTTGATGGCCGCACATACATTATGGAAAAAGGAATAGTCGGAGATTTTGCCTTTGTAAAAGCCTGGAAAGCAGATCATTTCGGTAATCTTGTATATCGGAAAACGGCAAGGAATTTTAACCCTGTCGTTGCCACCGCAGGGAAAGTCACGCTTGTCGAAGTGGAGGAGCTTGTGGGCACAGGGGAGCTCGATCCGGATGAAATTCATACTTCAGGAGTTTATGTACAGAAAGTGCTTGTAGGGAATGACTATGAAAAACGAATTGAAAGACTTACAACTGCTAACGCATAAAAAAGGAGGAGTATCGAATGACTAGACAACTAATTTTAGAACGGGCCGTTAAAGAAATCCAAGACGGTATGTGTGTAAATTTAGGGATTGGAATGCCGACCTTGATTGCCAACATGATCCCGAATGACTTTAATGTCATGCTTCAATCGGAAAATGGCTTACTGGGAATCGGTCCTTATCCACAAAAGGATGAAGTCGATCCGGATTTGATCAATGCAGGAAAAGAAACAGTAACCGCAAAAGCAGGGGCATCATTTTTTGATAGCGCTGAATCGTTTGCAATGATTCGCGGCGGCCACATCGATCTAGCCATTTTAGGCGGGATGGAAGTTTCCGAAAATGGGGACTTGGCAAACTGGATGATTCCAGGGAAGATGGTAAAAGGAATGGGAGGAGCGATGGACCTCGTCCAAGGCGCAAAACGTATTGTTGTCATCATGGACCATGTGAACAAGCATGGGGAATCCAAAGTGAAAAAAAGCTGTACATTGCCATTGACGGGAGAAAAAGTCGTCAATTGCCTGATTACCGAACTGGCTGTTTTTCAATTTACAGAAGCTGGCATGGAATTGATTGAACTGCAAAATGGCGTAACACTTGATGAAGTGAAAAGCAAAACAGAGGCCGACTTTACAGTTAGCCCCTCTATTGAAATTAAAGCGTAAGTTAAAGAGAATAATAAAATAATACATGATTAGACTGCTTTCATTCGCAAACGGGCGAACGGAAGCAGTCTAATTTTTTTTGTGGAATTCCCTTTCTATAATGATGGAACGACAGGCCTTTTCACCTCAGTTATCAATACTTGGCAGACAGTCGGCGGAAAGGGAGCTGGTTACTGAAAGAGGGTATTTATAATGGATTTCCACTCCAGGCACTCGCTTTCCGCGGGCGGTCCGGGAGCCTCCTCGACGCTTCGCGCCTGTGGGGTCTCCCTTGGACGCGCTTTTCCCGCAGGAGTCTCGTACCTTCCGTTCCAATCAACTGGAGCTTCTTTTTTAAGAAATATTGTAGGAAAACTGGCTCTTCTTCTCCAATTCGTCTACAGTCTGGCGGTTTCATCAATTTTTCGACAAAAGGAGTTTCGAATTGCACTCGCCCCGAACCAAGATTTTAAAAGTAAACTTGATGTTTTTTACTAGTCTATACCGATGCAACCCTCAATAGATAGAAGAAAATTGCGACACTCCTGCCGAAAAACTGGCTAGCCGAAACCCCGCAGCCGTTTACCGGCGAGGAGGTTTGGCAGACAATCGGCGGAAAGAGAGCGGATTTCTGAAATCAGCTGGAACGTTTTTTACATATTACTTCTCTTCTCTAATAAATGAGATATTTTCCTAACTCTGCTACTTTTCCGTCAAAAAGGCTTATATAGAGTCTGATGGGAATTTAAAAGGAGGGATGACAGTGAAAGTAGCATTACGGACATTATTGGAGCGATCAGTGAAAAAGATGGGCAAAGGGATGAATCCTGTTGTGAAGGCATCAGCATTGGAAATGGTCGAACGTGCTTATAATGAAGGAATCACGGTACAGATAAGTGCAGGTTATCGCTCTTTGGAAGAACAAGCCAACCTTTATGGTCAAGGACGAGTTTACAGCTACAAAGGAAAAAACTATAGTAATCTAGCTAAACCGATTGTGACGAAGGCTAAGCCTGGGCAATCCTATCATAATTATGGACTGGCTATTGACTTCTTCATAGTGAGTGATGATGGCAGGAGAGCGATATGGACAGTTAATTCAAAATGGCAGCGAGTGGCTGCCATAGGTAAGGATTTAGGATTTAAATGGGGCGGCGATTGGAGTTCATTCAAGGATTACCCCCACTTGGAGATGACAGGCGGGTTATCATATACACAGTTACAAGCAGGAAAAGATCCCCGCCTTACCTTCAAATTAGAAAAAAGGGAAATGCAGAAAACCGGCAAAGGAGATAATCATATCATTTCGATTCAACAAACGTTAAATGGCCGATATGAAACGAATATTGAGTGTGATGGGTTTTATGGTCCCAAAACTCGAACGGCCCTTATAATAGGTTTCCAAACGGAATTGAATAAGCAATTCAATAAAAAGCTTGTTGTCGATGGAAAATGGGGACCTAAAACCAAAAATGCGATCGTCACCATAAAAAAAGGCGCAAGCTGCAATATCACATGGATCCTGCAAGCA
This sequence comes from Peribacillus sp. NPDC101480, assembly GCF_050277335.1. Classification (NCBI taxonomy): domain Bacteria; kingdom Bacillati; phylum Bacillota; class Bacilli; order Caryophanales; family Bacillaceae; genus Peribacillus; species Peribacillus sp. NPDC101480. The sequence goes on from NZ_JBNNSB010000001.1 coordinate 315,834, forward strand.
ACTCTCAATATGAAAGGATATAACCCTGGGCCCATTGATGGAGAATTCGGAAAAAATACCGAGACGGCATTATACAAATACCAAAGAGCAAGCGGGATATCCGCAGATAAGCTTGCAGGTAAAGAAACATGGAATGATTTGTTTGCTTGATATAGAATCCATACTGTTAGCAGAAAGTTAAAGCTGTGGCAAGAGTGCACCAACTGCCTTTTTTCATTACTTACTAAATATTAATTATGGATTGCAAAGTTCTTAATATTCCTTTAGAGTACGTACCTGTCGCTATTTTAGTATGAGCTTCCTTGGCTTCTTGAGTTGCATTCCCTACAAGGTAGCCATGTTTAACACTTTTTAACATGAGCAAATCATTTCCGCTATCCCCGAAAGCAAGGGCATGCTCCCGACTCAGCCCGAATTTGTCTAGCATAAATCGTACAATCTCATTTTTACCAGTACCTAATGGGATAAAGTCTATATCATAACTATCTTCAGGATCGCCGGCAAGGGGATTACAACGATTGATATTTACCCCTATCCCATACTCTTTGGCCACCCTCTGGATGGTGGATAGGTTCTTCTTGTCGACAGATTCATGTTGTATTTGATAATAATAATTTCTTTTATAGCGTGAACTTCCCATTTGAGTCTGAGGAATCAATGGTATATTGCCGTTGAGTAGAACATTATAAATTTCATCGACTTTCCGTTTATTAAATTCTTCGATATTAATCTGTGAATGCCAATCTGGATCATTTTCCAAAAAGTTATTTTCTGAGAAATAGGTGATTTCGGTACCTAAGTCACTTGCAATAAAATGGGGAAAAAATCTGAATCCACCATGTTCCATTTTATGTAATATTGATTCGATACTACTCCCTGTGACCCAGCCAAAGACAAGTTCTTCATCATTACTTTTTGCTTCTAAGTAATTTTCAAGTTCATATAAATCTTCCTGTCTCTCGTGACTCATGTGAGGATAATAGGTTTCATCAAAATCACAGAATACAATGTATTTTGGGTCATCAACCTTTGGCAATAACTGAAACCCGCCCTTTTTATTCAATAACATAACAATCCCTCCATTAGCTAAAAATATAACTTTTTAAAATACAACTCATCAGTAAAATTTTGTTAATATATTAGGAACGGTTTAATAATAACTTCTGAAATCGATAACATGTCAACCACTTATTACAAGGATGGGATTAAATGACGAGAATTAGCGAGATAGCCAAGATATGTAATGTCTCTAAAACAACGGTATCCAGAGTCTTAAATAATCATCCATATGTATCGAAAGATAAAAGGGAACAAATCTTAAAGGTCATGGAAGAGCTTGATTATGCACCAAGTTCACTAGCCCGGAATTTTAGGACAAATAAAACCCAGACCATTGCAATATCAGTCCCAAGTTTCGATCATCCATTCTTTGCCCAATTGGTTAAAGGAGTATCTCTAGCAGCCTTGGAAAATGATTATAAAGTGCTTATTTTTCAAACCTTTTATGATGCGAAAAATGAATTAGATGTTATGGGAAAATTAAAGAATAGAGAAGTAGATGGGGTTATTTTAGGAGCGTTAGAAAATGAATGGAATGTAATCAAGCCTTATTTGAAATACGGCCCAATTTTACTGTGTAATGAATACCATCATTCCGCCTCTATACCAATTATTGGTTATGATGAATTCGAAGCGACATACAAAGCTGTTAATCATTTAATAAAAAAAGGCCATAGGAAGATAGGTTTTTGCTACGATACTTCTTATAGTCAGGCTCAGATTCAAAGAAAAGAGGGGTTTTTAAAAGCTTTAGCGGATAATAATTTACTACATAATGAAGACTGGATATTTGGGCATGGATTTAATATTGAAGATGGATTCCGTATTTGTGATGAAATATTAAAATTAAAAGAAAAACCTACTGCTTTATTTACTGGAAATGATCAGGTCGCAGCAGGAATTATTAAAAAGGCAGCTATGTTGGGCTATAAAATACCGGAATACCTAGCTATAGTTGGTTATGATAATCAATCTATTTGCCAAGTCACAACCCCCACCATAACCACAATCGATATACCAATTATGGAATTAGGACAACGCACTGTAATAGAATTGATAAAATATTTAAGTAATGATTTGAAATTAAAGCGAGACGTTATTAAATTGCCTACCAAACTTAAAATCAGAGAATCAACCTAACCATCATTAAGATATAAAACTTCATATTCAGGTTTTATCCTTTGAGCAGTATATGAATGGTTAGCGGATGGGGTGTAATCCGACCTATCTCAGGAAAAATCCGACCTACCCTGGCAATAATCCGACCTATCTCAGGAAAAATCCGACCTACCCCGGCAATAATTTGACCCACGCGGAAATAATTCGACATACTTCAAGCTTATCCGTCCTACCCGGGAATAATTCGACTTTCCCGGGAAATAATTCACCTAAACCCAGCATAATTCGACTTCCCCTGGCAAGAACTCATTCAAGTTCGAGGCACCAATCATTGCATCGCATAAAGCTCCCCAGTGGGTATTCGAATTCACATTCGGAGATGAGGATGAAGCCGAGCTTGCGGCAAATCGCGTTTGATGCAGGATTATTGATGGAAGGGAAAGCGTGAATATATTTGTATTTTCGTTCGGCTATGATTTTCTCTATCAGTGCCTTCACGGCATGAGATGCGATTCCTTTTCCTTGGAAGGAAGGGAGGACGCTCCAACCGATTTCATACACATTTTCATCGTTCCACACTTTTTGCCAGTAGCCAACGGAGCCGGCCGCCGCTGCTTCTGGAAATGAGTTGATGCTAAACATGCACCCTTTATCTCCAATCTGTAGATACCGTTGATGGCGTTTCAGGATTTGTTCATTACTTTCTGGTCCGCCAAGATGTTCCATCATTTCTGGGGCATTTAGTTGAAATAGTAATTCAAGGTCTTTATCTTCCCACGGTTTAATTTCTATTTTCGTTTCTTTGCTTCGTTCTGTAATCCGACTCACCCCTAGAATTTTATATTTTCTTATATAATCTTCTTGGCTTAATGCGAGATTCCTTTATTTGACCTTAGTATTCTATTGCCTTTGTGTTGAAGTTTGATTTTAATAAGATTAAAGAGATGAATGTTTCCCATTAAATGCTATAATTTACAGGTGATTCTATCAAATGGCAGAGAACGGAGATGAAGAAATGAAATCTTCAGTAAATCAGTTTTCCACTCAATTTGAATGGATATTGAATGTGATCAATGTGGGTGTCCATATTGTGAATAAAGATGGGGATACGGTTTTTTACAATGAAATGATGGCACATATCGACGGGCTTGATCGTGAGCAGGTGCTGGGGGAGAATATTTTTCAGCTTTATCCTTCATTGACTGATGAATCCAGTACGCTGCATGTAGCATTGGAAAAAGGCAATGAAACGATTGAGTCCATTCAAACATATGTCAACTTAAAGGAGAAAAAGATAACGTCCATCAATAGTACGTATCCTTTGTATGAGGATGGTGAAATCATTGGTGCAGTGGAAATCGCAAAGGATATTACGAAGGTCATGAATATGTATGACCAAATTGTCGATTTGCGTTCCCAGCTGGCCGAGACCCATAGGAAAAATAAGTTCTCTGAAGGGACGGCGACCTATCATTTTAGTGATTTGATTGGTAATAGCCCTGCTTTTCAGCAAGCGATTTCCTTGGCGAAAAAAGCGGCCCGTACACATTCCCCAGTCATGATTTATGGACCAACAGGGACAGGGAAGGAACTTGTCGCTCAAAGTATACATAATGTAAGTGCTCAGCGAAATCAGCCATTCATCGCGCAAAACTGTGCGGCTGTTCCCAAGGAATTGATGGAGGGGCTGCTGTTCGGTACGACGAAAGGGGCTTTTACCGGAGCGATGGATCGCATGGGCATTTTTGAACAGGCAAATGGCGGTACCCTTTTCCTTGATGAGCTGAATAGCCTCGACCTCGGCCTGCAGGCAAAATTGCTCCGAGTGCTACAGGAAGGTGAGGTGCGCCGTGTTGGAGGTTCGAAAGAGCAAAAGATTAGTGTGAAAATCATTGCTGCGATGAACATTTCTCCAGAAGAGGCGTTGGAGCGGGGAATCATTCGCTCGGATTTATTCTTTCGCCTCAATGTCGTGACAATCCAGATGCCTTCTCTTTCGGAGCGTAAAACGGATATTCCGGAAATCGTCAATCACTTTATTCTAAAATTCAACAAATCATTTTTTACGGAAGTGCGCGGGATCAGTCATAAGGCGATGCAGCGGCTTCTTCAATATCCATGGCCAGGGAACATTCGTGAGCTGGGACATGCCATCGAGTTAACCTTTAACGTCATGGACGCTGGGGAAGATATGATTGATGAACATCATCTTCCTGCTTATCTTTTCCCGTCAGGAAATTATGCTGCAGCAAATGCGCAGAGCCAGCCTTCCCCATTGAAAAACAGGATTGATTTACCTGTCGTTCTTGAAGAAATGGAAAGGGAAATGATCATCAATATGTTCGAGAAATATAACGGGAATATCAGCAAAACGGCAGAAGCCCTCAATATTAAAAGGCAGGGATTGCAATATAAGTTAAACAAGTACGGCATTGAAAAAGTTTATACGGCAGGGTCGAAGGAAACCAAGTGAATTCAGGTTTTTTGGAAACGCTGTCACTTTCTTGATCATGATGTAACGTGAAGAGGGCTCTTGTGTAAAGAGAGCCTTCTTTTTTTATTGCCTGGTGCAAAGAATCTGGCTGCAAAAAATTATGCATAATGAAAAATATCTTGCGATTTTCAGCTAGGTTTACCCCCATTTGCTTATGATTTCCTTGTTATCAATGTTGGCATCATTCTTGCGAGAGTATATAGATAAGTTCTTATAATAAGGGGGCATTATTAATGAATTTGATGGGAATGGATGTAAAACATAAAGAATACCTAGGTGGACGCAGGCATTATAATGATATCGAATTGTGGAAGGATGTAACGGAAGAGCAGTGGAATGATTGGATCTGGCAATTGACCAATACGATTAAAACACTGGATGATCTGAAAAAGGTCGTCAACCTGACACCTGATGAAGAAGAAGGAGTCCGGATTTCGACTCAAACGATTCCATTGAACATTACACCTTATTATGCATCTTTGATGAATCCCGATGATCCTCGCTGTCCGATTCGTTTACAGTCGGTACCGCTTTCGGCAGAAATGAACAAGACTAGATATGATTTGGAGGATCCGCTGCATGAGGATGAGGATTCCCCAGTTCCAGGATTGACGCATCGTTATCCGGATCGCGTTCTGTTCCTTGTAACGAACCAATGCTCCATGTACTGCAGATATTGTACGCGACGCCGTTTTTCAGGTCAGGTTGGCATGGGTGTTCCCAAGAAGCAGCTTGACGGGGCGATTGAATATATCCGGAACACTCCGGAAGTGAGGGACGTACTGATCTCTGGAGGAGACGGCCTGTTGATCAATGATAAGATCCTTGAATACGTATTGAGTAACTTACGTGCCATCCCGCATGTGGAAATCATTCGGATCGGCACACGTGCACCGGTCGTTTTCCCGCAGAGGATTACCGAAAATTTATGTAATATTCTGAAAAAATACCATCCGGTTTGGCTGAATACGCATTTCAATCATTCACTTGAACTGACGGATGAAGCGAAAAAAGCATGTGATATGCTCTCGATGGCAGGAGTGCCGCTTGGGAATCAGGCAGTCATCCTGGCTGGTATCAACGATAGTGTCCATATCATGAAAAAGCTTATGCATGACTGTGTAAAAGCAAGGGTAAGACCTTATTACATTTATCAATGTGATCTATCTGAAGGGATTGGCCATTTCCGGGCGCCGGTTTCAAAAGGATTGGAAATCATTGAAGCGCTGCGCGGCCATACATCAGGATATGCAGTGCCAACCTTTGTGGTGGATGCTCCTGGCGGTGGCGGAAAGATTGCCTTGACTCCGAATTACCTTCTTTCGCAAAGTCCGGATAAAGTCGTTTTACGGAACTTTGAAGGAGTAATCACAAGCTATCCGGAGCCGAAGAATTATGTTGCCGGCAGTGCGGATGCTTACTTTGATGAAGTGTATGGTACTGCGGATAGGAAAGAAGCCGTCGGGATTTCCGCTCTTATGACGGACGAGAAATTCAACTTGGTGCCGGAGGGCCTTCGTCGTCTTGACAAGAGAAAAGCGTATGAAAGCACTGATGAACATGCTTCCTTGAAGGATCGCCGTGATAAACGGGATGAAATGAAGGAAAAATTAAGGTTAGCCCAAGAAAAAAAGAACGCCATGGCCGCCAGTGGCTCGGTGAAATCTGATGGCAAGGAGGAATGAAGATGGACTGCTTATGGTGCAATGCCCCAAACGTAGAAGAAAGTGAAAAGAAGGATTGTTACTGGATCATGCCTGACGGGAAACGCTCAATAAAAGTCCTTCAAGTTCCAGCCTTGAACTGTCCTGAATGTGGAATTTATGTATCTGATTCGATGAATCAAAAGGTGGATGAAGCCTTATCCATATATGATGTGAGTGAATATCCTGACGAATTTACGTATGATCAGCTTCTTCAGGCACCTGTCAAAAAATTATTCAATTGGAAATAAAATGCCGGGAGAAGCGGATGATATGCATCTCTTCTCCCGAATTCTTTAAATAAGGGGGGTACATAATGCCTGTTCAAAAGCTGCCTTTTTTCACCCAAATGGAGACCGGGGATTGTTATACGATGGAGCTCTATCATGATCATGCCAATCAGCGCTTGCGTATGGATGATTATCGGGGAAATATCAAAAAAGGGATCGATCGGGCCCTTGCCATTGCAAAGGAGCAGGGCTTTACAAAAGTGATACTTAAAGCGAGGAATGAAGATTTATCAGCGGCGTTGGGTAAAGGATTCATGCTGGAAGGAATATTGAGCAAGTATTTCAAAGGGAATGATGCTTATTGCATGGCCTTCTATTTAACGGATGAAAGGCGAACAAGCGACTTTTGGGTCAAGGAAGATAAAGTAATCCAAGATGTAAGTGAGATTTCTAGACTGATTGAATCTCAGCAAATACCTAAGGATTATATCCTCCGGTTTGCTACGGTTGAAGATGCAAAAGAGTTGGCGAATTTATATGGTGCCATCTTTGAAACCTATCCTACACCGATGAATGATGAGCGATATATCAAGAAAGTGATGGAGGAAGGCACGATCTTTAGTGTTATCGAATATGAAGGAACCATCGTGAGTGCTGCATCCGCTGAAGTGAATGAGATGTATCACAATGCTGAATTAACGGACTGTGCAACAATTCCCCAACATCGGAAGCATGGTTTCATGAAGGTGCTCATCTCCGCCTTGGAACAAGAATTGTTCAGGAAAAACATTTATTGCTCTTATTCGTTAGCGCGTTCATTGTCAATGGGCATGAACGCCGTCTTTCATCAGCTGGGATATGAATATGGCGGCAGATTAACGAAGAATTGCAATATTTGGGATAAGTATGAGGACATGAATATTTGGGGTAAAGATTTATCCCTCAAGTAGGAGGATTATTTTTATGGCTAAATACACTTGGGTCGATAAAGAAACCTGTATTGCGTGCGGGGCATGCGGTTCAACAGGTCCTGAGATTTATGACTATGACGATCAAGGGATCGCTTTCGTCATCTTGGACGATAATCAAGGGATTGCCGAGGTTCCTGAGATTCTGCATGATGACATGCAAGATGCTATGGAAGGCTGCCCTACAGAATCCATCCTGATTCAGGATGAGCCTTTTAGGATAGGTTCCTTTTAAAAACTTAATATATTGATAGATAATGTGTACGAACGTTAAAAAGGAGAGATGACATGACACGCAATTATTTGATTAAGCCTACTTTAGATCATGACTATCCCACTATCTCTCATGGGAATGGAATTTATCTTTATGATACAGATGGAAAGCAGTATATAGACGGATCATCAGGTGCTGTTACGGCAAGTATTGGCCATGGTGTAATGGACGTTGTCGATGCAATGACGGAGCAGGCCCGCAAAGTTTCTTTTGCATACAGGTCTCATTTTACGAGTGAAGCCGCAGAGGCATTGGCCAAAAAGCTAAGTGATTTGGCTCCAGGGGATTTGAATTGGTCATTTTTCGTGAATAGCGGATCCGAAGCGACCGAAACGGCGATGAAGATAGCGATTCAGCATTGGCAAGAAAAAGGATATGAGCGTAAAAATCGTATCGTCTCCAGATGGACGAGTTATCATGGGATTACGATGGGCGCTTTATCGATGTCAGGTCATGTACCGAGGAGAAAGCGTTTTGTTCCGCTATTGGAAGATTTCCCTAGCATTTCCGCTCCCTACTGTTATCGATGTCCTTATAATAATGAATTTTCCGGCTGCAAGCTTCAGTGTGCAAATGAACTGGAAACAGCCATTCAAAGGGTCGGCTCCGAGAATATCGCAGCCTTCATCGCAGAACCGATCATCGGGGCATCCGCTGGTGCTGTAACACCGCCGGATGGTTACTATCAAAGGATTAAGGAAATCTGCGAAAACTATGACATTCTCTTTATCGCCGATGAGGTAATGACGGGAATCGGACGGACAGGAAAAATGTTCGCTATGGAACATTGGGGAGTCGACCCGGATATCATCGCATTGGGTAAAGGAATGAGCGCCGGTTATACTCCAATGGCAGCCACAATGGTTAGTGACCGTGTCATGGAGCCTATTTTAAAAGGCTCGAATTCAATCATGGCTGGACACACATATAGTGCAAATCCTCTATCTGCAGCCGTTTCATTGGAAGTGCTTTCCTACATTGAGGGAAATGACCTGGTTCAGGCAGCGGAAGAGAAAGGTCAATATCTATTTAAGAAGCTGCAAGGATTGGCTGGGAAATTCGACATCATTGGTGATGTACGGGGGAAAGGGCTTCTCCTCGGACTTGAGTTTGTCTCCAATCGGATTTCAAAAACGCCATTCGACTTGCAAATCGGCCTGACCACTAGGCTTGTCAATAAGGCGTTTGCTAAGGGATTGTTGATCTATCCTGCTGCAGGTGCGATTGAAGGAATCGCTGGTGATGCGGTTATCCTATCTCCGCCATTAATCATTACGAATGAAGAAATCGATCGCCTCGTCAAGATACTGGAAGCTTCCCTTGAAGAGTTGCAGCGTGAATTGCACTCGGAAGGTTTGATTGAGGACATGCAGGCTATTTAGGAGGAACGGTATGAAGCAGGTCATTACGAAGAAAAACAAAATTGTGACCCTGGAAGAAGCACTGGAGCATATTTCCGATGGATGCACGCTCATGTATGGCGGATTTGGCGGAGTGGGGACTCCCCCCACGCTCGTGCAGGGTATCCTGGCCAAGGGTGTTAAGGATTTGACCTTGATTGGCAATGATACAGGATTTCCTGACATTGGCATAGGCCGGCTTGTGACTGCTGAAAGGGCAAAGAAAGTGATTGCCTCGCATATCGGATCCAATCCTAATGCCGGCAGGCTCATGACTGAAGGGAAGCTGCAAGTCGAATTTTCACCGCAAGGGACATTGGCTGAACGGATTCGTGCTGGCGGTGTAGGCTTAGGCGGGATTTTTGTCGATGTCGGGATTGGTACGATAGCCGAAGAAGGCAAGAACAAGATTGTGATAGAAGGAAAAGAATACTTGGTGGAAACCGCTTTGACGGCTGAAGTAAGCATCGTCCATGCCAAAAAGGCTGATTCGCTGGGGAATTTAGTGTACGACAAGACTGCATGTAATTTCAATCCGCTGGTCGCGATGGCTGGAGCCTTTACGATTGCTGAAGTGGAGGAAATCGTTCCTGCAGGCGAATTGGATCCGGAATGTATTGCCACACCAGGCATTTATGTAGATATGGTGATTCCGACAAAAGGGGTGAATTGGAAATGGGCATGGCAGTAGATGTACGAAATCGCATCGCGAAACGCGCCGCCAAGGAAATCCATGATGGACTGATCGTCAATTTAGGCATCGGCATCCCTACCTTGGTGGCAGATCACATACCTCAAGATATCTCTGTGCTGTTCCATGCGGAAAATGGAGTTCTCGGTACCGGTCCAAGTCCTGATCCCGGGAAAGAAGATCCTGCCCTCTGTAATGCGGGAGGTTTCCCGATCACCACTGTACCGGGAGCTTCTTACTTTGACAGTGCAACGGCATTTGGAATGATCAGGAAAGGATACATCGACATCACCATACTTGGAGCCTTGGAAGTGAGTGAAAAAGGGGATTTGGCGAATTGGATCGTCCCAGGAAAGCGGGTGCCGGGGATGGGCGGGGCAATGGAACTTGCCCAGAAAGCCAAAAAGGTGATCGTCCTGATGAATCACGTGAATAAGCAGGGTGAATCGAAGATCTTGAAGACATGTACGCTTCCATTGACGGCAAAGCAGAGTGTGGATTTAATCATTACGGAAATGGCAGTCATGGAAGTTACATCGGAAGGATTGGTGCTGAAGGAAGTCATGACGCCATATACCGTGGATGATGTGATAAGGAATACAGAGGCAACATTGAAAATCCAAGCTGCCGTCACCACCATTGAATAAGATTATGTGTAATTAAGGAGGATAAACGTGCCGGATATAAAAAAACGGATAAACCAATGGATCAAGGATAATCGGGAAGAAGGAACAAACCTTTTGCAAAAAATGGTACAAGCCCCGAGTACGCAAGGAAATGAAGCAGGGGCACAAGCCATCGTCGCCCAAAAGCTGCAGGAAATGGGTTTGCAGATCGATAGTTGGGAACCTGACGGCGGCGAGCTGAAAAAGCATTCTTATTTTTATTCCCCGCGCAGTGAATTTTCCAACAGCCCCAATGTGGTAGGTATCATGAAAGGGACTGGAGGCGGACGTTCCATCATACTGAACGGACACATCGATGTGGTTCCGGATGGAGACCGGGATCAGTGGGACGACGACCCATATAGCGGAGCCATTAAGAATGGAAGAATGTTTGGACGCGGAGTAACCGATATGAAGGGTGGAAATGTATCGCTGATCCTTGCGATGCAGGCATTGAAGGAAAATGGCATCCAATTAAAGGGAGATGTCATTTTTCAAAGTGTGATTGAAGAAGAAAGCGGCGGGGCCGGAACATTAGCAGCCGTCCTGAGGGGATATAAAGCCGATGCTGCCCTGATCCCTGAGCCGACGAATATGAGGATTTTCCCGAAACAGCAGGGTTCGATGTGGTTCCGAATCTCTGTTAAAGGACGGTCAGCCCATGGCGGAACAAGGTATGAAGGCGTTAGTGCGATTGAAAAAAGCATGACCGTAATCAATCATATCCGTGCCTTGGAAGAAAAGCGAAATGCACGTATCATTGATCCGCTTTATCAGAACACGCCTATTCCGATTCCGATCAATCTTGGTGTCATTGAAGGCGGTAATTGGCCGTCATCCGTTCCCGACCTTGTGAAGGTCGAAGGAAGGATGGGCGTTGCGCCAGAGGAAACGATGGAGCAGGCGAAGGAAGAAATGGCCGCCTGGTTATTGCAGCTGGAGGAAGTGGACCAATGGTTCAAGGAAAACCCGGCCGTATTGGAATGGTTCGGGGCACGCTGGGTACCAGGTGCAATTGATGTAGAGCATGAACTGATGAATGCGCTTGTTCATCAATATCGGCAAGTTGCCGGACAGGACCCGGTCATTGAAGCATCCCCTTGGGGAACGGACGGGGGATTGCTGACACATGTCGGTGAAACGCCTGCAATCGTTTTCGGGCCAGGAGTAACCGAGGTTGCCCACTATCCAAATGAATATATCCTGCTGGACAACGTATTCTCCACAGCGGAGATCATTGCCCTTACTTTAATTCAATGGTGCGGAATGGAGACTGAGCAGGATGGGGTCACACAGGCAGGGAATAGGGAGACGATACCAGGCAATGGCAATTAAACTGGATAATATCCCAGCAAGTAAAGCGAAAAGCGGTTATTAAAAAAACTTTTTACTATTTCTTGAACTTTTAACTTTAAAAGAAAATGAGGTAGGAACCATATGGACATGAATCTCATTGATAATCAAGAACCGACAGTTAAAAGGCAACTGAAAGCAAGGCATATGACCATGATTGCCATCGGCGGTTCAATAGGAACCGGATTATTCCTGGCAAGCGGGGCAACCATCCAGAGTGCAGGGCCCGGTGGTGCCCTCGCTGCATATGCCTGCATTGGAATCATGGTTTATTTCCTGATGACGAGCTTAGGGGAAATGGCGACATATATGCCTGTGTCGGGATCATTTTCCACCTACGCCACACGCTTTGTTGATCCCGCATTCGGCTTTGCACTTGGCTGGAATTATTGGTTTAACTGGGCAGTAACCCTTGCTGTGGAAATAGCTGCAGCAGCCATCATCATGAAATTTTGGCTCCCTGATGTACCCAGCCTTATATGGAGCGCATTGTTTCTTGGAATCGTCTTCACCCTCAACGCCCTATCCATTAAAAGCTATGGTGAATCTGAATATTGGTTTGCCTTAATAAAAGTCGTCGCCATCATTTGCTTTATCATTATTGGTTTATTGACCATATTGGGGGTTTTTGGCGGAAAGGTGATCGGATTTGAAAACTTCACCATGGATGAGGCACCATTCAAGGGAGGATTTTTATCGATCATCTCAATCTTTCTAATCGCGGGATTTTCTTTTCAAGGCACAGAACTGGTTGGTATTGCTGCCGGAGAAAGTGAAGAACCCGAAAAAAATGTTCCGAATGCGATCCGCCAAGTATTTTGGCGCATCCTCTTATTTTACATCGGGGCCATCCTGATACTCGGTCTCTTAATACCTTATACGAGTCCAAGTTTGTTGAACGGAGATGTCGAAAACATTTCTGTAAGCCCTTTCACACTAGTCTTTGAACGGGCAGGACTGGCATTTGCGGCATCAGTCATGAATGCTGTCGTGTTAACCTCCTTACTATCTGCAGGGAACTCGGGGCTATATGCATCAACGCGGATGTTATGGTCGATGGCAAAAGATAAACAAGCTCCCAAATTCCTGGCCAAAGTCAACCGCAGGGGAATCCCGATGAATGCTTTGATCATCACGTCCTTAATTGGAGGACTCGCCTTCTTGACCTCCATTTTCGGGGACCATGTATTTACATGGCTATTGAATGCATCCGGGCTGACTGGTTTCATCGCCTGGATTGGAATCGCCATAAGCCATTATCGCTTTAGACGTGCCTATGTTGCACAAGGTGGTGACCTAAACGAATTGAAATATAAAGCAAAATGGTTTCCATTCGGTCCGATTCTTTCATTCGCCCTGTGCATGCTCGTCATTGCAGGACAGAATTATGAAGCATTCCTAAGCGGCAGCATCGACTGGTATGGCGTCGCTGTCTCCTATATCGGATTGCCGATATTCCTGGTAGTCTGGTTAGGATACAAGTTTTATCATAAAACCAAATTAATATCATTAAAAGATTGTCAATTCGATAAATCAGATGTGGCTTGATACCAATGGAAAAAACCTGAGACCCCTTTAGGGACTCAGGTTTTTTTATGGGGATTTGTATCGAAATCCGGTTATATCTGCGGAAATCCGGTTATATCTCCGAAAAACGGAATATATCTGCGAAACCCAGTTATATCTCCGAAAATCCGGTTATATCTCCGAAAATCCAGTTATATCTCCGAAAATAGGAATATATCTCCGAAAATCGAAATATATCTCCGAAAGCGGAAATTATCTATTAAAGTTCGCGATATGGTAATTTTTTCAATAAAATCATTTTATTGCAGCTGAATAATCGGGGAGGGTGCGCAATACTATTATTCTATGTATGATAAAACTTTGCATGAAAGGAAACTGATGATGAAAGAGGCGTTTCGCGGTTCTGGAATTGGAGTCATTTTCATGGCGTTCTTCGGTACACTATGGGCAGGTACCGGTGTAATGGGATTGCAGGGGTGGGGGTTTCCCTACGTGGAACTCGCAGCCATATTGGTCGGAATCATAATGGTTATCGGAGGCATATCATTAATTCATGCATCACAAAAAATGTCCAATCAAGTTTCAGAAAATGGGGCTAGGCGTCTGAAGCGTATCGGATTTTTGTTTAATATGGTTTTCATTGCCGAAGGTTTGCTGATTGGAATTGCCATTGCCATCTGTAACTTGATAGATCAGATTGATCTTATACCAGGCATCATCGCCATTATTGTTGGGATTCATTTTTTACCTTTGGCGTCACTTTTCCAAATCAAGGTTTACTATGCAACAGGAGTGCTTCTCTGTTTATTGGCGCTTATCACATTGCTTATTGTGCCAGACACCGTCATGTTTGGGGAGCATCAAATCCTTGCACCGTTATCATTGCTCGGCTTCGGATGTACGCTAATTCTCTGGACCACTGGACTTACGCTATGGCTTGGAATAAAGAATTCAAGTCGAACGATAGCCGATGAAGATTGAACTCATCAAAAAACCCGTCATGAAGAACGGGTTTTTCATTTCGATTAATTTTTCATCCAGGTCAAGAGCCTGACAATTTGAAATGGCTCATTCCAAACGAGAATGAAACTTAAAAGAAAAAATGCAGCCACAGCCAAAAACTTCAACTTCCCTTTTTCGTTGATAAACATGGCCCCTAAACTGCAAAACATACCAATAAGCAACGCACCGAATCCTGAAATCATAAGCAGCTCGGAGGCTTTTGCTAAAGCAAGGGAACAGCAAAATGATAGTGTACCAATCACTGCAAATACGATAGACCAATTGCTTAAACTTTTCATAGAGACTCCTTTTTTACTAATTATACCAATTTAGTGTTTGTAATGAAATTAATAAATTTGAGGTTGTCACTTATGGGAATATATTGTAATATATATAACAATATAAAAATCCATTTACATTTTTAGAAGCATTGATAAGGACATGAATCATTTTTACGGTCTGCAGAGAGGGAAGGGCAGCTGCGAACTTCCTGGCTTAGGAAACTGATTTACCGCCTTTGAGTTATATCGGTGAACAAGAGTAACTGATATCGTCTAAGCTGCGTTACAAGCTCCAGAGCCATGAGTGTTTTTCGCTTATGGGAAATTGGGTGGAATCACGGGTAACGCACTCGTCCCTTACTTAGGGATGGGTGCGTTTTTTATTATTATAATTATTGCCATGATAAGGACATGAATCATTTTTACGGTCTGCAGAGAGGGGAGGGCAGCTGCGAACTTCCTGGCTTAGGAAACTGATTTACCGCCTTTGAGCTATATCGGTGAACAAGAGTAACTGATATCGTCTAAGCTGCGTTACAAGCTCCAGAGCCATGAGTGTTTTTTGCTTATGGGAAATTGGGTGGAACCACGGGTAAACGCACTCGTCCCTTACTTAGGGATGGGTGCGTTTTTATATTATTATAATTATTGCCATGATAAGGACATGAATCATTTTTACGGTCTGCAGAGAGGGAAGGGCAGCTGCGAACTTCCTGGCTTAGGAAACTGATTTACCGCCTTTGAGCTATATCGGTGAACAAGAGTAACTGATATCGTCTAAGCTGCGTTACAAGCTCCAGAGCCATGAGTGTTTTTTGCTTATGGGAAATTGGGTGGAACCACGGGTAAACGCACTCGTCCCTCGCATAGGGATGAGTGCGTTTTTTTATTATTAAAAAAGGGGTGTTTATGTGATGAGTGAAAAAATGATTAAAGTTCAATTCCCGGATGGGCAGCAAAGGGAATATCCGCAAGGGGTGACGGTGGAAAGTGTGGCAGGGTCCATCAGCTCAAGTTTAAGGAAAAAGGCAGTAGCAGGAAAACTGGGTAAGCAACTGGTTGATCTAAGTCACAAGCTTAATAAGGATGCCGAACTGTCGATCTTGACTCTGGATTCGGATGAAGGATTACAAGTGTTACGACATACATCGGCACATGTTTTGGCGCAGGCTGTGAAAAGATTATACCAAAACGTGGAATTAGGGATGGGGCCAGTAGTGGAAGATGGTTTTTACTATGATTTTAAGTTAGACCATCCTTTGAGTTCAGAAGATCTACAAGCCATTGAAAAAGAGATGGAGCATATCATAAGTGAAAATCTGGAAATTAAAAGGGTCGAAGCGACTTATGATGAAGCTGTAAAGTTATTCGTGGGCAGAGGGGAGTCATTCAAGTTGGATATAGCAAAGAACATCCCTAATGGTGAAAAATTAACGCTTTATCAACAAGGGGAATTCGTCGATCTTTGCAGAGGGCCGCACCTTCCATCCACTTCATTTGTAAAATCGTTCAAATTGACTCGTGTATCTGGTGCCTACTGGCGGGGAGACAATCAAAATGAAGTGCTTCAAAGGGTGTATGGCGTTGCTTTCCAAAAGAAAAAAGATTTACAGGAGCATTTTGAATTTCTGGAAGAAGCGGCTAAACGCGATCACCGTAAATTAGGGAAGCAGTTGGAGTTATTCATGTTTTCGGAGGAAGCCCCTGGAATGCCGTTTTATTTACCGAAAGGACAAATTGTTAGAAATGAATTGGAGAAGTTCTCACGGGAGCTTCAAACTGAAGCTGACTACGACGAAGTTCGCACTCCTTTCATGATGAACCAGCGGTTATGGGAACAATCGGGTCACTGGGATCATTACCATGAGAATATGTACTTCACTGAGGTGGATCAAACAAAATTCGCGATGAAGCCAATGAACTGTCCGGGTCATATGCTTATATTCAAAAACAGTCTTTATTCTTACAGGGATTTACCCATCCGGATGGCCGAATTCGGTCAAGTCCACCGTCATGAATATAGCGGTGCATTGAACGGGATGCTGCGTGTCCGTACATTTTGCCAGGATGATGCCCACATTTATGTTCGGAAGGATCAAATCGAAAGTGAAATTAAACAAGTGTTTCATCTGATTGATAAAGTGTATCGCACTTTTGGATTCGAGTATTCCGTGGAGCTCTCGACTCGTCCAGAGGATTCAATGGGCGATGATTCCCTTTGGGAAGCTTCTGAAACAGCCTTGAAAAATGTTCTGGAAAGCATCGGGATACATTATCAAGTAAATGAAGGGGACGGGGCATTTTATGGACCAAAAATTGATTTTCATATTAAAGATGCATTAAAAAGAAGCCATCAATGTGCAACAATCCAGCTTGATTTTCAAATGCCCGATAAATTTGATCTGACTTACATTGATGAAAATAATGAAAAAGTCCGTCCGGTCGTCATTCATCGTGCCATTTATGGATCGATCGATCGTTTTTTTGGAATTCTGATAGAACATTTTGCCGGTGCATTTCCCGTATGGCTCGCTCCGGTGCAAGTACAGATCATCCCTGTCTCACAGGTTCATTTGAACTATTGTTTAAAGGTTCAAAAAGAACTGAAGAATAAAGGCATAAGAGTGAAAATCGATGATAGGAATGAAAAGCTGGGGTATAAAGTCAGGGAAGCACAAATGGGAAAAATCCCATATATGCTGGTTCTTGGAGATAAAGAAGAGAAAGAAAATGAAGTGAATGTCCGGAAATACGGGGAACAAGCATTTGAAAATGTCGCAATAGAAATGTTCATTAAGAAAATGGTACAGCAAATAAAAGAACGCGGCAACTAACAAAAAAGCAGCTTAATCCGGAACTCACGAGTAAATGCCCATTGGATTAGATTTGGATAAAAAAAGACAGCCGGAATATTTCGGCTGTCTTTTTTCTATCTACAAATCCATACCCAGCCAACGCCCTGAACGAACTGCTGGAAACAGTTACCGCCCGGTCCGCCTTGACCGCCACCTTGTCCGCCACCTTGACCGCCACCTTGACCGCCGCCACCGACAGGGCAGGTTAATCCTAGATATTGTAATCCGACTATATCTGTATGATGAATCTCATTCGGGATGCCACCTTCGAGTATTTGTACCATACCAGTAGCAGCATTGAACCCCATCAAAATAAAGGTGTGCTCGGTGTTACCCCAAATACCTCTGAAACAATGACCTTGTCGGCCTGCGTTTAAATGACTCTGAATAGTAGCTAATGGAACCAGTGTTTGTACTGGCATTCTGTGATCATAATAAGGCAAATTGGCATAAGAATTATCATAATAATATGGATCATTATAATATGGAACATTATAAGGGTAATAATTATTATACATTTAAGAAATCCTCCCTTTGTGTTTACCCTTTGAAAGCTATGAACAAAGAGGGATAAGTTTCCGACATGGGCAAAGATGGACATTAAAATGGGCTGCCTATTTTATATATTTAATGAATGTAAGAGTAAACTCTTTATGTAAATAAAGCCTTGGCTGCTTGGATTGCAAAGTAAATGCCAATCCCTATAAGGGATATTCCTGAAATGATCGAGATGCCCATTAGAATGGGTTTGGATAAAATGCGTCTGAAGGTGCTGGCGATGATGGCCATTGCGAAATCCCAGGTTAAGAGGCCGACAAGGATCCCTGAACTGTATAAAAGCAATTGATCCATATCATATTTTGAAGCGGAGTTTGCCAGAATGGATCCATAAATTCCAAGCCAAAACAAAATGGATAAAGGATTCGAAAGGGACATGATGAATCCTGTCAGGAATGAAGAAATAAGGGAATCTTTCGCTTTTCGCGCATTCACTTCAATCTTACCTGCACTTAACAGACTTTCGATTCCGGTATAGGTCAGGACGAAAAATCCAAACAGCCATAAAAATGTCTTCATGAAGGAGTTGTCCAAAAAGTGGACGACACCGAAAAAGACGAGGGCTATAAATACAAAATCAGCTAAAATGGCACCCCAGCCAAAAACCCAGGCATGCCAAAAACCCTTCTTGATTCCTTTGTCCAATTGAGCAGCATTTATGGGACCGATAGGAGCCGCCAGTGATAAGCCTAATAATACATAGCTGAAAAAAACACCCAATTCATCACCTCATCGTTTGTTACATCTTCACTTATTTGAATGTATTCAGATAATTGGACTTGTACCACATTTTTGACCCTTTTTTTGAGTGGATATGGTGAATCATTGTCCGGTTTGCTGCTTATGGATGTACCTAGTCGTGACATGGTGTTTTTGTAACAACACAGAAAACTCCTTCATAATGTAATTTAGTCAAATGGAAAGACGCCAATTTTAATGCATGCGCTATTCAAAGCGGAATTGGAGGATAATTATGCCTGAATTATCGATGCCGAATAAATACAAAACAATTCTTGATATCATGCATACGGATATTGCAATAAATGAAATTAAGAATCATTTTGAAGAAGGAATTTCAAATGCGTTAAACCTGATTAAAGTATCAGCACCTATTATTTTAAATGAAGGTAATGGCATAAATGACAATTTAAATGGTGTGGATCGGATTCTTACCTTTGAAGCTCTGGATATTAAGAATAAACAAATCGAAGTGGTTCAATCTTTGGCGAAGTGGAAAAGAATCACTCTATCTAGGTATGGTTTGGCGTGTGATGAAGGCATTTACACAAATATGAATGCGATAAGACGTGATGAAAAACTTGATCATTTACACTCTTTATTTGTGGATCAATGGGACTGGGAGAAAGTCATAACGAAGGAACAGCGTAACGTAGATACATTAAAATCTGAAGTGAAAAAAATATATAGAGCCATTAAATCGACCGAATGTTATATGTTTGAATTCCATCATCTGCTTAAGCCTGTGTTACCTGATGACATTCACTTCATTACGACCCAGGAGTTGGAGGATTTATACCCGAATCTGACTTCGAAGGAAAGGGAGAATGTGGCAGCGAATAAATATGGTGCAATTTTCATCATGAAAATTGGCGGAGAGTTACAATCGGGGGAAAAGCATGATGGACGTTCACCGGATTATGATGATTGGGACCTAAATGGAGATATCATTTTATGGAATCCACTCTTGGAATGTGCTTTTGAAGTTTCTTCAATGGGAATTCGAGTAGATGAAAAGTCACTGTTAAAACAATTAAGATTATCCAAAAACGAAAATCGTAAGGTGCTCGATTATCATAAGGCCGTATTGGAAGGAAAGCTTCCGTATTCAATAGGTGGAGGAATAGGGCAATCCAGATTATGCATGTTTCTGCTGAAGAAAGCACATATTGGCGAGGTTCAGGTTTCGGTATGGAATGACCAAATATTAAAGGATTGTGAAAAAAGGAATATTATTCTTTTATAAAGACGAAAGGATGAAACCCATTATTAAACAGAATGGGTTGAGTTTGTAGACAAAAGGGGCTCCAATTGCAATTTTAACAAAGTTGATTGGAACGGAAGGTACGAGACTCCTGCGGGAAAAGCGCGTCCAAGGGAGACCCCACAGGCGCCAAGAGCGCCGAGGAGGCTCCCGGACCGCCCGCGGAAAGCGAGTGCCTAAAGTGGAAATCATCGTTCATATTTTACACTCCCTCAAAAAAATGTAGGCAATCTTAATTAATATCGAGTTTGTCAACAGTCTGACCCATTCTTAAACAGAATGGTTTTTTTGTTTTAAAGGTAATAGGGGTAATTTTGGGTAAAGCGCTACTGAATAAATCTTTCTGCGCTATAACATAATAATTGAAGACATCTATAATGATGCAAAACAAATTAGTTTCACAATGTTACCTTTTATGCAATAAGTTGCTTTTATAATGGATGAGGAGTGTAAGTATGGAAGGTCATGAGAAGCAAAATAAAGATGTAAGCGTATGGTGCCTGATCAGTATGGCATCGATTCCATTGGTAATGACACTTGGAAATTCAATGCTTATCCCGGTTTTGCCCATTTTCGAGGAAAAGGTGGGAATATCTTCATTTCAATCAAGTATGGTTATAACAAGCTATTCCGTAGCATCCATTTTTTTAATTCCTATAGCGGGTTATTTATCAGATAGATTTGGACGGAAAATGGTGATTCTGCCAAGCTTGATCCTAGCCCTTATCGGCGGCTTGATCGCAGGTTATGCATCATGGAAAATGGAGAATCCATACACATGGATCATCATTGGGAGGGTATTGCAAGGGATTGGGGCGTCTGGGGCCTCGCCCATCATTTTGCCTCTGGTGGGGGATCTATACAAGGATGATGATGAAAAAACCAGTTCTTGTTTAGGAATCATAGAAACCTCGAATACATTTGGGAAAGTACTGAGTCCAATACTGGGTTCCCTGTTTGCTGCATTTATCTGGTTTTTACCATTCTTCTCAATTTCATTCTTCAGTTTAATATCTATTGTCTTGGTCTTTTTCTTTATAAAGGTACCAAAGGAGAAGGATGATCCGAAGAAATTCAAAGAATTCTGGCATGATACGAAAAAAATATTCAAGCAGGAAGGGAAATGGTTATATACAGTTTTCCTGATTGGTGTATTTGTCATGTTGGTTTTGTTTGGTGTTCTTTTCTTTTTGTCTGATAATCTGGAAAAAATCCATGATTTGCATGGAGTTAAAAAAGGTTTAGTAATAGCGATCCCGCTGTTTTTCCTTTGTGTATCTTCTTATGTTGCCGGGAAAAAAATCAAGGGTGAATTACCAATCATGAAAAAAATCATCATGATCAGTATAGCTGTTCTTTCAATCAGCCTTGTATTTGTCGGTTTTACAAAAAACAAGGTTTTCCTTTTATTACTCGTAACGAGTTTGGTGGGCATAGCGATTGGTGCGTTATTGCCGACACTCGACGCAATCATCACTCAAAATATAAAAAAGGAACAGCGGGGTACGATAACTTCCTTCTATATGTCATCAAGGTTCATTGGAGTTGCGGCAGGCCCTCCGGTCATGTCCCTTGTCATGAAAAATCATATCAATTTGACCTATATCATTTCAGGGATCATTGGTATAGGCATCGTTTTGATTGTTATGAAATTCATTAGCTCAGATAAAAAAGAAGCTGCTGCCTAATAGGTTTCTATAGAAGTTCTCCGAAAAAGCCGGGCTTTCCCACGGCTTTTTTTGTTTGTAAATCGGGAAATTTTTTATGGCAAGTGGTTATAGGCCGAGGGTTGTCACATAAAATGTACAAGTCATGAACTAGCTCGAAGGAGTGATGCTTTTTGAGTGTACATTTACTGCTGAGTTACTTTTTCTTGGGACTTACCCTTGCAGCACCGATCGGTCCGGTGAACTCTGCTCGTATCGATAAAGGAATCAAGAACGGGTTTTGGCATGCCTGGATCGTTGGGGCAGGGTCGATGATTGCAGATGCCTTGTTCATGATTTTAGTGTATATAGGTATGGTAAGGTTTTTAGAAATTCCGATTGTCCAGATTTTTCTATGGCTTTTTGGGGGATTCGTGCTTATTTATTCTGGGGTCGAAAGTGTTTTGCGGGTCAATACGATATTATTAAATGAATATAGGAATAAAGATTCTTTAATTTCCTGTTTTTTGACAGGGTTCATCATGTCTGTGACCAGTCCATTATCCATTTTATTTTGGTTGGGGATATATGGATCTGTTTTAGCTAAAACAGCTTCAAGTTATGGGACATCCCAACTTTTCATTTATAGCGGGATGATCTTCCTTGGGCTTACCTGTTGGGATTTTTTTGTAGCGGCATTAACGAATGGATTTCGCAGGTTCTTAAATGAAAAAAGCTTAATGGCCATTTCGATCATCTCTGGATTATCATTGGTAGGCTTTGGGGTTTATTTTGCATATCAAGGTATTTCTGCCATCATATTATAAAGCACAATGCTTTAGTTTATTACATAAGGTAGGGTATTTGAAAACTTCTTCCTTGCATAATTCATTGTGGCAATATCAACACTATGAATGATGGAAGGAGGAGGAATGTCATGACGACAAAAGCCAATTGCAGTTCAGCGAAAGGGAAGGCTGTCCAAGATTCTAATGCATCAGGTGAACAACAAGGCGATATGAAATGGTGGCAGCTATCATTGGTCGGTGTAGGCTGTACGATCGGGACAGGGTATTTCCTTGGATCGACTATAGGGATAAAAACGACGGGGCCATCCATTGTATTTTCATTTGTATTAGCTGCACTAGGTACCTACATCGTTTATAATCTGCTTGCCAAGATGACTGCGGCCGATCCTCAAGAGGGTTCTTTTTGTTATTATGCCAATAAAGCATTTGGACGATGGGCTGGCTTTAGCTGTGGCTGGAATTATTGGTCCTCCAATATATTGATCATGGGAAGCCAGCTTACTGCGCTTTCGCTATTATCTCAATTTTGGTTCCCGAAAGTACCGCTGTGGCTATTTGCATCCGGATTCGCAATTGTTTCAATCGTGGTGGTATTGTTGGGAACAAAAGGGTTCGACAGGGTGGAAAACATCCTTGCGGTAATTAAGACAGCAGCAATCATAATGTTTATCATTATAGCAATATGTGCCGTTTTCGGCTGGTTTGGTCTTGATGGAGGGAAACCGCCATCCTTTCCGAATAAGTTCAATGAATTATTTCCAAAAGGGTTAAAAGGGTTTTGGACATCACTAATCTATGCTTTTTATGCGTTTGGCGGCATTGAGGTCATTGGACTGATGGCGATGCAGCTTAAAAAGAAAGAAGATGCGCCAAAGGCAGGGACGATCATGCTCTTGGTTCTAACCATCATATATGTGGTTTCATTGGGGTTAGCCGTAACCATGATATCGTTAGGGGCATTCAGTGAAAAAGAAAGTCCATT
The DNA here is from genome assembly GCF_050277335.1 of Peribacillus sp. NPDC101480. Taxonomy (NCBI): domain Bacteria; kingdom Bacillati; phylum Bacillota; class Bacilli; order Caryophanales; family Bacillaceae; genus Peribacillus; species Peribacillus sp. NPDC101480. Next base: position 339,452 of record NZ_JBNNSB010000001.1, read on the forward strand.
CGTTTCGGCATTGGACAGCTATCATCTGACATTTTTCCCGCACGTATTTAATGGTGCAATTATAATAGCTGGTTTCTCGACGATGACCGCTTCACTTTTTGGTGTAACCAATCTTTTGGTAACACTCTCCAATGACGGGAACGCACCCTCATTATTCATGCAAAAGATCAAGAAATTCAAGGACCTTCCACTGCCTTCACTTGGTCTTGGAGCCTTAGGACTTTTAGGGTCAATCATCACTGCCTTGCTCCTGCCAGGCAAGATTTATGAATACATCACAACATCTGCTGGAATATTACTTTTGTATAACTGGGCATTCATCATTCTTTCTTCATTTAAAATCTTGGAAAATAAGATTTGGAGTAAGATCACGGCCGTTTTCGGACTTCTTTTAATTTTAGCGGCGGTCAGTGGCACTTTGCTTGAAAAAGAAATACGTCCAGGTTTTTTCATCAGCCTTTTATTCATCGTGATCATCGGTCTTGCCGCCGTTTTCATGAAATTCAAGGTTTGGAATAAGAACAAGGCGATGGCCGCAAAAGCCAGTAAATCAGAACTTGATTGAAAAAAAGGAACTCGACTAACGAAGTCTAGTTCCTTTTTGTGTGCTTTCGATTTGGTGCTAAATTTCAATGATGATCGGAAGGATCATTGGCTTTTTCTTAGTTTGAGTAAAGAGATAGTGCCCCAATTCCTTCTTTATGGTTTGTTTGATGATGTTCCAACGGTATATCTTTTCACTTTGTAAGTCGTTGACCGTTTTCGTGACAAGACGATTCACATGTTTAAGGAGGTCCTCGGAATTTTGAACATATACAAATCCACGGGAAATTGTATCGGGTCCTGATACTATTTTTCGTTCCGACTTGCTTAATGTTATGACGATTACGAGCATGCCATCTTCGGAAAGCTGCTTACGGTCCCGCAGAACGATTTCTCCAACATCACCAACGCCGACACCGTCAACAAAGGTATTGCCGGCAGCCACCTTTCTCGTTTGACGGGCAACGGAGTTTTCAATATCCACCACATCGCCATTACTGATAATGAAAGTATTGCCCTTCTCTACCCCGACAGACTCAGCCAGTAATCGATGTTGGTGCAACATCCGATATTCACCGTGAATTGGAATGAAATACTTCGGTTTCATAAGGGTAAGCATGAGCTTCAACTCTTCCTGATAGGCATGTCCGGATACATGCATGCCTGTTACAGTCCCAGAACCGTAAATGACTTTGGCACCAAGTTGAAATAGGTTGTCGATGATTCGTGAAACATCCCGTTCATTTCCGGGTATTGGAGTGGAGGCAAGAATCACTGTATCATCAGGCAGTATACTCATATCCCGATAATTTGAACTGGAAAGGCGGGAAAGGGCAGCAAACGGCTCTCCTTGACTTCCTGTACATAAAACCGCGATCCTTTCAGGCGCATAATTATCGACTTCATGTGGTTGGATAAGCATCCCATCAGGTACCTCGAGGTAGCCGCGTTCAATGGCAACGGATACGACGTTCACCATGCTACGTCCAATTAGGGCAAGTTTCCGGTTTGTCTTCTGTGCAGCGTTCACAACTTGTTGAACTCGATTTACATTTGAAGCGAAGGTCGAAAGAAAGACTTTCTGTTTTGCCTGCATGAAGGCCTCTTCGATATGGCTGCCAACGAGATGCTCCGAGGGACTGGAGCCGGGACGTTCAGCGTTCGTGCTTTCCGATAATAAAACCAAAACACCTTCACTCCCGATCTTGGCCATTTTATGAATATCGGGATACTGATCATTCATGGGAGTCAAGTCAAACTTAAAGTCCCCTGTATGAACGACCGTGCCTTCTGGCGTTCGCATGGTGACACCAAGGCAATCGGGTATACTATGATTCGTTTTGAAAAAGTCGAGAACCATCTCTCCGAATTCCAATCTTGAATCCGAGTCGATCTGGATTAACTTCGTATCACCCAAAAGGTTATGTTCTTTTAATTTCAATTCAATCAAACCTAGTGTTAAACGTGTGGCATAAATGGGTACATTCAATTTTTTTAAGAAATAGGGGATACCGCCAATATGATCTTCATGCCCATGAGTAACAATCAAAGCCCGGATCTTCTCCTTATTCTCCTGGAGAAAGGAAATATCAGGAATGATTAAATCGACTCCTAATAAACTTTCATCAGGAAACTTGGCACCACAGTCAATAATGACGATATCGTTTGCATATTGAACCACATACATGTTTTTACCGATTTCATTCACTCCGCCCAGAGCCAGTATGGACAAAGCATTCTCTTTCACACTCAAGTGGGTAGACCTCCCTTTATTATGATAAGGATAGTGTTTCCTTAGGCACCTTTTATAAAACCACTCTTTTTATAAAATCGGGGCAATGCAAGAAGCCGTAAAAAAACACCTGCCGATTTCGGTAGGTGCGTGTGTCTTCAATCTTCAACGGCTCAAGCAAGAGTTGATGCTTTCTTCAAAAGAATCAATGTATGCTTGGACCTGAGAAGCATATCTAGTCTTCAAAGTGGCCAGCAAACTTTCTATCAAGAATTCTCGCGGTTTGTCAGACTGCATTAGCTCATCTTGGATGAAGTCGACCAATTCAATGGCTCTTGTTCGATTTTCATCGCAAGGAAAAGCTTTGTTTATCGCTTTTTTCAATTCCGTGGTGGAATGAAGCAAATCATTATGGCAAGGTTCAAGGTGGTTTGTAAAGTTTGGAAACCATGTGTCCATTAGTTCCGGATCGATGATCTGTTCCCCGCTTTCAGCCACTTCATTGACTAAATGGACAATGCGGTTCATGCAATAGCGGATAATTTGTATGTCCGGTGTACCGGCCGGATTAGCACGATAACTAAAATGATTCATGTGGGTCATCATCGAATGAAAGATAATGACGCTATCTAAAAGATAGGGTTTTTTGCTTTCCCCGAAGATATCGATAAAACGGTTATACATCCAGCGTAAGCTCAACAATAGCGTTTTATTGATGAATTGTTTTAATTCTTCATCGTTGGAAACACGGACTTCTTCAATCAGGATAAGCAATTTGCTTTGCTTGTTCACCATTAATTGCAGTTCTAGCTGCCGGATGAAAATTTCAATATCGGCGGAATCTTGACCAATCAACAGTTTTTCCCGTTCATGGCGAATCTTTGTATAAAAGGAACGGAAAATGGCTATAAATAATTCACCCTTCGAAGGGAAATAATTATAAAATGTACCTTTTGATATACCGCTGCCGTCTAGAATGTCCTGGATGGACGTCGCTTGGTAGCCTTTGTCAATAAAAAGCTTATGAGCCGTATCGATGACATTCTGCCTTCGATTATTCATCATATCACCTAATTTTCATTATACTGCTTGTATAAATTTAATCGTACTCTATTTTTCATGACAGCACAAACCCTTATTTAAACCAGTAAATTTCTATTGCAAAAATTGAACTAGGGGTATATTATTGATTTTGTGAGATTGGAATATACCGCTCGTATAATTAAATGAACCAATAGTTTGAATGGAGGAATAGATAAAAAGTGAGTACTGCACAAATAAATGAGAAAAAGGGTTCGTATGGCATTTTGGCCATACTGATGGTCGGGGCGTTCATATCGATACTGAATTCAACCCTTTTAAATATTGCACTGCCATCAATTCAAATAGACCTGGGAATAGAGACTTCCACAGTTCAATGGCTGACAACTGGCTACATGCTCGTGAACGGAATCATGATTCCGACAACTGCCTTCTTAATAAGAAAATATTCGGTACGTAATCTGTTCCTGACAGCCATGCTCCTATTCTCAATCGGGACAATCGTGGCAGGTGTAGCGCATGTATTCCCGCTATTATTGAGCGCACGTATGGTTCAGGCTGCCGGTTCGGCAATCATGATGCCATTATTAATGAACGTACTTTTAACTTCTTTCCCTGTTGAAAAACGGGGCTCGGCAATGGGACTATTCGGTTTGGTCATGATGTTTGCCCCTGCAATCGGGCCGACGCTTTCAGGCTGGATCATCGAACATTATGATTGGAGAATGCTATTCCATTTCATTACTCCGCTAGCTTTACTTGTTCTTATTTTCGGCTTCTTTAAACTTAAAGACCACAAGGAAAAAGTCAATATCTCAATCGATAAAATATCGGTCATCCTTTCAAGCTTAGGCTTCGGCGGTTTGCTTTACGGATTCAGTTCGGCAGGCAGCAAAGGTTGGGATAGCCTTGAGGTATACGGCACACTGATTGTCGGTGCCATCTCCCTGATCCTTTTCATAACACGCCAGCTTAAAATGGAAACACCAATGCTTGAGTTCAAGATCTTCAAGCACCCGATGTTCGCTTTATCCGCAACGATCTCAATCGTACTGAACATGGCGATGTTCTCGGGGATGATCTTAATTCCGATGTACACACAAACAGTACGTGGCATTTCACCATTCGATTCTGGATTACTGATGCTTCCAGGTGCGTTATTAATGGCCCTCATGTCACCGGTCACCGGTAAGCTTTTCGATAAGTTCGGTGCCCGCATCCTTGCTTCAATCGGATTGCTTATCACCGTGGTAACTACGTATTTGCTAAGTAAATTATCAATGGAAACTACGTATACAGAAATTGTAATCCTGTTTTCCGTTCGTTCCTTCGGGATGTCAATGTCCATGATGCCGATCATGACAAATGGTTTGAACTCGCTGCCAGCCCGCATGAACCCGCACGGTACAGCCATGAATAACACACTGAACCAAGTTTCCGGTGCGATCGGTACGGCATTGCTCGTTACGGTCATGTCTAACCGTGCAGCTTCTACTGCCGAAGATTTAATGACGAAAGCGATGAGCAAATTAACAAGCCAGCCCACCGCTGAGGTGATGGGCCAAATGAAAGCCCAAATCGGGATGCAGGCAATGCTGGATGGAATTAACTTCTCCTTCTTTGTATCTACCTTCATTGCCGGTGTGGCGCTGATTCTGGCATTATTCATTAAGCGTGCATGGCCAGCTGAAGAAAAACCAGCTATGAAAAAAGATCAAACCGCTTAAATGAAACATTAAAAAGCCCTATGCCGCCTGAATCGTTCAGGCAGCATAGGGCTTTTTTTAATAACATCAGCCATCTAGTTTGATTTACAGCGGAATTAATTCAGGCTACAGCGAATTATTCGATCTACGCTGGAGTAATTCGACCCCCGCTCGAGTAAATTCGACCTACCCCTGATTTAATTCGACCCACGTTGGAATAATTCGACCTACCCCCGATTAAATGCGACCCACGTTGGAATAATTCGACCTACCGCCGATTAAATTCGACCCCCGCTGGAATAATTCGACCTATCACCGATTAAATTCGACCCCCGCTGGAGTAAATTCGACCTACCGCCGATTAAATTCGACCCACGTTGGAAATATTCGACCTATCACCTATTTAAATCGACCCATGAATCAAATATGTTTTACCCGGTGATTTCACTTTTATACAAAAAAGTCGCAGTGCCATTTGCACTGCGCTTTTTTTACATCAAGATGTCACTTCCTCTGAAGTTACTTTTGCATGCTGGATATGACTGGCTATCCAGCCAATGATCGCGGCAGAAACGAGATAGGCAAGTAGGATCCACATCTGCACCTGCAAGTTTTCCCAGCCGCCTAAGGAGATGACCTCTTGAAGTTCCTTTAGTGAATGGGCCATAGGTAAAAATTGACCGATTTTCGTCAATAGCGACATGCCCAGTTCGTCTGGGAATGTTCCGCCGCATGTAGCCAATTGGAACACGAGAAGGGTCACGGCCGCGAATTTTCCGACCACTCCGAATACGGTCACCAGCATAAGAATGAACGTCATGAAGGTAAATGAAACGATGATGCTAGATAGAATGAATACAGGGACACTTGCTACATGTAAATGGAATCCAAGCAGGACCACTGCATCCACTAGCACTGCCTGAATCAAGCCGATTACATATACTAGCATTAATTTATTCGTGAAATGAACGGTTCCGGTAACCCTAAGATTCTGCCTGCGGCCAAGCGGCAAGATATTGGAAGCCATGATGCCGCCTACATAAAAGGCCAAAGACAGAAAATAAGGGGCAATTCCGGTACCATAGTTAGGAACTTCGGATAAATTGGATTGGACCAATTGCACGGGTTCAGAGAACATTGAAGTGGTCGAATCGTCGTACTGAAGACTAGCCGTTTTATCGGCAGCTTCATTAAGCTTGGAGGATAACTTGCTTGAGCCCGTTTCCAGCGAAGCCAGTCCTTCTTGTAGTTCCGTTGATCCACTGGCTAGTTGGCTGCTTCCGCCAGCTAGCGAAACGATTCCGGCATTTAAAGTGGAGAAACCATTTGTCCAATTAGAGAAACCATTCGCGAATTCTAGAGACCCCTCGTTTAATTGCTTGGCACCTGAAGTAGCTTGTGCCATTTTATCACCAAAGGCATTCATCCCGGTTTGAATGGTCTCTTGTCCATCAGCCACTTTTTCAGCACCTTCTCCCAATTGCCTTTGACCGGCATTTAAAGTGGCGGCTGTTTTGGTTAACCCTTCTGATAGGGCAATGATTTGCTTGAAGTCTTGATCCTTTATTGCATCAGGATGACTTTTCATATAGGCATCCAATTGTTTCTTAAGAGTATTCGCTGTATCGGCAGCCTGTTCTTGCCCTTGCATCAATTTTTTATTTCCGGCTGACCAGTCCTCAACACCCTGACTTACTTCATTCATCCCACTTTCCAATGAGTGATGTCCATCCGATAGCTGCTTCATGCCGGAATACAAGTTCTTCGAACCTGATGTTAATCCTTTCGCACCATCAGCTAAGGCTTCTTGTCCATCCAAGAGCTTGGTGCTTCCTGTGTGCAGTTTCTGGGCGCCATCATTTAAATCCTGAATGCCATCATCCAATTTTTCACTGCCGCTTTTCGCTTCCGCCGTTCCTTGTTGAAGCTCTTCTGCTCCATCCCCGGCATTCGCCAAGCCTTTAGAAACCTCCTGGAATTTTGAAAGGATGCCTTCAGAATAGACTTTCGTAATGCTTGCGTTGATTTTTGCAGTCATCTTTTCAACAGCAGTTGAGCTGATTTGTGAGGCAACGAAGTTTTTACCTGGATTGACAGTATACAAAAGTTTAGCTCTTTCCGGTTTTTCATCCATTAAAGTCGTGACATTTTCCGAAAAATCCTCCGGAATCGTGACAACCAAATAATAGGTACCTTCTTCAAGACCTGTATTAGCCTTTTTTGCCGTGACAAAGTGAAAGTCCAATTCTTTTTGCTTTTTTAATTCTTTAACGAAATCATCTCCAGCTTGGACTGGCTTATCGTCCATTTCCGAACCATTATCGAGATTGACCACTGCTACAGGGAGCTGATCCAACTGTCCATAAGGATTCCAATATCCAGCCAAGAAGAAACCAGAGTAAATCAATGGAACGACCAAAAGGAAAATCAAGGCGATTCTCCCGTGTTTATGTTTCCACATTGCTTTAATATCTTGCAATACAAGTTGTAAACCTTTCATTATTGAGCCTGCCCTTTCTAAATAAGAGATTATTTCATGATAATGGCTTTTTTAGATACTGTATAATACATAATTGATTATGTAATAATAGATTTAAATCTATGCGAAAAGAGTGGGAAAATGGAAATATTACAGCTGCAGTACTTTCAAACTGTAGCACGACTGGAACATATGACGAAGGCTGCGGAACAACTTCAAATAGCTCAGCCATCCCTCAGTAAAACCATATCCCGGCTTGAAGAGGATTTGGGTGTCGCACTTTTCGATAGGGAACACCGGAAAATCAAGCTCAATGCAGCCGGCCGAATATTCTTGAACCGGGTCGAACGCGCTTTTGCGGAACTGAATGAAGGAAGGCGCGAAATAGTGGAATTAGCAGATCAAGACCAAAAGAACATCACTTTGGCCGTTACCATTCCCAGGGTCCTGCCTGATTTATTGGGTGCATTTTTATCTCAGTACCCGGATGTCCGTTTTCAACAATTCCTAAAATCCATATCATCAATGAAGCAGCTTTTAATTGAAGGAGAAATCGATTATTGCATATCGTCCGTTCCGATCGAAGGACCAGACTTAAGGTGGGAACCGCTGATCACCGAAGAAATATACTTGATCGTGCCTCCCAATCACCGGCTGGCTGGCAGGGAAAGCATAACACTCAAAGAAGTGAAAGATGAACCATTCATCAGTATGAATACAGGCTTCGGGTTCCGCAGCCTAACCGACCAATTTTGCCTCGAAGCGGGATTCGTCCAGCACATCGCCTTCGAAGGAGATGAACCAGCTGTCATCTCGGACCTTGTCAGGAAAGGGTTGGGGATCGCCTTCGTATCCGAATTGACATGGCTTCATCAAACCGGATCATTATCCCATAAAATCCGAATAACAGAACCTGTTTGTCAAAGAACAATAGGGCTTGGCTGGTCAGAAAAACGCTACTTCACCGCAGTAGCCAAGCAATTTCGGTTATTTGTCATGGATTACTTCGCTGCCGTCAATTCCGCTAGGCTAAAGGATGAATAAATGTGGTAAAGGTCGAATAAATCGCCGGTTAGGGCGAATAAATGGGTGAAGGCATAAAAAGTATAATTTAATTATAGAGAACATAGTATTCTAGGAGGTTTTTATTAAATATATCGGGTTCAAAATGACGAATCCGATCCTAGGAGATGAATGGAGATGGAAATACGGGTTAATCAAATTGAGTTGAATGGCCTCACGTTTCAATATCGGGAGAGCGGGGATGTTTCTGCACCGCCGCTTGTTGTTCTTCACGCGATGGGGAAAAGTGCAGATTCATGGGATCAAGCGGCTGCCGCATTAGGAGAAAATTATCGTGTTTTAGCCTTAGATCAACGGGGCCACGGTGGGAGTGCGAGAACTAATACATACACTTTTGAATTGATGTGCGATGATTTGCTTCATTTTGCGGATGCGCTTAATTTGGGAAGGTTTTCGCTAATGGGGCATTCCATGGGGGGAACAGTTTCCTATCTGTTCTCGCAAACTTATCCTTCGAGGATAGATAGGTTGATTGTCGAAGACACGCCTCCTCCTTTTTCGGATAAGCCAATGGAGGTTCCTTCCAAACCTGCTGTCCCACTGCCGTTTGATTGGCAGGTAGTGCCTTCGATTCTACAGCAGCTTAATGAACCCGATCCCAAATGGTGGGCGCGCCTTACCGATATTATGATGCCGACGCTTGTTATAGGGGGCGGGTCGAGCCATATTCCCCAAAACAAATTGCAGGAGGTTTCCGAGCTTATTCCGAATTGCGAATTGGTGACGATAGAGGATGCCGGACACTTTGTCCATGAAGATAATTTACCAGCTTTCTTGGCTGCCGTAACAAGGTTTCTTTCCAAAGGACAGGCGTTTTAATAGGCTTAAGAGGGTTGCCGATGCAGCCCTCTTATTCCTGCTTTAAAATGTTATGGTTTATTTTAAAGACGGAATTTACCGATTTATTATTCAGGATTTCAAGCAACTGTTCAGCCATATAGCCAGCGCTATATTTAAAGCCAGTGTTGACCCATTCGATGATCATGCCTAATATCGCATACGCTTGGTAGCTGGAGGCAAGTTCTATATTGATCTTAGGGTTCGGCCGGTAATCTTCCAGGTCCTCCAATGGAAGTTTCTTTAACTCATTACAAATCCTTTCCAGTAATGTAGGCCATGCATTCGTCTTTAGGATAAGGGTATAAATGTTTGCATAGTTAGCTACATGTTCAAATATTTTGATGACTGAAGCGGTTAGTTCATTGATGGTGAAAGTATCAACGTTCTTATAAGGTTCCCGGTAAGATATGATCAAATCGGCAATGACATCTTCCATGACCTCTTCAAGCAGTTCCTCTTTGTACTGATAGTGTTTATAAAATGTACCCCGATTAAGGTCGGCGAGTTCTACAATGTCAGTAATCGATATATCCCTGAAATCCTTATTTTGCATTAATGATATGAGGGATTCTTTCAAAGCCATTTTGGACTTCCTGATCCTTCTATCAATCCCAGTGTTATTATCAGTCATTTTCTTCACCCTTTGTTCGTTATTGTGCTTTTAATGAACATAATGACCACTTTCTGTTCATTGTTCAACATCGAGGTCATCATTTGCTGATTGTATAAGCCTACTGAAACTAATTATACTATAAAGGAAGGTAGTTAATGAACATCTGTACAATAAGTATCACTTCACTAGAATGAATGGGGGAGTTCATAATGAAATTACAAGACAAAGTTGCAGTAGTGACAGGTGCAGCATCAGGCATGGGAAAACAAATTGCTATAGATTATGCTAGAGAAGGTGCGAAAGTCGTCGTATCGGATTTAAATCTTGATGGTGCGAACGAAACGGTAGAAGAAATAAAAGCGAATGGCGGAATGGCCTTTGCCATTAAAACGAACGTGGCGGTGGAGGAAGATATTCAACATTTGATCGATACCACGGTCAGTACTTACGGTACGGTGGATATTTTGGTGAATAACGCGGGTATCATGGATGGCATGGAACCGGCTGGAGACATTGAAGACTCTAGATGGGATCGGATTTTTGCCATTAACACGACTAGCGTCATGCGTTCGACTAGAAAGGTGTTGCCGATCTTTTTAGAAAAACAAAAAGGGGTCATCATCAATATTGCTTCTGCTGGCGGTTTGTACGGTGCTCGAGCAGGTGCAGCATACACTGCCTCTAAGCACGCAGTCGTTGGGTTCACAAAAAACACGGGCTTTATGTATGCCAATAAAGGGATTCGCTGCAATGCAATAGCACCAGGCGGAGTTGAAACCAATATTGGTTCCAGCATGACGAATATCAATGAGTTTGGCTTCTCTCGCCAACAATTGGGTATGGCTATCAATCCACGCAATGGCAAACCTGAGGAAATCGCTAAAGTGGCATTATTCCTTGCTTCAGACGATTCCAGTTTTGTTAATGGTACTGTCATCACCGCAGATGCTGGTTGGAGTGCATATTAAGCCCGTAAATTAAAAAGAATGGTCAAGAACTTAGTGACTGATATATTTTCCTGCTAGTTAGCAGGGATGCATTTTTTTGAGTGGAGCATAGGCGGGATCATTGTAGGGGGAATTTGGTTAGCCAGACAATTTGCTAGAGGAAGTTTCTACTTCATTCGGTAGTCCTGACATTGTCATTTCAATCGAAAGTGGATAAGTGGGGGCTGGATAGTTCGAACTACTATCCAGTTTTTCTCTCAAAAAGAATTATGCTATCAATTGGATTTAAAAGATAAGTTGAACTCTGAAATCTTGGAAGCAAAATAGGTTCCCAGAAAAAATCCACTTTCCCTATGAAATTGGATCACTGAGTGATCCATCAGTTTGCTGCGATACCTCTCAAACGATATATTAATTGGCGTGAGAATATTGAAGGACTTTCTGACGGACGTAATCAAGGTGTTTGTACATTTGGCTAAATGCTTCATGAGGATCATGTGCTGCAAGTGCCGCATAGATGGCTTTATGATACTTTACAGTCAGTTCCCGTTCTCTGAATTGAATCAGGCTATTAATTTTATTATGTGTAATCAATAAAGAATCGATCATGCCTTCAATAATGGGATTGTTTGCACTTAAAGCTATGATCTTGTGGAATTCTTTATCGGCCTCTCCATAATCGTTGTCTTCACTATTGGCAATCGTCTCAATCGTAACTTGCAGTTTCTCCAATTGTTCGTCTGTGATCTTCTCGGCAGCCATCGTTACTAATCCCAACTCCAAAGCCATTCGCGCTTCGATGATCGCTGGTAAATTATCTGTAGCCAGCGCCAGCATGACAGAGAATGGATGTGTACCGATTTTATCGTTAAAAAAGGTTCCTTCACGTGTTTTTCGAGTAATGACACCTAGTGTATCAAGTGCACTGAGCGCCTCACGTAAAACAGGCCTGCTTACTTCAAGTTCTTTCATAAGTTCCATTTCAGGAGGCAGTTTGTCGCCCGCTTTCATTTGTCCGCTGACGAGCAGATGCACAATTTGATCCACGACTTGTTGTGAAAGAGTGTTGCGATGTACCGATTGTACGCCTAATTTCTTTGACGATTCTTCCATTGTGTAACCCCTTTTCTGTTAAATCCTATATGTATTCATACTGTAAGACTAATTATATAATATAATACACTTATTTGCATGTGAGTATGAGAAGACCTACGTCCAAAAAAAGTAAAATGCGCCTCTCTAAAGAGAGAGACGCACGCAATGTAGGAAAAAAATCATCTCACAAGGCAAGGAGATTTTGGATTGAACTTCCATCCGGAAACCAGGTATTGCATCGCCATTGAATCATCACGGGCACCAAGTCCTTTTTGTTTATAAAGCTGGTGTGCCTTCTCGATTTGTTCCATATCCACTTCAATTCCAAGTCCAGGTTTGGAAGGGACATCGACCATACCGCCGACAATTTTAAAAGGTTCTTTCGTCAAACGCTGCCCATCCTGCCAAATCCAGTGGGTATCGATTGCAGTGATTTTTCCTGGTGCGGCTGCTGCAACGTGTGTAAACATGGCAAGTGAAATGTCAAAGTGATTATTCGAGTGTGATCCCCATGTCAATCCCCAGTCGTTGCACATTTGAGCGACACGGACGGAGCCCTGCATCGTCCAAAAATGAGGATCGGCAAGAGGGATGTCCACGGATTGAAGTTGAATGGAGTGCCCCATTTGCCTCCAGTCCGTTGCAATCATGTTCGTTGCGGTTGGAAGGCCCGTTGCACGCCTGAATTCCGTCATGATTTCCCGGGCGGAAAAACCATTTTCCGCTCCGCATGGATCTTCCGCATAAGCTAAAACATGATGCTGATCCCTGCAAAGTTTAATCGCATCCTCAAGCAGCCAGCCGCCATTTGGATCAAGCGTGATCCTGGCTTCAGGGAAGCGTTCCGCAAGTGCCGTCACCGCTTCGATTTCTTCCTCCCCGCGTAAAACCCCGCCTTTCAATTTAAAATCATTGAATCCATAGCGAGAATGGGCGGCTTCTGCCAAACGGACAATCGATTCGGGTGTCAGCGCTTCCTCATGACGGAGGCGAAGCCAGTCATCTTCCGCTTCCGGTTCGCTTAAATAACCAAGATCTGTTTTATTGCGGTTACCTACATAAAATAAGTAGCCCAGCATTTCCACCTTATCACGCTGCTGTCCTTCACCGAGAAGGGCTGCGACAGGAACACCTAAATATTGGCCAACTAAATCAAGAAGTGCCGCTTCCAATGCTGTTACGGCATGAATGGCAATACGGAGATCGAACGTCTGAAGGCCGCGCCCTCCAGCATCGCGGTCCCCAAACTGCTTACGGATGGTATTCAGAATGTTGTTGTATGCCCCAATGGACTGGCCGACAACCAATTGTTTGGCATCTTCTAGAGTTTGGCGGATTTTTTCGCCCCCAGGAACTTCACCTACACCTGTATTACCCGCATTGTCTTTTAGAATGACAATGTTCCGGGTGAAATATGGAGCATGGGCACCACTTAAGTTCAGCAGCATGCCGTCATGGCCCGCAACTGGAATAACGCTCATTTCTGAAATTACCGGTGTGCCGACTTTTACATTATCCTTAAGCAATTGATTGTTCATAATTTTTCCCCCTACTAGAATATTTAGTTGACTATGATTTTAACTCTACACGTTTAATTTCACCAACCAGGAATAAGTAACTTAAAATAGCGACAAGAGCATTGGCACATACGAAGACTAGCGCCCCATTGAACGACCCTGTCGTGGCAATGATATATCCGATGATGATCGGTGTTGTAATGCCGGCAATGTTACCGAATGTGTTGAAAAGCCCGCCGCTGACACCGGACATTTCTTTTGGTGAGGTATCGGCCACAACCGCCCAGCCTAATGCCCCAAATCCTTTACCGAAAAACGCAAGGGCCATAACGAAAATGACAACCCATTCCGTATCTACATAGTTTGCTGCTACCAAGCTCATCGATAGAATCATCCCAACAACAATTGGCATTTTTCGGGCGACAGTCAATGAGAATCCCTTCCGTAACAAGAAATCCGAGAATGTACCTCCGAGAATACCGCCAAAAAATCCACAAATGGCGGGAAGGGAAGCGACGAATCCAACTTCAAGAATGGTCATGCCTCTTTCTTGTACAAGGTACACAGGAAACCATGTAAGGAAAAAGTACGTTAACGTCGTAATGCAATATTGTCCTAGATAAACACCTAACAGCATGCGGTTTGATAAAAGCTGCTTAATATGATTCCAGTTGACGCCTTTCTTTTCCTCCTTATTTGCACTGGTTTGATCCATATTGATCAAAGCGCCGCCAGCTTCGATATATTCAAGCTCAGCTTTGTTGATACGAGGATGTTCTTTCGGGCCATAAATCGTTTTCAGCCAGATGAAAGCAACGATGATTCCTAAAGCACCCATAAAGAAGAAGACATATTCCCAACCAAATTTATACGTAATGTAACCCATGATCGGTGCAAAGAGAACGGTTGCAAAATACTGGGCGGAATTGAAAGTGGCAGCCGCGGTTCCGCGTTCATGGCTTGGGAACCATGTAGCGACGATGCGGCTGTTGGCCGGGAAGGAAGGCGCTTCTGCCAATCCAACTAAAAAACGCAGGCCGAACAATACGATGACAGCTGTTCCGGCAGAACCGAAAAAACCTAGAAACCCTTGTAAAAGCGTAAAGGCAGACCATAACGTGATACTCCAAAAGTAAACCTTTTTTGAGCCAAAACGGTCTAAAAGCCATCCGCCTGGAATTTGTCCTGCTACATAAGACCAAGCGAAAGCGGAGAAAACGTAGCCCATCATGACTGAATCGAGACCAAGCTGACCAGACATGTCCGTACCCGCAATTGATAGCGTCGCACGATCCGCATAATTCAGAGCAGTGACCAAAAAGAGCATAAAGACAATGAACCATCGTGTGCGTGTTTTTTTCTGGGCACTTGGTAGTTTAGGAGATGGTTGAAAAACTTTTTCTTCAGCGTTCATATACTCACTTCCTTAATCGTATTTAATTATATTTTCATTTGATACCGCTTACAATGTTAACTGTTCCTCCTTCGTGAAAATTCTTAATATTTAGTTTTGTCCAATGGTAAGACAAATAAAATTGTTTGTCAATGGCTTTTTTTCGTAAATCATTTTTCATTTTAGCTCCTTAATTATCGTGTTTTTTTGTATATAGTAGAAGTGAAATTATTGAGGTTTAACGTAATGTTAGTTTTTTCAGAAAATAAAAAAAATACGATTGACCAGAAGGTCTATTTGTCTTACAATAAAACAATAATACACAAGGGGGAATAAATAATGAATAAGACTCGCAAGGCACCTAAAGGAATACTCGGATTTCCCGTGGCACCATTCACAACGAGTAATAAGCTTGATGAACAAGCACTCGCCCAAAATATCCAATTTTTATTAGATGAGGGACTCGAGGCTATTTTCGTGGCATGTGCAGCAGCGGAATATCCTTCGTTAAGTAAAGAGGAATATGAAGCGATGGTAGAGGTAGCCGTATCCGTCACGGCTGGAAAAGTACCTGTATACACAGGGGTAGGCGGGAATATTCAAACTTCCCTCGAACTTGCCAGAATATCAGCGGATAGAGGGGCAGACGGTTATTTAATATTACCTCCATATCTCGTTACTGGAGAACAGGCAGGTCTGGCTGCTTATTTCAAAACCATCGCAGAAAGTACAGACTTAAATTCCATAGTATATCAGCGTGATAATGTTTCATTTTCACTTTCAACTTTGGAAGCGCTTGCTGAGGTCCCGCAGGTGGTCGGCGTCAAAGACGGCCTGGGCAATATGGAGTTGAATGGACTCCTTACACAAACCTTCGGAAAACGTTTCGGCTGGCTGAACGGAATGCCGCTTGCGGAAGTTACCATGTCGGCCTACGTTCCACTTGGCTTTGACTCATATTCATCGGCGATATCCAATTACATCCCGCATATCTCACGAAAATTCTATAATGGCATTTTGAGCGGAGATCAGGAAACGGTCAATGAAATTTACCAACAGGTCATCATGCCAATCAACAATATTCGCCGTCAGAGAAAGGGATATGCCGTTTCGCTCATTAAAGCAGGTATGGAGATTATGGGAATGCCGGTTGGGCAAACAGTCAGATTACCAATTCTTCCGGTGGAAAAAGAACATTATGCAGAAATGCAAACGATATTAGAGAATGCTTTAAATCGTTTTCCAAAAGAAACACCAATTCAATCAATCTAATAAGGGTGGGGATTATAATATGATAACTACAGTTCAAACAAAAACGTATCTTAACTATATTAACGGTGAATGGGTTGCTTCTATTTCAAATGAAGTTGAAAAAAGTTTAAACCCGGCAGATAAACAGGCAATTGTCGGATATGTACAAAAATCTACCAAGGATGACTTGAACCTGGCTGTGGAAGCTGCGAAAAAGGCGAAAGAAAAATGGCGCAAACTAGCTGGTTCAGAGCGCGGGGAGTATCTATATAAAGCAGCGCAAATTCTTGAAAAGCGGATTGATGAAATTGCAGAATGTGCAACACGGGAAATGGGAAAGACCTTTGCTGAAACAAAAGGGGAAACGGCACGCGGCATTGCGATCCTGAAATACTATGCAGGAGAAGGAATGCGTAAAGTGGGGGATGTCATTCCATCCACCGACAGTTCAGCGCTTATGTTCACGACGCGAGTCCCGCTTGGCGTTGTGGGCGTCATAACACCTTGGAATTTCCCAATCGCCATCCCAATTTGGAAGATGGCTCCTGCTCTCGTATATGGGAATACGATTGTGGTCAAGCCAGCCACCGAGACGGCTATCACCTGTGCGAAGATCATGGAGTGTTTTGAAGAAGCGGGTTTACCGGCGGGTGTAATCAATATGGTCACAGGACCGGGCAGTGTCATCGGGCAGGGCATCGCTGATCACGAAGATGTAAACGGCATTACCTTTACCGGCTCAAACGGCGTTGGAAAAAGGATTGGACAAGCGGCGTTAGCACGCGGAGCGAAATACCAGCTTGAAATGGGCGGGAAAAACCCGGTCATCGTTGCAGCGGATGCGGATCTTAATCTGGCTGTAGAAGCCGTCATTACAGGTGCGTTCCGTTCAACGGGGCAAAAATGTACCGCGACAAGCCGTGTCATCGTTGCAGCTGAAGTTTATGAAGAGTTCAAGCAGCTGCTGGTGAAAGAAACGAAAGGCATTTCCATTGGGGATGGATTGGACAGCGGGACATGGATGGGACCATGTGCTAGCGAAAATCAATTGAATACGGTTCTTTCCTATATTAAAAAAGGAGTGGAAGAAGGCGCTGAACTTCTAATTGGCGGGAAGCGTGCTGAAGAAGGCCCTCAGGCAAATGGCTTTTATGTAGAGCCTACTATTTTTGATAACTGCACGTCAGATATGACGATTGTACAGGAAGAAATTTTTGGTCCGGTGATTGCTTTATTGAAAGCTGATTCAGTTGAAGAGGCCCTGCAACTTGCGAACAGCGTGGAATACGGCCTTAGTGCTTCGATTTTCACAGCGAATATCAAACATTTGCTTTCATTTGTTAACGATATGGAAGCGGGATTGATCAGGGTCAACGCTGAGAGCGCTGGCGTTGAATTGCAGGCGCCATTTGGCGGCATGAAAAACTCCAGCTCCCACTCCAGGGAACAAGGAGAAGCAGCAAAAGAGTTTTTTACATCCATTAAAACGGTGTTTGTAAAATAATAACCCTCTCGTGTATCGTGTATCTTTAGTGATGACTGTTTGCTTTTTTAGAATGAAGGAGTGGTAAAGTGGATACGAAAACGCAACTGACGGAGGTTCCGCTTTATATTAAGGTAAATAAGATTGATAATGTCGCCATCGTGGTTAATACGGGGGGCTTGGATCAAGGAACCGTTTTCTCTTGTGGGCTTGAATTGAAAGAAAGAGTACCACAAGGTCACAAAGTGGCTTTGACGGATATAGTCGAGAATGAAGCCATCATACGCTATGGGGAAGTTATCGGTTATGCGGCTGAATCCATCAGTAAGGGCAGTTGGATTGACGAGTCGTTGGTGATACTGCCGGCTTCTCCAGATTTAAAGGCATTACCGGTAGCAAATGATATACCGAAAACTTTACCCCCACTTGAAGGGTATACATTTCAAGGATTCCGCAATGAAGACGGCAGTGTTGGAACCAAGAATATATTAGGCATTACAACTAGCGTTCAATGTGTTGTGGGCGTTCTGGATTTTGTCGTGAACCGGATAAAAAAAGAGCTACTCCCGAAGTATCCCAATGTTGATGATGTTTTCGCCATAAATCACAACTATGGGTGCGGAGTCGCTATCAATGCACCGGAAGCGGTTATTCCCATTCGCACGATACAGAACCTTGCGAAACACCCAAATTTCGGCGGGGAAGCCTTGGTAGTTGGATTAGGGTGTGAAAAACTTTCTCCAATGAGAATAAATCCAAGCGGGGATGATTCAGATATCATTTCACTTCAGGATCAGCAGGGATTTGCGGGAATGGTCCAATCCATTATGGAAATGGCCGAGGAACGTTTAATCAAGTTGAACCGCAGGCAGCGGGAGACATTTCCGGTTTCCGAATTAGTCATCGGTACACAGTGCGGAGGAAGTGATGCCTTCTCTGGTGTGACAGCTAACCCTGCAGTAGGATATGCTACAGATCTGTTAGTTAGAGCAGGGGCAACCGTTCTATTCTCTGAAGTCACAGAAGTACGGGATGCGATTCATCTATTGACGCCTCGAGCGGTGAATGAAGAAGTAGGAAGAGCCTTAATAAAGGAAATGGATTGGTATGATAACTACCTTGCTTTAGGTGATGCTGATCGAAGTGCCAATCCGTCGCCTGGAAACAAAAAAGGCGGATTGGCCAATGTAGTGGAAAAATCATTAGGCTCCATTGCCAAATCCGGAGGCAGCCCCATTTCAGGCGTATTGGCTCCAGGTGAAAAAGCAACGGAAAAAGGGCTGATTTTTGCAGCTACACCAGCTAGTGACTTTGTTTGCGGAACACTGCAGCTCGCTTCCGGTATGCACCTTCAAGTTTTTTCAACTGGAAGAGGCACACCTTATAATCTCGCAATGGCTTCCGTCATCAAAGTATCTACACGAAATACATTGACAGAGCAATGGAAAGACCTGATCGATATAAATGCTGGAACTATCGCTACTGGTGAAGCGACGATTGAGGATGTTGGATGGGAAATATTTCACCTTATTTTGGAAGTGGCCAGCGGTAAAAAGAAAACCTGGGCAGAGCATTGGGGCCTGCATAATGATTTGGCATTGTTCAATCCTGC
Organism: Peribacillus sp. NPDC101480; assembly: GCF_050277335.1. NCBI lineage: Bacteria > Bacillati > Bacillota > Bacilli > Caryophanales > Bacillaceae > Peribacillus > Peribacillus sp. NPDC101480. Next base: position 358,787 of record NZ_JBNNSB010000001.1, read on the forward strand.
TCCAATTACTTAATAATGATTTACTGGACGGACTTCCTTTTAATAGAGGAAGTCCGTCCTTTTTTCTTCCAGAAAAGAGGACCGCTGGACTATTAGCAGAAGTTATTAATGAACGTTTGGTTTTCATCATGACGAGATACTGAAGTACATATCAGGAGGGATAGCATGGTCACATTCAGGAATGCGACGGCAAAAGATTTAAGTGAAATAGTACAGATGCTTGCGGATGATGTTTTGGGGAGGGAAAGGGAGCGCTATGAAAATCCCCTTCCTGAAAGCTATATAAAAGCATTTGAATCCATTGATGCAGATGGAAATAATGAATTGATCGTAGCATGTCTTGGTGAGGAAATCGTTGGGGTACAGCAAATCACGTTCACTCCTTACATTACCCATCAAGGCGGTTGGAGAGCTACGATCGAAGGGGTTCGGACGGCATCTACAGAACGAGGGAAAGGTATTGGAAGCAAGTTGATTCAATATGCGATTGACCGTGCAAGGAAGCGGGGCTGCCATATCATTCAGCTGACGACCGATAAAAAGCGGGAAGAAACGTTGCGTTTTTATGAACGTTTAGGATTTAAAGCCACTCATGAAGGCATGAAAATGAAGCTTTAAATTCACGGTCTTTTGTCCCCTTTTTTTGTGCACAACAACTTGTCTGGTATTATATGTTAAAATTATTCGTGGGATATTAATAGATGTATAGGATTTAAAAACTTATGAAAGGGTGAGCTCGATGGAAAACGAAGCATGTATTCAGAAGAGGTATGGTGTAATCAGTTTTACTTCATTCATCATTGGAATCGTTTGCTTTTTTACTGTTTTTATTACACCTATCAGAATCGCAAATTTCGGGAGCCTGACGGGTGATTATATCACATTTTTCCTTACGATTACCGGTATCGTCCTATCTGTCATGGGAATTTTGAAGAAAACGGAGAAAAAAGTGATTTCTATCGTTTCTTTGGTTTTTTCCTCATCTTTCTTTATATTTTGGGTTATCGTCATCACTTTGCTGTTAACTGGTGAAATAGAATGGCCACGTAGATCAAATTAGCGGTTGCAGTGATAGAGTTTAATGAGTTTTGCTTGAAGATAGTTTGGAGTTGAACCAATTGAACCTTTCGTGATGCTCAGGGGAGCTGAAAAATAGAATGGAGAATCATAGAATGAATGTCAAAGCGGAGTTATATTGGAATGAATTTTGGCAGGGGAAAGAAGAAGAAAAACCCCAGTCAGTCAGTGCGTGGCAATTCGGGGCCGATCCCGATCAATTGGCTCGATTAGTGATGGCTGGGATAAAAACGGCTACATGCTCTGGGTATATTTTTTATGAAGAAGAAAATGAACCATTACCATCCGTGGGTGATTACAGCATTATTTTAAGCGGTGAGGATGAGCCCTTAGCCATCATCCAAACAGTGAAAGTCGAAGTATTGCCCATGAATGAAGTGAGCGAAGAGTTTGCAATTGCAGAAGGGGAAGGCGATCGAACATATACATACTGGTGGGACGCACATGAAAAATTTTTTAAAGAAGAATTGGACAGAATCGGACACACCTTTCAAGTAGATATGCTGCTAGTGTGTGAGCGTTTTGAATTGATTCATGTAAAGTGAGTGTAGACGGCTAGCAATAAGTGCTTTCTTTCAGTGATTTGCTATAATAGGTCATTGGATTAAAAAACTTATAGAAAGATAGGTATTTGCATGAAAAGGAAACTGATATTCATTGGATTGGGAATCCTGGTTGTTTTCCTGCTATTGTTTGGTACGTATAAATTAATGAATTCAAGAACATATCAGTTATTCGGTGGATTAACGGATAATGTCGAGACGAATGAAAAAGTGGTCGCTTTGACTTTTGATGATGGCCCATCGAACAATGTAAATCAAATCCTTCCGTTATTGGATAAATACGATGTAAAGGCTACATTCTTCCTGATTGGTAACGAAATCGAAAAGTATCCAGAGGAAGCGGATAAAATAGCGGAAGCAGGACATCAGATTGGCAATCACACGTATTCCCACAGGCGAATGGTTTTTAAATCGCCCTCTTATATCAAGGCGGAAATCGAGAAAACGGATACATTAATTCAAAACTCCGGATATAAGGGTGAAATTGATGTCCGGCCGCCAAACGGGAAAAAAATCTTAGGTTTGCCTTATTATTTAAATAAAAATGATAGAGAGACCATTACTTGGAATCTGGAACCAGATAGCTATTACACTTCAGCTTCTGACAAAGTGAAGTATGTGAAGGAAAATATAAAACCAGGTTCGATCATCCTGATGCATCCGATGTACGATGATACGGGTAAAGAACTTCAAGCGATTGAAGGGATCTTACAAGAGTTAACGAACGAAGGGTATAGGTTTGTAACGGTCAATGAACTTCAGGAAATGTAGTTTCATTTTTCGTCCAGACGATTTTCGAAGAATCGGGTTGCTGCGGCAGCCCTTTTTTATTTGATATACAGAATAGTACAAAACATGGGCTGCATATTGTTTCTTAATGGAAGGTTGTTGTTAGGGCATGCATTCGCATGAATTTTTCCTTAGTGGAAATAAAGCTATTAAAATGGGGCTGGTTACTTGTATCGGAATAAAAACACCGCTCTGATCATGATTTTATGTTTCCTGTTATTCCTATTTCTTGTGGTGCTCATTTTTCGCCACATCACGGTATACTTCGTGTATAGCTCGGGCATCGGCCCGTTATTGCTTATCGGGGTAATGGTTTTTGCTATCGTTATGCTTTTTTTCAAAGGATATAAATAATCGAGTCTGTCTACTGGTTTTAAGGATTTGTACAATTTGAACGTTGCTTTCCTCTCCAGGCACTCGCTTTCCGCGGGCGGTCCGGGAGTCTCCTGGACGCGCTTTTCCCGCAGGAGTCTCGTTCCTTACGTTCCAACCAACTTGGTTTTTAAATTTAGATAGAACCCCTTTTGTCTACAAACTGAGGCTGCTGCGCAGCCTTTTTTTGTTTCTATGTATAGAGATACATAAAAAAATATAAAAATCAATAAAAAATTAACACTACGACATTAGTAATATATGGTAATATTTGAAATGGGATTATTTTCTTATAAATTATAATCAGGGGTGATATGTACGTGGAGTTTTTTACTAAGTGGGCGTTTAAGAACAAGGCTGCCGTTTCATTGGTAACCATATTTATTTTGTTGATAGGAGTTGTCAGTTATTTTAAACTGCCGATGGAATTTTTACCATCTGCCGATAATCCTCAAGTTACGATTATCACAATGGGTCAGGGCACTGATTCGAAAACGATGGAAGCACAAGTTACAGATCCAATTGAAAGAGCAGTTACGGGAGTTAAAGGAAAGAGTTCAATATACTCCACCACTGGAGATGGATTTTCAAAAGTAGATCTATTCTTTGAAGCCGGATCGGATATGAAACAAGCGAAACTTGATGTTCAAGAGGCTCTTGGCAGTGTAGCGCTGCCACAAAGCATGGCAAAGCCAACTGTTACACAGTTAAATACATCAATGATTCCCATCTCATTTGTAGCTGTTACTTTTAAGGATGGATTAACAGCTGAAAATATAGACTTTACCAAGAAAGAATTAGAGCCTCTGTATAAAGATATTAAAGGGGTTTCGGATGTACAGACATTTGGAATTTCGCAATCCGTTCTTTCAGTCAAAGTGGATAATGAAGAATTGGCTAAAAAGAAAGTCTCCATTCAAGATGTCATGAGCGTCCTTAACGGTCAGAATGCAGCTCTGGCCGTAGGCGAAAAAGTGATTGATGGGAAGGCAAGTAACATCAAGGTTATCGGTGATTTAACAAGTATTGAAAAATTAGAAGCACTAAAGGTCACTCCGAATGTCGCACTTGGAGAGATAGCAAAAGTTGAAGAAGCGAAGGATGGCAACCTCATCAGTCGTTTTAATGGAAAGGAAAGCATTGATTTAAGCATTATCAAAGACAGTCAATCAAATGCGGTCACAATCAGTAAAGAGGTTGAAAAAGTAGCAAAAGAAATTAATGAAAAGTATAGCGACCAGAAATCGACCATTTATTTATCTACAGCTGATATGGTGGAGACTTCCGTTCAGACGATGGTAAAAGAAGTTCTGCTAGGTGCGTTATTCGCTACGATTGTAATCATGGTCTTTTTACGGAATGTAAGATCTACATTCATTACAATCGTATCCATACCGCTATCTCTTGGATTTACGTTATTTTTGCTGTCATTGTCGGGAGTGACGCTGAATATTTTGACGCTGGGCGGTGTCGCTGTAGCGATCGGGCGGTTGGTGGACGATAGTATAGTTGTTATTGAAAATATTTTCCGGAAAATGCAGCAGGAGAAGATTTCAAAGGAATTGGTGATGGATGCAACGAAAGAGGTGGGAGTGGCGATAACAGCTTCAACCCTTACTACTGTAGCCGTTTTCTTGCCAGTTGCTTTATTGAATGGAGGGCTTCAAGAGTTTCTTCTTCCTTTCGCATTGACGGTAACTTATTCTTTGCTGGCTTCTTTAATTGTGGCATTGACGGTTGTTCCGTTAATGAGCGCAGGATTGCTGAAAAGGACGGAGCTGCCAAAACATCGACCGGCCAAGCGTTTTACCAAACTGGTTACTTGGTCATTAAATCATAAATGGGTAGTCCTGATTATTGCGATGCTGTTGTTTGTCGGTTCCATTGGTACATATTTTGCCATGCCAAAAGGGGCGATTGATAATTCTTCAGCAGACTATGTCTCCGTGACATTAACTTATCCAAATGATCAGCCTTATGAGAAAGTAAAGGAAAAAGCGATTGAACTCGAAGAAACGATGCAGGATATGAGTGAAGTGGATAATATTTTCATGCAATTAGGAAACTCAGCCGAGACGGCCCAATATGGAGCAGTCACATCACCTACAGAAGCAACTTTCGGCATCCTCGTGAAGGATAAAGCAAATGTAGATTCAATCCTGGAGAAAATGGAAAAGGAACAAGAAAACTATCCTGATGCGAAGCTTACGGCCCAAGCCTCTTCATTTATGATGGGGGCATCAAAGACGAACATTACGTTAGATGTGATCGGCAGTAATGTTGAAGATTTGGAACTGACGGCCAATAAGGTCAAAGAAAGTATTCAGGATATTAAAGGAATCGAAGAGGTTACAACAAACCAAGACGAAAAGAAAACGATTTATTCATTCAAGGTAGATCCGGCTAAAGGCAATACAGAACAAATCGGTCAACAATTAGGTATCATGCTTAATAAAACTCCTATTGGCAATATAACCTTGCAGGATAAGCAGACACCTGTCGTCCTTGAACCCATCTTTGATCCTAAAAAACCAGAGGATTTAAAAAGTATCCCGATCATGACAGACGGCGGTCTAGCTCCGGTGTCTAAGGTTGCATCTTTAAATAGTGAAGAGAGTGCAACAACGCAGTTCCATAAAGATGGAGAAACGTATCTTCAATTAACGGCAACGGTCGATCCGACTAAGCTTTCCGATATTGCAAGCAAAATAAATCTTGAGATATTTGGAGATAAAGAGAACAAAGGTCTTGATATTCCGAATGATGTAGAGATTTTAGTCGGCGGGGCCAGTGCTCAGCAGACAGATGATTTTTCCGATTTATTCCTTACGATGTTAATATCGATCGGCATCGTATTTTTAATCATGGTAATAACATTTAAATCAATCAAAGCACCGATCGCCATTCTATTTTCCTTGCCATTCGCTGCCATTGGAGCGGTATTAGGATTGGTTATCAGTCGAATTCCAGTTGACATTACAGCACTGCTGGGTGCTCTCATGTTAATAGGAATTGTTGTGACAAACGCGATTGTACTTCTGGATCGAGTCAAACAAAACGAAGAAAAAATGATCATCCGTGATGCGATCGTCGAAGCGACGGCTACAAGATTCCGTCCGATCATAATGACGGCTGTAGCAACAATTTGTGCCATGCTGCCGCTTTTATATAAAAAAGCGGAAACAGGAAGCTTGGTTTCACAAAGTTTAGCGATCGTTGTCATTGGCGGGCTAGCTGTGTCTACACTGCTCACACTTATCGTCATTCCATGTATATACGAATTACTATACTATAAAAAATCGAAAAAACAGAGAAGGAAAAAGAAAGAACCCGTTAACGAACAAATCGAGATGTAGGGAAGCTTAATAAAAAAGTTTGTAGAGAAAAGCAACATTTTCTTTACAAACTTTTTTTCTTTTAAAATAATGGTTGACTTTCCTTTAACCTGTAACTAAAATTATTACAGCAGGTGGTAAAACAATTGCCGAAAGCTATCGACTACTGAATGCCATGTTCTTATATTAATATTTTTTTTGCTTTGTATTGTAACTATTACGGTTACAAGTTGAGCTGATAATGAAAAGTGAGGGAATATATTATGACAGTGAAAATTAAAGCGTATTCTGATTTTATTTGCCCATTTTGTTTTTTAGGTAAAGGTCCTTTGGACGAAATCGTGAAGGATAAGGATGTAGAAGTGGAATGGATGCCATTTGAATTGCGTCCGAGTCCACATGCCAAAATCGATCCATGGAAGGAACCCGATAAGTTGAATTCATGGGACTCTTACATTCTGCCTGCTGCGAAAAAGCTAGGGGTTGATATGCGTTTACCCCGTGTCTCCCCGCATCCATATACACATTTGGCATTCGAAGGCTGCCATTTTGCAAAGGAGCACGGAAAAGGGAACGAATTCCACAACAGAGTATTTACCGCGTTTTTTCAAGAGGAACAAAATATTGGAGATATTGAAGTATTGACAAAATTAGCGGGTGAAGTTGAGCTTCCTGTAGAAGACTTTAGAGAAGCGCTAGTGTCACGGAAGTATCGGGAAGTGCACCAACAAGCACTCAAACATGCCTATGAAGAAGCAGATATAAGGGCTGTCCCGACGTTTATTATTGGTGATGAAGTTATTCAAGGACTAGCCAGCAAGGAAAGGCTGGCGCAAGTCATTGAGAAGGTAGAAGCAAAAAATAAACGGAATGAATTTGATGGCTTGCAATGTGATGGTAAGGGGAATTGCCAATAACGTTTTTACTGTCAGGCAAATACGGATTTACTACTGTAATGTCATTTCACGCCCCTCCTTAAAATAGGCTTGATTAATTTTTAGAGTACTTAAATATTACAGAATAACCCCTTTTATCAAACAATAAAGCCTTTCTTTTTACTGTTTAATATAAAAGGGGTATTTTAATGTAATTCTATAACTCTAGTTGAATTGTAGTAACAATATTAGAATCATCGACCCATAAATAAGCATTTTTACATTTATGTGTGAAATATCTAATGGCAAAAGTATCTTTTAAATAATCTTTTAAAGTCCAATTGTATAATGAGAGCGAGATTTTTGGCCCCTTTGATGTGTTTTTTAAAAAATCTAACACCTTATCGAACTCCATATCTTCGTATTTCTCTATAAATTCAGGTATTATCTTGTATGATTTTTGTGGTTTCCATTCATATTGTGACTTGCTCATTGTCCCATATAGATTTTTTATTATTGGATTTAAATGATTCCACCTGATCAAGGAGAGAGATTCTTGATTCGGCTTACTTAAGATTATTTCTGATGGTAATTCGTTTTCTAATACAATCTTTGTGTTGTCAAAATGCATAATAATTACTTCGATTACTTGATAATCAATTCTAGTATCGACAAATAACGAAGTAACACTATTTTCATCTTGGCAACCCAACAGTAAAAAGAATTGAGTTAATAGTGAATATTTTTTTTGGACATTGGAATTGGGGATAAATTCCCTGATCTTGAAATCTGAAAAACTGTCTGTATTGTCTAAGAACTGATTATTAGCTTCAAAAGATTTCAACCATTCCATTAGTAGCCCACCTAGTGTTTTTTTATTTACCTCAAAATAACTATAACCATTTGCAATGGCTGAATGAGTTAAATTATTTCATAGTGTATCATGGTTGTTTGTGAAAAAAACAGGCTTTTTTACCTAGATATTTTGGTTTTTCACTTGATTTTTAGGATATTTATATTATTTTTAAGATGAGGAACGGACTGTTTAATATAATTACCGGAGGTAAATAATTGACAATGAGAATCATTTTCATTTATAGTGAGATGTGTAATGAAATTAATTCTCAATTAGGAAGGTGATATAGATGAAGGTATTCATTGGTTATGTCAGTTTATCCGGTAATACCGAGAAAATGGCTATAAACATAAAGAACAGAATGAAGGCTGTCGGCTGTGAAGTATATATGGAAAGATTGGATACTGTTGAAGTTGATGCTTTAAAGGATTTTGATTTGGCCTTTATCGGTTTATATACATGGAATCTAGAAGAGTTACCGTATGAAGCAAACGAGTTTTATGAAGAAATTGATCAAGTGGACTTTACTGGAGTGAAAGTTGCATTCTTTGGTGCCGGCGACCTGACCCATTCGAAACCCTGCGCTGGGATAGATATCCTTTCCAATAAAATGAAGAAATTTGGATTTGATGTATATGATCAAGTGTTGAAAATACACCATGAAAGCAGTACATACGAACAATTAAGCAAATGCGAAGACTTTGCAGAGCATGCCCTTATATGGGGAAGCAATAGGAAGAAGTGGAGATTCTTCATGTGGGATCGGATGCTAGGCAGCCCCAAATACCAAAAGTCTGTATTTTTGTTAAGGAGGGTCCTTGATGATTACCCAATTAAGTACAAAGGGAGAAGCAAAAAAAGAGGAACTTATACAAGAACTTCTGAAATTCGGGATTTTTAAAAAATATAATAAACAACTTTACGAGCTTCCGATAGTAGTTTTACAGAAGGAATTCAATCACTTGAGAGGTGAATTAAAAAATGTCTAGGAGAAGGAAATCATATACTGAACTTCTAAAAGAAAACCGCGAACTTCTGTTGCATGACAAAATTGAAGTGGAACGCATCTATACAAAGATCGATCAAAAAGCCATCAATGAAAAAAAGGGCGGTAAGCAAGTACAATCATGACTGGTTAAAATTTGAACGTTGATTGAAACTTGGCACTCGCTTTCCACGGGCGGTCCCGCACTCGGAGCTTTTTGCGCCTGTGGTTCTTTTATGAAACGCTCGCTAGATTGAGGAAATTTGCGACACCCCTGCCGAAAACTGGCTAGCCGAGACCCCGGAGTCGCTTGCGTCGAGGAGGCTTGGCAGACAGTCAGCGGAAAGGAGCGGATTTCTGAAATCAACTCGAGTATTTTTGAAACTTCAGGCAAACTGACTTTTCTTCAAGTTTGCCTGAAGTCTGAGCCGAAATCCATTTTTGATTTGGTTTTTTCTTTTGGGTCTATAATTAAATGCTGTTGGTTTCCATATTCAGCAAACAATGCAGTCAGTTGAAGAAGAAGGTATTTTCCGGTTGGTTGCCGAATAAAAATTCTTTAGGTAAATCTTAGGGGGAGTGCAAATTGAAAAATGTAATAAATGGAATCAATCATTGGATAGGTTTTATACCTGAAGAGTTCAACCGGAGGACAGAAAAAGAAATAAATCATCGACCAATGCCACACAAATGGTCCAAAAAAGAGATTTTAGGACATCTATGCGATTCTGCATTGAACAATATGGATAGGTTTATCAAGATTCAGTACGAAGTACAGCCATATGTTATACAACCATATAATCAAGACCAATGGGTATTGATTCAGAATTATCAAGAGCGGCCAATGGATGAGATCGTTAATCTTTTTTGTTCTTTAAATAAGCAAATCATACATATAATAACGAATACACCAAATGATAGATTATCTAATCTTTGTGATATAGGAAATAATCAACTAAAATCATTGGAGTGGCTAATAAAAGATTACCTAGAACATATGGAACATCATATTAACAATCAAATTATAATAAAAAAATAGTGATCCATAGGTCACTATTTTTTTATTCAATTTTTCACATTTGCACTCCATGGATCGTATTTACCATTTTTTATAATTAAAGTAATAAATAACTAATAAGATAACTCCATACGTTATAATGAATGGGCTCCAAGGGAAGTGTCAGAAACCTGCAGGAGTGATCATATGAATGGAGGTTATATGTGTTGAAGAAAAAATTATTGGTCATGATTCCAACAGTTGCCTTGATGTTGGCCCCTCTAGGAACGGTTACTTCAATTACCCACGCAGCATCAAAGGGCAGTGAAATCCAGAAATTCGAAACGAAGGCGGAAACACGCCCGACCCTCAGGAAAGGCTCACGTTCGAGTTATGTAAGAGACTTACAGCAAAGCCTTAAAGATGTTAAATATAATGTAGGTGTTGATGGGATTTTCGGTACCCAAACACAAAATGTGGTAAGGGAGTTTCAAGTGGATCATAACTTGAGTTCGGATGGTATCGTCGGACCGAAGACATGGGCTGCTTTAGATGAAAATAAGGTGGAAAGAAGACAGTTCACGGAGAAAGACGCGATCGCGTTAGGTAAGAAGAAGCTGGGTAACAACATCGTATTCAGCGGTGATGGCAGATTGCTGAAAGATGGTAAAGGAAAATCATATTACAATTATAAAGCAGCTAATAAAGATTGGATCGATCAAGGCGGCACAGGAACGATTGGGTGGTTTCACATTTATAAAGATGGCCGTGTAGTCGAACAATAAAGGGATATACATGCAAAAAATGTTCTCACTTTAAGTGGGATTTTTTTTATGGATATTAAAGTAGACTAAATACAGCTATTTTTGGCTATAAATAACAAGTAAATACAGATATAATAGTAAATGGACAGCAATTTGGTATAGTGGGCAGCGGTCACTCCTTTTCAGAAAGGGGGTGTCGCTGGTGATTTCTATTATGGACGGACTGATGCTAATGATTTCATTCGCCTCTTTAATCGTCGCAGTAATCGCGGTTACATTAAAAAAGTAACCCCCTCCATACCATCCGGCCAGATGTATGTAGGAAAAGGGTTACTTTCATGATCGAGTAGCAACTGACTTACCACAGAAAGCCGCTGCTCTTTATGCAGTTTGCTGTTCATTAAGACGCTGGTTAAACCAGTGTCTTTTTTTATTTATTAGTTATCAATATTATATCCTCATTTTGCCTATACATTCAACTAAAAAACATGGGTGAGATATTGCTTAACGAAGTCTTTGGTAAAATCAATTAGACTTTAGTTAAATCCTTGCCGGAATCCAGTTTGAATAATTTCATTCCTTTATAAGAAACAATTGAAGGAATCATACAAAGCAAGGCCATCGGTAAACAATAAAGCAGATAGAAATGCCCTCCGTTGTCAAGCAAAGGAATATAGGCTAAAGCAACAAAAAGTAAAGTGAAAAAAATGATCGTGAAAATCCCGAAAGATTGATGATAGAAGGCATGAATTTCCCTTCTTTTTTCATCTTGGTTGGGTAAGGTCTTTACTGCTTTGTGCGTTCGAAGGAATAGGTACAAGGAGAACATTAGAAATAAAGCGGAAAATGGCAAAGCGATTGCAAATAATGAAACGTCAAGAATGGAAAGATAAAAGCTGGATAAAAAGAAAACTTCAGATACCCCTAATGCAAAACAATAATTGAAGATACTTATTCTATCAGGTTGTTTAAGCATGAAATCCCTCCTTCTATATCATATTATGCAACTGCTTTCATGTTCACCACTTTGTCACATTTAAAAGGAAAATAAATGTTCCAAGTTCCACCCAGGATCAAGCAGATGGGTAAATGGCATCGCTCGATGGTAGTCAGATTTATCAAGCCTGCAGATTTTGAATAGAGTCTTTGCATATTACGAATAGTAATAAAATATCGCTTAAAGGGGGGAGTGCTCAATGTCTGTAAAAACGGCAATTAAAGGATTTTTGCTTGTTCTTCTATTATATGTCCTTTATGTAGTGGTGACGGCTGTTGTTCTTTTCCCCAAAGCAGAAAAAGAAGAAAACAGGCCGATTAAACAAGTAAGTGAATATATGGGGGAGAAGGAAGCCACCGTGGATCGTGTCCTGCTTTTCGAAGACGGTTATGAGTCGGGACTCGCCAGAATGCGAATGATCCAGGAAGCCCAGCATTCAATCGATATCGCCTACTATGCTTTTGGAAAAGGCAAATCAACAGAGCTTTTTCTTGGAGCCTTGATTGATGCGGCTGACCGAGGTGTCAAAGTCCGAATCCTTCTGGATGGAATATCTCATGGACTCAGAGGTCAATTAAGCAGTGCCCGTTATGCATTGGCTTCGCATGAAAACATTGAATTAAGATATTACGAAACCTTTAAGCCATTTAAGCCGTGGACCTGGCATAATCGCCTTCATGACAAGATTATCACTGTAGATGGAAAGTTAGGCATCATCGGCGGGAGAAATATTGCAGATAAGTACTTAGCAAGCAAGCCGCCGAGGAACTTTGTCTATGACAGGGATGTACTCATTTTCAATGCTAAAGAGGAGAAAGATAGTGTAATCGTTGAAATGAAGGACTATTTGAATCAATTATGGAATCATCCGTATACGAGCGATGTTTTTTCGGACCTCTCGAAAAGGCAAACGAAAAAAGGAGAACGTGAAAGAGATGCATTAGCGAAACAATATAGCAAAGCATTGCAAACTGAAGCTGATTTCGTTAATCCAGTCGTCGATTGGAACAAGGCTACAACACCTACAAAGAAAGTGTCCTTCATTCATAATCCAATCGAACGTTTCAACAAACACCCTATTGTGTGGAGATCCCTATTGGATATTGCTGCGAACGCCAATCAATCGGTATACATCCAAAGTCCCTATATTGTTCCTGGGGATGCCTTGAAGGATTATGTACCGAGGCAAATGGATCCAAAGGCTGATTGGACAATACTTACCAATTCGGTGGCGTCAACACCGAATGTTATCGCCTTTTCCGGTTATTTGGCGCTTAGGGATAGCGTCGTTGAGACGGGGGCAAGGCTTTATGAATATTCAAAGCCTTATTCTTTGCATGGTAAATCGGTTGTCTATGATCGACGATTAAGTGCAGTGGGCTCCTATAATTTGGATTCCCGATCTGCCTTTCTGAATACAGAATCGATGGTGGTCATCGATAGTGAAAGATTTGCAACGCAGTTGATAGGTGCCATCGATTCGAAAATCACAAAAAGTACACTCATTGCGGACAATAAAAAATATATACAACCGCCTGAAGATCAGAAGAAGGAAGAGTCTTTTTTTAAAGCCACCTTTTTAAATGCCCTCTCGAAAATCACGGTATATTGGAATAGGTTCATTTGAATGATGACGAAAAAGACAGCAATCACGGAGATTGTTGTCTTTTTTGCCTTTAGCGGAGATTATGTAATGAATACATGTGTAATTTGCTATACTTGAGCAAGCTAATCACAACAACAATCGTAAGGAGAACAGAAACATGCAAACATTACAGCACCTATCGAAACGTATTGTCTACCTGCCGCCAGTTCAGGAAACGGATCGCCCGGTTCTTGCCGCCGTGACGGGAAACAAGAAAACGCTTATCATCGATGCCGGTAACTCAGTCAGGCATGCACAGCTCTTTAAGGACGAATTGCTTCGTAAAGATATTAGCGGGAATTTCCTCGTTCTTACCCATTCACACTGGGACCATGTTTTCGGACTGGAGAATATCGGGATTCCAGTGATTTGTCAGGAAAAAACATACACCAACATTAAAGATATGCAGCAGCTTTCATGGGAAGATCGGGCCCTTGATCAACGGGTCGAAGAAGGGACGGAGATTACCTTTTGCGCCGATGCAATCAAATTGGAGCATGGGACGAATAGAGAGATTTCCTTTCCTCTGCCCGATATCATCTTTGAAAGAACGATGACGATCGATCTCGGCAATATAACCTGTGTCATTGAGCATGTAGGGGGCGATCATGCTAAAGATTCCTGCATCATCTATGTACGGGAGGAAAAAACATTATTTCTGGGAGACTGCCTTTATGCCAATCTTTATGCTGAAAAATGGAATTATACGCCTGAACAGGCTTCGCTGCTCATTAAGAAAATTGAAGCCTATGATGCCGAAACCTACATACTCTCCCATCATGATAAGCCTTGCACGAGACTGGAAATGGAGGCGGAGCTTAAGCTAATGAAAGAATGTGCCAGAGCGGTGGTCGAACACCGGGGAAACCGAGCTTTAATGGAGCAGGAACTGGCTAAAGAACTAAAGCGGGATCTAACTGAGGACGAACGTGAAACAATTGGATTTTTCGTGAATGGTTACTTTGAGTGATTGAAGACCATAGGGGTGGCTTGGGGTATGAGGTCGGTAATACTGGGCTCATACCCTTTAATTTGGCCTTAGTTCTCAAAGGCTCATTCAAGGTCCCCACACCAAATCGATAATAATAGTTAATAGTACTGAAACTATAAGAATTGATAGGAAACCTGATATGATTTTCCCTGCTTTTGCTCCTCTGTTATCGGGATAAATATGACCAATGATAAAGGAAGGGATGAAAAATATAGCCGAATAGAACATTGTATAATGAATACCTGAATCTCCATTTGACCATGCGCTTAGTCCGATATTATTTAAAATATCATCTCCTATGCAAGGTTTATCGCCAAATTGAAAGGTAAACAATATTCCGATTAAACATAGTGCAAAAGAAAGGGAACCTAATCCGATATCCTTTGTTTTCCTAACTTCAATAGTTTTCATTTCTATTCTCCCTGTATAAAAATAACAAAATATGTTTTTTATATTGTAACATTCATAGCCTTATTTCTGGTCCGTTTAATATAACTTTTATATAGCTTGTACATGTATCACGAGGGAGGATTCATCATTTCTATCGGGCTTCAAATTCTGTAAACATAAGGTCTTTTATAGGCTTTTGCTCTTTGCTTGGAGGTAGTCATAGCCCTTAGTTGTCTTTGTGAGATTGGTGGTACGATTACTGTCCCTGAGGGATACATAATGTTGTTTTTATCATTTAAATGACGTGCATTGACTAACAAGGCATGTCCGAATTCATGAGCCAAGATATCCATATTTTTTTGTTGGAATGTATCATATGTCATGACGATATTACCCAGTGTTCCTTTATTATCCCAGCTGACGTTAGCAATAGCCTTTCCATCTTTAAGGTCTTGTGCATTAATGTAAAACACAGCAAGTCCAGTTTGACGGCCACGATTACCTTTTCTTAAGGCTCTAAAAACTTTCTCCCGTTGTCTCATCCGCAAAGGTACGGAGATCGTTGCTATAGTGGCATCAGTTTTCAAACCACACTTCCGTGCTCCTTCTTTAGTTCTTAAATCACAAATATTAGGCCGAAAATCAATTCCCCATATGTCACTGGCGTATTTAAATTGTGTTCTTATATCTTCTTCTCTTACTTCAGCAGCGTTACCTAAAATGAAAACACAAACATCGGTCGTATACCGAGTACTCTGACCGTTGTTATTCTTACTGGTTTTCTTATCTTTTTTCTTTGACACAGCGTTCATCCTTTTTTTTATAAATTGCCACATGATAATAAATGCAGAAATTCCTCAAGATGTTTGGACAACCCTAAACAAAAAGTTGAATGACCAAAGAATTTAAAAAATTCCAATTTTCAGAAGCATGTAAGGCTCCCTTAGGGGAGTTCATAATATTTGAATCGTATATACTGTGTTCAAAAGCGTTGTTTGTGGTGGTTTATGGTAAAGTGCAGAAAAACAATAATAGGGGGATGGAAATGAAACTTTTACTAAGATTATCTTTAGTAAGTATTTGTGCATTGTTTTTAATCCCTGCTAGCGAAGATTGGAAAACTGGTAAACTGTACATTCTGTTGTTCGGTGACGGGGGGAAAATAGTGAAGTGAACATATGATTCTCTTTTGAAAACATTATCGTTTCATTTATTGTGACACTAACTCAGCAAGTACCTTAATCCCTGTTTCTGTAAAAAACTGCACCTCTGATTGTTAGGTGTTTCTAACAATTAGGGTGCAGTTCAGATTAATTATGAGCTTTTTCCAGAGCTAGCTTTAACCCGAAACCAATCAAGACCGTCCCGGTTATACCCTCGAAAATCGCTTGGGTTCTAGGCTTTTTCATGAAAGCACTGATCTGGTTCAGCAGATAGATATAAAATACAAACCACAACGCAGTTAAAACGGTGTACGTCATGCCCATGATCAGGAACGGAAAAAACGTATCATTTCCCGGGTTCACGAACTGAGGCAGGAACGTTAAAAAGAAGACGGCCACTTTAGGGTTCAGCAGATTGGTAAGGAAGCCTTGCTTAAAGCAAGACTGGTTTTCGTACTTACTTTTGACTGATGTTTCCGCCGCTGCGGCCACTTGTTTATTCCTTAATCCCCATAGGGTCTTGAAGCCTAGATATACTAAGTAAACGGCACCGACATATTTGAAGATGGAAAATAGTAAAGCGGATTTCACAATGATTGCCGAAAGTCCGAACACGGCAGCTGATGTATGAATAAGCAGGGCACAGCACGTGCCGAACATCGTTTTAAAACCTCCCGACGTCCCTACGGTAACGGTGTTCCTTGTGGCTATTGCTGTATCTGGACCGGGTAAGATGATGAGAAGGATGCACATGATGATGAACAAATAAAAGTTTTCCATATTCGGACCTCCACTCTTAGTGATGAATTCTGAAAATTATAACATAAATGCACTTGGTTTAGGGAGATAAATTTGATAGTTAATGGTTACCTCAATAGAAAGGGAGGCAATAAAAAAAACAAGCCAAATCATTTTTTGATCTGGCTCGTTTTTTGAAAAAATTTGTTAGGGTAACTTTTTCAACACAGCACGTACCGGACTTCCATCTGCTTCAACTAAAGGAAGAGGGAGGGCTGCCAGCTCATAATTACCCGGTCCTATATCGTCTAATACAAGTCCTTCCAAAATGTGAATTCCATGACCGGCAAGTTCATGGTGGGCAGACAGTTCTTTACTATCCAGTGGATCTACTGATGGTAAATCAAGACCAATAAGACGGACGCCCATTTCTGAAAGATATGCCGCTAATTCTGGCTGGATAGGAGGAATCGTTTGTGGAAACACACTTCGATCCTGCCATGCATCCGTCCGTATTAACAGACGGGTAACGCCAGTTAGATCTATACTGGATAATTCATCGACTCCGATGCTTGTCTTGTTTGGTAAATGGATAACTCGGGCAATTCCCATATATAAGTCGAGATCCAAATCAATCACTCTTTTTCCATCGTCATCAAAATGAAAAGGTGCATCAATATGGGTACCGGTATGGATACTCATATTGATTTGACCAACATTGACAGATCCACTTTCTTCTTTACTCCAATTTACTTTATAAGAGAAAGGTGTATCTCCAGGCCAAACTGCAACGTTATCATCCAGACGTTGTGAAATATCAATCCATGTCCCCATGCATTTACCTCCATCTCTGCTGGCTGTTTCTCTGCTGCTTATTATATTACATCATAGCTTCGTTCTTAAACTCCATAGTTCTGGGAAAAAGTGTTGATCAAGTGCCCTTTTTAAATACGTTACACCTGATGATCCGCCAGTACCTTGCTTATTACCAATAATCCTTTCCACTGTGGTCATATGATTAAAACGCCATAATTGCTGTTGGTGGCCAATGTCCACTAACTTTTCGCCCAGCTCATATAAGTCCCAATATTGCTCAACATCGCGATAAACAGTCAGCCATGCCTCTTCTACACTCGAATTTGGTTCATATCTTTGTGACCAATCCCTGCTGATGGCTCCTTGATCAATAGGTAATCCACGGGCTACAAGAGCATTAATCGCCGCGTCATAAATACTTGGCTCATGAAGGGCCTGCTGCATTTGCTCGTATAACTCTGTTTGGTGCTGATAGACTGATAGCGTATGGACATTTTTGTTTCCTAATGCAAATTCAATCAAACGATTCTGATAAGATTGGAATCCGGAAGATTGTCCCAGTTTATCCCTGAACTCCATGTATTCAGCCGGCGTTAAGGTTGAAAGGACATTCCATGATTGAATCAATTGCTGCTGGATCCTTGAAACGCGAGACAGCATTTTAAACGAAGGTTCCAGCTTGTTTTGGCGGATAGACTCAGTCGCTGCTGTCAACTCATGTAAAATGAGCTTCATCCATAGCTCACTCGCTTGGTGGATAATGATAAATAGCATTTCATCATGATGATCGGAACATCTATGTTGACTGGTTAAAATCTTATCAAGGTGGAGATAATCTCCGTAAGACATCGATTTTTGAAAGTCGGTTTGAATTTCTTTCTCTAGACCCGTTATTGTTTTTTCATTGTTATCCACATTTTTCATTCCGCAATCTCCTCACTTTTCCATATGCAAAAAACTATTTATTTCGTCATTCTATTCTATCTTCTTTTCCAGAGATTCTTCCATTACATTATGGTTAATATTTCTTCTTTTTGAAATAAAATAAGCAACAGCTAAAAATAGTAACCAAGGAA
Source organism: Peribacillus sp. NPDC101480 (assembly GCF_050277335.1). Taxonomy (NCBI): domain Bacteria; kingdom Bacillati; phylum Bacillota; class Bacilli; order Caryophanales; family Bacillaceae; genus Peribacillus; species Peribacillus sp. NPDC101480. The sequence goes on from NZ_JBNNSB010000001.1 coordinate 377,216, forward strand.
TCCCGAATTGAAGCATGATTTTGAAATCCGTAAACCATGACGTAATCATCAAACTAAATAGAAGAACGGCTCCTAGTATCGTTAAATAGGGAAAACCAATCATCCTTACTGGTAACTTGCGTCCGCCTGTTTTATCCCATGTAACCCTGAAAAACAAATGGGAAATGAAGATCATGAGCCATGTGAACATAGCACCGAACATGGAAATCCCCATCATGAAGGCATAGGATGAACCAGGAAGTAACGCATGAACGCCTGCAGCGATGAAAATTCCCGTTGAAGAGACTGCAAGTGCTTTTGTAGGAACACCCCTTTTGTTTAACTTTCCTAAAAAGCTAGGTGCATTTTTCCCACGTGCCAATGAAAACATCATCCGTGTTGAAGCATAAAGCTGAGCGTTCATGGCAGATATGGCAGCCGTTAAAATAATGAAGTTCATGATCCCGGATGCACCTGGAATGTTCAATATTTCCATCACTTTTACGAATGGACTTACCTCGATCCCAGCCGTTTTCCAAGGAACGATCATCAGCATGATGCCGATTGTCAGCACATAGAAAGTGGATAAACGGAACACGGTTGCTTTTAATGCTTTTGGGACAGCTGCATCTGGATCTTTTGCTTCCCCTGATGTAACCGCTATCAATTCAGTTCCAAGAAAGCTGAATAAAGAAATAAATACGGCTATCCACATCCCCTTCAAACCAAATGGGAAAAAACCGCCTTCATTCACGAAGTTTTCCGGTCCTATATGTGGCTGTTCGGATGAACCGAATAGTACATAGGCTCCAAGAAGGATAAAACCAACAATGGCACTTATTTTAATAAAGGAGAACCAATACTCAAATGTCGCGAATGTATTCACGCTGGTAGCATTTACATAAATCAGGACCCCTGCAAACAGCAAAATCCATACGATTCCCGGAACGCTCGGAAACCAATAATTCATATATACGCTGACTGCACTTACTTCAACCCCAACAGCCAAAACATTGCCAATCCAATAAGAATAGCGGACAAGATAGCCTGCCATAGGAGTCATGTACTTTTCCGCAATGGCTCCAAAAGATCCGGAAGTAGGATGGGCAACCGTCATTTCGGCTAAACAGCCCATCAACAGTAAAACAATGAACGCCCCAAGAGCATAACTGAGCAATACACTTGGCCCTGCCGCTTGAATCGCAAGCCCGCTGCCAAGGAATAGCCCTGTCCCGATGGCACAGCCCATCGCGATCATGGAAAGCTGATTTGTTTTCAGCTCACGTTTTAATCCTTTTTCTGGCTCATCTTTAAAGTTCAATTGAGTATTTTTGTTCTCCATAGTTCATCCCCTTTTTATCAAAAAAGATTTTAGCCTGCCGTAATTAACTAACCATTTGAGGGATGAGCCCCATTTGGCGGAATTCCATGTTATGCGACCACTTCACGCTCATTCTTGAATTTTTCATATTGTTTTTCCGACATGATTTTCTTGAGTATTTGTACAACTTCCCAAACTTCTGCGTAGGAAGTATATAGTGCAACCGGAGCGAGACGAATGATGTTAGGTGCCCGGAAATCTGGAATGACACCGTTCTCTTTCAGTGCCTTGCATATCCGTGCAGCTTCTTTATGCTCAAGGCTTACATGACCTCCGCGGCGTATGTCTTCACTAGGAGTTCCAATGAAAAATCCCATGTCTTCCAATTCGAATTCGACTAAATCCATTAAATATTGATTGATTTTAAGGGATTTTTCGCGAATATTCTCAATTCCAGCTTCTATAAAAATGTCCAAAGACCCAATCAAAGGCGCACAACTTAACACATGCGGCGTGCCAATTTGATACGCTCCTGCTGATTCAGCTGGTGTTAAGGTATGTTCCATATCGAATTGTTTATCTTTTTTTGAGCCGAACCATCCAGCCAATCCAGGCATCGTTCCAAAATGTTTTCGATTTACATATAAACCGCCAACACCGCCAGGACCGCCATTTAAATGTTTATAATTGCACCAATACGCAAAATCCACATCCCATTCGCTGAATGAATGCGGGATGGCACCGATGGAATGGCATCCGTCAAATCCGATTACAATTCCTCTTTTATGGGCCTCATCAGTCAATCGTTTCATATCCAATATTTGACCGCTGCGATACAGGACCGTTGGTAAGATGATTAAAGCGATGTCATCGGTCATTGCTTGGATAATGTCATCTTCTTCAAGAAATCTGCCATCGCGGCTTTTCACGCGGATGAGATCGGTTTCCGGATCGTATCCATGTGTACGCAGCTGACTTTGAAGAGCATAAATATCAGTCGGAAAGGTTAATTCATCTGCCAAAATTTTTGTGCGCATTCCTTCAGGCTTATAAAAAGTAGCTACAAGCTGATGCAGATTCACGGTTGTGGAGCCGGTTACAATAACTTCCTCGGGAGAAGCTCCGACCAATTGGGACATCTTCGCGCCCAATTTCTCAGCCATGAAAAACCATGGGTGATTCCCTTGCGTCCATCCATCGATCCCATGCTCTTTCCAATCTTCCAAAGACTCCAGAAGAGTGCGTTCAGCCCTTTTCGAAAGAAGCCCCAATGAGTTTCCATCCATATAGATGGAATCCGGCTTTAAATAAAACTCTTCTCGAAAACCTTTAAGCGTATCATTCTCATCCATTTGTTTAGCGTGATCCAATGTATATTCAGAAACCATAATCATCCTCCTATATTAGTATTTTAATAATTCTAGGAGAATCGTACCAAAGAATATGACATCGTGTCAATAAGTTGATTCAGAAAATTATAAACATTGAAATCGAACTTTCCAACAAATGTTTTTTATTTTATGGAAATCCTTTATGCTAGAAGATAAGGGAGGAATAAGCATGGAGAATGGCAAAGTAGGGGATAAACGGCATTTACGCTCGATCATGACACGACAAAAGTTATTGGAAGCTGCAAAGGAAATATTTCTTGAAGAAGGTTATCAAGCTGCGCTTATTTCCCAAATGATCAAAAGGGCAAACATCGGATACGGAACGGCCTATGTTCATTTTAAAGGGAAAGAGGATCTGTTAATTGTATTAATGGAGAATGTAATGGAGCAATTCTATGAAATTGCCGAGACCTCTTTCTTTCCAAAATCAAAAGACGAAGCAAAACATATCATAAACAGACAAGCTAATTCATTTTTGAAAATGGCAGAAGCTGAACGCAACATGATGCAAGTTTTCGAACAGGCCATTGGGATATCAACCATTATTTCAGATAAATGGAAAGCGATTCGCATGAAGTTCATTCAGCGAATTTCAAAGGACGTCGCCTATGCCCAGCAAAATGGTCTGGCAAGGGCTGAACTAAACCATGAGCTTGTGGCAAGAGGGTGGTTTTTCACAAATGAAATGTATCTATGGGAAATTGTCCGAAACGAACACCAAAGCACTGTCGAAGAAATTGCTCAAACCATCACCTCAGTTTACGTCGAAGGCTTGTATTTGTAATGATAATGACAGTACACCAATCTTCCGGTTTTATCGGAAGATTTTTTTTATTTCAAAACTCACGAGTAAACCCGCAGAATTCACGAGTAAACCGTTCAAACTCACGAGTAAATGCAAATTCACGAGTAAATAGTGCAAATTCACGAGTAAATTGCTCAAACTCACGAGTAAATAGTGCAAATTCACGAGTAAAGTGCCCAAACTCACGAGTAAAGTCGCAGAATTCACGAGTAAAGCGCAACTCACGAGGATATAGCTCAAACTCGGAGTATATCACGCAAACTCTGGTATATATCGATCAAACTTTCGAATATATCACTCAAACTTACAAGTAAGTGCAAATTCACGAGTAAACCAAACCGCCAAAACTCTCTCATTAGCATCGGACTTACAGCGTCTACGCCTTAAGTCTTACTAGAAAATATAGCTAAGGCTCATTATACGAACTTGTAAAAGTAGATAAGATATAAACATAGAAAGGAGGACGAAAACAATGAAGAAATTTGGTTTATTTATTGTAGGACTGATCGCACTTTTCCTGTTACTGGCGAACGTTGGTCCACTGATCAGCCTGGCGATTTGCTTGGCGATCCTATACTTTGGGTTCAAGCAGTTCATGAAGTCCGAATCGACAGGGGCGAAGATTGCGTGGGGATCAGTCTCCATTATCGTGCTGATCGTTTCTATTTCCCATATCCCGGCAATATTGGGACTGGTGGCGGCTTATGTTCTTTACCTGGTTTATAAAAATTGGAATGAAAATGATGAAAGTGAATCATCGAAAGAAAATGACCCGTTCTCAAATTTTGAAAGAGAGTGGAAAGAGTTGAATAAGAACTAATAGAAGGGACGGAATTGAAATGGGTAATTTATTTTCAAGAATGAAACAAACGATTTCAGCGGATTTTCATGACTTGTTGGATAAGAAGGAGCAAAAAAATCCGATTGGAATGTTAAATCAATATTTGCGCCAATGTGAGCAGGAGACAGAAAAGGTCGGTAAGCTGCTTGAACGTCAATATCTTTTGAAAGAAGAGTTTACGCGTGAATATGATCAAGCGCAAAATCTAGCTGAAAAACGTAAGCATCAGGCTGAGATTGCTAAGCAGTCAGGAGAAACCGATCTAATGGAATTTGCTGTCAAGGAAAGCCTGCACTATGAAGATCGGGCGCTAAGTTTGAAAGAGGCGCATAAAAGTGCAGAGGTTCAGTTAGCTGAACTGGAACGGAAATATGAAGAAATGAAGCATAAGCTGAAGGATATGCATCTAAAGCGGTTGGAACTGATGGGCAGGGAAAATATTGCCCGGGCAAACAACCGGATCAATCGGGTATTGGACGGAGGCAATTCCGAAGCCAAACCGGTAGCGATGTTTGAAGAAATGGAGCATTATATCGATCGCATCGAGCACCAGGTCCATACAGATTATAATCGGCATACGATCGATGCCAGGATTGTCCAGCTTGAAAAAGAATTGGAACAGAAAGAAGCGTAAAGTTTTTTTAAGGCATCGCTGTTATCCCCTGACCTTTTGGAATGGAGGGCGGGGGAAAACGGGCTGTCAGAAAATGATAATTTCATGGTATTCTTAAAAGGCACGGGTTCCTGTGCCTTTTAAGAATATCGTGATCATATAAAGGGGAGGCGAACCGATGTTGAACAAGATGAAGACGGACTATATGGGATGGATACTTCTCATCGGAGTCGTCCTGATTTTTTTAGAGATTGCATTTACGGGTGGAGGTCTCCTTTTTTCCCTCGCTTTTTCAATAGGATGCATCTATTTAGGCAGGAAATTCACAAAACGGACAATCGGGAAAATCCTATTTTTTATAGGGTTGATTTCGCTTATCATCAATGTCTTGAATATGTTCGTCTTTAAATTTTTCCTAATGGCGATCCTCATTTATCTTTTGTTTTTATATTATCAGTCCAAAAAGAATCCTGATTGGGTCAGTCCCATTTTAATCAATGATGATTCGGACGAAGAAAAGATCAATAAGGAACAATTGCTGAAAACCGATTACCTTTTTAAAAATAAGTTTTTCGGTCATCAACAGACGGCCGAGCAAGTATATGAATGGAATTCCGTGAATGTTCAGGGCGGGGTCGGTGATACGGTTATCGATTTAAGCAAAACGATTTTACCGAAAGGCGACGCTGTCATTTCCATCAGGAATATCATTGGCAATATCACTGTTCTCGTACCATATGGCATCGAAATCAGGGTCCATCATTCTGTCATTGCAGGCAGAGCGAGGATTTTTGAAAATAAGCCTGAATCCAGGGTCTTTAATCAAATTTATTCCTACCAAACGGAAGGGTTCAATGAAACGGATCAAAAGGTTCATATCATCACTTCAATCTTAGTTGGGGATTTAGAGGTGAAGCGGATATGAGTATACTGACACGGCAGATATTGACTGCCCTTGGTGTTGCTTTCGTTCTTTCCCTTGCCTTGCCGGCGGCGGTTTTCTTCATCTTTCCTTTATCCGACTGGAGCTTATTGTGGGAGAAAGTTGTCATGGGCTTACCCTTCGTCATATTCCTGCCAAGTCTGGTCATGACGGTAGGGCTGATTTATGGAGTCGTTTCGGGAATGTTTTGGAAGAGGCAGCTGGAAAGGATGGATGAAGGGCTGTACTTACTTGAACAGGGCCGCTTACCTTCGCAACAGGAGACGTATCCGGTCCAAGAGATGGCTAAAATGGTGGAAAGGATGCATCTAATCCATAAGCAAATCAATGAGCAGACAAAATTATCACAAAAAATGGCGAATGAAAAGGCCATTGATCAGGAGAAACAGATTCAGGAAATCGTTTCCCAGGAACGAAACCGTTTGGCGCGGGAACTGCATGATTCGGTGAGCCAGCAATTGTTTGCCGCTTCGATGTTCATGTCGGCCATCACCGAGTCACAATCCGATATGGAAAAAACGGAAATGAAACAATTCAAGGTAGTGGAAGAAATGATCCATCAATCCCAGCTTGAGATGAGGGCGTTATTGCTTCACTTGAGGCCTGTTGCATTAAAGGGAAAATCTTTACATGAAGGAATGAAGGAGCTTCTTTTGGAATTGGCCCAAAAAGTGACGATGGATATAAATTGGAAGATGGAGCCTGTCACTTTGGATAAGGGGATTGAGGACCATCTGTTTCGGATTTTACAAGAATCGATTTCCAATACACTGAGACATGCAAAAGCCAATTCGCTTGAAGTGCTATTGATCGTTCGGGATGGAATGATCATTTTACGAATAACGGATGACGGCATCGGTTTTAACGTCGAGGAGTCGAAAACGGGATCATATGGTCTGCAAAACATGCATGAACGGGCTGTTGAATTAGGCGGAACGATGCAACTTGTAAGCGTTCCGAATAAAGGAACGAAACTTGAAGTGAAAATCCCATTATTAAATGCTGGAGGTGATCATGATGATTAAAGTATTATTTGTCGATGACCATGAAATGGTAAGGATAGGGGTATCGGCTTATTTATCCGCACAGTCGGATATCGAAGTGATCGGGGAAGCGGACAATGGTTTGAAAGCTGTCGAACTGGCAATGGAATTGCGTCCGGATATCATTTTGATGGATTTGGTGATGCCAGAAATGGACGGCATAGAAGCGACGAAACGAATTATTGAAAAATGGCCAGAAGCGAAAATCATCATTGTGACAAGCTTCCTGGATGATGAAAAAGTGTATCCGGCATTGGAAGCCGGAGCGACGAGCTATATGCTGAAAACATCAAAGGCCAGTGAGATTGCGAGAGCCGTTCGTTCCACTTTCCAGGGTCAAAGCGTACTTGAACCTGAAGTGACGGGAAAAATGATGGAAAAGCTGCGTCGCCCAAAAATCACCCAGCTTCATGATCAATTGACAAACCGTGAAATGGAAATTTTACTGCTGATGACACAAGGGAAAACGAATCAGGAAATTGCCGATGAACTATACATAGCCCTGAAAACAGCCAAAGTGCATGTTAGCAATATATTAAGCAAGCTTGCCGTGCAGGACCGCACGCAAGCAGTGATTTACGCATTTAAGCATTCGCTCGTTCACGACGAGCAATGATGCAAAAAAAGGGGCTTTCCCAAAAGGATAAAACCAGCCAAAAAGAAGCAAATAAAAAAATCAAGAATGCTGTTAAATCAACATCTTGATTTTAAAGATGGGGTGTCAATAAGTCTAAATTGGACTTATGAGACAGCCCCCTTTTTCTATGGTTCTAGACAGAGACTAGAGAAGGCGAGAAATCGCCATATAACGTCTGTGAACGGGAGAGGATAAGGAGTTGATAGACTCGCTGCTGTACCAAGACCCTCTTGGGGTCTCAAAAGGACATTACCTTGTAGCCCCAGTCTTTATGTTTCACTCTTTTTATTCATCTTATGATTAGCCAACAATAAACCTATTCCCACAATCCCACCAATAATGGTTACTGTGAAACTTTCAGGTGTTCTGGTGGTGACACCATATAGAAAGCATCCGAAGAATATGACCACGATAAGAGTGTGGAATAAACGATATTTTGACATCAAAACACCTCTTTTATTTAGTTGTGGTACTTGTACTTAGTCGTAGTCTTACCTTTGTAGTTGATCTTTTCATAGTATACTGTTTTTGACTTAAATTTATAAGCTTTAAGGTCACTTTTCTTAATGTAGTTTCTAAATGAAAGACTACCATGATATAACTCTTTCCAACTAGTATATGTAGCAACTGCAAAAGAGCCGACACCTGCAGTAGTCCCTAAAAATCCTACACCACCCAATACAACCCCACCAATAATAAGACCTTTACGCCTATCTGAATTTTGATAGACCAATGAATAGTTTTTTGGAGGTACTTTCATACATGTATATGCAGGATAACATGCTGCTGCCGGTTCTGGTTTTGCCAGTGATGTAATACTGAACATGCTGGTTAATAGGATAACGGACAATAAGGCTTTTAAAGTTTTACTTCTCACGAACATTCCCCTTCCAAAGACAAATTTAAGCTCACTTTGTGTTTAATAGATATTTTAATTCATAACTTTATAATAATACAAAGTGAGAGGAACGAAATTCCAATTTTGAAATGGGGCATTGCTGTTTTGGTATGCTTATTTATTTGTTGAATGGAAAAGCTATTGCTTACCGTCTACCTCACGAACAAGTTGGATGGTTTGAATCGTTTAGACTTATTTGTAGTTAGTTATTGTAACTGCCCTTAAAATATCTGGCCAGATAAGTGTAGACAATTCAGTGTTTTCTACAATGACTCTATTCCAGAGAATCCGTAGAATTAAATCAAGCTTCCTCTGCGGTATCGAGCCTCGTTCCGTATATCCGATAAAGAACCAAAGCGAATACCATTCCTATAAAGGAGATGGAGGAGATGAACAGGTAAAGGGTCTTGCCGCCGTAAGCCCCATATATGGCTCCGCCTATATAAGAAGCAATGATTCCCGAAACCCCGAAGAATAGCAGCGCCAGTACGGTCTGGCCTGTGGCACGCCATTCCACCGGAACGATCCGATACAGATATTGGATGGCCGCCGAGTAGAAAATCGGGAAAGTCAATATCTGCATGACTTGCAAATAAGCTAATAGTTGTGGATCGGTAATCCACGCAGAGATGAAATAACGGATAAAGAAAAACGCTGCTGCAAACGAAATGATGATGATTTCCTTACCTTTGCGCAGCCACCAAAAGCTTAGGGCGAATACAACGATTTCACTTCCCGCCGCCAAGAACCAGGTCAAGCCTACAAGCTTGGCACTTCCTCCAAGTTCCCGGATATATACTCCAAGGAAGGTATCGTTCATCCTTGCAGGAACAGCACAGATAAAGACCAATAACAGAAAGAGAAGCGTCTCTTTATTGCTGAAAAAATGCTTAAGGCTGCTTAAGGTGACAGGTTTCCCTGAAACGGGAGCATCAGGCATCATCCAGCTGACAATGAAGCTGATCAAACCTATTCCTGCAAAAAGGAACGCAAGGCTGTTCGCTCCGAAATATGACATAACATAGCCGGTGATCAGCGATATGACCGCATAACCCAATGCACCATATGTCCGGATGGAGCCGTAGCTGATCCCGGATTTCTCTGCCATCGTAAAATTGAGGCTTTCCGTCAGGGGATCGATCGGCATCAGAAAGAAATATAGCAGCATGGCAAACAGGATGAGCTGAAGATAACTGCCTGAATCATAGAGGAAATAACCAATTACGCTCGAGAAAAAGATGAGTAACAACAGGACTTTTCGTATAGTCCTTGTTTTGTCGCTGATCATTCCCCATAAAGGCTGGGTGATGAGGGTGACAAAACCTCCTGTACCGACGATGAATCCGATTTGGGCTGGACGCAAACCTTGATCAGCCAGATAGACTGGGAGAAACGGAATGAAAATGGCAAGCAGTCCAAAATATAAAAAGTTAAAACTCTTTAATAATCGTATTGCTTTCATAAAAAATATGATACCTCACGTGTTCTATAGATTGAATTGATTTCAGACCATGTTATTGTATCATTGATGACAGAATTTGAAAAAATAGTTTAAATTTTATGGATGAAAATAGAATGATAGAGTTGGTTTCGAGGTTAAATTTCACTTTTTAAAAATGGATGTAAATGATAGAATTAACACTTATTGTTAATTGGGGAGGGTGGTAATTCATGGACCAGGACACAAAAGTAATTCAAGAGTTGCAGGAATTGAAGCAAAAAGTCGGTCATCTGGAAGACTTATTAACGCAGCAAAAGAATAAAAAGGAAAAAGCAGGACCATTTCGAATCTTCCTGGACGCAGTAGGCTCACTGCTATTTGGATTAATTGTTGTAGGACCGGTTATTGTGATTGTCGTTGGGGTTCTGATGGTGGCTGCATCATGGTTAGGGATGGAGTTTTTTTAGGAGAGTCTAGGCTTTTATGAATAGATTAATTGATTAGGTAAACAACAGGAGCTGTGATCGTTTTTTTTCAGTGGGAATTATTGACGATGGATAGGGAAAAGACCTTTAAAATCCGTCCATTCGGATATAACGGTTCCATTTTGTTAGTTAGGATATTAGAGGGTATTTATCCTATAATTATATAAAAATGAATTTGTTAAAATTGACCCAGAGAAATTCGAACTAATTAAAAAGGTATCATTAGTAAGTTGTTATTCTTGAAGCCTTTTCGTCATTGCTTATACGTTGGCTACTCATTTCGGTGATCTAGTTCAGATGTTAGCAGCACTTGTAAACAAAGGGAATTAATTTGGTCTAGAGGGGCGAATACGCCCTCTTCTTTATTTGCTTTGCTTTAAAGTAAAGCTTTCTTCATTACCATCCCAATTAATTGTTATATGTATAGGCATACTTTCATTAGTTACTGAACAGCCGCTACATGCAGTTTGAATTTCAACTGTTGATTCGTTGTAGTTTGTCGTTTTCTGCTTAGTTTCACCATCATTAATTGAAATCTCCAAAGTCTTGAAAAATACATCGCTGGCTACATCTTTATATTTAAAAGTATAGGTTCCATTTTCCGACTCTTCGGTAGCGGTTGCAACATACTCTCCTTTCCAATGATCGCTCTCCCCAGAAAGATTCATGTATTTATCACCGTTACTACACCCAACCAAAACAGATAATAAAAAAAATATAATAATTAACGTTTTTTTCATTATGTCCTCCAAACAGATAGTGAGTTATTCGTTAGATTTATTTCCTGTATAAATACTATAACATTGAATATATGGAAAAATATAGAGGAAACCGAGTGCGGGAAGAAGGTCACGGTTTTGCTTTTCCATCTAATTATAGACGGGGAAGGAGGTGACCTCATGATACATTTCTAACAGATAAGCTGCCGTAGCAACCAGTCTTATCGCTTGCGTTTGCCAAGAAACGGAAATAGAACCACTCATCCTCACAAGATCGTAATAGCTGGCTCACGTTGATTTCCCCTAATTTATTTCTTTGAAAATATTATCCTAAGAAAGTTATTGACAAATTTACCTTGAGTCCGTATAGTATTGGATATTATTAAAAATATTCAGATATAATTTTTGAAACGCAATGAACAGGAGTAGTAAAAGCTCATTATTAGGTGAAGAGAGCTGCGGGTTGGTGCAACGCAGTCCAATGATACTTTGAACTTGCCTGGGAGTGGTAAAGCGAAAGATAGGAATGATTCCATTCTTTTGTTTTAACGATTGACCTTCGTTACAAGGTTTTTAAAGCAGGGTTCTTTAAAGAGCCAATAAGAGTGGTACCGCGGTAAGCTTAAGGCATATCGTCTCTTTCTTCATTTGATTATGAAGGAAGAGACGATATGCTTTTTTTGATTTTTGGGGGGTAAGGATATGGAAACGGACAAACGGAATTTACAGAGGACAATGACTTCAAGGCATATAACGATGATGGCATTAGGAGGTGCCATCGGGGCAGGTTTATTTAAAGGAAGCAGTTCAGCCATTGATATGGCGGGTCCTTCCGTAATCATTGCGTACTTGATAGGAGGCATAATCCTATTATTCATCATGCAAGGTTTAGCTGAAATGGCGGTCCGCAATAGCGGTGCACGAACATTCAGGGATTTGGTCGAATCGATCTTAGGAAAGTATCCTGCCTATTTCCTGGATTGGATCTATTGGAAAATGTGGGTATTGAATATCGCGGCCGAATCAGTGGTTGCGGCGATTTTCCTTCAATATTGGCTGCCCGGATATCCAATCTGGATACTGGCATTAGCTGTTTCGGTTTTAGTTACTGCGGTTAACTTGCTGTCGGTAAAGGTTTTTGCTGAAACGGAGTACTGGCTTGCTTTAATTAAGATTACCGTCATCATTGTGTTCATCATGGCTGGATTATTGTTGCTGCTCGTTACTTTTGGTGATCATACCGCGGTCGGTTTTTCTAACTTGACCGAGCATGGCGGTTTCTTTCCGAATGGATCGACGGGTTTGATCACGGCGATGCTGGTGGTAATCTATTCATATGGCGGTACGGAAATCATCGGGGTCACATTAGCTGAAACGAAAGATCCTGAAAAAGTGGTTCCCAAGGCCGTTCGCAGTACATTGGTCAGGATCATTTCTTTCTATATCATTCCTTTTTTCATCATCGTTAGCTTAATTCCTTGGAACGAAGTAAACGGGGTGAAGGAAAGTCCGTTTGTGATGGTCTTTCAAATGATCGGTATTCCAGGTGCCGACCATATCATGAATGCCGTCGTTCTATTAGCGATCATATCATCGATGAACTCCGGGTTGTATGGTTCATCCCGCGTTCTGTATACACAAGCCGTGGATGGTCGCGTTCCGAAAATCTTTTCCCGTTTATCCAAGAAGAAAGTACCTGTTCCCGCAATATTAATATGTACTTCCGCTTTATATGGCGGTGTATTGATTTCCTTATTTGCTGGAAGCAAGACCTTCGACTTCCTAATGGGTTCGCTTGGATATACCGTATTATTCATCTGGTTGATCATTGCTTTCGCCCATTTGAAATCACGTAAACAACAGTCCGGAAAAACAAGTGCCTATTCGGTAAAATGGTTCCCGTATACGACTTGGGCTGCGATCATCGCTTTAATAACGATCCTGATCGGAATCATTTTAACGACATCCATAGTCGTTACGATCATTACACTTTGCATCTACATCTTCATTTCCTTAACGTATGTATGGAAAAAACGCCATAACAAAATCTAGAGATGGCGGAGTGATCACTTTTGCCTTCCCGCATATAAGTTTCATATCGAGCCGTGGTATATGCCATGGCTTTCGTTATGTATTCTTAGTCGGATGAAAAGTAAGAGATATCCATTTTACTAGTTCATGGGAATCATTAACTTTAGCGATTAAAGAGTTAATCTAGTGAAAAATGTAGTATAATAATCTTTGGAAAAAAACCAATATATTGAAAGCCGGAGCGAACTATGAAAAACAATTCCATACTATCCTTTCACCCGTTATATTATTTATTACTTTTGATGATTACTAGTTCCATCTATTCAATCATCAATCAATCTTCAGGTCATGCTGTCGATGTTACGACTATAATAGATGGGGAGATTCCCTTTATTAAAGAATTTGCCGTTCCTTATTTACTTTGGTATCCGTATATTTATGGATTGCTGATTTACTATTGCTTTGTTGACCGAAAGCACTATTTCGTAGGATTAGGCAGTTTGATATCGGGGAAACTTCTCTGTTTTCTTGTATATTGCCTTTGGCAAACGACAGTTCCGCGTCCAGAAGTCGTGGGCAACGATATCTTTGCCCAGTTAATGCGGTTCATCTATAGTCATGATCAACCTGTCAACTGCCTTCCCAGCATTCATGTACTGACCACATTCATCATGATGATCGTTGCCCATAAGCGGAAAGAAGAGCACAAATGGGAGTATGCCAGTGTCACTGCATTCGGAACACTGATCATCCTCTCCACGCTATTTACGAAACAGCATGCTGTATTGGATGTACTCGCAGGAATCCTCCTTGCATGCGGGGTATATGCAGCCGTCCAGTATATGTTCCAAGCACTATCGGCTATTCAGGCCAATCATTACACAGCGAGGCAAATTAAAAAGTGACCACAGGAAAAAGCCACTGTAAGAATATTCGCTCCCATGAGTTGATATGTAACAGCGGCTTTTTTTTATTGAATGATTGGGTATTTATGTAAATTATATATGGTATTATGTTTTTAATCGAATGGAAACAGTGGAGGGAGGAAAAGAATGCCTCATCATCTTGATCGAATGGCTGAAGACTTGGTTAAAGCAAAGTTGGAAAATTATTGGCCGGATTTTGAACTTGTTGCCTATGCAATATATGACAAGAGTAATGTTTATCTATTCAATCATCCTAAATTCAGTAACAATTCACCATGTACATATCATATTTTAAAGTGGGATACCGAGTTTACTGCTGACACAATCATTATGTATGAAGAATATCCCACTGCAATTGTTAATATGGATCACTATAAGAAATATGAAGATTTGTTTTCAATACTGGTTCATGAATTGTTTCACGGCTATCAATATATAAAGGATGAAAAACGGTTTCCCGATGAAATGCTGGGAATCACATATCCGCTGTCAAAAGAAAATGTGGAATTAAGAAATCAGGAACGAGCAAATCTTTATTGTGCAATGTTGGAAAGTAACCTAATTAACAAGAAACAATACCTTAATGCCTTCATTGCCCTTAGGGAAAAAAGAGCAGCCAAGATTGAGGAGTACCTGACATATGAAAATTTGATTGAAACCATCGAGGGACCTGCGTGGTATGTCGAATTGAAGGCTTACTCGGAAAAAAGCCCGCTTGATTACGATTCGGTTTTAAAAAAGTATGCACAACAACTAACAAACAAATATGAATCTACTTCTCGCATTAGAAGAAGTTGTTATAGTTCCGGTTTATTTATGTGTTTGTTACTTGAGGAGCTTTCACCAGGCTGGATGGAAAGTTTTTTTGATAGAGAAGATACATTATATGACCTATTAAAACAGCAGTCCGGTGACTATATGGAGCATTCAATGGCTGATGTGAAAATAAGTCCTGAAACAGAGGAAGTCATTAATTTTGCTATGGAAAAGAGAATGAAAGCATTTGAAGAGTTTAATAAACAAGCAGGCATTCATTTATATATTGAAGGGAAAATAACTGCTAAATCCTTTGACCCGATGAATATGATCTCATTAGAAGATAGACTGTTACATAAGAGCTTTATAAGAGTAAGGATGAACAATGAAGATTTTCTTATTCAACAACCGGTTATTGCCCATGTTGATCATGGAATTCAAAACATAAATAAATTACATCTGATAATAGAGAATGAACCATTTGAAACCAATGGTTCGCTAACCATTGATGGTGTTGGAGAAATAAAGGGAAGATATAAGAAACAAGAAAATATCTGGCATGTACTTATTTAAAATGAATTTTATCTTAACTGGGTTTCAATCATCATTCCCTTATTACTTTTTGCACCAAGAATTTTGGTTGAATTGAATGTACAGCCTATGTAAAAAAGCATCGAACCTCCAATGGAAGTCCGATGCTTTTTTATTTTACATTTCAGCTTCGATTTTCAAAGATGATTCTTCACTGAACTGTTCCTTATCCAGGTCGCCCGTTATTTTACTAGTCAGAATACCGGAAGTCATGCTTCCGCTGACATTCACAGCCGTTCTTCCCATATCGATCAATGGCTCGACGGAAATCAGCAGACCGGCCAAGGCGATTGGCAAGTTCATTGCAGATAATACTAGGATGGCAGCGAATGTTGCTCCTCCGCCTACACCTGCAACCCCGAATGAGCTAATGGCCACGATGGCAATCAACATGGCTATAAAGGAAGGATCTAGCGGGTTGATCCCAACCGTTGGAGCGATCATGACCGCTAACATGGCCGGATAGATTCCGGCACAGCCGTTTTGACCGATTGACAAGCCGAAGGATCCGGCAAAGTTGGCAATACCTTCGGACACCCCTAGTTGTTTCTGTGTTTGGATGTTCAATGGCAGAGCTCCTGCACTTGTTCTTGAAGTGAAGGCAAATGATAATACCGGGAAAGCTTTTCTCAAATATACGATTGGATTCAATCCTGCAAGCATCAGCAATAACAGATGGATGAGGAACATGACAATCAGGGCGACATAAGAGGCACCGACGAATTTCCCCAATTTCAGGATTGCATCCAAATCACTCGTAGCTACAGTCTTCGTCATGATCGCCAAGATCCCGTACGGTGTTAAACGCAGGATCAATGTTACTACGCGCATGATGATGCTGTGCAATGTATCTACTATTTTAGCAAAAAATTCAGCATGTTCAGGCTGTTTCCTTTTGACCCCTAAATAGGCAATCCCAAGAAATGCAGCAAAAATTACAACGGAAATGGTTGATGTCGGACGTGCACCCGTTAAATCAAGGAACGGATTGGACGGAATCAACTCAAGGATTTGCTGAGGCATCGTTTTATCCTGAATCGTACCGTATGTTTCCGATATTTGATCCCCGCGGCTTAACTCCGCTTCCCCTTGCTCAATTTGAACGGCTTCCAAATTGAATACAGTTGCCGAGGTGATCCCGACAGCTGCTGCAATCGCAGTCGTTCCAAGCAGGATTCCGATGATCAGGACACTGATCTTTCCAATATTGCTAGTCAGTTTCAATCTTGTGAATGCGGATAAGATCGAAATGAAGACAAGCGGCATGACGATCATTTGCAGGAACTTGACATAGCCTGAACCTACGATGTTAAACCAATCGACCGATTTAACGATCGCTTCTGACTGAGGTTCATAGAAATACTGCAAAAGAAGTCCGAATACAATCCCTAAACCAAGTCCAGTAAAGACCCTTTTTGTAAAGGAAATATGCTTCTTATTCATGTAAAATAATACGCCTAAAAGAACGAGCATTATGGCAAGATTTAAAAACACATAACCAATCATATATATTCCTCCTAATTCCGATTAACCAAATGAGAATAATAAATATCTGATGCCTATGATACATCATCCCTTGATTTTTTACCAGAAGAAAATAATTTATTTTTGACTTTTCAAGTGATTCATGTATTTATCTTTATTCAGGAACTGAATTAGAGGGAACAATATGGTGCCTGGAACAAGTTGGGAATAAATCCTTCCATTATATATATATATTATCAGGAAGGATAAGCACTTGGTTTTCTTGAATGATATAACAGGCCGCGTATGCTTAGCGTTTTTTTGAAAGGATGAAGAATAAGTGGATATATACATTAACAGGCTTAATGAACAGGATGCACAAGAGTTATTTGCATTTGAATGCAATAATAGAAGGTTTTTCGAGCAAACGGTCCCAGGCCGGGGAGATGATTATTATAGCTTTGGATCGTTTGGAATCAGGCATAAGGAATTATTAAAAGAACAAGAAGATGCTATCTCTTCTTTTTATTTGATTAAGGATGGTTCAGGCATAATCGTCGGCAGGATTAATCTATTGGATATCGACCCCGTTAATGGTACGGCTCATGTCGGTTATAGAATCGGTGAAGCGTTTACGCAAAAAGGGTTTGCGAATGAAGCTCTAAAGCTTTTGGTTAATCTGGCGCCGGAATTGAATGTGACTCAAATACATGCCAAAACTACAAGCGACAATATCGCTTCCCAAAAGGTTTTAGTGAAAAACGGTTTTGAACGGATTTCGATTGATGAGGAGTTTAGTGTGGATACGGGTCAAAAGCTAACATTCTACCATTATAGAAAGAAACTTTAAATCCATTTTCTTCTATTTAAATAAAAGTGAACTGGCGGATGTACCGGCCATTCGAAATAAAGCAATCATCGTGCTTCCTCTTTCAGCGGGCGCGGAAGGGATTCGTGCACCACTAGCCTTACGGACAGTAGCGGAAGGACTCTATCCCGAGAAGTTTTGAACCGACCAAGCGGATGCTGAACAAATGACCCGAATAATTGACACGAATGAGACGTGTTCTTGTTCGGGTTTTACTATATCCAATTAGAAGGATAATAGGATCGGTTTCTTGAATTATTTTGTTTGGCAGATCATAATTCGTAAAAATGAAAGTTATAGGAGAAGGAGAATCTAATATGATAGAAGGTTTATATGAAGCCCATTTACCAGTCAAGAACCTGGAGATCTCTATGGATTATTATAAGAAAATAGGCTTGAAACTAGCTTGGAGGGATGAAGATACTGCCTTCTTTTGGATCGAGGAAAACAAAAGCTGGGTCGGCTTATGGGAAGGGAAGGAATATCAAACTCCATACCACCCTTCACTAAGGCATATCGCCTTTCGGGTAACTTATGATAATATGAAAAATGCATTAACTTGGCTTCAAACCTTGCAAATTGAAGTCGTCCCCTTTGGAAAAAGGACAACGATTGAACCATTTGTGCGTCCGAACCAAGGAAACGCTTCCGTCTATTTCAATGATCCCGATGGCAATAGTCTGGAACTTATGTGTTCGATAAAAGTCCCTGATGCATATAAGCATATTACCGAAAAACTATCACTTGAAGAATGGGAAGAACTATTAACCAGGTGAACTTTGTAAAGTTACTTAGGATTTTGCAAAATTTTATTCAAGTCCATTTGATAAGAAACAAATCATTGTTTTGATGAAATATACTATACGAGTATGAGCAATCAATACGGAAAGGCTTGGCATGTGGATGTTTAAAATTAGAGTGAACCTATTAACTCAAATGACATTACTTATCATATTCGTTGTTTTTATCAGTACCTTACTTGTGAGCATCCTATTCTCTACACTGCTGGAAGACATCGTCGAAAACCATATGGGTAAGCAAGCAATGACGGTGGCCAAATTAGCGGCTCAAAATCCAACGATCATCCAGGGATTTGACGATGAACAGCCCTCAGAGGTGATTCAACCCGTATCAGAAATGATTCGTCAAACAACAGGTGCAGATTATGTAACCATTGCGGACCATAAAGGACTTCGATACTCTCATCCTAATCCAGAATATATTGGTAAGCCTACGGCTACTAGTAATGATGCAGTACTAAATGAACACAAATCAATCATTTATCAAGGAAATGGGATATCGGGGCCAGCGATTAAAGCTAAGGCTCCTATCTGGAATGATAAAGGGGAAGTTATCGGTGTTTCATCTGTAGGATTTTTGGTAGAGAATGTACAAGATCAAATATCCAATTATAAAATGAAGATTATTCATTTGTCACTTATCCCGATCAGTGTAGGAATCTTATGGGCAATATTTATAGCGCGACGCTTAAAAAAGCTTATTTTAGGTCTGGAGCCTGAGGAAATTTCTTTTCTTTTTCAGGAAAGGGAAGCGACACTTGATGCCATCCGATATGCTACCGTTACGATTAATATTGAAAAACAGGTTACTTCCATGAATAAAAGAGCACGTGAATTGTTTCATGATCATCAGCTTATGGTGGGAAAGAGAGTTGTAAATGGGCATTTAGAAAAACTCATCAAAATGGTAATCAGCACAAAAGAGGGGCAGTTCAATCGTAAGTTACTTTTAGGCCAACAGCTATACATTTTGGATTTATCCCCGATCCTAAATCATAATGACGTCAGAGGTATCGTTTTAACAATAAGAACAGTATCAGAAATTGAACAATTAACTAATGAATTTTCAGAAATCAAGGCCTTTTCAGAAAATATGCGGGCACAAAATCATGAGTTTTTAAATAAATTAAATACCATTTATGGATTACTTAGTTTAAAACAGTATGATAGGGCAATGAACATCATCTCTTCTGAAGTGAGGGAGAGGCAAGATATCATATCGTTTCTTATGTCATCGGTTAAAGACCCTTTAATCGCCGCCTGTTTACTTGGAAAGATAAACCGTTCAAAAGAATTGCAGGTTATTTTAGAAATAGAACAGGAAAGCAATTTAAACAGTACATTAAAACCTGAGGATTCCCATCACTTGGTTTCCGTTATTGGTAATGTCATCGATAATGCGATGGAGGCAGCGCGGCAAAAGAACAAAAGTGGGGGAAAGGTCAAAGTTTCGTTTACGGATTTAGGAAACGAAATCATATTTGATATCGAGGATAACGGTCCAGGTATCCCTCATGCAATGGAAGATATTATTTTTTCAGATGGTTATACGACTAAAAATGGGGAAAATCATGGGATCGGCTTGGCCATTGTAAAAAACTCCATTGGTCTTTTAAGCGGTGAAATTTATATTGATCGCAGTTATTTGGGGGGAGCAAGATTTACAATCGTCTTCCCGAAGGATATAAAAGCAGAAAAGGAGGCGTGAGAATGTCCAAAGGACCGATTACAGTCGTCATTGTTGAAGATGATGAGAATGCAGTGAATATATATAAACAATTTACGAATCAACTAGATCAATTCACTGTCATAGCTACAGCTAGCACAGGCAAGCAAGCGCTGAATATACTGCATGTCGCACAACCGGACTTAATTTTATTGGATATCTTTTTACCTGATATGAATGGAATTGACCTTCTTCGGGAAATTAGGAGGGAATACCGGGGGATTGATGTAATCCTGATCACCGCCGCGAATGATACCGAAACAGTCAGTGAAGCGATTAGGGGAGGGGCTTTTGGTTACCTTATAAAACCGATCATTATCGATAAGCTTCTTGCGACGCTCAACCAATACGACCTGACGAGACGGCAGCTGCATAATGGCAATTTAGTAAATCAAGATAAAGTGGATACTCTTTTTCGGACCATAAGTAATTCAAATACAGCAAATGATGTCCAAATAAGTTCTCTTCCCAAGGGAATTGACAAACATACCTTGAAAATGGTCAGAAGCAAGATTCAAAACGTCAATGGCAGTTTAAACGCTGATGAACTAGGTCAACTCGTTGGAATTAGTTATTCAACCATGCGAAGATACCTGGAGTATTTAGTTTCTTGTAATGAAATGGAAGTTGAGGTTTTGTATGGTGGTATAGGAAGGCCTGAAAGAAAATATAAAATAAAGCACATGTAAATCCCAGTTGATGAAATTCGTTTTCATCAATGGGATTTTTTCTTTTTTAGGCGTGAAAAAAATGAAAAAAACTCTTTTTACTTTCTTTATATGTGAATAAGGCATAATGGATGATAGTCTCTAAAGAAAGCGCTGTCAAAACGAGATGGTGATAAACAGAAGGGGGCTTGAAGATGTTATCCATTTTAGGATTTTCCATGATTGCAGTATTCATGTATTTAATTATGTCGAAGCGACTATCGGCACTAGTGGCCATTATGCTCGTTCCAATCATATTTGGAGTGATTGGAGGATTTTTTACAGAGCTGGGACCCATGATGCAGGATGGTGTTGAAGGTATAGCTTCAACAGCCATAATGATATTGTTTGCGATTTTATATTTTGGAATAATGATAGATTCCGGTTTATTTGATCCTCTTATTTCTAAAATATTGAAAATAGTAAAAGGAGATCCATTAAAAATAGTTTTAGGAACCGCTATTCTCTCAATGACCGTCGCATTAGATGGGGACGGGACAACTACTTACATCATTACTGTCTCAGCACTTTTACCCCTTTATAAGCGTCTGGGCATGAACAAAATAATATTAGCCACTGTAGCCATGTTATCTATGGGTGTAATGAATATGACACCGTGGGGCGGAGCTTCCGCTATGGCGATGGCCTCGTTGAACCTTGACGCATCGGAATTGTTCTTGCCGATGATTCCTGTCATGGGGTTTGGCCTAATTTGGGTTCTTGTCGTGGCTTTTATATTGGGAAAAGGGGAACGAAAGAGATTGGGCGTAGTGGAGATCCAGCATAATCACACTAATGAAATGAATTCGGAGGCCAATTCCGAGTTAGCGGCAACTACGGTCTCCCGTGATTATCGCAGACCGAAATTGGTCTGGTTCAACTTCATTTTAACGATTGTGCTCATGGCATCATTAATCATTGATTTTATGTCTTTGACCATTTTATTCATGATTGCTTTCGCCGTTGCGTTATTGGTCAATTATCCTGATTTGAAAGATCAGCAGGATCGAATCGCCGTTCATTCGAAAAATGCATTGGCCGTCGTTTCAATTGTCATTGCAGCCGGGATTTTTACCGGTATCATGTCTGGAACGAAAATGATCGATGCAATGGCCATTACGTTGGTCTCATTAATCCCGGAATCTTTCGGACCATTTTTACCGGTTATTGTTGCGTATGCCAGTGCCCCTTTTACTTTCTTTATGTCAAATAATGCATTCTATTTTGGCGTACTTCCTATTATCGCACAAGCCGCTGATGCTTATGGAATTAGCGCGGCAGAAATAGGGCGTGCTTCATTAATAGGGCAGCCGATACACGTATTGAGTCCTTTGGTGGCCGCAGCACATTTGCTAATAGGTTTAGTTGGCACTGACTTCGGGGATCTACAGCGGTTTGCCGTGAAATGGGCATTAGGGACTGTCACTGTTATGACAATAGCCGCGATAATCTTGGGAGTCATTTAGTAAAAGGAATGGTTACTCTATCTTGCAGAAGGATATTTTAAAATTGGAGGATTTTCAATGTGGATCATCACACTCTATAAAAGCAGAGGTATTGTAATGTATGAATTTGAAACAGAACAAGCAGCAAGGGAAGTTTTCTGTAATATTCGGGGCAATAAGGTTCTATCAGAAGTTATTTACTTTAATGACCCATGTTTAGCATAATGATAGCAATGAATAGTAGGGTGTTTAATAAAAAAAGGTTATTGCAAAAGAAAAGTGGAACTTTACAAAATATGATGTATGTTCAAAACGCAAATCATGGGAGTGTCCTTCAAGGTTATGCATTTCATTGTTTACCCCGAAAAGCTAAGGCTTTATTGGGGTTTTTCTGTTGCTCTAGCCGCTTTTAACAATGATTCTTGTGGTAATCTTCGCCAGATTCATTACAGTAAGCAGTCTCGTATCATTTAAAGATTGTCGGGGCAAAAGGGGATCTAAATAATTTACGACGGCTTTTAGGTGATAATCACCCAATTCAGGTAAGGATTTATTCATCGCTTCACCAGGGGTAAAAGGACCTTTTGTCAGAAATATATAACCGATTTGATGATAACCACCCAAACAAGCATCTATACCAAAAATAAAGGGATTTTTAAATTGCTTTTTTATTTCTTTCAAAACACTTTTCAAATTATGGGCGTGAACAGGATCTGCGAGTGTACCGAAGACATGATAAGGGACTTGGTTTTCTCTAAGCATCGTCCCTACTAAAGGCCCGAATGAATCTCCTGTGGAACGATCTGATCCAATACATAAAAAGATGATCTCTTTGGACATTGGCCGAAGAATTCTTGCGATTTGAAAAGACATTTCGTCTATTTCTCCTTCTGCATTTGTATCCAACGTATAGCTGCAACGCTGCATTTCAATTTTTGTCTCCCTTTTTTTCCTGCCATCAAAAGGATACATGCCTACACCCCCTAGAGTACCGTGATCTTGAATAAATTATAACATGATTAATTATTCTTCAAAATATTATGGAAATCACTTGCTTCCCTCTAATGATCAATTTCAGCCGCCGTATCAAGTGGAATATCATTTCTTGTTTATTTGTATTTTGTTAATATATAGATAAATTGGTTTTTTTGATAAAATGAAAACAAAAAAATATACTGTATGAAACTTTTGATTATAGAAAGGCAGAGCCAGTGTTTTATAGAAGGAAGTGTAAGAATGTTTAATCAATTAACGAATAACGATAGTATCCTTAATCAATTACGTGCAGACTGTGAGAATTGTTTTGGTTTGTGCTGTGTGGCTTTGCCTTATGCAAAATCTGCTGATTTTGCATTTGATAAAGAGGGAGGTACACCATGTTCAAACTTGCAATCAGATTATCGTTGCGGCATCCATGAAAATCTCAGAGCTAAAGGGTATAAAGGCTGCACGGTATATGAATGTTTCGGTGCCGGTCAAAAGGTATCTCAACTCACCTATGATGGAAACGATTGGAGGAACAACCCAGAGTCAGCAAAGGAAATGTTCGATGTATTTCCTATTATGCAACAACTTCATGAAATGCTTTGCTACTTAAATGAAGCACTGAATTTAGAAGATGCGCAACCTCTTCACCGAGAATTGCAGACCGCTTTTGAAGACATGGAATATCTCACTCAACAAAGTCCAAAGTCTATCATGGACCTGAATGTGCCAGCTCATAGAGCGATCGTTAATGATTTACTTCTGCGCACAAGTGAACTGGTACGTGCAAAGGTTTCATTTAAGAAAAATAAAAAAAAGCCGAACAAAATAGGCAGGGGAAGTGACCTGATCGGTGCAAAGTTGAGAGGAGCTGACCTTAGGGGAGCGAACTTAAGAGGAGCTTTGCTTATTGCATCTGACCTCAGAGAAGCCGACATGCGAGTGACGGATCTTATTGGTGCAGACTTTAGGGACGCTGATTTAAGAGGTGCCGATCTCACCGGAAGCTTCTTTATCACACAAGCACAGATTAACTCGGCTAAAGGCGACACAAAGACAAAATTACCACCTTCATTAAGCATTCCCAATCATTGGAGATAGAAGTTTAGCCAAGATTGGAGCAAGATTTCTTGCAGAGCAAACGCTTAACGAATAATGAGATTGTTTAATTCACGAGTAAAAAGCGGAAACTTACGAGTAAAAGCACGAAACTCACGAGTAAAAGGCGGAAACTTACGAGTAAAAGTGCCAAACTCACGAGTAAAAGCGTCAAATTCACGAGTAAAAGCGCGAAATTCACGAGTAAATCACCATATTCATGAGTAAAAGCACGAAACTCACGAGTAAAAGCGCCAGATTCACGAGTAATGGGAAATTTACTACATAGTGTATGAACATCAATAGCGGACAAGTAAATTAGATGTGCTTTAATCCGAAGCTTTTACAAAGAGTGAACCCTGCTAACATGCGATTCTTCATTAGGAAGGATCGTCTTTTAAATTTGGGAGGGAAATTTTCATTTTTCCATTTGACTCTGACGTTGCGTAATACCTTACTGTTAATGATATCGGAAGGAGGTAAAGAGCAGTGGCAATGAAAGTGAAGGAGTTAGCCGATTTGGTTGGCATTAGTGTGCGGACGCTGCATTATTATGATGAAATCGGGTTATTATCGCCAGAGGAAATAACCGATGCAGGTTATCGCCTTTATTCGAATGATAATCTTGAAATGTTGCAGCAAATCCTGTTTTTCAGGGAACTTGGCATGCCATTAAAGGAAATAAAACAAATGATTAGCAGTTCTTCGTTTGATAAACAAGATGCGTTAAAGCAACATCAAAAAATGTTGCTGGAGAAACGCAGTCAGCTCGATAAATTAATTAAGACGGTCGAAAAATCGATTAAACATATGAAAGGGGAAATTCAAATGACGAATAAAGAAAAATTTGAAGGGTTTGACTTCAGTCAGAATCCATATGAAGAAGAAGCTCGCAAGCTTTGGGGGGATAAAGCTGTCGATGAGTCGAAGGCTAAAGTGGCGGGCATGTCCAAAGATGCACAGAAAGTTGTATCAGCAATCTATTTAAAACTTGCGTCAATCCGAAATGGCTCGCCAAAGTCGGAGGAGGCACAAGAGGCAATTAAAGAATGGTATGATTGTTTGAACAATAACTTCGGCACATACTCGCTGGATGCTTTCAAAGGATTAGGACAAATGTACGTGGACGATCAACGCTTCACCAAAAATATCGACCAATATGGCGAAGGGTTGGCAAAATTCATGTGTGATGCGATGGGGCACTTTGCTGACGCTAACAAAAATTAAAACTCAAGTTTGAGAGATTTCATGATGGAAGGTTGCTGCGGCAACCTTTTTATTTTGGTGCTAAGGGGACGGTCAGTTTAAGAAGTTGTATACTGTGATTATGGAAATATTTAGAATTTAAGAGAACAGGAGGAAACTTATGGAATTTAGGAATGATTCCTTTAACCTCGGGAAAATCAATGATGTTGATGGAAGTAAAGTTGCTGTTTTTAATGGAGATACCATTTATACAAGTATCGTCACTAAACTTAGGGCCGCAGGTTGTGTTTTCGCGGAGGAAGAGGCCCGTTTGCTTATCAACGCGGCAGGGACAACGGCCGAACTGGCTGGGATGGTGGATAGACGGATAGCGGGTTTGCCCCTTGAACACGTCATCGGTTGGGCGGAATTCTGCGGTATCCGGATAGAGGTTCATCTCGGAGTTTTCGTACCCCGCCGACGGACCGAGTTTTTGGTCCGCCAAGTGACAGCACTCGCTATGCCAGGAGCAGTCGTAGTGGATTTGTGCTGCGGCACGGGCGCGGTTGGCTCCGCGGTTGGCGATGTTCTCGAAGGTATCGAGTTGTACGCAGTCGACATTGACCCAGCCGCGGTGCGGTGCGCGCGTCGTAACGTCACTTCAATCAATGGTCGGGTATACGAAGGGGACCTCTATGAACCGCTTCCAGCAAATTTACGGGGACGTGTTGACGTCCTGGTCGCAAACGCACCATACGTCCCCACTGAGGGAATCGGTCTATTACCCCATGAAGCGCGCATGCATGAGGCGAGGGTGGCATTAGACGGAGGGGCGGACGGGCTTGATGTCCAGCGAAGGGTGGCGGCCTCGGCAACACTTTGGTTGGCGCCGGGCTCCCATTTGTTAGTCGAGACGAGTGAGCGGCAAGCGATGCAGACCGTTGAAATCTTTGCTGGATACGGGATGATGCCACAGATGGTAAAGTGTGAAGAACTGGACGCCACTGTCGTAATTGGAACCAGGCCCGCACTCAAAAGAAATGTTTGAGGGCACTTGTTAAGTTAAGGCTGGGGAAAAAACCGTGACCTTCAATAATCAAATTTTTGCAACAAAATGAGGCAATCGAGCAATAAAAAAATCCAAGTCATCTTGAGGTGTCAGTTTAAATGGAACTTTGGAAAATGAGTCAAAAGGTATCGGAGCTAAGCGATGTGATTCCTTATTATTTTTTTAGTCTAGTCTTTTCCTGTCTGTCGACTTCCACGATGTTGGTTATATTTAGCTTCGGTACCTGGGGGGTGCTTGGCATTATCGTGTTTTCTTTTTATGTTGTTATCCCTTATTTATTATTTGCTGTTCCGGTACAGGT
Source organism: Peribacillus sp. NPDC101480 (assembly GCF_050277335.1). Taxonomy (NCBI): domain Bacteria; kingdom Bacillati; phylum Bacillota; class Bacilli; order Caryophanales; family Bacillaceae; genus Peribacillus; species Peribacillus sp. NPDC101480. Next base: position 404,283 of record NZ_JBNNSB010000001.1, read on the forward strand.
CCTTTTCAATAAACATCCTAAAAAATTCAGTTTAATTTATTTTAGTTTTTATATTTTTTTCTCTTTGCTCGCTGTATTCATTTATAGTGCGGTGCTTAATTTTGACTTCAGTATGGATGTTTTAACTACAAAGAATTACTATGCAATAAGCCTTTCTGCGGCACTGTTTTTTTGGTTTTGGGACTCGGTCTTTTTACAAAAAAAGAGCCCTGTATCTTGAAATGGGACCTTCAGATTGTAGACAAATTCAAACGTTGCCTCCAGGCACTCGCTTTCCGCGGGCGGTCCGGGAGCTTCCTCGGCGCCTTTGCGCCTGCGGTCTCCCCTGGAGGCGCTTTCCCACAGGAGTCTCGCACCTTCCGTTTCATTTTGATAGAACCCCTTTTGACAAACAAAAGGGACCAGTTAAATGATCCCTTTTCGACATTATTTCTTTAGCAAGTTTACGATTTCTTTTGCTTTTTCTAATGTAACACCTTCAATGATACTGTTATTTTTTCGAACAGCCGTACCGAAATGATAGTGACCGGTATGCAGTTCGGAATGGATAGAAAGGATATTATCCTTATTTAAGCCGCTTCCAACCAGTATGGCTATGTCGCCGCTGACTCTTTTCATTTGTTGAATCGTTTTCATGCGGCTGGGGAGTTCCCCATTACCTCCTGAGGTCAATATCGTTGTGATTTCTGGATATTGTGCTAGCATTTCAGCTGAAATGACCGGGTCGTTTGTTTCATCGATGGCTCGGTGGAATGTAATCTCCAAACCTTCACATACCGTCAATAATTCTTCGAGATATGGTCGATTGATTTCATTATTTTCATTTAATGCACCCAATACAACCCCGTTGGCTCCCAGTGATCGAATGATTTCGATATCTTTTTTCATTATTTCCAAATCATTTTTCGTATAACTAAACGACTGGCTATGAGGCCTTACCATCACGTTGACTGGTATCTTTACTGAATTGACGACAGCTTCTATCAGGGCGTGGCTGGGAGTTAATCCCCCCTCGGCTAAAGAACTGACAAGCTCGATTCGGTCTGCGCCCGATTCTTCGATAATAATGGCATCCTCTATCGTTGTGGCAATGAATTCAATGTACATTGGATTTTCCTTTCCTTCATGCAAGTGTTATAAGATTATTAAATCCATTAAAAATAGTAAAGTCAATTCATTAATAGATAGTTTTCCCTAGCTTTCCTCAAATGGAATATCTTTATTTCGCTATTTATGAAACGAAATGAACTTTCAAACGTATAAAAAAAGAATATATTCAATGGTATATTTGAAAGTGGAATGTTCGGCAGTGTAATTAAATGAAAATCATCATGACGGAGGTTATTTAATTGGATAAAGAAAGTAAGGAAATAAAGAAATCGAGGTTTTACAAAGTAGGGATGGGGTTCCTGATCATTTCCCTTCTCACTTGGATCATTCCTGTCGTAGCTCCTTTTACCCCATTTTCGACTGCGGTTAAAGCGGGGGTCATAACAGGTGCAATCGTCTTTGCGGAGGTCATGTTTTGGGCAGGAGCACTTTTGGTCGGGAAAGAAGTGGCTGCTAAATATAAAGGTTATTTAAACCCGAAAAATTGGAGAAAAGAAAAAGGATGAAGCTGTTTTATAAAAAGGGCTGGGAGTAAAGCTCCAATGGAAACTGAGTTGTTGAAAGTTTTCGATTCCAATCACATTCAAACCGTCGTGAGGTAGTACATAGATTGGGATATTGGCCTGCTGGTTCGCAAGTAGTGAAACGGGATTGGATTACTATTATGAAAGCACCATTAGATTGATCAGAGAAAACCTCGTTAATTGAAAATAAAGCCCCGACAAAACGATTCGAGTTTTGTTGGGGTTTTTCTTTTTTCTTGAAAAAAACATTAAGTACATCGACCTGTATCCTTACCAATCAACTGCAGCCTATTGGCTCGTTTTGTCTCAGCTCGATACGCATATGTCCTTAGTTGTTACCTTATTTGTCCTGAATTGCTCATAGGGATAATGACTTTGTCTCTGTGCTGATTCAGTTGATAAAGCGAGACATACAAGACTGTAATAGTGATGGCAGGCTGCAACTTTAAGGCGGGGATGTAGTTTTTCATGAACTAGGGAATTTATCACTTGTAAGAATATTACAAAATTGTAAGATGAACAGTGTATAAATTTTGTTAAGGGGATGAGTGAAATAATGAAAAAAGTGGTTTTATGCATTTCATTTTTTGTAGCTTCTTTAGTACTTTTTGGCTCCCTTGATTCTTTTGTAAGCAAAGCTTCAGCAGAAACACACACCTATGATGGAAAAAGTCCTTACTATAATAGTTGTGCGAATAGCGCTGTCACGAAGAAGTCAGTGAAAATTTATGCCAATGGCGGTTCTGCCAATTTGGAGTTGAAATTCAGCACTGTCTGTAAAACCGCATGGGCGAAGATCACTCTAAGCCGACCAGCTAAAACAGACGGGGAAGCAACGGCATTGGTTGTCCGAAATACTGATAATAAACAATTTAGCTGTGCATCTCCTGGAGGAAATGGTGAAATAAATAAAGGTCAAACGTCATGCTATACACCAATGGTATATGATTTAGATCCGCGAAAAGCAAAAGCGGTCGCTTTTTGGCCATATACAGCAGGTGAAACCGATTGGTATTAATGAAAAAGGAAAAACCTTCATCTATATTTTTGCAAAGAAAGGATGAATGTATTGAATAAAAAGCTTAAAATGATAGGTTTATCCATTGTGATGACACTGTCGATGTTTCTTGTCGACTTTGGTTTTGGAAAAAATCAAGCACTGGCCGAAACACACACCTATGATGGAAAAAGTCCTTACTATAATAGTTGTGCAAGTTCGGCGGTAACGAAGGATAAAAAATGGATCGATTCCAATTCGTACGTAGAATTGAAATTCAGCACTGTCTGTAAAACCGCATGGGCAAAAGTGACCGTAACACGGCCCGCGGTATACAACCATGAAGCGGATGCCAGGATCGTCCGAAGTACTGATGGTAAGGCCTATACATGCGCCAGTTCTGGGGGCAATGGTGTTGTGAATATCGGGCAGACCTCGTGCTATACACCAATGGTATATGATTATGATCCGCGAAAGGCACAGGCCCAAGGGATACATGCGATACCTAATAGTGATGCATATAAAAAAGCGGTGACCATTTGGTACTGAAAAACAAAGGCAAAAAAAGCATCCTTATGGTCGGATGCTTTTTTTGCGGTCAGATTGTACTCACGCTTTCATTTCTGCTTCCAATTGAAGTAGATATTTTTTCATCTCCGTGCCTCCCCGGTAACCGGTAATGGCCCCGTTTTTTCCGATAACCCGGTGACAGGGCACTGTGATTAGAATAGGATTGGCACCAATGGCCGTACCAACCGCCCGAACAGCTGCAGGTCTTTGGATGATTTGGGCTATATCGGAATAGGAACAGGTTTTTCCATAGGGTATTTGATTCAGCGCTGCCCAAATTTCTTGTTGAAAGGGCGTGCCTTTTACATCTGCGGGAAGAGAGAAAGTCTTCCTGGTTCCTTCGAAATATTCTTGTAGTTCTTTTAGATAGGGATTTAATGCTTTCTCATTTTCAACAAGGCTCGCCATTGGAAAGCGTTTTTGTAGCCAAGACTTCAGTTCTTCATACGTTTGATCCGGAGAGCCTACATAGCAAAGTCCTTTTTCCGTCTTGGCCACATATAATTGCCACTTATCATAATGCAATATGGCCCAGTCAATGGTTTGTTCTTTATCATTCTTCATTTTCTTCACGCTCCAAAGCTTTGAGATAAGCATTCCGATATTCTGAAGGGGTATTCCCCATTTTTCTTTTGAACAGCGTCAAGAAATAGGGTGTACTAGAGAACCCCACAGCCAAGCCTATTTCGGTTATCGGCTGTTCGGAGTTTTCCAGCAGCCTCGTTGCTTTTTCAAGGCGAAGCCGTTGAATGTATTCAGTGGGCGATATCCCCTTCACGCGCTTGAATGAACGTTGTAAATGATAGGGGCTGCCGTGAGAAATATCCGCCAATTTGTTCAAAGTGAGGGGTTCGCTGTAATGGGTGTCGATCCATTCGGTTATTTGTTCAACCCATTCTTCCGTCGGCAAATTCATTCCTTCCGGTTTACATCGTTTACAAGGCCGGAAATCTTCTTCCAAAGCCATCATGGCATTTTTGAAAATCTTCACGTTTTCCTTATTCGGCACCCTGGATTTACAGGAGGGCCTGCAAAAGATGCCTGTCGTAATTACTCCGTATAAAAAATGATCATCATATGCGGCATCACAATCTATAATAGCTTTCCAATATTCATTCGGGAAAAGATTCACTGCATTCACCTCTTCATTTAGTATACAAGAAAGGGTTGATATACAACCATTTTGATAATATAAAAGCAAGATAACGTAATTGTTCGAGTTGGAAAAGAAGACTATTGGTCTGTTAAAATAAGGGAGTTGCATGAAGGAAGGAGCGAGATAACGTACTCACCTTTCATTAGAATAAAGCTAAAGGAGGAGCGGAATGAAAGAGAAATTATCAAATGATGAAGTCAAGACTGAATTGAGAATTCGTGCACCAAAGGAGTTCAGTTTTTCGGAAAATCTTAAATACTTATCACGATCCTCCAATGAATGTCTGTTCGATATTGTTGATCAAAAAATTTATCGAGCACTTGTTGCCGAAAACGAGACTCTTTTAATAGAAATCAGTGCGATGAATGAAACGGAGCTGACCGTTCGATTTCCAGGACGAACTGCACCGATGGATAATCAGGTAAAGAATGCTGTTTCCCAATACGTTCGTCACTGGTTCGATCTTGAGACAAATCTGCTTCCTTTTTATGAGCTGGCCCAAAATGACGCTTTATTGCAAAAGCCTGTAAGCCAATTCTTCGGTTTGAGAAATATGGGCATCCCTGATTTATTTGAAGCGATTGCCTGGGGAATACTTGGACAGCAGATTAACTTGACTTATGCCTATACCTTGAAACGGAGGCTTGTGGAGGGATTTGGTGATTTTGTAGAATTCGAAGGAAAGCAATATTGGCTGTTTCCGACGCCTGAGGTGATCGCGAAATTGACGGTCGAAGATTTTGCCGATATGAGGATGACGGTGAAGAAGTGTGAATATTTAATAGGTGTTGCTCAACTGATTGCAGAAGGGGAACTTACTAAAGAAAAGCTGTTGATTGCAAAGAATGTAAAAGAGGCTGAAAAAATGCTGACCAATATACGGGGAATCGGCCCGTGGACAGCGAACTATGTCTTAATGCGCTGTTTACGTTTTCCAGCAGCCTTTCCCATCGATGATGTCGGGCTGCATAATTCCATGAAACTGGTCATGCAAACGGAAGCAAAACCAACGAAAACGGAAATCCTGAAACTTTCGGAAGCGTGGGCCGATTGGGAATCCTACGCGACCTTCTATTTATGGAGATTGCTATACTGAATACCGCTTCGGAGATAAACCTACAAGTAACGTCGATAAAACTCCATATTCGGAGATAAAACAATAAATTTCGCCGATATATTTCCATATTCGGAGATAAAACTGTAGAATTCGTCGATATATCTCCATATTCGGAGATAAAACTGTAAGTATCGTCGATATATCTCCAATTTCGGAGATAAAACTGTAGAATTCGTCGATATATCTCTAATTTCGGAGATAAAACAATAAATTTCGTCGATATATCCTTTTATTCGGAGATAAAACTATAGAATTCGTTGATATATCTCCATTTTCTAAGTTAAAGCATTTCCGTTGAGTTCATATATCATAACTTTTTACATTCAATCTTATAGAGATGAATGACCATGTATATGTACCCAACGTATCAATATGAAGATCAAGCTTTTCTTGAACGGCAGTTTCCCGGTCTATCCGGCTTTCCGGGCATACCTGGTTTACCTCAATTTCCAGGGCAGCCAGGACCGCCGCCGGGTTCGCAAGCACCAACAGCTCCCGGCCAGCGTTTATCCCCCAACAGCAATCTACTTCAACATTTGCCGTAGATCCAGGTGCGATTTCATTTTGCCTTTTCAGGAACACTTTTATATGGCTAAACAATGGTGCGCGTTTCTGGTATTACCCCATCTTCGTCGGTCCGCGTTCTGTTGCCGCCTTCAGGTGGAATGGCAGGTTCTGGACGATTTTTGGCAACGATACAAGACAAATCAATTCATTTAGCTGTTTTTGAAAAATGCTCAAAGGAGATGTTTCCTTTGAGCATTTTATGTTTCAGCTTGTTTTGCTTTCCTCCAGTATGAAAAGATATGGCAGCAATACAGAAGCAGTACTATCCAAAGAAAAACATCATTAAGAGAAATGCCTATCGTGGATCGACCCCCTAAAGCGGTCATCATTCCGACTAGGGAAAGGAGATACAAGGTGTAAAACAACTTAAATAGGACACTGAGAAATAAACCGATAGTACCTCAGGTGGAAACGTTATCATTTGAAAAGGATTCAAGAATTTCATTTCTCACTCCCTTTTTTGTTACTTAAATCCTTTCATTTTTGAATGTGGCGAAATAAACGGCCAACAATGTTCAATATTTAATAGAAATGGTAAAATCATTATGCTCCTATAAAATTTAGTGAATGAAAATGAAAATAGAGGATGCTGTTGAAAATGAGGAAAGTATCGCTGGAAACCAAGATTCTCGGGTTAGTCTTATCGTTGAGCCTTTTTTTGATTATCTTATTGACTACTTCTTTTTCCTATATGGAAGGAAGGCAAATAGCGAAGGATAAAGGTCAATTGGCGTTGGAGCTTTCAAAGACGGTTAGCTTCATGCCTACAGTTACAGATGCCTTTGAAACTGACGATCCCGCTGGCATAATCCAGCCGATTGTCGAAAAGATCCGCAGGGAAACAGGGGCTGAGTTCATCGTTGTAGGGAATGCAGAGGGAATTCGCTATTCCCATCCGCTGGCTTCTGAAATTGGGAAGCGGATGGAAGGCGGGGATAATAGCAGGGCCATTCGGGAAGGCGAATATTATGTCTCCGAGGCGGCAGGATCACTCGGACTTTCCATTCGGGGGAAGTCACCGGTATTCAATGAGGCTGGAAAAATAATTGGAATCGTCTCCGTCGGTTTTTTAGTGGACGATGTCCGCGCCCAAATTTTCAAGGATTTGTCCAAAGAGATGATTGTATCTTTAGTGGCCATCATGATATCGATCATTGGCAGTTATATGCTGGCAAGGAGCATACGTAAAGATACATTGGGGCTGGAACCATTTGAAATCGCCAATTTATATAAAGAAAAAAATGCAGTGCTGCATTCGGTGAAAGAAGGTATTCTGGCCATTGACCAAAATGGGTCGATTACCTCGATGAATCAGCCGGCGAAAAAATTGCTGGATATTAAAGAGTCAGTTCGCCATTTGAACGTGGATAACGTGGATGGCCTATTTCCTTCGAAATATTTATTCGAAGTGCTGAAGTCCGGTGAACCGCAAGTGGATAAGGAGATTTCATGGAAAGACAAATCCGTTATCGTTAATTGCACGCCAATCTTCGATAGTGAAGGGGTAAGCGGTGTTGTCGCTTCGTTCCGTGATCGAACGGAAATTGAGGAAATGGTCAACACATTATCTGAAGTGAAGATGCATTCAGAGGATTTGAGGGCACAAACCCATGAATTTACCAATAAACTATACGTCCTTTCAGGGTTGATACAATTAGGAGAATACGATGAAGCGATAGAAATGATTCAAAGCGAAACATCCGAATTGCATTCCCTGAACCGTGTCGTTTTCGAACAGATAAAGGATACAAAAGTACAAGCCCTGTTACTTGGTAAGATAGGGAAAGCATCGGAGAAGAAGATCATCTTTGAAATAGACGCACAAAGTTACCTAGAGAAACTGCCGGATCATATAAAATTGTCACAACTAACATTGATTCTAGGCAACATTATCGATAATGCACTTGAAGCGGTTTCAAGCATGGAAGAGCCGCACGTGAAATTTTTCGCCACAGATATCGGAAATGATATGGTATTTGAAGTGAGTGATAACGGAAAAGGAATACCTGAGGATGCCATCGCCCATATTTTCGATCGGGGTTTCACTTCGAAAAACAGCGGAAGTCCGAGTGGTTATGGACTTTCGAATGCTGATCATGTCGTAAAAGAGCTGGGCGGCATCATCGAAGTTCAAAGCGAGGATGGAAACACCATATTCACAGTGTATCTTCCTAAAGAACAGAGAGGAGGGAAAGGATGCTGAAGATAAGAGCAGTCATCGCAGAAGATGATTTTCGTGTAGCGGATATCCATGAAAAATTCTTAAAAAACTTTGATGAAATAGAAGTGGTCGGAAAAGCTGTCAATGCCAAAAAAGCGCTTCGTATCTTGGAACAAAAAAGTCCGGATCTGCTTTTGCTTGATGTTTATATGCCAGATCAGCTTGGTACAGACCTTCTTCCGGACATACGTAAAAAATTCCCGAATGTGGATATCATCATGATTACCGCGGCAACGGATAAAGAACAACTTGAAAAGGCCCTTCACTATGGTGTAGAGAATTATTTAATTAAACCAGTGGAAATGAAGCGCTTCAACCAAGTTATTGAAGAGTATCTGAAGAAAGTCCATCTGATGAAATCCAAACAAGAAATAGATCAGGATTTTGTTGATCTCATTTTGAAAAAGGGATCTTCCGTTTCGGAAACGAATGATGGGCCGTCCTTACCGAAAGGGGTCGACGAAATTACTTTGGCGAAAGTGATCGAGGTACTCGAAGCAAGCGATATCGGTTTGTCGGCTGAGCAAGTGAGCGGTCAGATCGGTGCTTCCAGGACAACCGCGAGACGCTATCTGGAATACTTGATATCCGTTAAGAAATGTAAAGCGGAAGTCGTATACGGGGTAGTGGGAAGACCTGAACGAAGATATTATAAAATTCAATAGAATTAAATGTGGAACACCTTCACGATTGGAGGTGTTTTTTTATGCATGCTGTACAACGGTAAAATGGTTTGAAAGATTTCAAAAAAAGCAATGTGAGTTAGTTTAGAAATCCTCTGCAATGCATAAAGATTTAGTCACTGTTTGCTTAATAATCGTATTTTTTCCTTAAAGAACCCGCCATTCAACCCGGGGAATGGAGTCTGGTTCACTCTGGAAAATCGCCTCCGTGAACACAATGAACACAATTAATTTAATAGTTTTAAAACACAATAAATTGAAAACGCTTACAGATAAAGTGATTTCATATACAATTTAGAAAATTAGAAAATTAGAAATTAAGGAGTGATCATATGCTCGCTTTATTAGGATACTTGATGATAGTAGTGTTTATGATTTTAATTATGACAGGGCGACTTTCAGCCATGATAGCTTTGATTGCAGTACCAAGTGCTTTTGCACTTATTGGCGGGTTTGGCGGTAAAATGGGTGAGATGGCGTTGGAAGGAATCAAAGACGTCGCGCCAACGGGAATCATGATTTTATTTGCGATCCTTTTCTTTGGCATTTTGATTGATGCTGGGGTTTTTGACCCGATCATCAATACGATTCTTAAGGTTGTAAAAGGCGATCCGGTGAAAATTGCCATCGGCACGGCAGTCCTGGCCTTGCTGATTTCCTTGGATGGAGATGGTACGACAACATATATGATAACGATTTCAGCCATGCTTCCGCTATATAAACGGATTGGAATGAGACCGCTAGTATTGGCCGGTATTGCTGTTTCGTCATCTGGAGTCATGAACCTTCTTCCTTGGGGAGGCCCTACAGCACGGGTAATGACTGCTTTAAAACTTGAAATGTCCGATGTTTTCACCCCTGTCATTCCTGCAATGATTGGCGGAGTCCTATTCGTCCTTTTCATGGCATATTGCCTGGGTAAAAAAGAAAGAAAGAGAATTGGAATCATTGAAGTCGATTATCGGGCTGTGGCACAGCACGCGGCTGCAACGGAAGATGCTTATCTTAAGCGTCCTAAATTGATAATATTCAATTACGCATTGACTCTTACACTTCTGGTTGCGTTGATTATGGAACTTATGCCTTCAGCAGTTCTGTTCATGGTAGGTTTCGCAATTGCCATTACGGTTAATTATCCGAAACTCAGTGATCAGAAAGAGCGTGTGGCAAACTATGCGGACAATGCTTTATCTGTAATTTCGATGATTTTTGCAGCAGGTGTCTTCACTGGAATCCTTGCCGGTACGGAAATGGTCGATGCCATGGCAAACTCTTTGATTCAGCATATTCCAGATCAAATGGGCGCACATTTTGCTGTCATCACAGCCATCATCTCAGCACCTTTTACGTTCTTCATGTCTAATGACGCATTTTATTATGGTGTGCTCCCATTACTTGCTAAAGCGGGAGCTGCTTATGGAATCGACCCTGCCCTGATCGGCAGAGCTTCACTATTAGGATTGCCCGTCCATCTATTAAGCCCGCTTGTTCCATCCACCTATCTATTGGTTGGAATGGTAGGGGAGGATTTCGGTGCATTGCAGCGCACTTTCCTTAAATGGGCATGCGGTTCGACGCTTGTCATGATAGTGGTATGTGTCCTATTGGGAATCATCCCACTATAAGATTCTAAAGAGTCCCGTTCGTCAAGTTGCGAACGGGGCTCTTTTCTGTCTGCATCAAGCGCTGGATAAATCTGGAAAAGTGAGATACATTATGTTTGTCTTCTCCTTCGCGACAAAGTTAGCTTTTTCTTTTATTGAATGCGGAAGGTACGTACCTTAAGATTAGAGGAAACTATATTAATATGAAGGGAAGGGAGCAAAATGGCTCACTTTAATATAAAAGTTGCAGTTCAAAAGTTCGGTAACTTTCTAAGTTCAATGGTCATGCCGAATATATCAGCTTTCATAGCATGGGGGCTAATCACTGCCCTATTCATTCCATCTGGTTTCCTGCCAAATGAAAGCCTTGCCAAAATGGTTACACCGATGGTTACGTTTTTACTGCCGCTTTTAATTGGGTATACGGGTGGTAAGCTAATCCATGACCACCGAGGCGGCGTAGTCGGTGCCATTGCGACAATGGGCGTCATCGTCGGATCTGACATCCCGATGTTCCTTGGAGCCATGATTATGGGACCGTTCGGCGGTTATGTCATCAAGAAATTCGATCAATTGATTGAAGGGAAAATAAAAGCCGGATTTGAAATGCTTGTTAATAATTTCTCAGCAGGAATTATTGGCGGCCTATTGTCCATTCTATCCTTCTTGGCCATCGGTCCTGCTGTAGACGTATTTACAGGCTGGCTTGTTGCAGGAGTAGATTGGCTTGTCGGTACAGGTTTACTGCCGTTGACTAGTATCCTGATCGAGCCTGCCAAGGTATTGTTCTTGAACAATGCCATCAATCATGGTGTACTATCACCAATCGGTGTAGAGCAAGTTAAACAAACAGGGGCTTCAATCCTGTTCCTTCTGGAATCGAATCCTGGACCAGGTATCGGCGTACTGCTTGCTTATTGCTTTTTTGGAAAGGGAACGGCGAAGAAATCGGCGCCAGGAGCTGCCATCATTCATTTCTTCGGCGGGATACATGAAATTTATTTCCCTTATATCCTAATGAAGCCGATGTTATTCTTAGCAGTCATTCTTGGAGGCATGAGTGGAGTCTTCACTTTGGTCCTTTTAGGCGGAGGATTGTTCGCTCCAGCATCTCCAGGAAGCATTCTTGCCATTACAGCGGTAACTCCGCATAATGCGGGAGCATATATTGCTAACTTTGCAGGCGTGATCGTAGCGGCCATCGTTTCATTCATCGTCGGTGCATTCATCCTGAAAACAGGAAAGCAATCTGAAGAGAATATTGAAGATGCCGCGAAAAAAATGCAAGAAATGAAAGGCAAGAAAAGCTCTGTTGCCGATGTATTCGCTTCAGATCCGGGTACGATGCCAGCAAACGTCAACAAAATAATATTTGCCTGCGATGCTGGGATGGGATCAAGTGCGATGGGGGCTTCGCTGCTTCGCAAGAAGGTGAAGGAAGCCGGATTGAATATCACTGTTACAAATACGGCGATCTCAAACATTCCTGCAGATGCACAAATCGTCATTACACAGGAAGAGCTAACTCCAAGGGCACAGAATAAAGTCCCTAATGCATATCATGTATCCGTCGATAATTTCCTATCGAGCCCTGAATACGATTCATTGCTTGCACGGCTTCAGGATGACGGTACCGATGAACTGCATGAAATCGTCGAAGATGCTGAAGAGAAGGTTCCCGGTGTTCGTGAACATTCAATCGAGCCTGGCATCAACGAGGAGGAGCAGGATGATAATGAATTGCTTCGTGAAGAAAACATCTTCCTTAATCAACAATTCGCCAATAAGGAAGAAGCGATCCGCTTTGCGGGAAGAGCTTTGGTTAATGCAGGTTACGTTAAGGAAAGCTATATTGAAGCGATGATTGCCCGTGATGAATTGACTTCAACCTATATGGGGAATGATGTAGCCATTCCGCACGGAACCGAGGAAGCTAAGAAAGATGTCCTTAAATCTGGATTTACCGTTTTACAAATTCCTGATGGTGTCGACTTTGACGGCCAAAAGGCAAGATTGATATTCGGCATTGCCGGCAAGGACGGGACACATCTTGAAATTCTATCTGGCATTGCAGTTACCTGCTCTGAGATGGAGAATATTGAAAAGATGGTTAAAACCACATCAGCCAGGGAATTGATGGATATTATAAATGTCGAAAATAATTAAATACTCTTAAAACAAGAATAGAAAAGCGTTTTACGCTTTTCTATTCAGTATTTTCTCGTGTTACTCCACCTGAAATGAGTTGGTAGCATGTATATTACTTCAAGGGAAAAATCAATCATAGAATTGATCATAAAAACTTCAGGAAAACATACAGCCTTATCCATTGCGACACAATTGAATGTTAGTGTCCGGACGGTTCAACGCGATCTGAAGTCCATAGAAAAAATCCTGCAATCATTTGAGTTGAATTTAACACGCAATACACATGAGGGCCTGTCCATCGACGGGAAGAATGAACAAGTCTTTCGGCTTGTACAGCACCTGATGGGCAATCATCCGATCGATCAAACGCCACAAGAAAGAAAGCTGCATCTCCTTTTAGCTTTACTGCAGGAAGAATCATATAAAACTCAAGTTCTTGCGGGGGATCTCGGTATAAGCATAACGACTCTTACAACCTATTTGGACGAACTGACTGAATGGTTAAAGAATTTTAATATCGTGATTACCAGAAAAAGGGGAGTCGGAATAGAGCTTGCCGGTACCGAAGAAAATAAACGGAAAGCACAGGCAGCCTATTTCTTGCACTTCTTTAATGAAGAGCTGATTGAAAGTTTATTTTTGCTGCAAGAAGGAAAATTTCCAGAAGCGAAAATCCTCGACTATTTCGATCCCGAATATCTTCTGGCTATCGATGGGGTGCTGAACTCAACTTTTAACCGTGTCCATTCCCGTTTGGCGGATAGCGGGTATATAGGGTTAATAGTACATATTTATGTAACCCTGCAAAGGAATGAAAGCCAATTTTTTTTGGAGAAGGACTTCAAGAAAATAAGCGAACTTTCCGATGAGAATAATCTCATGAATAAAATAGGCAAGGAACTCAGCACAAAGCTGGAAGTCTCTTTTACCATCGATGATATAAGCTACCTGGCAGCCATCCTTAAAGGGTCCAAGCTTCATGCGGCAGATGCCGTTCCATATGACAGTGTGTTGCTTGGTCAGTTGATAAGAAACCTGATAAAAGATGTTTCGGCACAACTGCAAATCGATTTGACCAAGGATTTCCCATTGTATCAGGGGCTCCTTGCCCATATGGAACCATCGCTTTTCCGGATCAAACAGGAAATGGGATTGTACAACCCCTTAACCGAAGATATTAAGCGAAAGTATCCGGTTCTCTTTTTGGCAGTGAAGACCAGTCTGGAAAAGGGATTCACAGAAATAAAAGAATTTCCTGAAGATGAAATAGCCTTCATCGTCCTTCATTTCGGATCTGCATTAGTGCTCCGGGAGGAAGAAATCTCAATAAGGGCTCTCATCGTTTGCCCGACAGGTATCGGTACATCGAAGATGCTTGCAAGCCGGATCAAAAAAGAAATAATCGAAATCGAGACTGTAGAAATCAAGACGATCAAAGACATCCAGCAGCAAGGCAGCCTGAAAAACTACGATGTGATCATTTCTACCGTCCGGCTTCCGTATATCGATAGTGATTATATCCTTGTATCCCCTCTTTTGAGTGAAGAGAATATATTGAACATCAGGAATTATTTAAGGAAGAATATCGAAAACTTCACGAAGAATAAGCGTTATGGCAGTCATTCAGCCCATAAGGATACCGTGACAAAAAAAGAGGATGGCGAATTGAAAGAAGTGCTGCAGGAATTGAAGTATGCCCAGCAGAGCATCGAGTCGATCATGGATAATTTCCGGTTTTATCGGCTGCCGCATCTGAAAGGACATCCAGAGATCATTGAAGAAATGGTCAGGATGGCAGAAGCGGAAGAACTGCTAATGGGTGCGGATGATGTGGTCGAATCCTTGAAGGAACGGGAAAAAAAAGGCGGTTTAGGCATTCCTGGCACTGGAATGGGCCTTTTCCATACGAGACATAAGAATGTAAAAGAACTGATATTCCAGGTGGCCCACCTGGATGAATATCGTCTGGTCAAAGGTATGGACGGAAATGACGTCCATATGAAAAATTTACTGCTGATGCTGGCACCTGAAGAATTAAGTGTGAAGCAGCAGGAAATCGTCAGTTTAATAAGTTCAAGCTTAATTGAAAGCAATGAATCCATCATGATTTTTTCATCTTCAGACGAAGAAATGATTAACAGAAGGCTGGAAGCCATATTTTTGGATTATTTATATACTAACTTGATAAAGGGATGATTGTAATGAAACAAGCAGTACATTTCGGTGCAGGAAACATTGGAAGAGGCTTTATCGGAGCGCTCTTTTCACAATCTGGATATCATGTGACATTTGTAGATATAGCTGATCAAATAATCGACCAGTTAAATGATAAAAAGCAATATCAAGTCAAATTGGCCACTGATCAACAAGAATCCGTCACAGTAGAAAATGTTTCGGGTTTAAACAGTTTAAAGCAGGAAGAGGAAATCATAAAAGCAATTTCCGAAGCAACCTACCTCACCACTGCTATCGGTCCCAATATTTTGCCTCATATCGCTCCTTTAATTGCAAAAGGATTAGCGTCAAGAGTGAAGGAAACCGATGAAAAACTATATGTGATCGCTTGTGAAAACCAAATATCGGCAACAGACCTTTTAGAAGGCTACATTCTAGAAAACTTGGATCAAGATACAAAAGAAAAACTAACCGATAAAGTCTACTTCTTTAACTCAGCAGTCGATCGCATTGTTCCTATCCAAAATAACGAAGGATCACTCGATGTTTTGGTGGAACCTTATTATGAATGGGTCGTTGAAACGAAGGAAAGCATTCCTGCCGTTGAAGGGATGACCATTGTAAAAGAACTCGCTCCATTCATTGAAAGAAAACTTTTTACCGTTAATACAGGACATGCCGTAATTGCTTACCTCGGTTATCTCAAAAATAAAAAATCTACGATTGACCAGTCATTGGAGGACGCAGGCATTGTAGAGCAAGTCAAGAAAACCCTAGGGGAAACGGGCGCTTATTTAATAAAGCAATACGGTTTGGACGCAGATGAGCATCAGCAGTATATCGAAAAAATCATTAATCGTTTTAAAAACTCCTACCTGAATGACTCGGTGAATAGAGTCGGACGTTCACCGCTGCGTAAGCTCGGGCCAAACGACCGTCTCGTGCGCCCTGCCGTAGAAGCAAAGAAAGCCGGCCTTTCCTATACTAATCTGGCGAAAGCGATAGCGGCCGCTTTACTCTTTGATTTTAACGAAGATGAAGAAGCCCTTAAACTGCAAACGATGATCAAAGAACACGGTGTAGCGTCAGCACTTAAGGAAGTTAGCGGATTGGATGAAAGCAATGAAATAACAAAAGAGGTTGTCAATCATTACAATGCGTTGAAAAAATAAATAATTTAAGTTAAAAGCTCCTGAAATGAATTTTCAGGAGCTTTTAAAAATAGGAAAATTGTTAAAAGGGCTTATTGTGCTTACTATCGTGATTGAATGCGGTTTACAATGCTCAGAAGGAAATAATACAATACCAACTAAACCACTAAAGATAATTGACTACAGTGCAGGAATTTTATATGATAATACTGACTGACTAATCAATCGGGAGGTGAGAAAGAATTTCTACTCAAGAAAAGCCGGATAGAAGAGGGCAAATATTAGAGATATCACAACAACTTTTTGCGTCACTTGGTTATCATAAAACGAAGATTTCTGACATCGTTCGAGAGGCGGGCATTGCACAGGGTACTTTTTATTGGCATTTTAAAAGTAAAGAAGCTATTGCTTTAGAAATTATTCAACAAGGGCGGATCGGACTTCTGGAAGTAGTAGCACACGGACATCGGAAATCTCCTGGAACAGTTCAGGATGTTTTGAATTCCTCTGAAAAGTTATTTGTGGAGTTGTTTGATTTTTCGGAATCTAATCGATATATAATGGAAATGATATTCAAGGGAATTGATGGTGAAGGGTCACTTAAACAGGCGATCATTGATACTCGATTGAAGGTGGAAGAAGCTTTTGAGAATAATATTAAAAGAGCAATGGAGCTAAACATTCTACCGGAAAGGGATTCTGGTTTACAAGCTGCATTATTAATGAGTTTATTTGAAGGAATCCTATCTAGGTGGTTATTCGGGCCGGTCTCAGATGGTTCGCATATCCGAAGCAGAACAACGGCTGAGCTGGCTAAAGAAATGGTTAGATTCGAATTTTTTGGATTATTAGGAACATAAAAGGAGACAGATTATTATGAAGAAAAAATATTCATACCTTACATTAGTTTTATTAGTAGCATTTACTTTGATATTAAGTGCATGTGGTACGAAAGACGATAAGGCAAGCGAAAATAAAGAAAGCAGTGCAGATTTATTACAACAAATCAAAGATCGCGGAACCCTTAAAGTAGGGCTTATGGGTACATATCAGCCATACAATTTCTTAAATGAAAAAAAAGAGATGGATGGATTTGATGCTGATATCGCGAAGGAATTGGCCAAACGACTTGGAGTGGATGTTGAATTTGTTTCCCAAGAATTTTCAGGTATGGTAGCAGGATTACAAACTAAAAAATTTGATGCAGTTATCAGTCAAATGACCATTACTGATGAACGCAAAAAACAAATGGATTTTACAGAACCATATATCACAAACAATGTGAAGGTAATAGTTCAAGAAGATAATAATACGGTTAAGTCTGTAAAAGATTTCAAAGGCAAGAACATTGGAGTGGGGCTAGGAACTAATGATGAAACATATCTTCGTACAGAGCTGCTTCCGGAAGTGGGAGACTTTACGATTAAAACATATGATGACGTGATTACATCATTAAAGGATTTGGACTCTGGAAGAATCGATGCAACCATCAATAATATGTATGCGTTGAAACCAGTTGTAGAGAGTAATGGATTTAAGATCAAGGCTGTTGGTGATCCGGTTAAATCTGATAAAGCAGGAATCGCGATTCGTAAAGGCAATGAATCATTATTGAAAGAATTGAACAAACATCTAGCTGATATGAAAGAAGACGGCACATATAAAGAGATTTTTGTGAAATGGTTTGGGGAAGAGCCACAAGAATAAACCGATAGTAGTAGAAAGGATACAAGCAAATTTATGGATGTTATTTGGATTAACCTGCCATTTTTATTGAAGGGAGCATACTATACGCTCCTTATCACCATTATTTCAATGTTTTTTGGATCGATTATTGCTGTGATTGTGGCGGTAGCAAGATTAAAAGGTAATAAATTTATTAGATGGATGGCTCGTGCATATGTTTCCATCATAAGAGGTACGCCCACTTTGGTGCAAATTATTATTGTGTATTATGGACTGGCTGATTACGGCTTTAATCTTCAACCACTAACAGCGGCTTATATTGCGTTAAGTATCAGCATCGGGGCTTACCTTTCTGAAACATTGCGCGGGGCGATTCAATCCATCCCAAAAGGGCAATATGAAGCGGCATATGCATCTGGAATGACACCATATCAAACGATGCGCAGAATTGTTTTTCCGCAAGCGATTAGGGTAGCCATCCCGCCAGCTGGTAATACATTCATTGGGATGTTAAAAGAAACATCGCTTGTCTCCGTTATAACGGTTACCGAATTATTGCGATCTGCTCAATTATTAATTGCCCAATACTATGTGTACATGCCATTTTATTTAGCAATTGCACTAATGTATTGGATCATGAGTACAGGATTTTCCTTTGTGTTGGAAAGAATTGAAAAAAGGTTATCAATATATGACTAAGTATGGAGAGGTAGAATGATAAACATCAGTAACCTATCGAAGAGTTTTTCAACCTTAGAAGTGTTGAAAGATATTAATTTACAAGTGAACAGCGGCGAAGTTGTTGTGATTCTTGGGCCGAGTGGTTCAGGTAAAAGTACATTGCTTCGATGTATAAATGGACTGGAAGAATTGACGAGTGGAACTATTGAAGTGAGCAACATTGTCGTTGATGCGAAAAAAAGTCATAAAGTGCGCAATAAACAAATTAAAAAGGTCCGTCTACATACGGGAATGGTTTTTCAACAATTCAATTTATACCCGCATAAAACGGTATTGGAAAATGTTATCGAAGCACTGTTAATTGTGAAAAAGTGGTCGAAAAATGATGCAGTGATAAAAGGGGAAACGCTGTTAAAAAGAGTAGGTTTGATTGATAAAAAAGATGTGTATCCTTCGCGATTATCTGGAGGTCAGCAACAAAGGGTCGCGATTGCCAGAGCACTTGCAATGGAACCGGATATCTTATTGTTCGATGAACCAACGTCTGCATTAGATCCAGAGTTGGTAGATGAGGTGTTGGCTGTAATAAAAGAACTCGCTCATGATGGAATGACCATGGCTATTGTTACTCATGAGATGACATTTGCTCAGGAAGTCGCTGATCGAATCGTCTTCATGTCAGATGGTGTCATCGTTGAAGAAAGTTCACCAGAGGAATTCTTTTCACAACCAAAAACTGATCGAGCCAAGAAATTTTTGAAGAAAATGTAGTTAATATAAGGAAAGCGGGAGGAATTATCATGAAAGTGGTAACAAAATGGAATGGCCAGCGTGCTTTCACAGCTGTTGGAGATTCAGGTTATGAAGTCAATATGGACGCAACACCTGCATATGGAGGCGAAGGTAAAGGGTGTACACCAACAGAAATGCTTTTAGCTTCCCTAGCTGGATGCATTGGAATAGATGTCACGATGATACTGAAACCTTATTTGTCATCTGTGGACAAGCTTGAAATTGAAACAGATGGTACGAGAAAAGAAGAATTGCCAAAAGGATTCACATCCATTGTTGTGACTTTCATAATTGATGGACAAGTGGACAGTAAACGAATTTGGAGAGCAATCGATCTAGGAAAAGAGAAATACTGTGCAGTATCGGATTCCTTGAAAGCCAATATCTCATTCCGGCTTATTTTAAATGGAGAAGAGAAAACGAAAGTGGTAACTGATCAGAACGAAGCAGAATAATATTTTTAACCTTTCAAAAGCGCTGTAGAGAAATCTCTACTGTGCTTTTGTGGTTTTTAAGGAAAAAAAGGGAACGAATAATTTTTATCAAATTAAAAAAAAACTTGTAAATAGTAATCATTACGTTTTATAATGAAAGACAGCCAATACAAGAGTGACATGTAGATTTTTTTAAAGAATAAATCGTAATCATTTTGATTTATTAGACGAAAAGCACTGAAAGAATGAATTGAAAAAGGAGGATTCGTGCAATAAATAGAGAATTTGGTGCATTTTTTAATAATTTGGTGATATTGCAAGAGATTTAGAGCTGTTACTCAAGGGTTTAGAGCAAAAACTCGTGAATATAGAGCAAATCATCGTGAGTTTAGAGCAAAAACTCGTGAATTTGGAGCAAATACTCGTGAGTTTAGCACATTTACTCGTGAATTGATGTTTACTCTCGAGGAGGATTACATAGTTTGATTTCTGATAAGCATTCGGCGATGTGTTACGTCGTTTGTCATGATGGTAAAGCTGCAATCTAAATCGTAATCAATACGATTTTTTGTCGGCCAAAATAGTTGAGGTAATGGAGGAAATATATCGTGTTCAGGAAATGTATATCAATTTTTATTGTTTGTTTAGCATTCTTACTTTTGGCTGCTTGTTCCACCGAGTCTGCGAATGAAGTGGGAGGGGAGAAGGAAGTGAACTTGCTTTTTAATTTTGCGACTAGCTCGCTTGATCCGAATGTCGATACTAGTTATGTGTCACTAAGGGCTGGGATCACTGAGACATTGGTGCATCTCAATGATGAGGATCTGACCATCGAACCTTGGCTGGCGAAAAGCTGGGATAGCAAGGACGGTCAATTATGGAATATCGAGTTAAGGGAGGGTGTGACTTTTCAGAATGGAAAGCCGATGGATGGCAAAGCGGTGAAGGCTTCGTTGGAGAGGGCGGTGAAAGATAGTCCGGCGATCAAGAATGCCTTGCGCATTGAGTCGATTGAAGCGGACGGAAATGCGCTGACGATTAAGACGGAGGTTCCTTTTCCTGAGTTTCCTTCTGAATTGGTTCATCCAAATACATCGATTATTGACGTGAAGGAAAGTGACTATATAAACAAGCCGATAGGTACAGGGCCATTTGCCGTTTCGAAATTCATACCAGGTACGGCTGTTGAATTAATACGTTATGAGTCTTACTGGCATGGGGCCGCAAAGCTTGAGAGCGCCAGGTTTTCGTTTAATGAAGATGCCAATGCACGGTCTCTTGCCCTTGAATCGGGAGGCGCCGATATTGTTTTCCGTCCGGAAGTGGAAAGCCTGGAAAATTTAAAGGCGATAGATGGTGTGAAGGTTGAATCGACATCCACTTTCCGCGTCCATCAAATGACGATGAATTTGGAACGTAAAGCATTGCAGGACATACACGTCCGAAAGGCGATAGATGCCTTGATCGACCGTTCATCCATTGCGGATACGATTTTACATGGTCATGCAGAAGTGGCAACTGGGCCATTTCCATCAACATTCTCTTTTGCTCCGGACTATCCGAAAAAAGAGAATGGAATGGAAGCGGCTAAGGAGTTTCTTGATCAGGCGGGATATAAGAAAGTGGATGGTGTCATGCAAAAAGACGGCAAACCGTTAACGTTTACACTTCTTACATACAGTTCACGTGCCGACCTGCCGTTAATTGCCCAAGTTTTTCAATCGGATGCCGGCCAGTTGGGGATTGATGTGAAAATCAAGCAAATAGAAATCCCTGAAGAGTATATGGCTGCCAATCGCGATTGGGATTTAACGACCTACAGCAATTTAACGGCTCCGCGCGGGGATGCTGGTTATTATTTAAATGCTACTTACCATCCAAAGGGAGCCTTGAACTTCAGTGGGGCCGATGATGATCGCCTGACGTCCCTGATTGATGAGCTGAACGTAACGGTCGGACAGGAGAAGCGCTCGGATTTAGCTGAGGAGATTGCGATGTATGTGGATGAACAGGTGTATAATTCATTCATTTTACATCCGAATACACTTGTTGCTTATGATGCCGATAAAGTTGAAAACTGGATCACTTCGAGAAGCGAATACTACATGCTGACGAATGAACTGGATGTGAAGTGAATGTTGCGCATCTTAGTCCGGCGATTCATTGAGGTCGTGATTTTTGTCCTTGTAATTACATTCATCTCTTTCCTTTTTGTTCGGCTTGCTCCAGGGGACCCGGTTCTCTCGATACTTCAAGTGGATGATGTGTCGATCACAAACGAGCAAGTCAATGAGCTTCGTGAAGAATTGGGGTTCAATGATCCGCTGATAGTGCAGTATGGCGATTGGTTTATGGACTTTATCCAATTGGATTTCGGGCATTCCTATCTGACGAATCAGCCTGTGATGGAGATGATCATGAGCGGACTGCCTGCAACACTTGAGCTGACGATTGGCGCATTGCTTGTCATGCTTGGTATAGCCATTCCATTAGGTTCGCTTGCTGCCTTGTACAGGGGAAGCTGGATTGATCAGATAAGCCGTGCCGTTTCTTTGTTGGGCGCAGCCATTCCTAGCTTTTGGCTGGGGCTGCTCTTGATAGATTTATTTGCGGTACGATGGGGGGCCCTTCCAACAATGGGCAGGGACGGATTTCGTTCTTTGATTCTGCCGTCAGTCACGCTGGGACTGGCCATCACAAGTGTGTACGTACGTTTGCTGCGTTCGAGTTTAATAGATTCCCTCAGTCATGATTTCATCAGGGCTGCCAGATCTAGGGGGATATCAGAAATACGGATATTCTTTGCCCATGCATTTCGTTATAGCTTGCCCCCGGTCATTACCGTATTCGGTGTCAGCCTTGGCAGCCTGATCGGCGGTGTAGTGGTGATCGAAGTGATTTTTGCCTATCCAGGCATAGGTAAGATGGTCGTGGACTCGATTCGGTCTCGGGATTATCCAGTCATCCAAGGGTACCTGTTGGTAATGGCCATCACTGTATTCATGGTTAATAGTGCCGTGGATTTATCTTATCGGTATTTAAATCCGGAGCTAAGACTGAAGGAAAGGAAGCATGGAAAATGGAGTTAGTTATCAAAAAAAAATCCAAAAGGCGTTGGAGAATGACAGTCCTTTTTACGGTGATGGCTACAGTCCTTGCCGTTACGGCTTATACCTTTCTTATTCTGGAACATGATCCGGCTCTGGTAAATCTGGGAGAAAGGCTACGGCCGGCAAGCATGGAACATCCGTTAGGGACAGATCATCTAGGGCGTGATGTATTGACACGTCTTCTGCTTGGCGCACAGCTGACGGTTGGCTACGGTCTCTTATCTTTGTTTGCCGCGATTATCATCGGCGTCCCGTTCGGTGTGATTGCCGGTTTTAAAGGAGGTCTGATCGATCGGATTTTCATGCGAATTGCAGACGCGTTTCTCGCATTCCCTGATACGATTGTTGCCATTGTGCTTAGTGGTTTATTAGGACCAGGAATCGAAAATCTCCTGTTGGCGATCGTTCTAGTGAAATGGGTGAATTATGCCCGGCTTGTACGAAGTGCGGTGATCACCGAACGTCAGGAGGACTATGTCACAGTTGCTAAAATCAATGGATTAAGTTCATTTGGAATCATGCGGAAGCATCTATTTCCGCACCTTATCGGGAACGTGCTGGTCCTTTCTAGCCTTGATTTAGGAAAAATCATTTTGCTCATATCTTCCTTATCATATATCGGGCTCGGGGCGCAGCCGCCGGCACCAGAGTGGGGAGCCATGCTGAATGATGCCCGTCCATACTTTCAATCCAATATGTTGCTGATGATTTACCCAGGGCTAGCCATCGTATTTGTCGTCCTTCTATCCAACATGCTCGGTGATTATTTGCGCGATGCATTCGATGTGAAAAAGGAGGTGGAATCATGAGCATTTTATCCGTGAGGCATCTAAATATCATGGGGAAGCAAAATCATATCGTCAAGGATATTTCATTGGATGTGCAGAAAGGTGAATGGTTCGCACTTGTCGGACAAAGCGGGAGCGGCAAAAGCATGACTGCCATGGCAATATGTCAGCTGCTTGCACCCAATCTCCAAGCGAAGGGAGAAATATGGTACGGGGAAAAGAATTTATTAACGCTATCTTCCTCAGAAATCAGGAAGATTCGCGGAAACCGCCTGGCTTATATTTTTCAAGATTACCAGGGTTCATTTACACCGTTCCTTACCATCGGTAAACATTTCGACGAATATCAGCGAACACATTTGAACCTTTCCAAAAAGGAGAGGCGCAAGCAAGCGGTCAAGGCGCTCATTTCGGTGGGCCTGAATGAAGATATCTACAGCAGATACCCTTTTCAATTAAGCGGCGGGCAGCTTCAACGTGTATCCATTTCAATAGCCCTGCTGCTTGAGCCGGATATATTGATAGCGGATGAACCGACCACAGCCTTGGACAGTGTATCTTCATTTAAGGTCTTACAGCTGTTATCAAGGCTCCAAAAAGAAACCGGATGTGCGATCTTGTTCATTACCCATGATTTACGTCATGTCAGGAAGTATGCGGATCGCATTGCGGTCATGAAAGACGGGGCCATCATTGAGACCGGTGATAAAAATCAGGTATTGAATCATCCACGGCACACTTATACGAATGAACTGATTCAATCATCACCATCATTGAGCAGAATTCCATTTAAGCTTGAAGGAGTGTCAGGATGAGTTTATTAGACGTACGCAATGTCCATAAAAGCTATGATAACGGAGTGGAAATACTAAGGAACGTGAATTTCAGCATCGAAAGGAAGGAATGCCTTGGATTAGTGGGAGAGAGCGGGAGCGGAAAAAGCACATTGGCAAGACTCATCCTTCAGGTTGAATCTTTTGACCAGGGCAGCATCCTATTTGAAGGAACGGCGCTGCAAAACAAAAGCGAACGCAGTTTAAAACCGTATCGTAAGGACATCCAGGCTGTTTTGCAGAATCCTGCATCGGCTTTGAATCCAAAACTAAGGATTAAAGATTCACTAATGGATCCATATCTTCAATTTGGCAGCCAGGTAAATCTGAAACATTTTACTTATACAAGTGAAGCGAACTTTATCGAACAGCTCCTGGAAACTGTGGAGCTTCCAAGGAGTTTTGCTGAACGTTACCCGCATGAGCTAAGCGGCGGACAAAAGCAGCGGGTGACCATTGCACGCGCAATCAGCATTGAACCGGCCCTCATTATATTGGATGAACCGGCTTCAAGCCTGGACGTTCTGTCTCAAGCGGCGGTGCTGAAATTGTTAGGCGGGCTGCGGGAGACTTTGGACATTTCTTACCTTTTTATTTCCCATGATCTATCGGCTGTACAGGAGATGAGCCAACGGATCATGGTGATGAAAGGGGGTATTATTGTGGATTCTTTTGAAAAAGAACAGCTTTTTTGCAGCGATCGCCATTCATATACAAAAGAACTGATTTCGATGTTTGAATAATGAAGTTGTGTTTATTTGAGTTTTAAATAGTGATGATTTCGATTAAGTTTGATACTTAAGGAGGAAGTAAGGTGGCATGTGAGGAAGTCGGGAGAACGATTGCGGATTCTTTCATCATCAATTCAACCATTTATTACACATTTAAATAGTGACACCTTATAACGAATTGCTTTCGGCAATTCGTTTTTTTAGGTAAAAAAATGAATTCCAATAAACTTACTTGACATTATAAGCTTATGAAAATATAATTACTTACATAAAGTAACTAATAAAAGGAGAATTCATAAATGAATAAAAATGATGCAGGTCAAGTTTTTTTAAGGGTGATTTTAGGTCTTACTTTTTTCATTCACGGCGTTTCAAAGTTTCAAGGGGGCATAGGAAATACGGCGGGATTTTTCGATAGCCTTGGCATTCCTGGCTTCATGGCATACATCGTTGCAGGAATCGAATTGATTGGAGGACTTGCGGTTATACTGGGTTTGGGAACACGAATCGTATCCGTCCTATTTGCGGTCATTATGGCGGGGGCGATTTTCACGGCTAAATTACCTGCTGGTTTTCTTGGAAACGGGCAAGCGGCGGGTTACGAACTGGACTTGGCACTGCTTGCCATGTCTGTCTATCTAGCGTGTGCAAACCGCACGGTTCTTTCTTTGGATCATGTGATTTTCAATAAAAAAGGGAAGTGACAATATGGATAAAAATTTTCATCAAAAACCGATTACCTATGTTGGCGAGGTCAGTATAAATGTATTGGATTTAAATAATGCCATTCTGTTTTATCAAGAAATCATCGGTCTTCAAGTATTGAATAAAACCGACCGGCAAGCTGTTTTGACGACAGACGGTAAAACCCCGTTGCTGACACTTGAGCAGCCTGCAGATGTGATTCCGAAAGAAGGGCGGACGACGGGCTTGTATCACTTTGCCCTTTTACTGCCAAGCCGTGCTGACTTATCGATATTTTTACGCCATTTACTTCAAACGAAATATCCATTTGGAGCGGCTGATCATGAAGTGAGTGAAGCGCTGTACATTACCGATCCGGATGGCAATGGGATTGAAGTATACTCTGATCGGCCATCAACTGATTGGAGATGGGCCGGAGGGGAAGTCGCAATGGGCACGGATCCGCTGGATGGGAATGACCTTCTGAAAGAAAGCGATGGCAAGTGGAGCAAACTGCCTGCAGGTACCTTAATGGGGCATATACATCTGCATGTAGCGGATTTACGTAAAACGGAGGAGTTTTACATGCAAGGTCTTGGGTTTAGCGTCGTGAATCGATATGGTGGAGCGCTCTTTACTTCAACCGGTGGATATCATCATCACATAGGGTTGAACACTTGGAATGGCGTTGGCGCCCCTGCTCCTAAGGAAAATAGTGTAGGGCTAAACTGGTATACTCTCGTTTTTGCAGACGAAGAAGCGAGAAAAAAAGTAACCGAACAACTGAAAGGAATCGGGGCTGTCGTCACGGAAAAAGAAGGGTTTTTCGCTGTAACAGATCCATCAGGCAATGAGATTCATTTAATCGTCTAAATATTATAAATCAGAAAGCAATGGTGAGAGGATATGGGATTCTTAAGTAGATTATTTAGAAATAAAGAAACCGCGGCAGGGGAGAATGGAAAAATGACAAAAGTATTATTCGTAAAAGTGAACGATCGTCCTGCAGAACAGGCAATCAGCTCGAAAATGTATGACACCTTCTTAAAAGCATATAAAGAGACACACCGTACAGATGAAGTGACAGAACTGGATTTATTTAAAGAAGAACTTCCTTACTATGGAAATACGGCAATTACCGGTTTGTATAAACGTAACCAAGGTCTTGAACTGACAGCCGAAGAGGAAAAGGCGGCCGATCTGGTTGACCAATATTTAAATCAATTCCTGGCCATGGATAAAGTGGTATTCGCTTTCCCTCTTTGGAATGCAACGGTTCCTGCGCCGCTTATCACATATCTTTCCTATTTGGCACAAGCAGGTAAAATGTTCAATTATACGGCAGAAGGTCCTGTCGGGTATGCTGGTGATAAAAAAGTCATGCTATTGAATGCCCGCGGTTCTGATTATGCATTAGAAGGAATGGCTTCTGCTGAAATGGCCGTGAATTTAGTGAAAAATATCATTGGCCTATGGGGAATTAACAATCCGGATGTCGTGGTCATTGAAGGACATAATCAGTATCCGGATCGGACACAAAAAATCATCGCGGATGGTTTGGAAAACGTTGTAAAAGCGGCTGAAGCATTCTGATTGCGAAGTAAAATGAATAGAAGCAAAAAAAGGCCCTCATTATCAATGAGGGCCTTCAGACTGTAGACAAATTCGCAGAAAGTGAGTTTGCCTTGATCTACACGGCATTATTCGGCAGTTCACGCATTAATTCGACCTTTAATTCGCCCGTTGATGCATTAATTCGACCTACACG
>NZ_JBNNSB010000001.1:431910-818282 GCF_050277335.1 Peribacillus sp. NPDC101480
CGGGATTTAATTCGCCCGTTGATGCATTAATTCGACCTACACGGGATTTAATTCGCCCGTTGATGCATTAATTCGACCTACACGGGATTTAATTCGCCCGTTGATGCATTAATTCGACCTACACGGGATTTAATTCGACCGTTTGAAGCATTAATTCGACCTACATGGCATTTAATTCGCCCGTTGATGCATTAATTCGACCTACACGGGATTTAATTCGACCGTTGAAGCATTAATTCGACCTACATGGGATTTAATTCGACCGTTGGGGCATAAATTCGACCCTTAATTCGACCGTTGAAGCATTAATTCGACCTACATGGGATTTAATTCGACCGTTGGGGCATAAATTCGACCCTTAATTCGACCGTTGGGGCATAAATTCGACCCTTAATTCGATCGTTGAAGCATTAATTCGACCTACATGGCATTTAATTCGACCTACACGGGATTTAATTCGACCGTTGATGCATTAATTCGACCTACATGGCATTTAATTCGACCGTTGAAGCATTAATTCAACCTACATGGCATTTAATTCGACCTACACGGGATTTAATTCGACCGTTGATGCATTAATTCGACCTACACGTAACTTAATTCAACCGTTCACGAATTTTTTTAACCTTCACCTCACTATTCGGAATTTGGGCATTTATTTTAGGGTATACGCATGAAACCCGCTCGCTTTCCGCCGATAAACTAAAGGGCCCACCTTATATATAATGGGGGCCTTCTTTGTGTTATTTGACCTGATACTTTTTCAAGCGGTATTGAAGACTTTGGCGGCTAATATTCAGGGCCTTGGCTGCTTTGGAGATATTCATCCCATGTTCTTTTAAAATCTTCTCCAAGTATTGCTTTTCAGTATGGGCGATATAATCATCAAGAGATAAGGTCGACTCCTGTAAATCTCCATTTTCATGATTTTCTTTTTTATCGGGACGAATGTCTTCCAAATGGGCTTTCTTCCTAAATAGAGCCGGAAGGTGGGTGATGGCAATCTTTGTATCGCCAGGTTCCATTAAATTCATGGCCCCCTCAATGATATGTTCAAGTTCCCTTACGTTCCCGGGCCAGTCGTAATCATAAAAAAGCGAGTAGACATCTTCGCTGATTCCTTCTATATTCAATTCGAACAGCGCATTGAATTTCTCGATGAAGGATTGCGCCAGCAGAGGAATATCCTCTTTCCGTTCACGAAGAGGCGGGATGAATAACGAAACGACACTTAATCGGTAGTATAAATCCTTTCGTAAATGATCATTTGCAATGGCATCTATCGGATCTTCATTTATCGTTGCAATGACCCTAACGTCAATTTTTTTATCCTTTGTATCCCCAACACGGCGAATCGTCCTTTCTTGAAGGGCTCGTAATAATTTTGCTTGCATGTTCGGATTTAATGAGTTGATTTCATCGAGCAGGATGGTACCGCCCTGTGCCTGTTCGAATAATCCAGGCCTTTCAATCGATCCGGTGAAGGCGCCTTTCTTTGTTCCGAAGAGTATTCCTTCAATTAGACTATCTGGCAGGGCAGCACAGTTTTGGCTGATGAAAGGATGTGTCGAACGGCTGCTGCCATTATGGATGCTTTGGGCGAAGAGCTCTTTTCCTGTGCCCGTTTCTCCGACGACGAGGATGGAGGATGCCGTTCTGGTCGAGCGCTTGCTCTTTTCTATGACTTCCAGGAAATTTTCACTCGTTCCGATGATGCTGTCAAACGTATATTTGGTATCGCCCTTATTTAAGATATTATCTTTAATGATTCTTTCCAGATTCGTTATATCCTTTGCCACTTCAATTGCTCCGATGATATTTTGCTTTTGATCCAAAATCGGAAACGTATTATTGATTGTTGTAATTTCCTGACCAAGATTATTGAAGTAGGTCTGCTTCGAGTTCTCGGTTGTCTTACCCGAATGAAGTGCCCTTATTAATGTACTCTCCGTTTCTTCCTTGAATTTAAAGATTTCGTGAATCTTCTTCCCTAACACTTCTTCTGAATCCATTCCTTCTATTTCTGCCATTTTCTTGTTATATACAATGGTCCGCCCTTTTATATCGATTATATGTATCCCTGTATCGATTACATCCACAAGCGAATAGAGGATGGATTGGAAACCATCTATTTTAATGATTTGATCTAAATTCATGAATGCCTCCCGTTTTTCTTCTTTTCTTAGAGCTATTGTAGAGGAATTGAAGTAAAGGCGCAAATAAAATTTGCACAGCAAGATAATTTTGCATCGAAGTGCAAAAATATTTTGCGGAAAAAGTGAAAAAACACTGTTTTTTATGGTTTTTATAGTTGGCATGAATCTTGCATTAATAAAAAGTGTAAGGTTTAAGCGACATAAATAGGGATTAGAGCAAAAAAAGATGGCATACTATGTCAATTTTGCCCCAAAAGTGCTGAATTTCATTGCATATCTAATGAAATATCATTATTTTTTCAAAAAAATGAAAAGTTGGCACGGAACTTGCTTGTTAAGTAAGGGTGAAGAAAAAAACATAAAATTTTAGGGAGATGAGCTATAATGGTCCAAACATATAAACACGAACCATTTACTAATTTTAAAATCGAAGAAAACAATAAAGCTTTTCAAGCGGCATTGAATGATGTAGCTAATGATTTAGGGAAGAAATATCCGTTGATCATTAATGGTGAAAAAGTGTTTACTGATGAAGTCATTACCTCTGTAAACCCAGCAAATAAAGAAGAAGTTATTGGAACCGTATCCAAAGCGAATAAGGATCTTGCTGAGCAAGCTATGCAAGCGGCAGATAAGACATTCCAAACTTGGAGAAAAACGAAAGCGGAAGTGCGTGCAAATATTTTATTCAGGGCTGCAGCCATCGTACGGAGAAGAAAACACTATTTCTCGGCTCTATTGGTGAAAGAAGCAGGAAAGCCTTGGAATGAAGCGGATGCGGATACAGCGGAAGCGATCGACTTCATGGAATACTATGCACGTCAAATGCTGAAGCTTAAAGACGGCATGCCAGTGGAAAGCCGTCCGATTGAACACAATGCTTTCAATTATATTCCGCTTGGTGTCGGTGTCATCATCTCACCTTGGAACTTCCCGTTTGCGATCATGGCAGGCATGACGACGGCAGCTCTTGTTTCAGGAAATACGGTCTTATTGAAACCGGCCAGTACAACACCGGTCATTGCAGCTAAATTCATCGAAGTGCTGGAAGAAGCGGGCATGCCTGCAGGAGTTGTGAACTTCATTCCAGGAAGCGGTGCTGAAGTTGGAGATTATTTGGTAGATCATCCTCGTACACGTTTCATCAGCTTTACTGGATCTCGTGATGTTGGAATCCGTATTTATGAGCGTGCGGCAAAAGTTCATGAAGGCCAAATTTGGTTAAAACGTGTCATCGCTGAAATGGGCGGTAAAGATACGATCGTTGTTGATAAAGAGGCTGATCTGGAATTGGCGGCACAATCAATTGTCGCTTCTGCATTCGGATTCTCCGGTCAAAAATGTTCTGCTTGTTCACGTGCCGTAATAGTGGAAGATGTATATGACCAAGTCTTGAATCGTGCCATTGAATTAACGAAAGAAAAAACAGTCGGGGAACCAACAGATCTAAACAATTTCATGGGTCCGGTTATCGATCAAGCAGCTTACGACAAAGTCATGAGCTACGTTGAAATCGGTAAAGAAGAAGGGAAAATTGTTACAGGGGGAGAAGGAGACAATTCAAAAGGTTTCTTCATCCAGCCAACTATCATTGCCGATGTGGATGAGAACGCACGTGTCATGAAAGAAGAGATTTTTGGACCAGTGGTTGCATTCTGTAAGGCAAAAGATTTCAATCATGCAATCGAGATTGCCAATAACACGGATTATGGATTAACGGGTGCGGTCATCTCGAACAACATTGAACATATCGAACAAGCGCGTGAGGATTTCCACGTAGGTAACTTGTACTTCAATCGCGGCTGTACTGGTGCAATTGTAGGATACCAGCCATTTGGCGGATTCAATATGTCAGGTACAGATTCAAAAGCGGGCGGTCCTGATTATTTAGTTCTTCATCTTCAAGGAAAAACAACTTCTGAAACGCTATAAATCTTAGGGGGAATCAACATGACAACATTAACGGAAAAATTAATCGAGCAAACAGAACAATATGGTGCAAACAATTATAATCCACTTCCAATCGTCATTTCGAAAGCAGAAGGAGTTTGGGTTGAAGATCCTGAAGGCAACAAATATATGGATATGCTTAGTGCCTATTCAGCAGTGAACCAAGGCCACAGGCATCCGAAAATCATCGACGAATTAAAAAAACAAGCTGATCGCGTAACATTAACGTCCCGTGCATTCCATAGTGATAAATTAGGACCATGGTATGAAATGGTTTCGCGCATTACGCAAAAAGACATGGCACTGCCTATGAATACAGGTGCTGAAGCTGTTGAAACTGCAATCAAAGCTGTTAGACGCTGGGGTTATGATGTTAAGGGAATCGCAGAAAACCAAGCTGAAATCATTGCATGTATCGGGAATTTCCACGGCCGGACGATGGCAGCAGTGTCCTTGTCATCCGATGATGAATATAGAAGGGGCTTTGGACCGATGCTGCCAGGAATCAAGCTTATCCCTTACGGCGACCTTGATGCATTGAAAGAAGCGATTACACCGCAAACGGCTGGATTTTTAATCGAACCGATTCAAGGTGAAGCGGGAATCATCATACCGCCACAAGGATTCTTGAAAGAAGCTTACGACTTATGTAAAGAAAATAATGTCCTATTCGTTTCTGATGAAATTCAGTCAGGACTTGGACGTTCAGGAAAAATGTTCGCCTCTGACTGGGATGGAGTAGTTCCGGATATGTACATTTTAGGTAAAGCGCTGGGCGGCGGGGTTTTCCCAATCTCTTGCGTAGCTGCAAACCGTGAAATCCTTGGCGTATTCAATCCTGGTTCCCATGGTTCTACATTCGGCGGCAATCCATTGGCATGTGCGGTTTCCATCGCTTCATTGGAAGTCCTTGAAGAAGAGAAGCTTGCTGAACGTTCATTGGAGCTTGGACAATACTTTATGGATAGTTTAAAAGAAATCAAGAATCCAATGATTAAAGATATCCGCGGCAGAGGCTTATTCATCGGAGTCGAATTAACGGAAGCAGCAAGACCTTATTGTGAGCAGCTTAAAGAAGAAAAATTGCTATGTAAAGAAACACATGATACAGTTATCCGTTTTGCTCCGCCATTAGTGATTACAAAAGAAGACTTGGATTGGGCAATCGAACGCATTAAAAAAGTTTTATCCTAATATACCTATGAGGTGAATTCAATTGAGTACAACAGTCAAAGAAGAAAAAGAAACTGCCAGTTTGCTTGATTCAACACAGGTCGTAATCAAGGAGGCGCTGGATAAGCTTGGCTATTCTGAAGAAGTGTTCGAGCTTTTGAAGGAACCTCTTCGGATGCTGACCGTCCGGATTCCAATCAAGATGGATGACAATTCGACGAAGATTTTCACTGGATACCGTGCACAGCACAACGATGCTGTAGGTCCGACGAAAGGCGGAATCCGTTTTCATCCTGAAGTCGATGAGGAAG
Organism: Peribacillus sp. NPDC101480; assembly: GCF_050277335.1. Lineage (NCBI taxonomy): Bacteria > Bacillati > Bacillota > Bacilli > Caryophanales > Bacillaceae > Peribacillus > Peribacillus sp. NPDC101480. Next base: position 437,501 of record NZ_JBNNSB010000001.1, read on the forward strand.
AAGTCAAGGCACTTTCAATGTGGATGAGTTTGAAATGCGGAATCGTGAATCTGCCATATGGCGGAGGAAAAGGCGGCATCATCTGTGATCCGCGCCAAATGTCCATCGGTGAATTGGAAAGGCTTAGCCGTGGATACGTTCGGGCAATCAGCCAAATAGTGGGGCCGACTAAAGATATTCCGGCCCCGGATGTTTATACGAATTCACAAATCATGGCATGGATGATGGACGAATACAGTAGAATAAGAGAACACGATTCGCCTGGTTTCATTACAGGCAAGCCACTGGTACTGGGCGGTTCACACGGTAGGGAAAAGGCGACGGCACAAGGTGTCACCATCTGTATCGAGGAAGCGGCAAAGCGTAAGGGCATAGAATTGAAAGGTGCACGCATCATCGTCCAAGGGTTTGGGAACGCAGGAAGCTTTTTGGCCAAATTCATGCATGATGCTGGTGCGAAAGTGATTGGCATATCGGACGCATATGGTGCCATCTATAAACCGGATGGTCTGGATATCGATTACTTACTTGATAAAAGGGATAGCTTTGGAACGGTAACGACACTATTCGATAATACAATCACCAACCAGGAGCTTCTGGAACAAGATTGTGATATTTTAGTGCCTGCTGCCATTTCCAATCAAATCACCAAAGAAAATGCACATCTTATCAAAGCCCAAATTGTTGTGGAAGCAGCTAATGGACCTACCACTTTGGAGGCAACCAAGATCTTGACGGAACGCAATGTGCTTCTCGTACCTGATGTATTGGCAAGCTCAGGCGGTGTGACAGTTTCTTACTTTGAATGGGTTCAAAATAATCAAGGTTATTATTGGGAAGATGCAGAAGTCCAAACCAAATTAAAAGAGTTATTGGTCAATTCATTTAATCAAGTATATGAAATGTCCGAGACAAGAAAAGTGGATATGAGGCTGGCAGCGTATATGGTGGGTGTCAGAAAAATGGCAGAAGCCTCGATATTCCGTGGCTGGGTATAAGCTAGCCAAATAATGGAGAGTGGAGGAGTGATTCCGTGTTAAAACCGATTCATACCATCGAGTGTGCTCAGGATGGGACCGTCGAACAAGTTTACGTTCAAAAGAATTCCTATGTTTATGAATGGGAGAGGCTCTTTTTAGTGAAAACGGAGGATGGGAAATTGATTGATGTTTCAATAGGTGCCAGTGGTCACATTACTGAAATTAATGTTTCGGCAGGGGATCCTATAAATAGAAAGCTTCCTTTAGCTTTGCTCCAAGACGATTTTGTTATAACTGGCTCTGATTGATTATAGGAAAGAGGGTGTTCCAAAGGCGGAAGTGATTTCTGCTTTGGGGTGCTCTTTTTTTTGTTGTGATGATTTATATGGTGATGACAAAGCCAGGAAAAAGTTTGAAAAGAAAAAACGATGGGGGCTGAGGACTTTTCGGCTTTCCGACAAAAGGCACCTAGCAATTATTTCTTGATAGGAGCTGGGAATAAGGAAAAGGGAATAACCTACCCCCACCATCATCCGCGTTTTACTTTTGACGAAGATGCCATAGAGTATGGTGTTAACATTTTTATACACGTTGTTCGAATGATTTTAGGATAGAATTAAATGAGTGGCCCGGTCTATCTGGGAGAAGGAAAAAGGAACTAGAAAGTACATTATCCAAAATCTATGAAAGCACCTTCGCTGACCGTACACTTAATTGGGTATGGTTACGCGAAGGTTTTTTCAAATGGAAGGAATTAAATGGTTTATGGCACTGAATGATTGATGGCATATTGTCATATTCGCTTTCATAAACTGTTACAAGCCAATAGCCAAGGCGAGAAAGGAGTTGTTCATGGTTGCTCGAAACCGATTCAACAGCTTTTCTTTATCTGTGTGTGCTTTCTAGGAAATTAAGCCCACAGCTAGAAATATTATGTTAGAATACAACATGGGATTTAAACATCAAAAAAATAGTGGTTTTTCTTTATTCGACCAGATTTTACAATTAAATGGTGAATATTCAGAATTCCGCTGTTTAAAAAAGGGGAGTTAAATAGGAGTATGAGAATCTCAGAATTAAAAAGGAACGCCCTTCAGTCGTTGGGAGGTAAATGGGGAGTAACTGTATCGCTGATGTTGCTTCTGTTCTTGATCAACATCATTTTACCTTTAATTGTCGAAGTGATAGGAAGCGGTGGGTTTTCACAATGGCTCATGCAGGAAGAAACACCGATATGGTCTGATATCTTCAGTCTCGTCTTTTCCATTGCCTTAATCCCGCTTACCATTTCAACCACTTGGTTCTACCTGAATTTGGTTAGGGAAGGAAACCCTGATATTCCAGAAGTATTTGCTATCTATAAAGAAGGAAAAACCTCTTTCAAGCTTATTGGGGCATCCATCTTACAAGGTATTTTCATTTTTTTATGGTCATTATTATTAATCATTCCGGGTATCATCAAAGGCATCGCCTATTCGCAGGTGTTTTTCTTATTGAAGGATCATCCTGAATACACGGTGCTTGAAAGCATTACAGAAAGCAGAAAAAGGATGAAGGGCTTGAAATGGAAGTATTTCCTTATGCACCTAAGCTTCATCGGATGGGGCATCCTTAGCATGTTCACGCTGGGAATTGGTTTACTATGGTTGATTCCTTATGCAGGAACAACAATGGCTGCATTTTATAATGAATTAATTGTGCCACAAGATGACGATCAACAATTAGAGGTATAAAAGATCAACCGATAGCAACTGGCTATCGGTTTTTTTATTCCCGATTCCCCTTAAAAAGGTTAAATTGTTCATTTTGCCTGGTGTATAATAGAATATTGAGAATGCCATTTAGGGGGATTACATAGTGAGTGGGTATAATATTGCGGATATGGTATACCAATTGTTTTGTCTTGTATTTCTAATCCTGATCATCGTGGGAACCGTATCTCTTTTCCGTTCAATCAAGCACCGTAAAACAAGACTGGATATCATGGAAAAGAAGATGGATGATTTGCATGAACTGATTAAAAGGGGCAAAAATTGACGGCTACAGTGCAGCCGTTCAGACTGTAGACAAACTCGAAGAAAAGCGAGTCTGCCTGCAGTTTTTTTCTTTTAAAAATTTCCAGCTTGATTTCAGAAATCCGCTACCTTTCCGCCGATTGCCTGCCAAAGCCTCCTCACCGCAACCGGCTGTGGGGTCTCGGCCATCCCAGTTATTCGGCAGGAGTGTCACAAATTCACTTAAATCCAGTGAGGGATTAACTAACCTGACGGCTGCATTGTGCAGCCGTTTTTCCATGCAGTGGATTCATTCAGAATCAAACTCGGGTATTATAAAAATAATTTATACTGAAATAACTTAGTGAAAGGACTTTCACCGAATATGAAAATGAGGATTGGATTTTAAGCTTCAATTGAGAGACATAAAAAAATAGAAAAAGAAAGGGAATTGTAAAAAATAAGCAGTTTTACATAGGGTTGTTGGGATTGTGGGGCAAATTTCATGTAAGGCTGCTGGTATGGAAGATGCATGGTTTGTTGCGGGGTTTTACCCTATAATGGAATAGATGTGTATTTAAGGATATGGTGAAAAAGTCTATCAGGAATGCTCGACCCTTTAACAAATCGACTGAGATGGTAATGCTGAACATTCGATCCTTTTGTTAGGTAACTTTTAAGAAGTGGGAGGAGTCGGTATCATGAAAGAAGTTATTGCAGTAAAAGAAATTACTAGGTTTAAAACACGGACGGAGGAATTCAGTCCGTACGCTTGGTGTAAACGGATGTTAGAAAATGACCCGGTGAGTTATCACGAAGGAACGGATACGTGGAATGTTTTTAAATATGAAGATGTGAAGCGGGTTCTCAGTGATTATAAACATTTTTCAAGTGTGCGTAAACGGACTACCATATCGGTTGGAACGGATAGTGAGGAAGGTTCTGTGCCTGATAAAATCAAAATTACTGAGGCGGATCCACCTGAGCATAGAAAACGCCGTTCACTGTTGGCCGCAGCATTCACACCTAGAAGTCTTCAAAACTGGGAACCTCGCATTCAGGAAATTACGGATGAGTTGATTGGACAAATGGATGAGGAAACGGAAATCGATATTGTACAATCATTGGCGAGTCCGCTTCCGATCATTGTCATGTCGGATTTGATGGGCGTTCCCTCGAAAGATCGTTTATTGTTTAAGAAATGGGTGGATACCTTATTTCTTCCTTTTGATAGAGAAAAACAAGAAGAAGTAGATAAATTGAAGCAAGTGGCCGCAAAAGAATACTATCAGTATTTGTATCCGATTGTTGTGCAAAAACGATTGAACCCGGCGGATGATATCATCTCAGATCTATTGAAGTCAGAAGTGGATGGGGAAATGTTTACGGATGATGAGGTTGTCCGGACGACCATGCTGATTTTAGGGGCAGGGGTAGAGACAACTAGTCATTTACTGGCCAATAGCTTTTATTCCCTGCTATATGATGACAAGGAAGTTTATCAAGAGTTACATGAAAACCTGGATTTAGTTCCGCAGGCGGTCGAAGAAATGCTCCGATTCCGATTCAATCTTATTAAATTGGATCGAACCGTAAAGGAAGATAACGATCTATTGGGAGTGGAATTGAAAGAAGGGGATAACGTGGTTGTTTGGATGAGTGCAGCTAATATGGATGAAGAGATGTTTGAAGACCCCTTCACCCTTAATATCCACCGCCCTAATAATAAGAAGCATCTCACCTTCGGAAATGGCCCGCATTTCTGCCTGGGAGCGCCGCTAGCCAGGCTGGAAGCGAAGATTGCGCTTACTGCCTTCCTGAAGAAATTCAAGCATATTGAAGCAGTGCCATCGTTCCAGTTAGAAGAGAATCTTACCGATTCAGCGACCGGGCAAACTTTGACATCATTACCGCTTAAGGCAAGCCGCATTTAAAAAACGAAAAACCTTGTGCCCTAACCTGCATAAGGTTTTTTTCTTTTTGCATGTTGAATGGCACCCTTTAAATCGAGTTGATGTTCCTGTAGTCGTCGGGAAATCTTATAGTAACCTGAAGTTGAGGTGACAATGACGAATGGAGTAGTATGATAAAGTAGTAAATTTTGTGCCCAGGCAAATTCCTGAATTCGGTTGGCGGGCGATTACACTCACCATGCAATGTAGAAGATATGATAAAATGGAAATTTGCATATGAATCGGTTTTAAATAAGTGAAAGGATGTTATTATGAAATTAAAGCAGCAATTAACCATTGCCTTTATAGTAAGTGTACTTTCTTTAATCGGGTTCAGTTTCATGGCATTTACCATAAGTGCAAATGAATACCTGAAATTTGATGAAGATGTGATTTCCTTGGTGCAGGGATGGGAGTCTCCACTTCTCACGGACATCATGAAGTTCTTTACCTACATAGGTTCAACCGTTTCCCTGATCATCCTTTCCTTGGTCATTTTGTTTTTCCTATATAGGGTTTTGAAGCATCGTTTGGAACTAGTCTTATTCACTGCAGTCATGGTGGGTTCACCTCTTCTCAATTTGATGGTTAAGCTATTCTTTCAACGCGCCCGGCCCGATTTACATCGACTCATCGAAATTGGGGGGTACAGTTTCCCAAGTGGACATGCCATGAATGCATTTTCTTTATACGGTATTCTTACATTTTTGCTATGGCGTCACATTACGGCTAGGTGGGCAAGGATTCTATTGATTCTGATCAGCATGATCATGATTCTCTCGATAGGTATTAGCCGAATATATTTGGGGGTCCATTATCCTAGTGATATCATTGCCGGGTATTTGGCGGGCGGTTGTTGGATTGCGATTTCCATCTGGTTTTTCCAAAGGTATCAAGACCGGAGGAAGAACAAAGATCGTTAATAAAGGGAGCAAGGTTATTGCAAGATAAGCAGCCGGCAGGTAACATGCCAGCTGTTGATTCAAGAAAGTTAGGAGCGTATTAAATGGAAAACTGGATTACGGAATTCATGAATGATTTTGGGTATATGGGAATCTTTCTATTAATAGCATTGGAGAATATTTTCCCGCCGATCCCGTCTGAGGTCATTCTTACTTTTGGCGGTTTCATGACGACAACAGCGGATATGACGATTATGGGTGTCGTGATCGCTGCGACTATTGGGTCAGTGGCAGGGGCAGTCGTCCTTTATGGAATTGGTTTACTTCTTGATGTGAAGGTCATTGAAAAGTTCGTGGAAAGATGGGGCCATATTTTTCGGTTAACGGTGTCGGACGTCCATAAGGCGAATTCTTGGTTTGACAAGTATGGGGCATGGACCGTGTTTTTCTGTAGATTGGTTCCGCTAATCAGAAGTTTGATCTCGATTCCAGCAGGGATGTCCCATATGAGCTTTTGGCTCTTCCTGCTTTACACAACATCCGGAACATTAATTTGGAACATCATCTTGGTGAATATCGGGGCAGCAGTTGGCTCTTCGTGGGAAGATATTGTAGGGTACATGGACATTTATTCAAACATCGTATATGCGATACTGGCCTTGCTATTGATTGCTTTCGTTGTTTTGATTTTTAGAAGGAATAAAGGCAAAGTATAATTTCAGTTTAGTTGATTGGGCCGTTATCATCGGCACTTCATTCCCAAACCGAATATGACCATCAAAGGCTGTCATTGCGACAGCCTTTTTTGTATGGAAGGAAGTAGGCTGAACCAGAATAAAGGGGGAGTGCTTTGGACAAAATGAGTGAAACGAAAAAGGAATGAGGTTCGGTGCTATGGCTTCTTTTTTCAAACAAAAGAGACAAGTGAAGCAACGTGAAAAGAAAAAGGAAGATGAAAGTCAATCCAAAAGCAAAACGCCTGATTATATTGAAAGTTCCCTTTCGGCCAATCTGGAAATCGTGAAGAAAAAGACGGGAAAAAGTCCCGACATCATTATCCGAACGCTGAAAATCGGGCAAAATCCGGAGATTAAAACAACTATTTTGTATGTGCAGGGTCTGATTGATAATCCAAGCGTTACGGACTTTTTAATTGAATCAATCATGAAAAATCCTCATCTATCAGAAAAAATACTTCCACAAGAAGCGTTGGATGTAATCTCTGAGGACGTGGTTTCCCTCGGTGGTGTAGAAACGGTCACGGACTGGGAAAAACTATTTTTATCCTTATTATCAGGGGACAGCATCATTTTTGTTGATGGTATCAACATAGCCCTTGTTGCCAGTACAAAAGGGGGAGAGCGGCGCTCGATTCAGGAACCAAGCACGCATTTGACTGTCCGGGGATCAAGGGAAGGGTTTACGGAATCGATTGGAACGAACATTGCCATGTTACGCCGGATCATCAATACCCCGGATTTATGGATAGAGTCGATGAAAATAGGCACGGTGACAAAAACGGACGTTTCCATCATGTATATAAATGGAATTGTTAAAGAAGGGATCGTCGAGGAGGTCAAGAAGCGCTTAAATCGAATTAACATCGATAGCATTCTTGAATCAGGATATATTGAACAATTGATAGAAGACCAGGTCATGACCCCATTCCCAACCCTTAACCATACAGAAAGACCGGATATGGTCGCAGGAAACCTTCTGGAAGGAAGAGTGGCGATATTCGTTAATGGAACGCCTTTTGTCCTGGTGGCACCGGCAATATTCGTACAGTTTTTCCAATCTGTCGAAGACTACTATAATCGCTTCGACATTGCTTCAGCCACACGTTTTTTACGGATCATCGTTTTCATCATCTCGATAGTCGGGCCGGCTGTCTATGTTGCAGCCACGACTTTTCATCAGGAAATGATTCCAACGAAGTTGCTGGTCATTGTAGCGGCCCAAAGGGAAACGGTTCCTTTGCCTGCCGTCGTTGAAGCGCTTCTTATGGAAATGACCTTTGAAATATTACGGGAAGCAAGTCTTCGGATGCCAAAGGCCGTTGGTTCGACGATGTCCATTGTCGGAGCATTGGTCATCGGGCAGGCGGCTGTCCAGGCTGGTATCGTATCGCCGGCAATGGTCATCATCGTCTCGATCACGGCGATTGCCAGTTTCGCAACCCCTTCTTATTCCATAGCGATTTCTGCACGCATTGTGCGGTTCGGATTCATTATTTGTGCCGGCACTTTAGGCTTTTATGGGATGATTTTAGCCTTTATCGTCCTTATTGTCCATTTATGCAGCCTGCGTTCACTTGGAGTTCCTTATATGACACCGCTCGCCCCTCTGAATCCGGAAGGGTTGGGTGACACATTCTTCAGAAGACCCATGTGGGCATTTAAGGAAAGGCCAAAATTTTTAACCAACGAAAATAATCTGATAAGGGAAGGCGAGAATCAAAGACCATTGCCTCCTGAATCGCGCGGAATGAAAACTTCTGACGGGAAAAAAGGTGAAGGCAATGAATCGTAAAAGATTAGTTCCGCTCTTGATGATGTTAATCGCCACCACATTCACCACAGGCTGTTGGGATAAAACAGAGTTAAACGAAATGGCCATCGTCTCGGCGGTCGGACTCGATAGAAATAAAGAAGGAAAGTTAGTGGGAACGTTCCAAATCATCAATCCAAGCAATGTAGCGGGAGCTCTTCAGGGCGGCGGCGGGACAAATCCACCGATATCCATTTATAGGGCCACCGGAAATAATGTGCTTGACCTGGATAGCATCGCTTCAACGAAAATCTCCCGAGATATGTATTTTGCTCATGCCAACCTGGTTGTCATCGGTGAGGAACTAGCAAAAGAGGAGGGCCTCAACGATATTTTCGATGCGTTTGAGCGCTCACCGGAATTCAGGGCAACTACGAGGATCGTGATTGCCCGGGGTGTGAAAGCAAGGGATATTGTAGAAACGTTAACTGCAATCGATAAGGTATCTGCTGAAAAAGTCATTAGGACGATTGAAACCACTGAAAAAACCCAGGGGAAAAGTATTAGCATCAATCTCCAAGAAACGATCAAGAATCTGCTTAGTACCGGAAAAGAACCGATAATAAGCGGTTTTACCGTGAAAGGAAACACGGGTAAGGAAAATAAAATGGAGAATACTATGTCCTCGGATATTGAGGCAAACCCTACTGCAGCAGGGATAGGTGTTTTTAAAGATGGAAAATTGATTGACTGGCTGGATGGTGATAAGGCAACAGGATCAATGTGGGTATTGGATAGGATCGAAAATACCTATTTAAACCTTGATTGGGAGGGTAAAAAAGACGCAATCACCTATTCAGTTATTCGGCAAAAAACCAACGTCGGGGTAAAATTGGTAAACGGCAAACCGAAAATATCGATAAAGGTCCGTGCAGAGGGAGATGTCCGGGAGGTGAATGTTCCTTTGAATCTAACCGATATGCATGTTCTGATAGATATTGAAAAGAAGTTAGCGAAAGAATTGAAGAAGGAGATGGAAGGTGCGATCGTTCGGGCACAAAAAAATAAATCCGATATTTTTGGCTTTGGGGAGCTCATGCACGAATCCCATCCGAAAGAATGGAAGAAACTAGAGAAAAACTGGGACGACGATACTTTTCCTAAACTGGAAGTTGATGTGCAGGTAGAAACTTTCATTCGCCGTACCGGATTACGTAATAAGCCATTTCTTTCAAATTTAAAAAAGAAAGATCAATAATGGAAAGGAAGTGGCATTCTCATGGAAAAGGCAAAAATCAGCGGTTACCAGCTGTTCGTCCTTATTTTCATGTTTGAAATGGGCAGTGCACTTTTGGTTCCGCTTGCCGGTGAAGCCAAGCAGGCTGCTTGGCTAGTCATCCTTATTGCGATGACAGGCGGATTTTTATTATTTTTCGTTTATTATGGCCTTTTTCAATACTACCCTGAGCAGCTGTTAACAGAGTTTGTAAAACATATATTGGGAAATTTTCTAGGCAGGATCGTAGCTTTTCTATACATCCTTTATTTGATCTATCTTGCTGCAAGGTGTCTGAGGGATTTCGGAGATACACTCCTTACTTTTGCCTATCCTCATATTCCGTTATTTGTTGCGAACGCAGCATTCATTTTAGTCGTGGTGTATACGGTCCGTAAAGGGATAGAAGTATTGGCGAGGACGGGGGAACTATTCTTTGTCTTGGAGAATTTACTTTTAATGACCTTCATGCTTCTGATTATTGCTTCAGGCATGATCCATTTAAACAACTTAAAACCCATTTTTGAAATGGGCGGGACAGAGATGGTGAAAATGGGCTTCACTAAAACCGTATTTTTTCCATTTGGCGAGATCATAGTGTTTTTAATGATTTTTCCTTATTTGAACGAACCTCAGCGACTGAAAAAAATTGGGATAGGGAGCTTGGCGACAAGCGGTATTTTTCTCGCGGTCATAATGGCTGTGAATGTTGCTGTACTTGGTGTGGACCTTACGACACGTTCGCAATACCCTCTTCTTACCCTCATACAGTCCATAGAGGTCGCTGGCTTTCTTGAACGTCTCGATGTGTACTTCTTGTTTTTGTTGTTGATTGGCGGGTTCATCAAGATAAGTGTATTAACTTATGTAGCGGTAACGGGTACGGCGAATGTTTTCAATGTTAAACAGCCCTCCAGACTTGCATACCCTGTTGGCATCGTCATTTTATTGATTTCGATCATTATGTCAAGCAGCTATACGGAACATATCTATGAAGGGCTAGATGTCGTACCAAATTACATCCATCTGCCATTTCAGGTGATCATCCCGTTAGTTCTCTTGATCATTGCCTTTTTTAAGAATCGGAAAAAAAGGAAAGGCCAGCAACAAAATAAGTTCCAAGGCGGAGTTGATCAAAAATGAAATTCTTCGGTATTACGCTTTTGCTTCTGACCCCTTTAGTGGTCATATCTTTAGGTATGGATATTCTATTGGGATTTGATTTGGATAATTCAATCAAGCATGCCTTTAACCCATTTTTGGTGAAGGACCCCGCTGAACTTATCCTTTTTTACATTCTTCTTGCATTCCTTGTATTCAGCTTCTTTTATCGAAAAAAAAAGAAAAAGAACCAGGTCAAAGGACAACAATGAAGTTGCAATTCCCGTTGCTGAAAAATTGAGATGAACTCCGAATAGGGGAGTTTGTCTTTTTGCTTTTTTCCACCCTGTAAACCCATTTCATAGTATGATGATAAAATGAGATATTTTCAGCGGAATGTAAAATCACTCAACAAAAAACCCCCGGGAGGAGGACGGCAATTTGGATATCAAATTAAATCAAAAAATCATAAAAGACATGTGCGGGGCCGTCTCCTTCAAAAGAGGGGAAGCTTTTCATCGTGCCAATAAAGTGACATTTGAAAGCTATCGTCATGATGGCTGTGAAGCATCGGTTAGAGGCAAGGAAGACTTCCATGTCACGATTGAAGTGGATGCAGTCGGCGGATTTCAGACGAAATGCAGCTGTCCTGTGCTAGCTTCCTTCCCTAGGGATTGCCAGCATATTGCAGCTGTCCTGCTGTCGGTATACGACCATCAGCGAGATGGAACGATTCCTGAAGGCCTGCATGCAGCCGGTTCTGATGCTACAGCCCATGAGAAGTTGTCAGAGGGCTTGCTGACCCTTTTCAATAATCAGCCTGTACGCAAAAGCGGTCATCAGCGCCATTTTGAAAAAAGAAAGATGCTTGAAGCGGAATTTACGTGTAAACCAGTATGGATGGGCATGGACCAATATATGTTAGGACTGGAAATGAAAATCGGTTCTCTCAATGTGTCGAATGTCCGGGATTTCCTGAAGCGAGTTAAAGAAGGAAAGCCTGCCCAAGTGTCCCCTTCATTTATATATGACCCGGTGCTGCATTGTTTTCAAAATGAAAATGATTCCGTGCTTCAGGAGCTCATTACAGTGATATCGGATGAAAAAGTCTACGTGGACGCCCTGACGGATATATCTGAATATACATTGGACGATCACTTATTACTTTTGCCTCCATCTTCTTTCCGAAGGCTTGTCCCCATCCTTGAAGAGGCGCCAATGGTGAAGCTTGCCTATGGCGGCCTTACATTCAATGGCTTTCGTGTAACAAACGGACCGCTTCCTTTACAGTTTGACTTTACCGAAAGCGAGGTCAAAGGTTATCACCTGAATATTAAAAGGCTGCACGAGATGATCGTCATGAATGCATACACATTGGTCCTATTTGAGGGGAAATTGGTTCAGCTTGAAGATGGGGATTTCCAACGCCTTTCAGAGTTGAAGCAAATGATGGAGGATTCGGGGATGAATCAAATTCCAATCCATCATGACCAGCTGGAATTATTCCTGGACAAAGTGGTACCAGGTTTGAGAAGACTTGGTGAAGTCCATATAGCAAGATCCATCACCGAATTGTTTTTGAAGACACCGCTGGTTGCAAAGCTATACTTGGATCGAGTGAAAAACAGGCTGCTTGCCGGGCTGGAATTCCATTATGAAAATATCGTGATCAACCCTTTGGAAAAACAGGAATCCAAGGTCATAAGGGATGTTGAGAAAGAGGCGGAGATAATAAAGCTGATGGAGGATAGCCAGTTTGCCAAGACGGACGGCGGCTATTTCTTGCATAACGAAGAGTTGGAGTATGAGTTCTTGTACCACATCGTTCCTAAACTCCAGAAGCTGGTACAAGTCTATGCCACGACCGCTGTAAGAAACCGAATTTCCCGTGGAAATGCTGCACCGCGCATTAGGGTGAAAATTAAAAAAGAGCGTACTAATTGGCTCGAATTCAAATTTGAAATGGATAATATCCCAGATAAACAAATACGTGAGGTCTTAGCAGCGCTTGAAGAAAAAAGGAAATACTATCGTTTAAGGAATGGATCGCTGCTTTCCCTTGAAACAAGGGAATACGAGGAAATCAATCGTTTTCTGAATGCACTGCCCGTACAGGATGAAGACCTGGAAAGCACACTGAACATGCCAATCATAAAAGGGCTCCAGCTCCTTGACTCCGTTCAAGACAGCCAGACATTCACGATGGAAGAATCATTCCGGCAGTTTTTGGATAACATCAGGAATCCGGGCGCCTTGGAGTTCAAGGTGCCAAATAGTCTGGACCCGATTTTGCGCGAGTATCAAAAAAACGGCTACAAATGGATGAAAATCCTTGCACAATACGGTTTTGGCGGGATTCTTGCTGATGATATGGGTTTGGGAAAAACACTGCAAAGCATCACGTTCATTTTATCCGAGCTACCTGACATCCGTAAGAAAAGGGTTCCGGCGCTTATTGTCTGCCCATCATCATTGACCTACAATTGGCTTAGTGAATTCACTAAATTCGCTCCTGATATACAAGCCGTCGTCGTGGATGGAGACAAGGCGGAAAGGTCGAAGCTGCTTAAAGAAATGAAGGACGTGGATGTAGTGATCACCTCTTATCCATTGCTTCGGAAAGACATCAAGTCGTTTGAAAAAGAGGACTTCCATACGGTGTTTTTCGATGAGGCACAGGCCTTTAAGAACCCGGTGACACAAACGGCACGAGCGGCCAAGAAGATAAAAGCGGCACATCGCTTCGCGTTGACTGGTACGCCTATCGAGAATTCACTAGAAGAGCTCTGGTCCCTTTTCCACGTCGTATTCCCTGAACTATTCATGGGGTTAAAGGAGTATAGCAATCTCTCAAGGAAGCAGATTTCCCGCAGGATCCGCCCATTTTTGCTGCGGAGAATGAAAGAGGACGTGCTGGGTGAACTTCCGGAAAAAATCGAGTCGCTGGAATCGATGGAACTGCTTCCTGATCAGAAGAAACTGTACGGGGCCTATCTGGCGAAGCTGCGGCATGATACGCTGAAACACCTGGATAAGGACACCCTCCGGAAAAATCGGATCAGGATCCTCGCTGGCTTGACCCGGCTTAGGCAAATATGCTGTCACCCCGCGTTGTTTGTGGACGGATATAAAGGCAGTTCAGCTAAATATGAGCAACTGATGCAAATTATCGAAGAATCGAAGCATTCTGGAAGACGGGTGCTGATTTTCTCGCAATTTACAAAAATGCTTCAAATTATCGGCAGGGATTTGGCCATGAAGGGACAACCTTTTTTCTACCTGGATGGACAAACCCCATCAAAGGAACGTGTGGAAATTTGCAATCGATTTAATGCAGGAGAGCGGGATATATTCCTCATTTCATTGAAAGCGGGAGGTACGGGTCTCAACTTGACAGGTGCCGATACAGTCATTCTATATGACCTTTGGTGGAATCCGGCAGTTGAAGAACAAGCCGCGGACCGTGCCCATCGAATGGGACAGAAGAATGCTGTTCAAGTCATCAAACTTATTGCCCGTGGCACAATCGAAGAAAAAATGAATGAACTTCAAGAGAAAAAGAGACACCTTATTGAAGAAATCATCGACCCTGGAGACAAATCGTCGTCTGCACTTACAGAAGAGGATATCAGGGAAATCTTGATGATATAAGGGAACAGCTGAAGGTAATCTTATTAATGAATCGAATAGTTCAGTTATGGAGCATTCCTTTGTAAATGAGGAGTGCTTCTTTTATTTTTAAAAGAAAAGGATATTACGGTAACAATAATAATATAATAAAAAACAACAATGTTTTATTGTAAAACGATAAAAATTGTGTTAAATTCAAATTGATAAAAAATAAATGAGGTGCTTTTTATGAAACAAGTGTCAACGATCTTTTTGAAGATAGCCGTTATTCTTATTGGAATGCCGATTCTTGCTTTGTGCATCTTTGTGGTGCCTGAGATTGCGAATTTTGCAGCAGAATTATATCCGGATATGCCTTATTTGAAATATCTCGTTTTAATCGATTTGTATGCTTCGGCGATACCTTTTTACTTCGCTCTATATCAAGCCTTTAAACTTTTAAGCTATATTGACAAGAACAAAGCTTTCTCGGAATTATCTGTAAGAGCTTTAAAGACAATAAAAAATTGTGCAATCACAATCAGCAGCTTGTATGTGGTAGGAATGCCGCTCTTTTATCTCATTGCGGAGATGGACGACGCCCCAGGCATCATAGTAATCGGATTGGTCATCATTTTTGCTTCAATGGTGATTGCAGTCTTTGCTGCTGTTCTTCAAAGGCTTTTGCAAGAGGCCATCGATATAAAATCAGAAAATGACTTAATAGTCTGAGGTGAATAAAATGGCAATTATAATCAATATTGATGTAATGCTGGCTAAAAGGAAAATGAGTGTTACAGAACTTTCTGAGAGGGTTGGAATAACGATGGCTAACCTTTCCATATTGAAAAACGGCAAGGCAAAAGCGATTCGATTATCAACTTTAGAGGCGATTTGCAAGGCGTTAGAATGTCAGCCCGGAGATATTTTAGAATACCGTAATGATGAAGACACCCAAGGATAATGGTAAAGGGGAGTAAAACATGAATTTTTTAACCATTAAAAAAGAGGAAACACCAATCATGCGAGCACTAAAACAACTCGTTCGGTTTGGCTGGGAGCAGGCCCTGTCATGTTTGTTTCCTGCAGCTATTTGTGCTTCTTTGGCTATTACAAAATTCATTCCGCTTCCCTTCCTGCCGCGGTATGACTGGCTGCTCATCATCTGCCTTCTGATGCAGTGGTGGATGCTGCGTTCCGGGCTTGAAACACGGGATGAACTAAAGGTTATCACATTGTTCCACCTTATTGGACTTGCTCTTGAACTTTT
This sequence comes from Peribacillus sp. NPDC101480, assembly GCF_050277335.1. Taxonomy (NCBI): domain Bacteria; kingdom Bacillati; phylum Bacillota; class Bacilli; order Caryophanales; family Bacillaceae; genus Peribacillus; species Peribacillus sp. NPDC101480. The sequence goes on from NZ_JBNNSB010000001.1 coordinate 453,075, forward strand.
CAAGGTACATATGGGCTCCTGGACTTATCCAGAGGAAGGTATTTTTAAGATCTTTGGAGTGCCTCTGTATAGCGGATTCATGTACGCAAGTGTAGCGAGTTATCTTTGCCAGGCGTGGAGGAGGTTAAAGGTTGAACTTGTCAAGTGGCCGCCGTTTTTGGTCGTTGTATCTCTTGCAGCTGCGATTTATTTGAATTTTTTCACCCACCATTATTGGATTGATGTTCGTTGGTGGTTATCTGGACTTGTCATCATCGTCTTTTGGCGGTCATGGGTCACATACGAGGTTGGTGGAACTCTATATCGTATGCCAATCGCGCTTTCTTTTGTGCTCATCGGATTTTTTATATGGATAGCCGAAAATATCGCAACGTTCTTTGGGGCATGGGAATATCCAAACCAAACCGATGCATGGAGTCTTGTTCATCTAGGAAAGGTAAGCTCATGGCTCTTATTAGTAATTGTTAGCTTTCTTATAGTAGCGACGCTAAAGCAGGTTAAAGGGAAAGATTCCACTAAGATGGATGCTAATCATTTTTTATAAAATGGCTTCACACAAGAAACTAAATAAGTAAGGACGACACATTAATTCGATATATCAAAATTGTGTCGTCTTTGTTTTTCTATGCTTTTATATACCAGATAACATAATGGTAATGCGGTGTCATATTCCGAATTTCTATAGACAAAAGAAAATCACCTTCACTCATTCTTATGAAACAAGTTTTAATCCCACTGCTGCGCCAAGGACCATGGCTATAAAAACGACTCTTCGCCAATCTTTGGATTCCCCATATAATAGCATCCCGATTATCGCTCCGCCTGATGCGCCGATTCCTGTCCAGATAGCATAAGCAGTCCCCATCGGCAAGGTTTTCATGGCATAAGCAAGAAAAAGGAAACTTGCTCCAAATCCGATGAACAACAGCAGCAAGGATTGCCAATTACGGTCTTTGTGCAATTTATTTATCATCGCAACCCCAAACATTTCAAATAGCCCCGCTAAGATTAAAGAGACCCAAGCCATTATGATTCATCCCCTTTCTCTGCCTTATCATCAGTCACTAGCTTCAAGCCAATCACCCCTGATAATAAAAGGAGGATCAATAGCGTTTTGCTCAGCTTGAAGGATTCTCCAAAGAAAATGATTTCTGAAAAAACGGTACCGGCTGTCCCCATACCAACAAAAACGGCATATACCGTACCGACAGGAAGCTTCCTGCCAGCCATTATCATCAAGTAAAAACTGATGATGATCGAAATGACCGTTCCAGACCAAGTCCAAAAGTCATCTGCATGTTTTAAGCCAATCACCCAAAATACTTCAAAAAAAGCTGCAATGAATACTTTAATCCAGTTTGTGCTCATGAATACCGCACCTCCGATTTTATTCTTTACCAAAAAAAACAAAAAAAGCCCAAGAGATAACTGTTAAACAGTTTCTCCCAGGCTTTTATCCTTCCGTGACACAGCATGCTGTGAGTTTTCTCTCGGACCAGACCAGCAATAAGACGCACTGCGGAACCCTAGAAAACCTTTGACATATGCAATTACCTTTCATTATACATACTTTTTGAACTTACTCAAGATAAAGATTTTTTTGCCAAGGCCATGCCCAATTTGGTCTAATATCAGCAAATGCCCCGTAACGTTTGCAGCAGAGATGACTGAAAAGTTTAATGATAAAAATGGAAGGTGAGCTGTTTGCCACTTTAAAAAATCATCAATTTATCATGACCTGTCAATGGAAAAAAAGAACGTAGGCAGTTTCTGTTTTTAAGGTCAAAAAAGCCCCGAAATCTTATCCGGGGCTTTTTTGACTTGCTATTTAGGCACTCACTGTCCGTTTCCGGGATGAACCTTCTTTTTTATGTGAAACATAGCTATGCAGGATCATTCCTATGATGACGATAAAGATACCGAACCACGATAACGGAGAAGGGATAGGTAAAGATAGGAATAGTAATTCGCCGGCGAGGGCAAAAAGGACCTCCATCGATTGTGTAGCTTCGACTGAAGCTAATTTCTGCATATTTCCACTTACCAAATCGGTCGCCTTGAAAAAAAGGACTGTGGCAATGACACCTGAAAATAGTGCGACCAAAAGGGATTGGAAACTCTGCATCTTCGTCGGTGCCCCTACTGTAAAGAAACCGTACAATGAAAGCAGGAACCAGAATGGCAAACTCGCCAAAGTCATTCCCAATACACGCTGGTAAGCATCTAAACGACCTTCGGATACTTCCATCATTTTGCGATTTCCCAAAGGATATGCAAACGAAGCGATGACGATTGGAATCACTCCCAGCCAAAGATTGGCCATTGAAATGTGTTTAGTATGTTCCAGCTGCATCAGGATGATCCCAAGCAGAATGATCATGGACATGAGGAGGCCTTTCACAGAAACCCTTCCTCTTTGCCTTTCGATCCCATCTTTCGTTTGGACACTTTCAAAAAACAGCGGCGCAAGCAGCGCACCCGAAATGATCGTGATTTGCCAAGTGCCGGCGATCAGCCAGCCAGGTGAGTAGGCGGACGCAAAGCATAAAGGAGCATAAAATAACCCAAATCCGACAAAACTCCAAAGCAGCCAAGGACCTGGCTTTTCTCTCATCACTTGTAAAAGGGGACGCAGGTTTTTTCTGCTCAATACGATACACAACAGAAATGGCACCATGAAGAAATAACGCAGCGAAGCACTCCAAATCCAACTTCCGCCAGACAGCTCCATGGCCTGATTCAAAACAAACGTAAATGCAAAAAAGAAAGCAGAACAAATACCTAATATAATCGGACGCAATTGACTCACCTCAATCTGTTTTATGAGTCAATAAGACTCTGGAAGGATGGCAATCGTTTCGGCTTTCTGAATCCACTGTTTTAAAAGCGGAATGAATTTTCGGAATATTATAAGCGATCAATTTAAATTTTCCTTCAAAAGCAAAAGAAAATCAACAGGATTCTTTTAGGCTAGTGAAATTCATTCTTCATGATTCGACATGACTTAAAAAGAATGCTTGTTGGAATTAAATGAAGGCGTTTCCATTTTAATATTCATTTTAACAATATATACCAACTAAAGAAGCGGGAAACGTTGTCAAGACGCGTGTTATGAAGGTATTACTAATATTTTATATAAAAATCATATAGAGGCAGATAATATATGAAGATACGAGAATTGACGAATATGGTAGGTAGTGGTATCTTAATAGAAGTGCAAATAATGTCGAATGGTGACGAAATATATAAATGCAACATTCGCAAGAAAGTTAGTGGGGTAAATTAAATGAAATCTACAGGTATTGTACGTAAAGTTGACGAATTAGGACGGGTAGTCATTCCAATTGAACTGCGCCGAACATTAGGAATTAATGAGAAAGACGCTCTGGAGATTTATGTAGAACAAGAGCGCATCATCCTTCAAAAATATAAACCAAACATGACTTGTCAGGTTACAGGTGAAGTTTCCGATGACAATATGAAACTTGCTGACGGTAAATTAATACTTAGCCCTGAAGGTGCCGAACTTCTAATTAAAGAAATTCAAGCCAGCATGGAAACTGCTAAATAATTAATATGCTAGATTAATAGCATCCAAGTGTAGGGAGGTTTTCCCTACACTTTTTTTTATATTAAAGGGTGAAATAATAAAAATGATTCGATTCACGGACGAAACCAATTTTTTCATAAAGCTTCTGTGCATTAACATTATCCTTACCTGTCTCCAGTGAAACCCCTTTGGCACCTGTTTCCCGTGCAAAACTGATGGCCGCGTTCAATAACTCCTCGCCAAATCCCTTTTTGCGGGCGGACTCCTTCACGAATAAATCATTCAATACCCATGACCGCATCATACTGACAGACGAAAAAGAAGGATACAATTGTACAAAACCAATTGGATTTCCTTCATCAAACGCCATAAAAACCACAGACTCCCCATTTGTCAGCCTTTCCCTTAAAAACTCCGTTGCGCGACCAGGATCAGAGGTTTGCTCATAAAACACCCTGTATAAATCAAAAAGTTCCGTCAGTGATTCCAGCTCAAGTAATGTAGCCTTTTGTATGCTCATAAATGGACCCTCCAATTGTTAGAATACTCTAAATTTACCATTTAATCATACTTCCCGCCAAATTCAGGACCACATTTTCCGGCGCCAAAAATCAGGATGGAGCCTAAAAAGGCACCATCCTACATGAAAAGGGCTATTAAACCCAAGTTGGGCTGTAAACTCATGGATTATAAGCGATAATACGTCAAATGCAGCAGCAAACTCACGAATTATAAGCTTTTACTTGTGAGTTTTGGCAATTTACTCGTGAAATTAGAACAAATACTCGTGAGTTTGGCCGATTTACTCGTGAAAGGAGCATCATCAAATTGGGACCTAAAATAATAAATCAAATCCTTCATTACTCGAGTGGTTTAGCTTCTAAACCGCCTGTATTAAGGATGTGAACTTTAACGTTTATATCATGTAGTGAATCGTTATCTAAGTAGTCCTTCGGATCATTTATATGATTCTTTTGCCAGTATTTTGTCTCTTTGATATAAAGGATTTTACCTAAGCTTAAAGGATCCGCGTTCTTTTGAATCCCTGTCATGAAGGTTGTTTGGATTTCTTTTTTTATTTGGCTTTCGAATTTTCGTTTTATTTTATCGATATCCATTTGTGTATCAAGCCCCAGTATCTTACCTGATACATCAACGTCAATATTGAATTTGTACTTTCCATCCATGAGAACAGGCTTTACTTGATAATGCGGATGGGAGAAAGAGGCATAGATGTCTTGCTTATTCATGTTAATATTTAAGGGTGTTTTGTTGGTCCTTTTATTGAGCCAGCGTAAACCGCTCAAATCCTTTTCAGAGAACCAGGGCTGGGACACTTTATAGTAAATGACATAAGCACCATCCATATAGATGCTTTTTCTTTTTTTATCTTTTTCCTTCCATACTTTATCGTTCCAGGAAATGGAGGGCAGGATGGTTGTAGATGCTTTTTCCCGTTGATTGGAATAATACCTTTGGACCGTAATGGGTTGGATGAATGATCGATTCCTGTAGACATCCTCAGGAAAATATAATGTCGTGTATAAAGGCGATAAATTAAAATATCCATTAATGGAGAAAAGCTCATCCATGGAACTTTTTGTGGCAAAGATATTGGCTGAATACCTAAGTAACTGGTTTCTGTATATATAATCCACTATTTCTGTACTTTGCAGCTTCAAAACATTTTCACTGATGACAAATGTGGAAACATGCCCTATATAGAGAGACTGTTGAGTATTGCGCATTAGTTTATTAATGGCGATCGAGATGGAACGCGCTTTTTGTTTCCCTACATATACGGGCGGGGCTTGAGTGGGTTTTGCCTCCGTTTTAGCTACCGCAGAGAAGTCCACAAGTTGCGTATAAACAATGTATTCCCCATCTTTGAAATCTATCCCGATGGCCGTTATATAATGAAAATCCTGGATCGTTTTTTCATCCCAGCAGCCTGAAAGTAAAAGGAATAGAGGGATGGTTAATAATATTTTGCAGATGCGGAACATGGCCTTACTGCCCCTTTCTGGTCTTATCATTAGCTGCCAAGGATCGTTTGCTCATGGAATTCCATGGCCTCATTATGAATGAATCCAGTAGTTTAGTGAATATTGGCGGGTTCATTCCGCCAATATATGAAATCCCGAATGAATCAAGCCTGGATAGTAAAGTGACAATGGAAAGGAAACCGATTATCGTGCCATAGATTCCATAAATACAGCTTAGTAACAGCACAAACATGCGCAGAATCGTTACGGCCCCTGTTAAAGACTGGTTTACAAGAGTATAAGATGCGACAGAGGTTACGGCAGTAACCACAAGCATGGTTTGTGAGGTCAGTCCGGCCCTTATCGCGGCATCACCGACAATGAGTCCGCCTACAACGGCAACTGTCTGCCCAACCGCTTTAGGTAACCTGACTCCGGATTCGCGGAATAATTCAAATAAAATGAGCATGAGAATGAATTCCATGGTGGCGGATAAGGGAAGTCCAAGCCTTGAAAGGGTGATGGTGGCCAATAACGGGAACGGCACCTGTTCAATGTTGAAAGCGGAAATGGATATCCAAAACCCCGGCAATAAAATGGTAATGCCAAGCCCCATAAAGCGAAGCAGTCGCTCAAGACTTACAAATAGATAAGGAAGATTCGAATCTTCTGCTGTTTTTATTTGCAATAATAATGTAGAAGGAGCCACGATTATTGTTGGCATTCCGTCCACGATTAGAATGAATCTTCCTTGATTGAGTGCTTCCACTCCAAAGTCGGGGCGACTTGTATAATGAGTGAGTGGAAATATACTAAATTTACTGTTAGTGATCAATTCCTCCAATTGTTGGCTGCTCACCAATATATCAATATCAATGGAGTTAATCTTGGACCTCACATTTTTGACCAGTTCTTTATCAATGATGTCATCCATGTACATTAGTGCGACTTTCGTTTGACTGCGCCTGCCGACAATAAAGTCTTCATAGGCGAGCGATTTTGTTTTTAGCCGCTTTCTGATTAAAGCGGTATTTATGGATAAATCCTCGACAAATCCATCTCTTGGTCCTCTTACAGAGACCTCGAAGGAAGACTCCTCAGGCTGCCTGTTCGGAACATTGGACAAATTTATTGAAAATAACTTTTGGTTTGATGGAATGAATAATAAGGCATTCCCGGAGAAAATCAGCTGCTGGACGCTATTGAATTCACTATCAATTGTCACTTTAGTCAAATCTATCAATGGTTTTAGCTTGTTGATTGCCTCTTCTTCATCGATTCTCTCATCCAATTCCATCATTTTGTTTAACTTTTCCAAAATCCCCTCGTTCAGTAAACTGATATCGGTCATACCCGAGCAATAAAAGATAAGGACAGGAATGGGCCTTTCGGTTTCTCCAATATAAATCGTGTCAAATATGATATCCGAGCTTGAACTGAATAACTCCCGAAATGTCTCCTCCTTTAATTCAGGCAGGGTTGGTTCATTTTTGGATCGTTTCATTCTCATGTCGTTTACCCTCCTTAGATCTAATGAACGTGCCGATAAACAAAAAGGCGGACAAAAGTAACAGGAAATAAAAAGCGCCAGGATAATAAAAAGTTTGGGTCACATGCAAAAACTTGAAATTACTGAATGGTACGATGGAGATGACGACCATGAGAAAGCCGACAGCGAAAAGAATTCCTACCTTCATTTTTTCAGTTTTCCTATTAAAGATTTCCGTTATTAAGAATAATGCCAGTGAAACACGGATATAGGCACCAGCAAGCCATTGATAAATGGAAAAGAAATCTGTATGTTCGATATATTTTCCAATAGTCAGCAGACGCCACTGTTCAAATGCAGGGTACCTCATGGCTTCGGCTAAGGTCGGTCCGAATTCGGCAATTGCAGCTGTTAATGGTCCTAGAAGTAAAAACACTAAACCGAGGCATATGAAAACCAATACTTTCCGACTGATTTTATCAGTAAGCTTTTCCTGGAAAAAAGCGATTAAAATCAGTTCGGCAAGACCATAACCAGAATATTTCATGGCTTTAACGCCATGAAAATAGCCATTCTCGAAAAGGGGAAGGAGGTGGCTATAGTCTTTTGTCGGTATATTTCCGGTCGCAACAAACATGCCAAGAATGACGACTATTGGCAATAATACAGAAGAGCAAATGGCGATGGAGCGCATACCTGAATGGGCAAGGAAGATGCAAAGCAGTGTAAACGGAATGATAATCGCTAAACTTGGGGTTTCAAAAAGAAAGCTTGTCGTAATCCAATCAATCGTTTCCTTTGTGGTGGCCAATACAAGACTGATCAGATAAATCACGATAAAGAATAAAACGATATTTTTAATAGGATTACCAAATCTATTTTCAAGCCAATTTGTAAGGGATTGATTATTCATATTCTTGATTATCCTCGATAATATGTAGACCCAAACCGGTATCAATCCAATAGTCAGGATAGAAAAAAACCAAGAATCCCTTCCGCCGGTGGATAGAAGGAAAGGGATCAAGATAACGTGATTTAGAAGGCCGATTGATAAAAAGAAGATGCTAAGAGTTTGTATCGATCTGATTTTCTTCAAGATGATCCTTTCCCCATTTCCATTGTTTAAAGATTGTATTAATGCAAATGCCATTCTTTTGTTATGGTTGCTAAATGTGGAAATAGTATACGTGCTAATGATATGGATTAAATTTCCTGATGTTTAGTGATGAGCAGTAGAGCAAAGCAAAGTATGCCGGAAAAAGGATTTGTCTTAATTGATAAAGAATATATATAGATGCATTTTTATTGAACATCAAGGGGGAATGAAGGTGGATTTAAGATACCCGATTGGAAAGTTTCAGTTTGATGGGGAGATTACTATTGGTGTAGCCGAGGGGTGGCTCAACGAGATCGATGCTTTGCCTCGGATGCTGCGGGAAGCGGTAGGCAACATGGAAGATGAACAACTGGATACGGCTTATCGGCCTGGAGGATGGACGGTGCGCCAAGTGGTGCATCATGTTGCGGATAGCCATATGAACGCGTATATTCGCATCAAATTGGCCCTTACGGAAGAAAGTCCGGTCATTAAACCATACGAAGAGGGGCAATGGGCAGAGCTGCCTGATTATGATTTGCCGATTGAAGTTTCTCTATCACTGCTCGAAGGTATACATATTCGAATGTGCAAACTTTTATCGGGTCTTCATGCGGATGATTTGAGCAGAACATTCATCAATCCTGATTCGGGAGAGGTGACAGTCGGTGAAAATATAGGGATTTATGCCTGGCACGGACGCCATCACCTGGCTCATATTACTTCTTTATCAAAGCGCCAGGGATGGTGAATATGACTGAGAAAGGTGTGATTACTGTGAATGCCGAAGTGAAAATCGAACAATTAACATCAATCGAAGAACATCTTAATGATCTTTCCGACCTTTTGGTGCAAGTGGTGGATGATGGCGCGTCCATCGGTTTTTTACCTCCCATGGAACGGTCTGAGGCGATTGATTATTGGAGTAGTGCCATAAATCCTGATGTGATTCTATTAGTTGCTAAATTACAGGGTAAGATAGTCGGGAGTGTACAGTTACATTTATGTTCAAAGCAAAACGGCGGCCATCGAGCGGAAATCGCAAAATTAATGACGCATACTGGTTATAGACGAAATGGAATAGGACGTTCACTCATGCTAGAGGCTGAGAAGAGGGTCAAGCAGGAGGGACGGACATTATTGGTCCTGGATACAAGGGAAGGGGATCCTTCTAACTCCCTGTATACATCATTGGGATATATTCAGGCAGGCAGGATTCCTGATTATGCGAAATCTGCAAATGGTGAATTACATCCGACCATGTTTTATTATAAAAATAAAATCGGGTAACGAATTGTAAGGGGGGAATCCAATTGCAAGCTGTAATCGAAAAAGAAGGTAATGGGATTATCGCAAGATTTGATCGCCTGCTCAATCATTCGGTTGAAAAGGTATGGGGTGCTTTAACGGAGAATGATAAGGTGGAAAAGTGGATGTCCAACCTGGAAATGAAAGACCTTCGAAAAGACGGGACCATAAAATTCAATTTCAATGATGGGTCAGGGAAATCTTTTGATATGAAGGTCAGGGACTTCCAAGAATTTTCCGTTTTAGATTTTGAATGGGGGGACGGCTGGGTTCGTTTCGAGGTATCCCCTGAAAAGGATGGATGCTCATTAGTATTGAAAGAATCCATCACGCCAGTTAATGATCATACATCAAAAGATTTGGCAGGCTGGCATATATGCCTTGATATGTTTAGTGATTTACTTAATGGTCATCATCAGGACTTCCCGATGGATGAATGGGAAAAAAGGCATAAGGAATATACGGCCGCCGTCAAACGAATTGAAGGATGAATGGAATGTGTGACATGCAGGTGGATGCATAAGGAAGCGGAAAAGTGAATTTCGGCCAAAACCGAAGTGAGGCTTCTGCCATTAAGGCAGTTTTTTATTGATATTCCAGTTGGCTCCATGTTAAGATGACTTTAACTTTTAAGAAATGGAGGTTTTCCTTGTGACATTTATCAGACTGCGTTTCCAATCTTTGAACCGTTAATTGAATACGTTCAAAGGCTCTGCATGTCCGCAGGGTGAATGGGAATGGTCTGTCTATTTTTAAGGAAACCTTCATTTTACGCTTTAGTGAAAAAAAGAGACGATTTCAACCTCTTTTTTTTGTGTCCAGCTGATGCCGCGACAACCTTTGTGATCAAAGGGTTTCGCTATTCCAGTTGACTTTAAAATAGAAGAATTATTAAGGGGAGAAATACTTTACCTATCCAAGGAGGTCATTTTGGATACGTGTAAAGTGGTGAATTCTCCATTGTATTGACCAAACCGAAGGCCAGTAGGAGATTACTTTTTATCGTGAAAATAATCATCCTCTCAGTTTCTTTAGATAGGTTCTGATCCATTTACTCTAAACACAGGCAGATAGCCTGTGTTTTTTTTAGGGCATTAAGAAAAAAATATTGAAAATAGAATGAGGTGTTTAAGAGATGAAATCATTAAATGAACAAGTAAAGGACAATTGGAAAAAGAATATCACTCTTTTTCTAGGCAGTCAGACCATATCCCTCTTTGGTTCGTCCTTAGTTCAGTATGCCATCATGTGGTATATCACGTTGAATACACAGTCGGGTGTCATGATGACGATATCCATCGTTTGTGGTTTCGTGCCTACCTTTATACTCTCCCCAATCGCGGGGGTATGGGCAGACCGCTATAATCGGAAGATGCTGATCATTCTTTCGGATTCATTGATTGCCATTTCAACGCTGATTTTGGCCATCTTGTTTTTAATCGGCTACGATGAGCTTTGGCTGCTTTTCGTCATGTCCGCTGTCCGGGCGATAGGAACTGGAATCCAGACTCCTGCAGTCGGGGCCATTCTTCCGCAGCTTGTGCCAGAGGATAAACTTACGAAGGTGAATGGGACAAATGGAAGCATTCAAGCGCTGGTGATGCTAGTTTCCCCCATGGTGAGCGGCGCGCTGCTTACGATGGCTTCAATCGAAACCATTTTCTTCATTGATGTGATTACAGCTGCAATTGCCATCTTCACTTTGCTGGCATTTTTGAAAATTCCAGCACATGCGAAGGCATTACAAAAGCAAACTACCAGCTATTTCACCGATTTGAAAGAAGGATTCAGTTATATCAGGAATCACGACTTTCTTAAGAAGTTCTTTATATTTTTCGCATTTTTCTTCGTGCTTGCCGCACCTGTAGCATTTCTTACACCGCTTCAGGTCACACGCTCTTTCGGGAATGATGTTTGGCGGTTGACTGCGATAGAGATCACTTTTGCCATCGGAATGATGCTAGGCGGGATTTTCATGGCTTCGTGGGGAGGCTTTAAAAACAAGATCCATACGATGACACTTGCGAGCCTGATAATTGGCGCCTGTACTTTCGCTCTTGGAATCATCCCCGTTTTCTGGATTTACTTGATCATCATGGGGGTAGTCGGATTGGCGATGCCCATCTTTAATACGCCGTCCATGGTCTTGTTACAGGAGAAGGTAGAGGGTGATCTTCTTGGAAGGGTATTTGGTGTTTTAGGGATGATCTCGACATCGATGATGCCCCTGGGAATGCTAGTATTCGGACCGATATCCGACATCATTAAAATTGAGTTGCTGCTTATAGGAACTGGTTTATTGCTGTTCATTCAAGGTTTTTTCCTGCTGGGCAGCAAAGTGTTGATCGAAGCCGGAAAACCAATCTCGAAAGATGCCCCCGAGTAATGGTACACGGGACATCATGTGAGCTGAAGGACTGGAGCCAGAAGGGTATTGGATATTAGGGCAGCACTCCAGTTTTTTATTCTTATTACACCATGAAAGTCATCATTAGATTGGCTAAGGAGGAAAAGATGGATTTTTTGGGAAAGTTATTTAATTGGATGGTAGTTATCGGAATGATCCTACTTATAGGACGACTGCTTACGATGGCGTTTTTATTTCTGGAAATTCCATTTACGACCTTTTTTAAGGACTACAGTCTCATTTCGATCATCATTTTAATAATAGGTGCAATTGGTCAGCAATTCACCAAACCGGGTAAAAGGTAAATTGGTTTGAGTTATCATCTTTCCTTTTCATGGGAAATGATCAGCTTCGAATCCAACAGATCGACATATTCTATTGTCGGTCTAAAGTTTTTCTGGAAAAACGGAAGGTATGAGACTCCGCGCAAAGCGAGTGCCTGGAGTGGAAAGTGAGTTCACTAAGTTCCTGACGAATTGAAAGCCAATTCCGTTGAATATGCAAAACAGCATGTCGTTGCGCATGATGATATCATTACAGGTGATGGTCCGGATGGTGCAAAAGAATTCGGAGAGAGCCTAGCTGCAGCATTACGCTAAATCTCGTTTTCTGCTAACCTTGTTATTACCCATTTGAAACCCTTGGATTCTATGTAATCCAAGGGTTTTTTGAATTTGAAAACGCAATAAGTTCTTTATACCTACATATTTATCCTTAATTGGCAATTGACAAGGTTTGATTAGGTATATAGTATGTTTATGTGGAAAAATAAAGTAAGTGATCGTAAATAAGGAAGGATCCATTTTGAGCATAGATTGAATCTTTGTTTTCACACAGGTAAGCGAAGCATTTTTGCAGGTCAAATAAAAAGGGGAAATTATTAATGAGAAGTTCATCGATTGAAAAGAAAGAAAAAGTGAAGAGGAGGATATCGGTCCGGATAAAATGGTTATTATTTATATGCACATCCGTTTTTCTAGCTATTGTCGTATCCGTTTCGATAATGGGGGTAAAAGTGACCTCCATTTTTAAAGAAGATAGTATATCCATCAACAAAAGCTCGGCCCAAAATGCGGCGGCACAAATCAATTTGAGCATGGCCACGTATGAGAATTCGCTAGAGCAGTTATCACAGCTAGTTTCCAATCAGATCAAGAATGGTGATTCAATCAAGGATATCCAAAAAACGATAGAGGCATTTCAAAAGAACAATGAAGATTTAATTTCTGTTTATTATATGGATGGATCGGATGGTTCCTTGTATGCTTCGCCCCAAATGGATTTCAATCAGGATGCAAGGGAGACCAAGACATATACGCAGCTGACCGAAAGGCCAGAAACGAAATGGATGGATGTGTATAAGGATGGAGTTTCAGGGATGATCATGACTTCCGTTGTAACGCCCGTTTTATCGGACGGGAAAATGGCAGGAGCCCTGGGCTATGACATCGACCTTTCGACAATCGGGAAAATGAGGACAACCATCGAAAAAGAGTCCACTAGCAATCTGGTTATATTGGATTCACAAGGTTTTATTGTGAGTTCATTCATGCAGGGGATGGACGGGAAGAATATGAATCCTGAAAAAAGCGGGATGGAAGTAGGTGTGGAGGATTTCATGGCGGATACTGACCGATTCAATTCAGAGTTCAAGTGGGTGGCCGACATGTATAATGGCAACGTCAAGGCGAATCAGGCCTTGACGTTGGAAGGTGAAGATTATACAGGTGAATTGAGTACGGTCCCTGAAGTGAACTGGAAGGTTTTGGCGCTCAATCCAGATAAAATACTGCAATCAAAGCTGGATGACATTAATAGAATCGTAGTGATATCAGGTATTTTAGGTCTTCTATTCGGGACGGCATGTGCTCTTTATCTAGCAGGAAAGTTAACGAAGATCATGGCCGACTTCCAAAAAATCATAGAAAAGACAGCTAATGGGGATTTAGTGTCCGAATTTGCCATTAAATCCAATGATGAGATTGGGGACTTAAGCAAAAGCTATAACTCGATGTTGGGGAAATTAAGAGGATTGGTTGCCAAGGTAAACGGCAATGCGGAATCGGTGACAAAGGCCAATGCCGGCTTAAGCCAAATAGCTGCTGAGAATAGTGCGGCCATTACAGATGTTTCACGCGCGATAGAAGAGATTGCAGCGGGAGCATCGAATCAATCTGAACAAGTGGAGCATGGTGCGGGCACGATCCAGGTTCTTAGTGGCGAAATCGATGGGTTATCAAAAAAATCGAGGGAGACCCAAACCGTATTGGAGCTTGCATCTGAAAAAATAGAGTCAGGGAAACAACAGGTAAGTGGCTTGGAAACGTCGTACCATAAATTAGAAATGGCTTTTGCTGCAGTCAACAGCATGAGCTTAAGACTTGTGGAAAAATCAAAAACCATTTCCGATGTCACGAATGCCATCTCGAAAATATCGGAACAAACCAATTTGTTATCTTTGAATGCATCCATAGAAGCGGCAAGGGCAGGTGAGTCCGGCAAAGGGTTTGCCGTCGTGGCGAATGAAGTAAGGAGCTTGGCTGATGATTCAAAAGAAGCTACAAAAAACATTCAAGCCATCATCCAAAGCATTCTATCAGATACAGAGGAATTGCTGAGGACGACCAATGAAACGAATCAAATCAGCAAGGATCAGAAAAATGCTGTGATCACGGTAAGTGAAGCCATGAAAGAGCTGGAGGATTCCGTTGAGGAGATTTCTAATTCGATCCAGGAAGAAACACGATCCATTGAAAGTATCAATCAACAGAAAGAAACGGTTATTAAAGTAATAGAAGAAATCACCGCCGTATCTCAGCAAACGACAGCTTCATCAGAGGAAATTGCATCATCGATGGAGGAACAAGCAGCTTCATCCAATGAACTAGCTCAATATACACAGCAGCTATCACAGTTAATAAATGATTTGGAGCATACGCTCGGGGAATTTCAGATAAAGGATTAGAGGAACGGACAACATAAGTGTTTCGAAAAGGGGAGGCCACTAAGTGGTCTCCCCTTTGTTGTATTGCCATTGACCCTGATTTCTGTGAACTGGGCATCTCTCTTTAGTGGACAAAATCACTAGAAGTACAAAAGTACAATTTAGAAGGACTGGTCAAGTATCCATGCTTTTTTTACAAAGGGGAATAATATATAGGAATCGGACAAGTAGGGTCCAATGGCTCAAGGCCCAAAAAGGGGAGAACAACATGCATTTCGAAATAGGAATGACTATTTTTGTGTTCGTCATGACAATGATAGTTATATTGTGGAGGCCAGGAGGTATCAATGAAGCATGGCCAGCTTCAATCGGTGCAGTGATAATTTTACTGAATGGCACAGTATCCCAAGGCGATATTTTGGATATCATCAATAAAATCGGGGGCGCATCGATCACCATCATGGCAACGATTGTCATGGCAGTCATCTTGGAAAGTTTCGGATTTTTTCACTGGGCGGCTGCGAGACTTGCGATCCTTGCCAAAGGATCGGGGTATCGTCTGTATTGGTACATTCAATTATTGTGCTTTTTAATGACCTTGTTATTCAATAACGACGGCAGCATCATGATTACGACCCCCATCTTGATCTTGCTTTTGAAAAATCTCAGATTAAAGCCGCATGAAGCCATCCCGTATCTTTTGAGTGGAGCATTGATTGCAACAGCTTCAAGTGCGCCTATTGGTGTGAGTAATATTGTTAATTTAATCGCTTTGAAAATTGTGCACATGACGCTTTATATGCATACTGCCATGATGTTTGTACCTGCAACTTTGGGGTTGGTCTTCATGTCATGGTTGATGTTCGTAGTGGTCAAGAAAAAATTGCCCAAGAAACTGCCAAAAATTTCTTATGACATTGAGGAAAGTTTCTTCACTAAGAATTTCCACCCCCTAAAGGGGAAAGTGACGGTTGAAACAAAAAGGCAACGCACAAAATTCATGTTGAAAGTATTGCTCTATGTGTTCGTGGTGCGCTGTTTACTCTTTGTAGCTTCTTATTTTTCCATTCCAATCGAGTGGGTTGCTGTACTTGGCTCTTTATCTTTACTGATCTGGAGGTGGTACCATTTACGGACAAACCCTGTCGATATCTTAAAAAAGACCCCATGGCACATCCTGATATTCGCATTCTCCATGTATGTGATCATTTATGGTCTACATAATGTAGGCCTTACAGACATGCTCGTACAGATATGCGAACCGATTGTAAATCAAGGGTTACTGAGTGCGAGCTTTGTCATGGGAGGATTGGTTTCGATTCTATCAAACATCTTCAATAATCATCCAGCATTAATGATAGGTACCATTACCTTAACCGAAATGGGACTGGATCCGATCACATTAAAAACTATCTATCTAGCTAATATAATCGGTAGTGACATGGGATCATTGTTATTGCCCATCGGTACTCTTGCCTCACTTATCTGGATGCACATCCTGAAACAAAACAAAGTGAAAATTAAGTGGAAAGATTATTTAAGTGTAACCCTGATAGTCATACCAATAACGACAGTGGTGACACTGCTCTTATTATTTTATTGGGTGCAAATGATTTTTAGCTGAATAACCCCCTAGGAGGAGATAGTAATGAGTGATGCGTTTGCATTACTGGGTAAACAGATTGATGTCCAAATCTCAGGAAAAAAAACTTTCAAAGGAATTCTAACTGATCTGAGCACGGATATTCTAGTGTTGTTTAATGGACAGCAGTTTTTGTATTTTCCTATGCTGCACGTCCATAAATTCAATCTGAGTACAGAGATTGATAACGAGATCAAAAATCCTATGGAGTCCCCCATAATGGAAGACATGGCGTCGATTTCCTATCGTAAAACACTAATGAACGCAAAAGGGGTTTTTTCAGAAATCCATGTTGCTGGACACATTCCTTTACACGGCTATATAACCAATGTTTTCAATGATTACTTTGCATTCTACTCGCCTGTATATAAAATGATGTATGTCTCGCTGCATCACCTTAAATGGCTTACCCCGTACAATCAAAGTGCCACACCCTATACACTCAGTAAAGAGAGTTTTCCCGTCAACCCTTCAGATGTGCCAATGCTGCGTTCTTTGGAAGACCAATTAAAGAAAAATGCAGGAAAGCTAGTAGTATTTGATGGGGGAGAGGACCCGATGAAAATCGGTATGCTTAAAAAGGCGGAAAACAACTTGGTTGAATTAACGACAGCCAGTGGAGAACATGTGTTTTTGAAGCTTTCACATATTAAAACGGTGTACATGCCATAGATTCTTAGAAACGAGGGGAAGGCCATTAAGCTTTCCCCTTTTTTCTTCTGCTAGATGATGGGTGATGATATCAATGGATTCGGGTTCCTGATCCTTTTTTAGAGTTGCCAAGCTATATGTGTAGTTCATCACGTTACAGCAAGGTCTGTTTATGCCAAACCTCAAATGCGTTGCCCCTCCTAAACTATGTTGCATATCTTCACTCCTATATCGTTAGTACGACTTTATCATCACTGGCCTCAGCTAACTTTACCCATTCTGTCCAAAAAAATAAAATCTTCTAGTAATTTTCCGATTCCAACCATGAACATTTCTCCATGACCTGGGTAGCTATAGGGAAAGTCACACTGTGACGGTAAAAGAGCATAATATAGGAATAATGGTTTGTTTTTAAAGTGGTTTTATTGAATCGGATTGATGATAATTTGTGAAAATAGGCTAAATGTTTTATTCTGTTCGCCGATAATATGGAAGTGTTGAGAGTTAAGGCTCATTTTTTTGGGTGGATGATAGGATAAAAGATTCGTGTGATGGAGTTTACTTGAACATCGTATATTTAAAAATATTTCAGCTATAAAGGAAGGTTAAAATGTTTAACGGAAAATTAAGCGGTATGATACTTACATTGGTATTCATGATCAATTTCACTTTTTTACCTGGCTTAATGGTCGAGGCAGCAGAGCCTGTGCATACTGTAACCTCTGGCGAAACGGTTGAATCGATTGCCAAGACATATGAGATATCGGCTGAACAATTAATGAAAACGAATGGTTTACCGGATGATAAGTTATTTGCGGGCCAAAGGTTGACAATCATTCACACGGCGTATACTCCTTCCATCTTTCAATGGTCGGAGAGAGGAAAAAAAATTGCAAACTATGCGAAATCCTTTATAGGGTTTAAAAAGACAGCTGGAGAGGAGACGCCTGAAAAAGGATTTGATTCGAGCGGATTGATTCATTGGGTGCTTTCCCGGCAAAATGTGCCGGTCGACCGTTTGACAGTAGATGGTTTTTATAAGCAAGGGATGGATACAGCCACTCCGAAAACGGGGGATATTATATTCTTTCTGGAAAAAGACAGCTTAAAAGTCGTGACTGCGGGTATTTATGTCGGCAAAAACCAATTTATCAATTCTGGATATGGTGCGGAAACGGTGCAGGTGAGATCCACTACAGAAGATTACTTTGCAAAATACCAAGTGGCGTACAAAACATATACGCCTAAAGGAGAGCATATCGTCCAAACGGGAGAAACGCTTAAAAGTATATCGGAGAATTATAGCATTTCCATGAGGACGATCAAAAGTCGCAACGCTTTAAGTACGGATGAATTGATGCAAGGGCAGTATCTTCAACTATACAGCAACCCGTTGTATCCGTTTTATGTAAACCAGGAGGCTGCATATGATAAAGCATATGATGTCATCAAGTATGCATACACTCTACGCGGATTCAACTATGTTTTCGGTGGGGAAGATCCGATGATCGGAATGGATTGCAGCGGATTCATTTATTGGGTCATGAAGGAACAGGGCCTTTCAGTAAAACGGGGTTCTGCAGCGGATTACTTCTCATTACTGTCCAAAATCGAAAATCCAAAGGCAGGGGATTTAGTGTTTTTTAGGGACACAGGAACAAGGCTGGGTGTGACCCACGTAGGTATTTATCTAGGTGATGGCCGTTTTCTCCATACAACGGAAAACACGGGCGTTCATATCTCCAATCTTTCGTCAGTTTATTTTGCCGAGAAATTCGAAAGCTTCGGCCAAGTTGAAAGCCTTATGGACTAAGAAGATCATTCAATCTGTTTATATTCAAGAGTCGCTTTTTCAATGGCAGTAACGAACCGTTTAAAAAGATCACAGTGATTGACCCTGTTTTTACTGGTAAAGTCATCACCTTTGAAAAAGCTTTTTCTAAGCTTAGTGGAAAGTTCCAATTGCACGCCTGCACCCGTTTTGGATATGTTGGTGATGTTGTTTCCTTTCATCCCTGAAAGGTGCTGCGGTGCATGAGCAGTTTGGAATCCAGCTTTGTTGAGGCATTGCTGTATCAGGTTCTTAAAGGGTTCGTTCCTTCCGCCAAAGTAAATCAGCGCATTATGTACGTCGTAGTGGCCATGGATGGAAAGGGTGGTTTGTGCGTTCGCTGCCATTGAAACGCCGATCGGTTCATTGAACAAGCGGGATGTTATATGGAGGACCTGGTTGCCCCTTGGTTTAAGACCTTCGAATAGATAGGTGCTTGCACAAAGTCTCTCTCCAAGTGCGGCTGCAATCTCGCTAGTTCCTGGTTCGATATTCCCGCCATGTATGGCTAGAACTGCAATATCAGGATTCCTGTGATGAACGATGATACGGTAATCGAGGTCTTCTTGTTCATTTTGCTCTAGTTCAATAAAATCAGTATAGTTATTTTCCTTCATGGTTATCCTCCGTATATCTTTCACTCGTTGACGGCAAAAATAAAAAAAGCGGGGATGCCCCGGCTTTTTTCATTTTTCGACAGTCGTATATTGTTCTATCTTTTTTTTCTCGTCGGGTGTTAAAGTTTCTGTTCGTTTAAACGTATTCATGGTCACAAGCAGGGCCGCTATTATAAAAACGGGTATGACCCAGCTTGTTATTTTTTTTACGATATTCATATTCTACGTCCCCTTATTCATCGCTAAAATTCATATGATATTTAGAAAAGGAGGAGCTGGATTGCTCGTTTATTGCTGAGCTTTCCAGCTTCCATTTCTTCTTTTATCCCCTGCTCCGGATAATTGTCCATTTTTCTCGTTTTTAACAAGTACTTGAACACCGCCATAATACATGGGGGAAATCTTCTGAATGACTTCATATCCTGAATCTTCCAATTCTGATATTGTTTCATCCGAAAGCCTGGATTCTGTATAAATCTTCTTTCCATCAAAGACGAACCGATTACGGTCGACGATATCCTGAAATGGGCCTTCATTCTCTGTGTAAGAATAAAGAACCTGCATCAATACTTGCGGAATCCTATCACCGCCTGGTGAGCCGATCCCAATCGATTCCTGCCCTGGTTTCTTGAGAATGGTCGGAGCGGTGAAAGTTCTTGACCGTTTATATGCCTCTTGAGAATTCAAGCCGGACCGGAAATTTTTCAATTGATCGTTAAGGAAAAATCCATTCGTATAATCCCCAGATCCGAAAAAGTTACTGAGCGTATTTGTTGTTGAAACGACAGTGCCATACTTGTCCATTATCACAAAGTGTGTCGTACTTTCATGTTCTTCTGAACCATTCGATTCTTTATCGTCCCATTTTTCACTTTTGATCTTATTTTTAAGATTATCCAAATGAATGGGGGAGAGCAATTTTTCCGCTTTAGAGTGACTTATTCCATCTCCAACATGGGCGGACCGATCTTGATAAGCAGTATCCGTGATGCCCCCCAAGACTTTCATATAAGCTGATTTGCTTGAAGTATCACCTAGGTTCATTACCTCGGCGAGCTTTAACATTTCAAGAACTGTAATTCCTGAAAAGGGCGGAGGGGCGGTAAAAACATCATAACCGGCAAATGCTCCTTGGACCGGCTTACGTTCCTTCACCTCATAGCGTTTTAAATCCATCAAGTCGATATCTGATTCTCTTTTAATATCCCGTGCAATTTCCCCTTTATAAAAACCATCAGGACCTTCCTTTTGAATCTGCTTCAATGTTTCAGCAAGTCTTTCTTGGACGAGAGTTTTGCCTGGTTCAATGGCATCACCATCAGGATAAAAAAGAGAAGTCGCATCGGAAGATATCCTTGGCTGAGCTGCTTCTAAGCGTGATGATAACGATTTGTCGACTTCAAATCCGTCTTCAGCCAGATCTATCGCCGGCTGAAGTAGATCCTCCATCGGTACGCTCCCATACTTATCACTTATAACCTGCATGCCGGCCACTAAGCCTGGAATCCCTGTATCGTGTCTTGAACTTGGGTCTTCCGGAGAGGATTCACGATAATCGATAAAATTGGGATCGCCGGATTCCGGGGCAATCAGCATACCGCCGCCGCCACCCACGCCAGATCCATAAGGTTCAACTACACCTAATACATAGGATACCGCAATGGCGGCATCTGCCGCCGTTCCACCATTTTTTAATATATCCATCCCTACATCTATTGCGATTGGGTTTGAAGAACTGACCCCATATGATTGTTCCGTTTTACTCTCTATCGGATCATTCGTGTCAGAAATAGGGGGTGTCTTCGAACATCCAGCAATATATATGAGTATGCTAATGGGAATGAGCACTTTTCTCGTCATACGGTTAATCATCGATTATTCCCCCTTCTCGTTGAGCTTCCAAGTTGTTTCTCTTTTCACATAGTAGTATCCAATTGATCCTTACTGAATGGGCTGGATGTCCTGTTGTATAGCTTGTGCTGCCTTTTTCTCTTGTGCAGCTTTTTTCCTTTCCTTTGCTTCCTTCGCTGCTTTTGCTTCTTGTTCACGTTGTGCCTTATGGTCGATTACCTTTTTGTGATCCAAGGTAATCTCGATGCGATCCTCTTTTTTCGACCACTGGACCTTTTTACTCGTTTCCTTCGTCAACTGCCGGTAAACACGTGATTTGTCGATTGAAGAGGTAGCTGGCCTTGGTGTTGCTTCTTCAATTTGAAGTGGAACGACATCGATTGTAGCTTTTCCGTCTTCCGCTAAATGGTATTGAACCATGGCCGAATCCTTTGTGCGTGTCCAGCCTTGATCGAATATGAAATTTCCTAAACTATAGAAAATGATTCCATCTTTATAAACATCAAACGATTGAAGCACGTGGGGGTGATGGCCGATGATGATGTCAGCCCCCGCATCGATGATAGCTTTAGCCAAGTCTTTTTGACGAGCGGTGGTTGATGTTGAATACTCTTGTCCCCAGTGCATATTCACCACAACCAAGTCTGCGTTGCCTTGCTTGGCATTCCTTGCTTTGCCGATCATTTCAAATAATAAATCAGGGTTGGAGTTTAATAGTCCGGCTTTATCATTTTTTGACACGGCATCCTTACCGTAAACATCTGTGAAGCCAAGTGTTGCGACACGTACGCCATCAACATCCGCATAGTCGATGCTATTTTTAGCTTCCGCAGTGTTCGATCCAACACCGACATAGTGCATATCTGCACTTTTGAATTCATCAATCGTGTCAAGGAGTCCTTGTTCTTCATAGTCCATCATATGGTTATTTGCCAAAGACATCACAGAGAAGCCAGCATCTTTAACGGCTTCCACACCACTAGTATTGGAGTTTAACCGGATGGGCGTATCTGCTTCCTTGTAGTTAGATACCTCTTCTTTTAAAGCGGTATGTTCATAATTCCCACTGACATAATCTGAATTGGCGAAATATGGCTTCATATACCGGAAGAGGTATTCATACCCGTGCCTTTCCGTCACTTCTTCAACATAACGTCCCATCATCACATCACCGACCATTGTCATAGTCAATGGTTGATCGGATTTTGGAGCGGTTGTTTTCACTTCTTCAGCCCGTCCCATCCAAGTGGTGATGACCAAAGCGATTAGTAATATAGGTAGTATGATTGCAGAGTATTTAAGATTCTTTTTCTTAGTGCGTTTAATAAAGATAAGTGTTTTTTCTTTTGCATTTAAAGTCCGTTTCATTTTTTGCACCTCAGAATAGGTAGTACACGTTCATTAAACCGAAAGTCAAGCCGGATAATAAAAGCGTGCTGCCAAGTGTCAATGGCATTCCTTGTCTTTGAATCGTATTCGCTATCAATCCAGGTACGATTATACCGATTCCCCGAAACTCGAATATTTCAAATGGCATGACGGGGTAGACTAAGTCCAATAGGAGCTTCAAGCAAATCCCGGTTACCATCATGGCTGCGAATTTTCTTCTTCCATATAAAATCACCCATCTTGAAAGACCATGAGTGACGATTAAATAAGTTACGACACTGATGATCAGGATGGTCAGCATGATTTCCCATTGGTCAAATACCAATGCCAAATAACCTGGCACGATAAGTCCTGCGGGTACGACACCCGTTTTTTCTGAAAATATAAGGCTAAGCGTAACTCCTAGCACTAGGGCTACATATAAATCCGATCCAAACATTAAGGTTCCTCCTACTTAACTCGCTTTTTGCTTCGTTTTAGATTTCATGAATGCTTCAATTAATGGTTCCGCTGCACCGTGAATATTCCCGACACCGTAGACGATGCGATTTTTCATCATTGGGCGGAGGCGGGCTACGATTTCTTCAGTTGACCAGTTTTCCAAATCCCAATACTCTTTTGTATCCAATTTACCTTGCTCGAATGCCCGAGTGATCGGTGATGTGGTTTCACCAATGGATATGACGATTTCAGATTTTATGTAAGGCAATACATCTCTAGCAAATTGCTCGGTACGGTCCACACGGTCGGGACGGCAATTCATGATGACGATAGGAGGTTCTGTGCTGTATCCGAATGTATTGACTCGTTCCCAGATGTTCAACGTCGATGACGCGTCATTGGCAGCAAAGCCATTGACAAAGAAAGTTGGCTGGATGGGATCTCCGAATTTGGTGATCCGCATGGCACCTGGATCGGGATGCGCATTCAACATGCCGCGAAATGCTGTTTTTTCATCAATGCCCAAAGCTTCCGCAACGGCCAATGCGAGGGATGCATTATCCGGAAATACCATATAGTCGAATTCGCGTAGAAATTCTTCCGAAATTCTGGAGTTATCTGCAACAATCACTTTTGTGTTGCGTTCTTTGGCAATTTGCTTGAAAAAGTCCAAGTATTCACTTTCGATGGTTATTAAGTGACCATTATAGGGAATGGTAGCGGTGAAGGCTTCAGCAACCTCATCCAAAGTCGGTCCCATGACATCCATATGGTCTTCCAATACATTCACGATGACCCCGATGTTTGCTTGGATCATTTTGTTTTGGAAGATTAGTTGATAGTCAGGCTGTACGGCCATACATTCACAAACCAACGCTTCGGTTCCTAAATCGGCAACTTCTTTAATTACACGCCGTTGTTCTCCTATGTTGGGTCCTTCCGGTCGGCGTACAATCGGTTTTTCCTTGTCGGTAAACCAATAGATCATTCTTGCTGATGTACCGGTTGTTTTACCTACTGTTTTGTACTTAGCTTCCTGGATCACACCTGTAATCAGACGCGTTACAGTCGATTTCCCTCGGATCCCATTCACATTCACACGTACCGGGATGGAGTCGAGACGCTTCTGATGGCGCTTTTGTTCGCAAATGCCATAGCCAAGCAAAAAGATCGCACAAATAAATATTGGTGCCATTTTTTAACCTCTCTTTTTTTAAATATTTGATTTACTGAATACACACTACATGATTTTAAACTTAATAGGCAAGAGTCAATTATTCTATTGCAATATAGTTATTATCAGCTTTTTCAAATAAATGTATATTGGAGTGTAATAGTATCTAATGGGATAAATTGTTTTATGAGTACAAAGATATGGCTGGAAATCAAGGGAATCCTCGGTTTATTTACACTAAATTATGGAAAGTTTAATAAAAACCCATTTTGATTAGAATCAAAATAGATTCATGAGCATTTAAACCTAATTCATAATGGCTATATTTGAATAATAATTGTTTTTGAAAAGTGAGGTTTATTACAGTTTGTTAATTGTTTCTACCCATTGTTTGACATAAACGTAACAATTTTTAAGCATTTGTCATTCAATGTGAAATATTGCATCTAACGACTCAATTAGTTGAACTCTTTTGAATATGGACAAAGATGAGTAAAAGAACACATCTCTTTTTTTTGATATTTACCGGTTTTTTCCTTAGGTAATACCCATGGGTCTATCATTGATCTTTTACCTAAAACGAAATAAAATAAAGTTAACCCATTTTTTAAAAAAATACCTAGTTTCTTCTATAGATATAGTGTTTATAGATGAATGCAAAATAAAAAAGCTCAGAAGCATTTCTGAGCTTTCGGCTTATATATTGCAAATGAATGGAATGGTCACGAATCTCCGTTCATCTGGAGATTTAACGTTGGGGAGTCTTGAGCTGCAGTCTGGGTAGCTGATTATGGAAGGAATCAGGTCAACTGGATTTCTTTCTGTCAGAAATTTCAAGGTTGGAGCCCTTTTTACCGCCATCAATCACATAAAATCTAGGAGTTAATCTCCTTCTTTTTCCTTGATTGTCAGGATTCATCTTCATATAATTTTCGTATTCTTTGCGAAAGAATTCATCGGTTTCCCGTTCCAGTGCTTTTCTTTCGTTAAAATCTGTTATGAATTTGAAAAAACGTTTCATATGAATTCCTCCTTATGGGGTTAAAAGGTCTTGGTTTAATAGTATCATATCATTAGTGAAATTTAACCTTTTTAAAAAATTTGAAGTGGGAATCGTGTTTTTGTGTGAATAAAGTTGTGAATGGCTTGATTCGAGAGAAAGCATGCAATGGAACCTTACTGGGTATATGTTCTCGTGCATGTTGAAAGGAAATGTCGGGATTTGCAGTAGCAGGTATTGGAAGTAATGAATATTTAAGTTAAAATATTCCTTTAATCAATTATACACTAAATATTCTGAAAACAAAGGGAAATATTCACTTCCAGCCACTTCTGATAGATTTGTTTTTTAATGGTTCATTATTGTGTATAGTTATTTATTCCCCGAATATACGAAAATGAAACAACCCTTATAATGGAAGGGAAAAAGCAATTTCCCGCATTCGGGAAATTGCTAGTGTCATAATTGGAACTTCTTAACCTGTTCAGTGAGCAGTTCTGCCGAAGATGCAAGTTCACTGGCATGATTCGTGATTTCATCCATCGAAGAGCTGGATTGCTGAGCGGAGGCGGAGACTTGTTCGATTCCTGCCGCGGACTCTTCAGAAACGGCTGCGATATCTTCGATAGCCTGATTGATTTTTTTGCTATTTGAGGAAATATAGTTCAATTCGTCTGTTATATGCAGTATTTTCATTTCCATATTCCCGACAGAATGATTGATTGTTTCAAAGGTTTGCCCTGTGAGCGTGATTTGTTTCGTGCCTTCATCCACTTGAGTATAACCATCTTCCAGGGAGTGGACGACCGTTTTTGAACCTTTTTGAATGGCGGAGACAATATTGGTGATATCCCCAACGGAGTCTGTGACCTCTTCAGCGAGTTTCCGCACTTCATCGGCGACGACGGCAAAGCCCTTGCCATGTTCACCAGCACGAGCAGCTTCTATGGCTGCATTCAGCGCCAATAGATTAGTTTGATTGGATATATCCTTGATGACCTGCACAAGCTGCGAAATTTGCTGTGATTGAGAATCGAGCCCTTTCACTTGCTCTACGGCATTTTTGACAATCCCATCAATACTTTGCATCTGTTGGACCGAACTGCGCATTAAAGTGGTGCCTTCCTTGGTCAAGGAAAGGATTTCGGTTGAACTGTTAGCTACATCCACCCCTTCTAGGTGGGCAAGCTTAATCCTGCCGGTGAAATCATCCATGATGCGAACCATTTCAGATGCCAGGTTGGCTTGTGACTCCGAACCTTCCGAAAGTTCATACATAGTAGTCGCTATCTGTTTGGTGCCCTGCTGCACTTCATTTGCTGATTGAGTCAGATCTTCGCTTTGGTTGGAAACGGATTGCGAAACAATGAGCATTTTTTCAATCGTATCACGAAGGTCTTTCTGCATTTGATTGGCGGATACCGTTAGTTCGCCCATTTCATCATTTGACTTTTGCTCCAGGGGCTCATGATTCAGCTCTCCTGCAGCCACCATTTTCATCCTATCCCTGATTTTAAGGAGGGGGGTGGTAATGAGGTTGGCGGTAACAACCGCAAGGACAAGGCCGATAAGGACTGCCGCAATGGATATGATGATACTTGTCGTCTTAACCGATTTCCCGCTGGTGATGACGGTTTCACCTGAAGCGACAATCAATTCCTCGCGTTCCGAAGCAAGCTCCTTGAAACCCTCCATAACTTCATTGCTTATTGGCGCCACTTCATTTTCGAGTATCTCTTTAGCGCGTTCTTCATTTCCATTTTCATATTGTGGAAACACCCGGTCTACAATCATCGTGCTCCAATCCACGCTTTTCTCGATTAATTCCTTCGCTTTAACAGAATCGCTTAAGGCAAGAAGATCCTCCTGGATGACCTGGCTTTCTTCGGTATATTGTAAGAACCCTTCTTTATAACTCTCGTCACCATAAAGAATATATGCCCGGGCGTATGCGGTTCTTTGTGCTAGATTGTATAGCAGCTTTTCGTCTTGGATAAGAAGCGGAAGCTCCTTTTCGATGATATCCTGGGAATATACCAGTGACTTGTTGCTGCTGTAGATATTGAATGATCCTAAGATGACACATAAAGATATGATGAGTGAAAATGCCACCAATACCTTTGCTTTAATGCTTTTCAAATTATTGGACCCCTTTATCGATATTTTATTCACACTGTTTTATCGGATAAATAAAAGGATATTTAAGCAATGAAAAGTTAACCAAATTTTCCATCAGATCCAATGTTCTCTTAATAAAAACATCTTGATTTCTTATCGTTTTCAAGTTACTATTGACTTGGAAAAATATAATATTCCGTGTTAAGGCGGAAGAGGTTCTAGCTACCCTCTCAAAAAAACTAAGGAGAAACAGTGCTCTATTCTTAGGGTGCTGTTTTTTTCCGTAAAAAGGAGTTTTATAGAAATGAAGAAGAAAGAAAAGGCAGTGGTTGTGTTTAGCGGAGGTCAGGACAGTACGACGTGCCTGTTCTGGGCGATGGAGAGATTTGAGGAAGTGGAAGCGGTGACGTTCGATTATAACCAGCGGCATAGCTTGGAAATCGAATGCGCTCAAAACATTGCCAAGGAATTGGGCATAAACCATCATATCCTTGACATGTCGCTGCTGAACCAACTGGCACCAAATGCGCTGACGAGAAGTGATATTGCGGTGGCGGACGGAGAAGAAGGGGAATTGCCGTCGACGTTCGTACCAGGGAGGAATTTGCTGTTCCTTTCGTTTGCCGGAGTGCTGGCGAGTCAGATTGGCGCTAAACATATTGTCACCGGTGTTTGTGAAACGGATTTCAGCGGATATCCGGACTGCCGCGATGTATTCATTAAATCATTGAATGTGACCTTGAACTTGTCGATGGACCAGTCATTCGTCATTGATACGCCGCTAATGTGGCTTAATAAAGAGGAAACATGGGAGCTAGCGGATCAGCTAGGCGCGTTCGATTTTGTGCGCGAAAAGACCCTGACTTGCTATAACGGAATCATCTCCGACGGCTGTGGAGATTGTCCGGCATGTAATCTGCGGAAAAAAGGACTGGATGACTATGTAAGCAGACGGAAGGTGCTTTCATGATGTACGGTTTTACGATAGTTGATAAACTCCAAAAAATAGATGAAGATATTCAGCGCAGCCAATTGAAGTATACAAACAAGAGGGTTCTCGTGAGTAAGGAATTCACCTTTGATGCGGCACACCATCTGCATGATTATGAAGGAAAATGCAAGAACCTGCATGGCCACACGTATAAGGTCATTTTCGGATTAAGCGGGTATACAGATTCACGCGGGTTGATGATAGATTTTGGGGACATCAAGGATATATGGAAAAATGAAATTGAAATCCACCTGGATCACCGTTATTTGAATGAAACCCTGCCGCTCATGAATACAACAGCTGAAAATATGGTTGTCTGGATTTATGAAAAAATGGCCGAATCCCTTTCATTAAAAGAATATGAAGGTGCTAGAGTCGAATTTGTTCGACTGTACGAAACGCCGACAAGCTATGCCGAAGCCAGACGGGAGTGGATGGAAAGTGAGTAAACTCCCGGTTATGGAAATATTTGGGCCGACCATCCAAGGGGAGGGAATGGTCATTGGCCAAAAAACCATGTTCGTTCGGACGGCCGGTTGCGATTATTCGTGTGCCTGGTGTGATTCCGCATTTACATGGGATGGCTCCGGTAAGGAAGATACCGTCCAGATGACTGCCGAAGAAATATGGGATGAGCTGAAGCGTATTGGGGGTTCCGCTTTTTCCTTCGTTACGATATCAGGAGGAAACCCGGCTCTGTTGAAAAACCTAAACGGCTTGATAGCGATCTTACATGAAAATAAAATGAAAATAGGTGTCGAAACCCAAGGGAGCCGATGGCAGGATTGGTTTCTCGATATTGATGAACTGACTATTTCACCTAAGCCGCCGAGCTCTGGAATGAACACCGACTTTACGGTGCTCGACAAAATCATCTCGAACCTTGCCAATCGAAATCCTGACAACCATGTCTCATTGAAAATCGTCGTATTTAACGAGGAAGATTATCAATATGCCAAACATGTACATGGGCGTTACCCGGAAATTCCTTTTTATCTGCAGGTCGGCAATGACGACAGCAGGACGGCGGATGATCGTCAATTGATCAGCGGCCTATTGAAGAAGTACGAAGAGTTAATTGATAAAGTGATAACAGATGATGAATTGAATGATGTGAAAGTCCTGCCCCAGCTGCATACCTATATATGGGGTAACAAGCGGGGCGTATAAAGAAAAGAAAGCGGAGGCAGTGTGATGCGTAATCACACTGCCTTTTAAGCTATTACAACCTTTGAATGTGTGTAGCTTTGAAGGATGATGTGTATTTAAGGCCATATCCAAATAAGCGATCCATTCCAATATGCGCAGTCCAAATTAAACCAATCAGCATCAATGCATCAGACTTTAGAAAAATGGCTAGCAAAATCATGAAGATGGACAGAGTATAAGTATGAAATAAGTTATAAACCCTTGCTCCAATCCGATCATTGATCAGGTAGGCCAGCATGGAAACATCAGGCGATAAAATCAATAGAAGGAAAATCCACCAGCTGAATTCATATAACGAATAGATGTAAATCACCGCTAAAAGGACCATGAGTCCTTCAATATGAAGGTATTTCTTTACCATATTAAAACCTCCAATGTTTAATTGACCTATGGTCAATAATATTCAAAAAATTATATGATGTTCCTGATGATATTTTTTACATGAAAATAAGCTAAGCCTTTTACATCTTGATAAGTTAGCTCAGAATTAATATAAAAAGTTATGAATCCGTGAAGAGAAAGAAAAATCGACCATATGGATGCAGGATTCAATTTGTTGTCCGTTAGGTCCGTCAGGGACTGGATGAGCTTTTCATATGTTTTATTAGAATCAAATTGAAGTAACTGCTGAATTTCTTTTTCCTTCGATAAAAACATGATGGAATAATGATTTTGTTGGGTTAGACCGAACTCCAAGAAGCACAATAAAATCTTTTCCATTTTTACAGAAGAATCCTTTTCCGACATGATGATATCATCGATTAAATTATTTAAAACGGAGAAATCCGTTTTTACCAAACTATAAAATATTTCCGCCTTATTTTTAAAATGATAATAAATGGCTCCATGGCTGCAATCCAATGATTTAGCCAATTGCCTCATGGAGACATTAGAATACCCTAACGTTGCAAAAAGGTTTCTAGCTTCATTCAACACCATGTCCCTGGATAATTCTTTACCTGCCGATTTCCTTGGCGACATCTTGTCACCTCCTTATTAATTGACCACTGGTTAATTAGGATGATAGCTCACTGATTTCCAAATGTCAAATATTAGATTGAATAATAAATTCCTGTTTTTAAAGATAAACTTTACCATTTACTGAAGCGGAATTCCACCAGTGTTGCAAAGGGGAGCATTCAGGACATTGCAGCGTTTTTATTTTTAACTTTAATACCCTTATATGGTATTATAAGGATATTATTGGAGATTTGAGGGGATGGATAAATGAAAAAGAAATTCGGTATTTTGGCATCAATTTTCATAGTCTTGACGGCTTTTTTTTATTCAATAAACCGTATAAAGATAAAACAATTCCTGTAGAAGACATTTTTGAAGTGTATCCACGAGAACAGGTAATAATAAATGAAATGGTGATCATAGATGGAGTTGATGAGGACAATCCGAGTGATGTCGATTTGAATGATGAAGAGGAATTGGAAAATTTGGTAAAAAAGCAATATGAGCAAAATCAAAAGGGAGAAAAAAATTTTTGCAGAAAAAAATCAGTGAAATCACCTGTCTGTAATGAGTAAACTAATGGTGGAGGCGGCAGTTATTGATAGTTTCGGATAGTATCTATGGGGAACACATTGTAGAGGGAGTTCTGGAAGGGCTGATAGTAAGTAAACCGGTCCAAAGATTGAAGGGGATACATCAAGGCGGGGCAAGTTATTTAGTTAATGAGAAGTGGGATGTCACACGATTTGACCATTCAATTGGTGTGATGCTTTTAATAAAAGCGCTTGGAGGTTCATTGGAGGAACAAATCGCGGGCTTGCTGCATGACGTATCCCACACTGCATTCTCACATGTAATTGATTTCGTTCTGGATTGTAAGGATGAAGATAATCATGAAAAAATATATGAACAAGTCATTATGGAATCCGAAATCCCATTTATACTGAAGGAATATGGATATGATCGTAAAGTCATTTTTCAATCAAAATGGGAATTGCTTGAACAGCCAGCACCTGAGTTATGTGCCGATCGGGTAGATTATA
Organism: Peribacillus sp. NPDC101480; assembly: GCF_050277335.1. Taxonomy (NCBI): domain Bacteria; kingdom Bacillati; phylum Bacillota; class Bacilli; order Caryophanales; family Bacillaceae; genus Peribacillus; species Peribacillus sp. NPDC101480. Next base: position 484,771 of record NZ_JBNNSB010000001.1, read on the forward strand.
CTCTCCGGGATATGTATCAATATGGACATATCACCATCGAAGCCATTAAAGAATTCCTAGAACATGTAATCATAATAAATGGAAGGATGTATCTGGATAATATTGAATCGGCGGAATGGTTTGTGAAAACGTATTACAGCGAAGTTATTGATTTTTTCATGAACCCACTTAATATATATGGCTATGATATCTTGGCAAAGACCTTAAAAGTGGCTTTAGCAAAAAAACTGATCAGCCTTGATGACTTACTCGGTACAGAAGAAGTCATGTGCTTGTTAAGCTTCACTGAAGACCATGAAGTTCAAAACCTATTAAAACGGATCCATGGTAACGTAAAGTTGAAAGAAGATCAAGTGGAATACGATATACATCGGAAAAATAAAATGCGCCTGATAGATCCTTCAGTTATTCAAGGAACCCAATTGGTAATAGCATCCAGTTTATCGGAAAAAGTCAAGAAAATGGGAATTGAAGCCTACAAAAAAGCTTCAAAGGGCATGTATCTAAAAGTGATTTCCGATTGAATTTCGTGTCAAACCATACGGGAAGTTTTTTCTCGGAAACATCTAGGTCTCCTCCCTTAGTTGATTTAGACAATCGACATTAGGAAGGAGCTTGCTTAACGGATGCCTTATCATCTGAACCAGCACCCTTTAATAATTAAAAAACCAATGATGCTCTCAAAGTATTAACGCCATTTTCTAAATAACCCTTTAAACAGGTTAATGTATAAACCCAACCTTCTTTTTGTCCGATCATTTTGTTTATTATTTCAGGGTCGTCCTCACTCAATCCTGATTCGTTTACTTCAATGATTGTACTCGTTTTATCCAACTCTTTTAGTGTAATGGTAACAATCGTTTCTTGATCATTTCCGCCCCACGCAAACACGATTTTCCTATTTTCCTCAACTTCCATTACATTAATGACCACTTCAGCATCGTATTCGTTGTATCTCAATGTAAGTGTCCTGCCTTGTTCCCATCTTTCCGAACTCGATGAGAACCAGAAATTCCTGATTTTTTCAGGATTCACTATGGCTTCAAACACTTCATTAGCTGGCTTGATTATCTTAAATTTCGTGATTATTTGGGTATCCATACTAAAACAACTCTCTTTCGATTTGTTTTTATTTTTTTCCACTATCCCAATCTACTGATATTGACGGCAGTGTCCGTCCAGTTTCAAGCAAGCTCTTCAGGTTACTTAGAATGGCTGGCCATCCATTATTCAAGCCTTCATAGGTATTTTCATCATATACGAAATCTGTCTTCAAAAGCTCCTCATGCCTAAGAATTAACTTCACAGTCGAATCGTCCATTTTCTGTAATTCAAAAGTGACCCGTGTAGGCTGCTCGCGAGGTGTTTCGTCTCCTGCCATGATCCATGTAAACGAGAGCAGGTGCAACGGCTCGCATTTAAGTACATTACCATGATCAGTAATCCGCCCATCTTCCAGCAAATATTTAACGGCTGCCCCTTCTTGCCAGTCAGACTGTACTTGCAATCCAAAGTGATATTTCTTCGTGACTTCACCACTCGTCAAGGCTTCCCAAAGCTTCTCTGGTGTGGTTGCGATATAAATAGGATAGACAAACGTAGTTTTTTTCATAATTCTTTTTCCTCCTCGCCAAATAAGGTATCAAGATCGTAAATGACTCTATCATTGATTTTCGGCTTTCATATACAGGCGGTCAAGCAGTTTTTTGCGACAGAAATCGGCAAAGTCATTGCATTGAAGAAGATTTGAAGTGAATTGCTAATATCGGATTCTCCGTAACATAAAAGGGCCATATGGAAACTTCTTGATTTCCAATCGTTTTCAAGCTACGATAAATGAGGAAAATGATAATCCGCCCGGGCGGAAGAGGTTCTAGCTACCCTCTCAAAAAAACTAAGGAGAACAGTGCTCTTTCTTAGGGTGCTGTTTTTTCTGTATAAGGAGAATTAAGAAATGTTAAGAATTTTATTGTATTTAGTATCCATAATCACGGCGAATGTGGTTACAGCAGCTTTTGCGCCATTACATTTTGGCATGTTCATCATCCCGATGGGGACATTGCTCATCGGGGGAACCTTCATCTTCCGAGATCTGGTCCAGAATAAATTCGGCCGCGCGAAGACCTATATATGTATCGTCACTGCACTTATTTTATCTGCATGTGTATCATTTTTATTAGGGGATACGTTACTGATTGTATTTGCTTCCGCATTATCGTTTGTGGTCGCAGAAACGGCGGACACGGAAATTTATACCCGTTTAAAGCTTCCGATGAGTTGGAGGGTGTTTTACAGCGGGATCGTTGGAGGATTTTTCGATTCGGTGATATTTGTCGTGATTGGCCTAAGTCCACTGGGTGCCAATATATTGCCATGGGAAGCAGTACCCGCTGCGGTCATCGGGCAAATCATCGTTAAAACCATCATACAGTCAATTGGTGCCGTACTGTTGGGACGAATCAACGTAGAACTGGAGAAACGTGTAGTCGCCAGTTAAATGCCAGGAGGGGTGCACTCGATGGAAGGAACCAAAAAGGAAGAAGATAAATGCTATTGCCTCGAGGCCTTTCGTGAAAAATATGGCCCCCATGTTCAAGGGGAATGCATGAAGCTCTCCTGCGCCAATTATCGCAAGCATAAAGGAATTGACAAAAAAGGACCAAATTAGGTCCTTTTTTTTGCGCGTTAACGGAGTAACTCAAGAGTAAACGTGAAAAACTCACGATTAAATAGTGCGAACTAAGTGTGCAGTACGAATTCACGAGTAAAAGTGCAAAATTCACGAGTAAACAGTCCAAACTCACGAGTAAAAGTGCGAAACTCACGAGTAAACAGCGCAAACTCGCGAGTAAACGTGAAAAACTCACGATTAAATAGTGCGAACTAAGTGTGCAGTACGAATTCACGAGTAAACAGCGCAAATTCACGAGTAAACAGTGCGAACTCAAGAGTAATTCACGAATAAACAGTGCGAAATTATGAGTGCAGGACGAATTCACGAGTAAACATCAAAAAAAGCTTCCTGCACCGTTCCATTATTGGGGCTAGGAAGCTTTGTATTTTGTTTAGAATTGCTCTGTGGTTTTCCGAACTAATTTTTCGAGGAAGAAAAAGCATTCTCGCTTCCGTTCAAGTTCGGTTTGTCCATTTTCGGTGACATGATAATATTTCCTGCGGCCTGACTCGGACTCTTTCCAATGGCCTTTTATGAATTCTTTTTTTTCTAACCGTTTCAGGGCGGAGTAGAGGGTGCCTTCACTTATTTGATATTTGCCCATGCTCATTTCCTTCAAGATCTTCGTGATTTCATAGCCGTATAGCTTTTTTTGTGAAAGAAGTGAAAGCAAAAGGAGGTCAATGCTTCCCTTCATTAATTCTTTATCCAAATAAATTCTCCTCCTTTTCATTTCTAAAGTGTAATACGTTGTACATCGTATCACAAGGTGCATTTTACTTTTCTAAAAAAAAATGGTTAAATGACGATTGCTAAATAAATTTAATCATAGTAAAATGTGCTTCGGAACGGATGAGTTGTGAAGAGTGTGGTAAGGATACTATATACATGATTTAATTGTTTTAATGAAAATACGGAATAGGATAGAAGAATCACTACTCAAGGGGTATTAATTGATTTTTTTTCAAAAATCATTTAGATTCTATTTATCAACAAGAGCAAAGAAAGAAGGTCCTAGATAGATGAAAGTGAAAGCACCAGAGCCATTCACATATATTGGTGGAAAGAGAGCTGTTCTTTTACTTCACGGGTTTACCGGAAGTACAGGAGATATGAAGAAATTAGGGAAATACTTGAATGATCTTGACTATACTTGCCACGGACCTCTTTATAGAGGGCATGGAGTATCTGGTGAGGAACTCGTTAAGACTGGTCCAAAGGAATGGTGGGAAGATGTAGTTAATGGCTATAAATTCCTTAAAGAAGAAGGCTATGAAGAAATTGCTGTTGTAGGAATTTCTTTAGGAGGAGTTTTCTCATTAAAAGTGGGAATTGAATTGCCTGTAAAAGGCGTAGTTTCAATGTGCGCTCCGACGCAAGGGAAAAGTATCGATCGACAAAAGAACCGCTTGCTCAATTATGCACAGGCTTATAAGAAGTTTGAGGGCAAAAATGCAGACCAAATTGCTGCAGAAGTGAAGCTGCTGGAAGAAGAGCCTATGCCTCAACTTAAAGATGTGCTGAATATTATAAATGAGACAGGTGAAAATTTAGATTTAATCACATCACCAACGCTTGTTTTACAAGGGCGCTTGGATGATCCTGACTATACGGAGAGTGCTACAGCGATTTTCAATGAAGTCGATACGCAGCATAAACACTTGATATGGTATGAAAATTCAGGTCATATTATCACATTGGGCAAGGAACGTGAACAGGTGTATGAAGATGTGTATAAGTTCTTAAATACACTGAACTGGTCGGAGTAATAAGCGAGTTGATAAATCCCCTTTAAGTTAATATGTGTAAAGCTTGCATTCATAAGTAGGCTTTACACTATACTTGAGGGGGATTTTACTTTGGCTGAAGATTTATTTGTAGAAAAAGACCTTTAAGGCATCATTATTGTCAATGGTTGCCAATAAAATGTCGTTCACGTCGGCATTATATGTTATTTTGATTCTGTTTTTCAGCCATGCTTCGTCCTTGCCGCCCCGATTTAATTCTTTAGAATCAATCTTTCCCTCTTTAATAATCGTTTTAGGAAATGTGAAGGCATTTGTTGCTAGGTGCATATCTGCTGGGGTTACCGCTTCATATTGAGGATATAAGAACAATGAAATGGTACCATCTGGTTCCCATAGTGCGAGTGATACTTTTTGAATATCTTTGACTTTTTCTTTTCTTAATTCCGATAATAAAACATCGATCGAGATTCGGGCCCTTGCCAAGCTTTTGTATATGATTTGTCCATTTTCGATAAGGGGAAGGGGATCAGAGTCAAAAAACCTTCGGAGTTTACCCCACTTAAGGCTTGTAAACACACTAATTATATATAAAAAGACCAATACACCTGTTGTTATCATTGAGCCCTCCAAACCTAACTGTTCATCAGATAAAGGGTGAGCAAGAATGTTTCCAATAATTAATGCCATTATGAAATCAAGTAACCGTAACTGCGAAATGGACCGTTGTCCCATCAATTTAACCGAAAAAAGTAAGAAGATGAAGGATATAATGGCTCTTAAAGTCCACTGGATTGCAGTAAGAGTTTCCTGGCTATTAAAAAATTCCACAAAAAATTCACGTCCTTATTTCCTTTAAAGGAGATGTAATGGTCAGTAGGATGAATTGAAACAACTGGGAGCGTATTTAAGACATCTTTAGATGGGGCCGTTTATAGTTTAAGCCACCTCCTTCTTAAGTATTACCCAACCTCGGTCCTTCTGAGACTTTCTTAAATGTTTTCAAAAAATTTATATTAATATAACAACTTTAAAACGTATTGTAATTAAAAATAAACTGATTTAAAATGATATCTTTCCTAAGAAATTTATTTAAAAAATATCCTTGTATAATATCAGTGACGATGGTCTGATAGTTTCTACCTGGCAGCCGTAATGCCGGACTACAAGGAAGTATGAATATAGAAGAGATGGACAGGTTCATGTTGGTTCGCTTGTGATCCATATAACATGTTTGAATGGATGCTCTTACTTTTTCACACTTTCTTCCTGCGGCTGAAGGTGTAAAAAGGTGAGGGCTTTTTATATAAAAAAAACGAATGGGAAATGATATAGCCAAAGGGGATGAAAGCATGTATTTCTTATTGAATATATTAGGTGTTTTAGTTGTAATGGGCATCGTTTACCTTTGTTCACCTAATAAAAGGAACGTTAAGTGGAAAGCCATTCTTACCTTGCTGGTTCTAGAATTGCTTATCACATGGTTCATGTTATCGACAAAAATTGGGGCGTGGGTCATTAATCTGATCGCTTCATTCTTCACCTGGTTGATTGAATGTGCGAATGAAGGGATTTCTTTTGTCTTTCCTTCACTTATGGCAAATGAACAAGTGGATTTCTTTTTCAGCGCATTGATGCCAATTATCTTCATTATCACGTTTTTTGATGTTTTATCGTATTTCGGTATACTTACCTGGATCATTGATAAAGTGGGATGGCTCATCTCAAAAGTATCCGGATTGCCAAAACTTGAGAGTTTCTTTTCGATTCAGATGATGTTCCTAGGAAATACTGAGGCACTTGCCGTACTCCGCCTTCAGCTCAGTGCGATTAAGGATCAGCGTCTTTTGACATTTGGAATCATGAGCATGAGCAGCATCAGCGGTTCAATCATTGGAGCCTACCTGTCCATGGTACCGGCAACCTATGTTTTTGTAGCGATACCTTTGAATTGCTTAAATGCCCTGCTGATAGCTAACATGCTGAATCCTGTCGATGTCAGTAAAGAAGAAGACGTCGTTTATGTACCTTCCAAGGAGGAACGTAAAGATTTCTTTTCCACCATTTCCAACAGTATGCTGGTTGGGGCCAAAATGGTCTTCGTCATCATGGCAATGGTTATCGGCTATGTGGCGTTAACGGCCAGCGTAAACGGCATTTTCGGTTTCTTCGTGGATGGATTGACCATTCAAAAGATTTTCTCTGTCATTTTTAGTCCATTTGCATTCTTGCTTGGATTATCTGGACATGATGCCATGTATGTTGCTCAATTGATGGGAATCAAGCTTGCCACAAATGAGTTCGTTGCCTTGCTCGATTTAAAAGATAAAGTCAGTACACTGCCTCCGCATACAGTTGCTGTGGCTGTCACTTATCTGACGTCATTTGCCAACTTCAGTACAGTGGGCATGATTTATGGAACATTCAATTCCATTCTCAATGATGAGAAATCGAACATTATCGGAAGGAATGTTTGGAAGCTGCTGGTTAGCGGGATGGCTGTTTCCTTGCTAAGTGCCATGGTCGTTGGATTATTCGTTTGGTGATTTAACACATGGGCATCCATTTTTATGAATGGGTGCCCTCTTTTATATGAAAAAAGCTGTGCAGGTTTTCCCTTGCACAGCTTTTTCGTTTATTTCGTCAAATAGTTTTCCGTATAATATGGTTTATCTTCCTCATCGAAGGCAACTCCGACACCGAGCGATTCAAAATCCTTCTGTAATTTGTTTTCCCTGTGTCCAATGGAATTCATTAGGCCTTCATGGGCAAAGATACTGCTATTCTGACCGGCAGCCAGGTTTTCCCCAGCCATTCGAAAATTGATTTTGTCATCTTCCATCCGGTCAAAAGGGGATTCTCCTTCAAGGTTTGTATGGTTGAAGTATTGATTAACGGCCATATCTGAACTATGATCCTGTGCAGTGACCTTCACTTGTTTATCCCATGAAAGCACTGAGAGCTCATGATTGACCCGTGAGGCATTGGTCAAATCGAATAATTGATATTCAAAGCCCTTCTTTAATCCAGGACCGGCTTCTGCAAAATAGCCGCTCTTTTGCTTTTCGAGTTTTGCGTCGATGATTTGGATTGCCGTGACTGTATTTTTCTCATGTTTGTCATAAAAAATGGTCACATAGCTATTATCCATTTCAAACATATCGTATTCGCCGCTGTCACTTCGAATTTGGTAATAGACGTTTCCTTTAAGCAGTTTTGTTACAGGCTCCCCCATTTTCCCAGTCACGGTTTCTTTGGGGGTGCCGCGTTTAATGCCCTCCTTTGAGGAAATCAAATCTTGGTTCGTATATAAACCAACAACTTTATTGTTGTTATCATAGGCAACCATGAAGAAGTTTTGATAATTTTCGTGATAGGCGAACCAGTCCACGCCATATTCATTTCGCGTATTCCGTTTTGCTTTACCAGCCAATTTTTCTACATCATCCTTCGTATCGCCAATTTCGATATTACGGACTGAGAAGGATGCATCAGCAGGTGCTTCCAGTGCTGGTTTTTTCACTTTTTCCGTTTCCTGCAATTCTTTTTCAGAAGCGGTATCCAATGTTTCCGACAGCGAGCCAATCAGGCTGCGGACTCCAGTACTCAGTTTTTCCAAAGCGGTTGAAACCTCGGGCCCGTTTATAAAGGAACGAACATCTGAAGCAAAGGCACTAACTCCTGCTTTGAATCCAGACTCCTGAATATCTTTACCATATCCATACCATAATCCAGAGAGTAGGAGTATGAGGACCACAATATTAAACAATTTCCGCAAATCGATCACTCCTGCTCTATCCAGGATATAAATCCCGTTTAATGAAAGATCATCGGCACAAAACTTAAGACAGGTGGGGCACATAACAAAAATAGTGAACACAGAATGAGTATTTGTGAGGCTGTTTTTGGAAGCTTTTCCTTCCCTTTTCCCGAGTACCAGCCACTGAACTGAAGTTTATTTCTATACCAGACGAATAATAAAATCAGTATCGCAATCGATCCTAGCCAGCCATACTGATTCACTCCTATGTTTATATATATGCCGTTTACAATGCTCGAAATGATTGTGCCGGCTATCCCGAATATTAATATGATGCGTATCAATTCTAATAAGACCCTCATATGTCACTCCTTGGTTTCATCATTATACTTCTTCGATTAAAAAATAAAAACTTTAAATGATGTGATATTACATATTATACCAAAAAGAAGGAGGGGAATAAAACAGGTGCCTCTTACGATGGGGAATTTATGGGAATATGGGGCTAGCTTTAATTATTGGTTAAACCAGGAGAATTCTTTATAAACAAAAAAGGATTAGCAACCTCAAGCTAATCCTTTTTGTTTAAGATTACTTTAATTGATCATTCAATACACTTTCCTCTAGAACGGAAAACTTATCACCATACACCCTGGTTATGTGGTTTTCCCCCCACGTACATAGTGCGGATAGGATGCTTTCCAGGCTTTGTCCATACTCACTTAATTCATATTCCACTTTTGGGGGGACCTGGTTATAAACGATCCGATTGATGACACCGTCCTGTTCCAACTCCCGCAATTGTTGAGTCAGCATTTTTTGGGTGATGTTTGGCATTAGGCGCTTCAATTCACTAGTCCGCTTTTTTCCGTGAGTCAGATGGCAGAGGATTACGCATTTCCACTTCCCGCCTAGTACTTCCAGTGTTGCTTCAACGGATATATTGTACTTCTTTTTTTGCATGATTTGTATACTCTCCTTATTTTATAGGAACTTTAAGGTACCTATATTACTTTAAAGTACGTACTGTTTTTTATTTGTATTATATCTCATAATAACATTTGCACACCGAATTCCACTGTACCATTTATAAAAAAAGTTGCTTAGGCAATTTCAATGATAGTACAAAACAACAAGAAGGAGAAGAGGATATGATTTCAAATAAAAATAGAAGTACATGGGCATTGCTCGCTTTAGCGATTAGCGCCTTTGCAATTGGAACAACCGAGTTCATCAGCGTGGGATTATTACCGCTCATTTCTAAAGATTTACACATTACAGTCACGACGGCGGGGTTGACGGTATCTCTATACGCCTTGGGGGTCATGTTCGGGGCACCTATCCTTACATCCCTTACATCGAATATGTCGAGAAAGACCTTATTGCTTTGGATCATGGTCGTGTTCATTGCCGGAAATGCATTGGCGGCTTCTGCGACCACGATCAGTGTATTATTGATCGCACGTGTCATTTCAGCGCTTGCACATGGTATTTTCATGTCGATCGGCGCTACGATTGCGGCTGATTTGGTCCCTGAAAACCGCAGGGCGAGTGCCATCGCCATCATGTTCACAGGTCTAACGGTGGCAACGGTGACCGGAGTTCCGTTTGGAACGTTCATCGGGCAGCAATTCGGCTGGAGATTCGCTTTCATCATCATTGTGGCAATCGGCCTGATAGCTTTCATCGGAAATGGCATCCTTGTCCCATCCGATTTAAGAAAAGCTGCACGGACGACGTTCCGTGACCAAATCAAATTGGTGACGAATGGACGTTTGCTGTTAGTATTCATCATTACAGCGTTAGGATACGGAGGTACATTCGTTGTCTTCACGTACCTGTCGCCATTACTTCAGGAAGTAACAGGGTTTAAAGAAGGAACTGTGGCCTTGATTTTGCTAGTATATGGAGTAGCCATAGCGATAGGGAATACTCTCGGCGGGAAATTGGCCAATCGCAATCCTATTAATGCCCTATTCTATATGTTTCTTATACAAGCCATTGTACTGGTGGTCTTGACCTTCACGGCACCGTTTAAGATAGCTGGTTTAATTACGATCATTTTAATGGGATTGTTTGCATTCATGAATGTTCCAGGGCTTCAAGTCTATGTCGTCATGTTAGCGGAGCGTTTCGTGCCGAGTGCAGTGGACGTGGCTTCAGCCATCAATATTGCCGCCTTCAATGCGGGAATCGCCCTTGGTGCCTACTTAGGAGGGGTGATTACCGATTCGATCGGACTGATCCATACAGCGTGGATAGGTGGAGTCATGGTGTTTGCAGCAGTGATTTTAACAGGCTTGAGCCGGGCCTTGGAAAGTAAAGACCGTACCAAGGGAACGGACAAAATAGCATAGGAATGAAAAAGTGATGCATGTTAGAAAAAGCATGCTATGCGTTTAGCGTATCAATAACCAAGTATCATTGCATCCCTTCAGCGAATGATGGAAGGTTCCTTGAAGGGATGTAATGATACTGATACTTAAACGCATTACAATCTTAAAAAACAATGAAGAGAAAATTTGGAGGTAGAGTATAATGGTGAAAAATTTACAAGATACAACTACGTTGCATAATGGAGTTAAAATGCCTTGGTTCGGATTGGGCGTATTTAAGGTGGAAGAAGGACCGGAGCTGGTAAATGCAGTTAAAGTGGCCATTAAACATGGTTATCGCAGCATCGATACGGCTGCCATTTATGAAAATGAAGAAGGGGTTGGACAAGGGATCCGTGAGGGATTGAAAGAAGCTGGAATCTCGAGGGAAGAATTATTCGTAACATCAAAAGTCTGGAATGCTGATTTGGGATATGAATCAACAATCGCGGCTTACGAAAAAAGCTTAAAGAAACTTGGCTTGGAGTACTTGGATTTATATCTTATCCATTGGCCAGTGGAAGGGAAATATAAAGAAGCTTGGAGAGCGTTAGAAACTTTATATAAAGAAGGAAAAGTAAAGGCGATCGGTGTGAGCAATTTCCAAATTCACCATCTAAAAGATTTGATGGAAGATGCAGAAGTGAAGCCGATGGTCAATCAAGTGGAATGCCATCCGCGTTTAACTCAAAAAGAAGTTCAGGCATTTTGTAAGGAACAAGGAATACAACTTGAAGCATGGTCTCCTTTGATGCAAGGTGAACTGCTGGATAATGAAGTATTACAAGCAATTGCAACCAACCATGGCAAGTCTGTTGCACAAGTCATTTTACGCTGGGATTTACAAAATGGGATTGTAACGATTCCAAAATCAACTAAAGAACATCGTATTGTCGAAAACTCAACTGTATTCGATTTCGAATTGACAGAAGAGGAAATGAACCAAATTGATGGATTGAATCAGAATCACCGTGTTGGTCCAGATCCTGATAATTTCGACTTTTAATTAAGTATGAAGGAGAGGGACGGGATATCCGTCTTTCTCTTTTTTTATGGATTTCTGCATCGGAATTTACAATGACAGCTTCGGGAATCTGATTAGTTGACACAATATTACTGGGATGATATAAATGCATGTGCATGCATTATATAAAAAAGGAGATAAAAAATTATGAATGATTTATTTTCACCTTATCGCATAAAAGAACTTGAACTGAAAAATAGGATCGTCATGCCGCCGATGTGCCAATACTCCGTCGAAGCGGAAGATGGTATACCAACGAATTGGCACCATCAGCATTATGTAAGCAGGGCAGTTGGCGGTACGGGGTTAATTATAGTTGAAATGACCGATGTGGAGCCTGATGGGCGCATTTCGAATCGCGATCTTGGATTATGGTCCGACGATCAAATTGGGGCTTTCTCCAACATCGTTAAGGAAGTTCATCAATACGGTGCAAAAATCGGAATACAAATTGCCCATGCAGGCCGTAAAGCGGAGGATGCGGAAACGCCGGTGGCACCATCAGCCATTGCGTTTGATGAAACGTACAAAACACCAAGAGCTTTAGAAACGGAAGAAGTGAAGGAAATGGTCGATAAATTCCGGGCATCGGCCAGAAGGGCAGTTACAGCAGGATTTGACGTAATCGAATTACATGGTGCACACGGGTATTTAATCCACCAATTCACATCACCGCTTACGAATAAACGTGATGATGAATATGGAAGAGACCTGAACAAATTCGGAGTGGAAGTCATTAAAGCAGTGAAAAACGAAATGCCTGCCGACATGCCTTTAATCATGCGCATTTCTGCAAAAGAATACGTTGAAGGCGGATATGGTATTGAAGAAAGCATTGCATTTTCACAAGTCTTTAAAGAAGCAGGCGTCGATATGTTCCATGTGAGCTCTGGAGGAGAAGGCCCGATTGGAGCAGACGGAAGGCCTGGTACCCATGCCAGCTATCAAACTCCGTTGGCCAGGGAAATCAAAAAAGCTTTGGATATTCCGGTGATTGCCGTAGGTAGATTAGATGATCCGATTCTTGCAAATTCAATCATAGGTAATGAAGAAGCGGATTTGGTTGCCGTCGGCAGAGGAATGCTGCGAAACCCTTATTGGGCATTGGAAGCATCTAAAGCTTTGAATAAAAAAACGGAGATCCCTGAACAATATCAACTGGGATTCAAGCATTAATACGAACTCATGCTTTAAAACGCCGGCGAATAATATATTCGCCGGCGTTTTTACAGTCAGGCTTGAGGGAATTTTCATCAGGAAATCGATTACGTGATGTTTAACTGGAAATTTTGCTATAATGAAAAAGATAAATCAAACGATAATTCGAGGTGCTAATTATGGAAGAAATCAAAATCATTACAACTGAAGAAGTGGAAGCTAAGCTTGAGGCAGGAGAAGCGATGGAACTTGTCGATGTTCGTGAAGACGAAGAAGTGCAAGAGGGAATGATCGAAGGCGCTAAACATATTCGCATGAATGATATCCCGGCAAACCTTGACTATTTTGATAAAGAAAAAGAATATATTTTTATCTGCCGTTCAGGACGCCGCAGTGAAAATGTATGCCATTATCTTCAGGAACAAGGATATAAAGTGGCAAACATGGTTGGCGGAATGCTTGAATGGGACGGCGAAGTCATCGTTAAGTGAGGTTCCTCAAAAAGACCTGTTACTTTTGTAAGCGTAAATCCAGGAATGTGACGGTTTATTTGAATGAAGAAAGAAAAAAGATCATGGTTTGTTCACAGTGCCGTGAATATGCAGAAAGACGCGCATATTTGAAGGCGTAAAAAAAGAGACCTTTCATCATGAAAGGTCTCTTTTTTCTGTATGGACCTCTTCTAACTGGAATGTATAAATTATATGTTAAAATTAGGGGGTTAAAATCAGAAAATATAGAAAAAGGAGAGTTGAAGCATGAATGTTCATAAAATAGCGGTCATTGCGGGTGATGGGATAGGCCCTGAGGTGATTGATGAGGGTGTAAAGGTCCTTAAAGAAGTAGCTGCAATTGCCGGGGATTTTTCTTTCCAGTTCAGCTATTTTCCATGGGGCTGTGAATATTATCTTGAGCACGGTAAAATGCTTCCCGACGACGGACTTGAACAACTGATGAAGTTTGACGCTGTGTATCTTGGGGCGGTCGGTTATCCTGGTGTCCCGGACCATATTTCTTTACGTGAACTTCTGCTGAAAATCAGAAAGGGATTTGATCAATATGTGAATGTTCGACCCGTTAAATTGCTTCAAGGTGCACCCTGTCCATTAAAAGACGTGACTCGGGACCAAATCGATATGGTTGTCATCCGTGAAAACAGTGAAGGAGAATATTCCGGTGCCGGTGATTGGCTTTTTAAAGGCAAGCCGGAAGAAGTCGTCCTGCAGACGGGGGTCTTTTCAAGAAAAGGGACGGAGAGGATCATCCGTTATGCGTATGAACTTGCGCGTAAGACGGGCAGGACGCTAACGAGTATAAGCAAGGCGAACGCTTTGAATTATTCAATGGTTTTTTGGGATCAGGTTTTTGAAGAAATTGGACAGGAGTTTCCGGATGTAGAAACGAATTCCTATTTGGTCGATGCTGCAAGCATGTATTTTGTCAAGCAGCCCGAACGGTTTCAAATCGTTGTAACCTCCAATTTGTTTGGTGACATCATCACGGATTTAGGTGCTGCCATTGCAGGCGGGATGGGACTGGCGGCCGGTGCCAATTTAAACCCGGAACGGATTTATCCTTCGATGTTCGAACCGATCCATGGTTCAGCCCCGGATATAGCACATCAAGGCATTGCCAATCCACTTGCGGCCATATGGTCCGCCAGTCAGATTCTCGATTTCTTTGGACATGAGGTTTGGGGTGCTAAAGTGTTGGACGTGATCGAACAGGTGATGGTCGATAAAAAGGCGCTCACCCCTGATATGGGCGGGACAGCTTCTTCAGGAGAAGTCGGGGATGAAGTGGTTGCATTAATATCCGCTTTACAAACAAATCAAGTATAATATTTTTGAAAAATGGGCATCCTGCACAATAACTATCATTATAGTAAAAGGGCGGGGAGAGCCGATGATACAAGTCAAATTATTTGATTATGAGCATGAAAAGGATCTTGAGGATGAAATGAACTTTTTCCTTGAAGATATTCGTGATAATCAAATAGTCGATATCAAATACAATGTCGCCACTACAGGTGAAGAGGAAGAGGAACAGATCTACTGTTTTAGTGCGATGATCATCTATAAAAAAAAATAAAGGCCGGCTGGCCTATAATCAACATTAGACTACCTATTGCTTGCTGGCAGGCAATAGGTAGTCTTTTTTTTATGGAAATCAGAATTTTGACTTCCTCGGAAGGGAGCATATACGATGTGGAAATTAGGACGATGTCGCTTCCCCGCCGTTGACATGAAGTGTTTGTACTGTCACAAAACGGGAATCATCAGAAGCGAGATAGACAAAGGTGGGAGCCAGTTCAAATGGCTGGCCTTGACGCTCCATCGGGTTATCGACTTGTCACTTCGTCTGCCGAGAAACTTGCCGGGATGAGGGGTGTCCAAAACCTTCCGGGTGCAACGGCGTTCACCCGGATGCCTTGATCGACAAGACTGTTTGCCAAGGCACGGGTAAAACCAATGTTGGCCCCTTTAGTCGCCGTGTAATCAATTAATTGCTTATTCCCATTAAACGTCACGACAGAAGATGTATTAATGATGGAGGACCCAGCTTTTAAATGGGGAAGGGCAGCACGGGTCGTGTAGAAGTGGGAATAGATATTCACCTTAAAGGTATCATCGAATTGCTCATCCGTAATATCAAGCAAGCTTAATTGTTGAAATTGAATACCCACGTGGTTACAAAGAATATTGAGCTTTCCAAATGTTTTGATGGTGTCTTCCACGATCTTGATGCATTGCTGTTTATCCCTTAAGTCACCAGGCAGCAGTAAGCAACGTTGTCCAAGCTCTTCAATTCTCGTTTTAGTCCGATTGGCATCCTCATGTTCATCCAGATAAGCGATGGAAACATCTGCGCCTTCTTTAGCAAAAGCGATGGCAGCCGCAGCGCCAATTCCACTGTCTCCGCCAGTTATCAATGCGACACTGCCTGTTAATTTTCCACTGCCCTAATAATTGGGATTTTCGGTGATGGGCCGTGGCACCATTAATTTTTCTACACCAGGCTGGCGAAATTGGCGTTGCTCCGGAACCGTGAGGGGGACGTCTTGATAACGAGTGATTTTTCCATAATTCGGATGCATGGGATAGCCTTCACATGATGATTTCTTTTTCTTATCTTCTGCCATGAGGAGTCCTCCTAAAAAAGAATTTAGTCGGATTACTCTATGACGATCAGGTATATGCCGTGCATGAAGAACATGTATGGGGACGGGCTCGTTGCCGTACAGCTCGAATATGCTGAAGTGTAGAAAAAAAGTTTTTGGAGGCCTCAATATGCCATATTATTATAGCGAAGAAGTGAAATTGTTATTGGTCGATCAATCTGATGAAAAAGTGGAGTTGTTATATGATTCCAACCCAAATACCTTTGAATTGCCGCTGATAGGACCAAGACCGCCATATTATTATAACCCGCGCTATGTGCCGCATTATCCCGTGATTTAAGGTCAACGTACTAGGGGGAATGCATGAAGAAAGGAGTTTGCTGAAATGGGCTGCCTTGGTCTTTCGATGAGTGGACTAAAAGCAGCCTCAATTCGATTCAACTAAGTTCCGGATCATAACAGATGTCATTAAGAAAAACTGATTATATTTATCTATGAATTTTACAAACACGGAGATAATAGGTAAAGTTATACATAATACATAGAGCGGACTGGTGTATTTAAAGGAGAGATCCATTTTGGATAACAATATGAAACAACTAATAGAAAATCTACAGCAATCGGATGGTGGACATATCTTATACTGTTTTAATGAATTGGAAGCCTACATTGAAAATGAGGCAACATTCATCATTGAGGGTGTTGAACAGGGAGACCATCTTCTGGTCGTCGAAAATGACCGTATCTTTCCTTTTGTGTACAAGAAATTGCAGCTTCATTTAAATGAGGAGCAATTGGAGCAAGTGCATCTTATGAACAATTTTGATTTTTATTGTTTTCATGGAAACTTCCATCCTTCGACGATGGTTAATTATTTCTTGGAAAATATCGTTACATATACTGAACGCAATCAGCACGTGCGGACTTGGGGCCATGTTGAATGGGGCCATGACGATCAAGCCACCTTAGCGATAGGAGAATATGAAAAAGGAATCGACAAATTGATCAAGGAACGAGGATTGATTTCTGTTTGTGCGTACGATGACTGCAGAGTGCCTGCCGAGCTTAAAATAAACTTGATCAAGCATCATGGGGTCCTGATAACCGATGAAAAAATCACGATTTTAGCAAACGGATAGAATGGAAGGGGCGAGTTATTTGGAAAGTTTTACTGAACGGGTAATTAATATCATACAACAAATCCCTTCCGGTAAAGTGATGACATATGGTCAAATTGGACAGCTCGCCGGAAGTCCGCGCGGTGCAAGGCAGGTCGTAAGGATCCTTCATTCAAGCAGCAAAAAGCATGACCTTCCTTGGCACCGGGTAATCAATGCCAAAGGAGAAATCGGCATAAAAGCGGAGGGAGCCGCAGAACACCAGAAGGCGATGCTCGAGAGTGAAGGCGTCACTTTCACGAAACGGAATACCATTGATCTTGAAGCCTTTCGCCATCATCCAGAAATATTTTAAACGAAAAGCCGGATAATAGAGGCGTCGCGGGTACGGCCCAAAAAAGTACGGTGAAGACCCAAATAACCGCATCTTCGCCTGAATCAAAGCCCAACAAACACCGAATGGATGTATAGGCTTACGAAATCGCATTAAAAGAGGCTGATCCAAGCGGATCAGCCTCTTTTACGAATTATGAACGGGCATACATGGCAGCATTCATTCCGGCGAGTCTTCCGGTTACTAATGCCGATGTGATATTATAGCCGCCTGTGTATCCGTGTATATCCAGAATTTCACCGCAGAAATACAGTCCGTCCATTAGTTTGGATGCCATTTCCTTTGGATGTATTTCTTTGACGGATACGCCGCCGCCCGTGACGAAGGCTTTTTCCAGCGGCTGGGTGCCGTGCACTCCGAATTGGAAGTCCTTGCATAATTCTGCAAAGCGGCGGATTTTTTCATTTGATATCGTCGCTCCTTGTTCTTGAAGGTCGATCCCGCTTCGCTCAAGCAGGAAGTGAAGGTATCGTTCAGGAACTAAGCCTTTTAAGGTGTTTTTAATGGCTTTTTTCGGTTCGGCCTTGATTTCCTTCATGATATCTTGAAAAACCTCTTCCTTGTTTCGGTCCGGCAGGGCATCGAGTTTCATAGTCACTTCCGACAGGTTCCATTTTTTCATCGCTTTCACGACGAATTGGCTGCATCTTAGAACAGCTGGACCGGAGACGCCAAAATGGGTGAAGAGCATATCCATTCGGTGTGTAATCTGGGCCTTGCCCTTTGGGTTAAGGACACTCAATGAAACATCGCGAAGTGCGAGACCTTGAAGTGTTCGATTTTTAATGAATGTTTCATTGCTAAGTACGGGAACTTCAGTTGGGAAAAGCTCGGTAATAGTATGTCCCGCCTTTTTAGCCCATGCGTAGCCGTCTCCCGTTGAACCGGTGTGGGGAACTGATTTTCCGCCGACTGCAATCACGACTGCATCCGTGTCAATGGTCTGGCCATCTTTTAACTGGACACCGCTGGTTTTTCCATGTTCATAGAGAACTTCCGCAACTGGGGAGTTCTTATAGATCGTTACTTTTAAATTCGACAGGCGCGTCAGAAGGGCATCCACGACACTTTGCGCTTTATCGTTGACAGGGAACATCCGGCCATGGTCCTCTTCTTTAAGAGCCACGCCCAATTTTTCAAAGAATTGAATAATGTCTTCATTATTGAACTCTGAGAATGCACTGTATAGAAATCGCCCGTTTCCAGGGATATGCTGAATGATTTCATCGATTGAGAGCCTGTTCGTCACGTTGCAGCGTCCGCCGCCCGAGATTGCAAGTTTCCTGCCAAGCTTCTCGCCTTTATCCACTAACAAGACATGGGCACCTTTTTCCCCGGCTGCAATTGCTGCCATCAATCCGGAAGGACCGCCGCCAATTACCACTACATCATATTTCAAGTTGATCACCACTTTATCATTTTCAGTCCCTTCATTATATAGCAAGAGCCCGTCAGATTGCGAATGTAGAAGAAAAGGAATTATTTGTTTGTGTATTATCATCGAAAACGATAAACTTGAGTGTAGTTTTCTATAGAAAAAATTCTTTAATATGATAAGATAAAGAGCGTGTGAAACGTAACTGACAGAGGCAGGAAGGGATTAGATGTCATCTAAGTTTTTAAAAGGGGCTTTTATATTAACGCTGGGAGCGATCATTTCCAAGATACTTGGTTTATTTTACGTTATCCCATTTGAACATATGGTTGGGAATAAAGGGGCTACCCTCTATCAATATGGGTACGTTCCATATACCATTTTCATTAGTTTTGCAACGGCAGGCATGCCGCTTGCTGTTTCTAAATTCATTTCGAAGTATAATGCGCTTGAGGAATACGCAGTCGGTGAGAAGTTATTTAAATCGAGCCTGAAATTAATGGTTGTCACAGGTTTTCTCGCTTTTTTGATTCTCTATACGATGGCCCCGCTGTTTACTGGAGTCTTTGGGGTCAGGCAGGAAGATGTCAGTGATGTCACCGAGATCATACGGGCGGTCAGCTTCGCCTTGATTTTTGTACCGTTCATGAGCATCATCCGCGGCTTCTTTCAAGGTCATGAAGCGATGGAACCAACGGCCATCTCTCAGGTTATCGAACAAATTGTCCGCATCGTGTTCCTTTTGGCCGGTGTGTATGTTGTTTTGAATGTCCTGGATGGAGAGTTAGTGAGAGCCATCCAAGTAGCTACCTTCGCGGCAACGGTCGGGGCTGTCGGCGGTTTAGTGGTGTTATTTTGGTATTGGAAAAAACAAAAACCCCATTTGGACAGCTTGATGAAGAAAGACCGGGGGACGATGGAAATTTCCCTGAAGGAGATTTATAAAGAAATATTTCTTTCGTCGATTCCTTTCATATTTGTCGGAATCGCGATGCCATTGTTTCAGTTTGCGGACTTGCTGTCTTTCAATAAGGCGATGTCTTCAATCGGTTTGCAGCACGTCGCAGAAGATGCCCTTGGGGTGTTGAATGTATATGCCCAGAAGCTTGTCTTGATTCCGATGACACTTGCAACCGGATTTTCAATGGCGCTTCTTCCCTCGGTGACGAAGGCATATGTAAGCGAGGATTCGGAAGAGTTAAACCGCCAGCTGAACCAAGCCTTCCAAATTTTGTTGTTCATTACCATTCCAGCTGTCGTTGGCATGTCGGTGCTAGCCGATCCAATCTATAGTGCCTTTTACAGCCATGATCCACTTGGAATCAGTGTCCTGAAGGCATATGCGCCCGTTTCCATCTTATTTGCGCTTTTTTCCGTTTCGGCGGCCATTTTACAAGGCATCAATCAGCAAAAATATACAGTGCTCAGCCTGCTTGTGGGCTTTTTAATCAAATTGAGCTTGAATATCCCGTTGATCAAGCTGTTTGAAACGGAAGGATCCGTTTATGCTACGGCATTCGGCTACTTGGCTGCTGTGCTGCTGAATTTGTATGTCATTACCTACTTTACTGGATATCGTTACGGCCTTACCATCAGAAGATCTGTTTTGATCACAGTTTTTTCAATAATAATGGGACTGGCTGCATGGGGCATGAACAGTTTATTATCGCTTTGGCTTACAACGGAAGGGCGCTTCCAGGCGATTTTGATCGTGGCCGTTTGTGCAATTTTTGGAGCGCTCATTTATGCGGCGCTTTCCTTGAAAAGCAAACTTGCCCATCGTTTGTTCGGTACCCGGATCGATCGGTTAAAAGCTAAATTAGGATTATAAGCTGGAAGTTTGATGTGTAAAATAAAGGGTATTGAATGTTGAATCCCCAGATTAAAATATATTGGCCTTGCCTGACATTTAAGTGGGCAAGGCTTTTTACTGAAAAAGGCTTTAGGAGGAAACGATGAGAATAGATAAGATTTTATCCAATATTGGTTATGGCAGCAGGAAAGAAGTGAAAAAGCTCCTGAAATCCGGCGCCGTGAAGGTCAATGACAGGCTTCTTAAGGACCCGAAGGAACAAGTGGACCCTGAAACGGAAATAGTTACGGTTCATGGTGAACGGGTTGAATACAGGGAATTCATATATTTAATGATGAATAAACCGCCAGGCGTATTGTCGGCAACGGAAGACAACTACCAAGAAACGGTCATCGACATCTTGGAGCCGGAGGATTCGGTATTCGAGCCATTTCCTGTAGGCCGTCTTGATAAGGACACAGAAGGTTTATTGCTAATAACGAATGATGGAAAGCTTGCCCACCAACTGCTTTCTCCAAAGAAACATGTCCCTAAAACATATTTTGCGGTCATTGATGGCGAAGTGACGGAACGGGATATCGAGGCATTCCGCAACGGCGTGACCTTGGATGATGGATACGAAACAAAACCAGGTGAATTGAACATTTTAAAATCAGGTCTGACATCGGATATCGAGCTAACGATCATGGAAGGAAAGTTCCATCAGGTGAAGCGGATGTTTGAGTCCGTTGGCAAACGTGTCGTCTACCTAAAGCGTCTTTCCATGGGGAGTTTACAGCTTGATGAGGAACTTGAGCTTGGTGAATACCGTGAGTTGACGGCGGAGGAGCTTGAACAGTTAAAGGCAGGCCAACCGACTGAATGATAGCTGGATACAAAAAATGAGGCGGACAATATTGTCTGCCTCAAAGTATTTTACATATCGATCTTGTTCGGGTGGTCGTTCTTTTTACGATGACATCTTCACCTTTTTACTTGTTGTCGTCCAAAGGCCACGGCTTGGGCTTTGAACAAGGTCATTGTATGCTAAGACATTTAAATCGCGCTGCACAGTTCGAGGAGTGATGCCAAATTCTTCTACAAGCTCTTGAGTAGAAACCGTACCGTTATTACTAATGAACATATAAACGGATTTAATACGGGTTAACATGCGATTTGTTGAAGGTTTCAAAAAATCACTCCTTATTCTTTTCATTGTTATTTTGAACAAATGAAAACAACCGATATGTCGGACAGCATTTCAGCTGTCACTATGTACTTGCTATACCCACCCTATAACTCCTCGGAAACATTTAGAAAAAATAAGATGTCATTAGCTTCATTCTACCCCTTTGCAAAAGCAAATTCTAGGAAAAGATACTAATTGACTAAATATTACATTTATTATATCAAATTTTAACAAAATTATTCTCTATACCTATAGAAAAATTAATAAAGAGCTGTTCCATTTGTTCATGATCATATTTTTCCAATACAGGATGCTTACTATGCATCCTGAGATGCCGCACAAAACGAACGTTGACTTTTAAGGCATATACATGTTAGATTGTAAATCGTAACAATTACGCTTTGTGTATTGGTATAGGAATTGCTTGATGGCTTGCGGTTACGATGTCATAATGAGGTATCGGGCAGTATAGACTTTTCATACATATCCAAGAGGATTTAAATATAAACCAATTCGAGGTAGAGCCATATGAACGAAAGATTAATGGAGTTTTTATTGCGCGACGAAGTAACCAGACTTTCTGGCGTCAAAAAACAAGTGTATGAATTCATTGTGAACGAGGAAGATTATCTTGCATCGAAGGCGGACACGGTCGATCAATTCATGAGATTGCTGGTAAAGCATTCTCCGCCAAGGCTCGCAGCCCGTCATTTCAACATGCCATATGGGGAAATCATTCGTTTCATGAATGAAATAGAAGATGAACTGAATGAGAGATTAGAGGAAAGATGCAAGAAAGTGAAGTGGATGGACTACACGGAAAAGGACCAGCAGGCATTTGAGGAATATCATAGGAAGTTATATCTATTTGTAAATTAATAAATTGGATCATCAAGATGCCCTGGTATGAAAGGGCATTTCAGACTGTAGCCAAACTCGATGAAAATCGAATTTGGCTACAGTTTTTTTTGCTTGTACAAATTTAGACGTTGATTTCCACTTCAGGCACTCGCTTTCCGCGGGCGGTCCGGGAGCCTCCTCGGCGCACTTGCGCCTGTGGGGTCTCCCTTGGACTCGCTATTCCCGCAGGAGTCTCGCACCTTCCGTTCCAAACAACTTTGTAATAACTTTAGATAGAACCCTTTTGTATACAAACTGAAATGCCCTGGTATGAAAGGGCATTTTTTTTATTTGTCCGGAACCGTTAAACGGGTATCCAGCACAATCATTGTTTGAATGGACCATAAGAGCAAGAATGAGGACGATTTGGAGCTGGGTTGATTGTTAGAATAAGGACAAATAAATTTTAGGGGCATCTATAATGACTAACATTAAGGAATTCAATGAATTACACTTTTCGAAGGACCTGTTGATATTGGGGAATGCCTGGGATCTATTATCGGCCTTGATTCTCGAGAAATCAGGATTCAAGGCGATTGGAACGACAAGCTGGGGAATTGCCAACTCCCTGGGTTATTCTGATGGCGAATTGATTGATTTTGAAAGACATTTAGGTATTATTAAACTAATTGCGGATAATGTGAAAATTCCCGTCACTGCGGACATTGAAGCAGGCTATGGTGAAACCGAAGAAAAGATTGTCGATAATGTGTTAAGGACGGCAGACGTCGGTGTAGCCGGGATCAATATTGAGGATTCATTCAAAAAACAAAAAGGTCTAAGAGATATATCTCAACACTGCAGCCTACTATTAAAAATAAGGGAAGCGTTGGATTATAATGGGTATGAAGGTTTTTACATCAATGCTAGAACAGATACTTATTTTCAAAAAGAAAATCATTTCCAGGAAACGGCAGAGCGGGCAAAAGCGTATGTGGAGAGTGGTGCCAGAGGAATATTCATCCCTGGATTAACGAACCATGATGATATAAAGGAAATCACTTTGAATGTAGGCGCTCCCCTTAATGTATTATCTTTGCCTGGATTGACGAATGGTAAGGAGCTTGAGGAATTCTCAGTTTCGGAAATGCCCTATCCGATAAAGTCTTTGCATTGATAGAACGAGAGACAGCACGAATAGTAGAGCTAAATGACACCTCACATTTATATGGGAACTAAACCTGAAAGGATGCGGAGTATAATGGCTGTTGCTATAAATCTTACTTTTGAAGAAATGTGGGAGAAGATCATTGCTTGCGACCCTAAATATGACGGACTATTCTTTACGGCAGTAAAGACAACTAAAATATACTGCCGCCCTTCGTGCAGGTCAAGGGAGCCGAAAAAAATAAATGTGAAATTCTATCATGACATCGATGAAGTCGAAAAGGCTGGTTTCCGTGCTTGCAAACGATGCCAACCGGAAGTTGATGATTCCCCTCAGTTGGGACTTGTAAGAGATATCATTGCTTTCTTGGTAAATCAGTATAATCAAAAAGTGGAATTAAAGGATATTGCCAATCATGTCGGTGTAAGTTCCTATTATCTGGAGCGGCTGTTCAAAAAGGAAACATTAGAAACTCCCCGTTCGTACTTGGAAAAAATAAGAGTGGATAAAGCTTCATACCTTCTAACAAGCACAAGTCTAACGAACCTTGAGATTTGCCTTGAAGTGGGCTTCCAAAGCCCTTCAAACTTTTATAAAGTATTTCGCCGTTTGAAAAATTGTACTCCAAGTGAATATCGTAACATGAATCTTAAGAATCGAATGTAAGCCACATATACAGAATTGGAGTTCCTTATATGCCTGAATTATATAAACTAGATTATGAATCGCCGATTGGAGTTATCGAGATATCAGGAACGAATGATGCCATTTGTTCCATACTGTTCGCTGAAAGGGATATAAAGATAAATATTATGCAAGAGCAAACGCCCAAGGTTTTGGCGGAGTGCTTTAGTCAGCTTGATGAGTATTTCAAAGGTGAACGCAGGGAATTTACATTTCCTTATATACTTGAAGGGACCATCTTCCAAAAAAACGTGTGGAACGCATTAACAGGAATCCTGTACGCTAACACGGGTTCCTATAAAGACATCGCCGTTTCAATCGGTAATGAAAAAGCCATTAGGGCAGTAGGGAGCGCTAACGGCAGAAATAAGTTAAGCATCGTGATTCCTTGTCATCGAATAATAGGTTCAAATGGGAAATTAACTGGTTATGCGGGTGGCTTATGGAGAAAGGAATGGCTCCTTCAGCATGAAAGGAATTTTAATTGAGGTACTAGGCTCAACTTTATGGGAATCGCCCGGGCCCGGTCAGAGTCAAAACCAGAAATTAGCCTGAGTTTCACTCTCCATTGATGGAGGACACAGTTTTTTATTTAGGAATGGTCTCATCCCGATCCCTCTCATGATTTTAGTGAGGGGTTTTTTTACCACATTTTTCAAACAAAACTTGGTTATCTTTCACGTATTTTTACTGTTTTATAGGATGAAAACTCTCTGGATTGAAGAAATTTGCGACACTCCTGCCGAAAAACTGGCTAGCCGAGACCCCACAGACGCTTGGCAGACAGTCGGCGGAAAGGGAGCGGGTTTCTGAAATCAACTGCAACTTGAACAAAAAAACGGGAATTATACTATTGTATAGTTCCCGTTTTTTTCTTGCTTTTAAGAAAGAATCAAATGTGTGTCGTTCTCTTTAAACGAAGAGATGAAATCTTTATGTAAATGATCGTCGGTTATGATGTAATCGATTTTATCCAGTGAAGATATCCCGATGGTCACGTCTTTCCCAAACTTTGTGCTGTCAGCGGCAACATAGACTTCTTGGGATAGATCTATGATTTTTTTTCGTGTGTTCGCTTCTTCTAAATTATAGTCGGATATGCCTTTTTCAACGGTTATGCCGCTCGCACAAATGAATGCTTTTGTAATATTCAATTCACTAAAGTTGAATAAGTAGTCAAATGCAACGATGGATTGTTCATTTCGCCTGACTTTCCCGCCAATGATCAATATCTCGATGTCGCTATGAATGAGCTCATTTACAACGGGGATCGAACTGGTTATCACGGTCAGTTTCTTTTTCTGTTTTATATATTTAGCGATTTGATAGGTTGTCGAACCACTATCGATATAAATGCAATCACCATCGTCGATATACTCACTGCATTTTTGAGCGATGGATTCCTTTTCTTCTAATTGACTGAACATCCGTTCATCTATCGTCGACTCTCCAAACTTCGATTGAACCAGCTTAACGCCGCCATAGATCTTTTCTATTTTTCCTTGCCTTGTAAGAAGGTTTATATCCCTTCTGATGGTTTCGATGGAAACTTGCATTTCTTCAGTAAGCTCGGCAATCTTCATAACTTTTCTAATCGTTAATAACTCGATGATCTTCTTTTGCCTTTCAAGAGGAAGCATAAGTTACACCCGCCTATTCTTCATATCTATCTTCCTGATATTCAGTTTAAGTGTACTGTTTACCCCAAACATATTCAACATATAGATGATAAAAATATCACTAGTTGGTCAAAAGTTAGTATTAAGTTAGTAATAAAGTGTTCAATATTTACAGGGTATTTACAAAAATCGCAAATTCGTTTTACAAATGGCTTTTATACTAAGGGTGTATTAAAGGAGGTGAACGGTTTGCTAAAATTACAAAATATTAGCAAGCAATTCGATGGAAAATCAGTTTTGGATAATATAAATCTTGAAATAAAAACGGGGGAGATCGTTTCACTATTAGGACCAAGTGGAAGCGGCAAAACTACTTTATTACATATAATTTTGGGCTTGACGGGTATCAATCATGGAAAAATCATTTTCAATGATACCGATTTGAGTAACGTGCCCATGAAGGACCGGGGATTTAATATCGTTTTCCAGGATTACGCTCTTTTCCCGCATTTGAATGCCTATGAAAATATCGTTTATGGATTGAGGAACAGGAAGGGATCCGTTTCCAAGGAAGAGCTTCAAGAATACATAGATTTCCTGGAATTAACACCGCATTTAAAAAAAAGGATCAGCGAATTATCCGGGGGTCAGAAGCAAAGGGTTTCGATCGCAAGGACTCTTGTAATGAAACCGAAAATCCTATTACTTGATGAGCCGCTGAGTGCTTTGGATGGTGTGATCAAGGAATCGATAAAGGAACGCATCAAATCCATTGCCCGAGAATTTAAGCTCACGACGATCATAGTGACACATGACCCGGAAGAGGCTTTGACGATGTCCGATAAGATTTTGATCATTAATCAAGGGAATATTTCTCAATTTGGATCGCCTCAAGAAATAATCAATCAGCCAGCCAATGATTTTGTGAAGGAATTCATTCTTAAACAACTGGAGATCAAGAGAGAAAATATTTACAACTTATTCGGTGAAAAGTATGCCTGATGTAAAACCGGCAATGAGAGTCATTTATATACCTATCTTACTGCTATTTGCCGCTTTTCTTTTCTTGCCGCTTGGGATATTGTTCGTCCGTTCTTTTGAAACGGCTGATGGAATCAGTCTCTCGAATTATCTAACGGTCCTTTCAAATGCAGAGCTGATGATGTCATTTGGAAGCAGCGTGAAAATCTCAGGGCTCACAGCCGTCATTACGACCGTTTTAGCCTTTTTCCTGGCCTATTCCATCCATTGCACCCGATTATATAGGCCGTTAAAAAGTGTAATTAAAACAGGGATCCTTATTCCGATGCTGCTTCCGACGATAACTTTCGGGTTTGCGATCATCTACTCTTTCGGAAATCAAGGAATCATAACGAAGATTTTTGGAAGGAATCTATTCGATATATACGGATTTAATGGATTATTGATAGGTTATGTGATTTATACATTGCCATCAGCTTTTCTGCTCATTAATAATTCCTTCAAGTACATGGATAAAAAGTTCATCATCGTTTCAAAATTAATGGGTGACGGAACGATAAGAAGTTTCATGAATACGATCATACGGCCATTATCGGGAACTTTGGGAGGAGCCTTTGTACTTTCATTCATCTTGAGCTTCACCGATTTTGGGATACCAGCTTCAGTCGGCGGGACCTACTCCGTTGTTGCGACGCAGCTGTATCAAGTCATGCTAGGTTCAATCCCTGATTTCAATAACGGTGCAGTGATTGCCATTCTCATGCTCATTCCGGTAGTATTCAGTGTTTTTCTATTAAACTATCTCGAAAAACTTAATTTTCATTATGACAAGTTCAGCGATATCGAATTGACGAAGCACATAGGAAGGGATATATGTTTTGGGGGTATCTCGCTGCTGGTCTTGATAGGGATGTTTTCTGTATTTGCGGTCATGTTCATTGCACCATTTTTAACTAGTTTCCCTTACGATCTCTCGTTCACCATAAAGCACTTTATCGACACATTCCAATCAAGCGATTTAACGGCAGTTTATAAAAACTCCTTATTCGTTGCCTTGATGACGGCTGTAATGGGAACGTTCATCGCCTTTAGCTCTGCGGTTTTGAATGTCCGGACGCCCCTTAAGGGGAAATCGTCAATGGATGTCATTTCGATGCTGACGAATACAGTACCGGGAATGGTGTTGGGCTTATCGTATTTGCTGCTGTTCAACGGCAGCAGCTGGAAGGGAACCTTTGCCATCATCATTCTATGTAACATTGTCCACTTCTTTACAACACCCTATTTAATGGCGAAGAACTCTTTATCCAAAATGAACCCTGGTTGGGAAACCACCGGGAATCTATTGGGGGATAGCTGGATCAGGACAATCTATCGTGTCATTCTGCCAAATTCGGCATCTACGGTGATCGAGATGTTCAGCTACTATTTCATCAATAGTATGGTGACGATCAGCGGAATCATCTTTTTGGTCACGGCCCAAACCACATTAGTGGCCAGTAAAATTAAAGAGCTTCAGCATTTTGCGAAATTCAATGAAATATTCATCCTGTCTTTACTTATCTTTTTTACAAATCTAGTCGTGAAGCTGCTTTGTGATCATTATCAAAAAAGACAATTCAAACATTAATGAGGGGGATATTATGTCTAAAACATTGAAGATAGCCTTACTTTCTTTAGTTGCTTTAAGTTTGGTATTTGTATTGGTCGGCCGTAACAGCGGCAAAGCGGATGAGGAAAAGGTGGTCATTTATACGAATGGAGATGAAGAAGCCACTGCAGCAATGGAGACTTCCCTGAAAGATGCCGGATATGAAGGGAAATACGTCCTTCAATCATTAGGCACATCTGAATTAGGAGGGAAACTGCTCGCAGAAGGCGCTGAAATCGAGGCCGATGTCGTGACGATGAGTTCCTATTTCATTGAAAGTGCCCAAGATCAGCACTCCATGTTCAAGGACCTGTCATTCAGTGCAAAAGCTTTGGAAAAAAATCCAGCCTATTACACGCCGATTTTGGCAAATACCGGTTCCATTTTTGTAAATACGGAAGTGCTTAAACAAAAAGGCCTGCCGATGCCTACCTCGATTAAGGATTTAACAAAGCCGGAATATAAAGGATTCGTTTCAATTCCTAATATCCTGGACTCTTCAACAGGGTGGCTGTTAGTTCAAGCAATAATCAGTCAATACGGTGACGCAGAGGGGAAAAAGGTTCTCCATGATTTAATAGCAAATAGCGGTCCGCATCTTGAGAGCTCAGGTTCAGGTCCAATCAATAAAGTTCAAGCAGGGGAAGTGGCTGCCGGTTTTGGTTTACGCTACCAAGCCGTGATGGCTAAAGAGTCGGGCTTACCGATCAAGTTCGTCGATCCGGTTGAGGGGAATTTCTCCTACACGGAATCTGTGGCTGTCGTGAATAAAGATAATGAAGGTAGAACAAGTTTAGCAATGAAAATGGCAGAAACAATCAGTAAAGATGCTAGAGAAGAATTGCTGAAACATTACCCGGTCGCACTTTATGAAGGTGAAAAGGTAACGGAAAAGAACAAACCGGCCCATCCTAAGAAATACAAGCAGCCCCTAACGGTTGAATTATTAAAACAGCATCAAGAGTTCTTTAAATCAGCACAATGATAAATACAGTGAGGAGTGAAGTAAAATGAATACCTATAAACTATTGACGCCTGGACCGCTGACCACTACAAGTACGGTGAAACAGGAAATGCTTGTTGACCGCTGTACGTGGGAAAATGATTATAAAGAAATTACACAAAAAATCAGATCCCAGCTTCTTGAATTGGCGTATGCTGCAAACGGAGAATATACGGCTGTACTTATGCAGGGAAGCGGCTCGTTTGTTGTAGAATCTGTGCTGACGACTGCACTTTCAAAATCCGATAAAGTGCTGATCATAACGAATGGTGCATATGGGAAACGGATTGTGAAAATGGCGGAGTGCATCGGGCTGAATCATGTGGAGTATGGCGTTGAGTACAATGAGTTTCCAAATGAAGCTGAAATCCGGAACATTTTACTGGATGATCGTGACATCACACATATAGCAATGGTTCATTGTGAAACGACGACAGGGATTTTAAATCCGATAGAAATGGTTTCGAAGATATCACAGGAACAAGGAAAAATCTTGATCATTGATGCGATGAGCAGCTTTGGCGGAGTTGACATGAATGTGCCTGAACTCGGAATTGATTATTTGATCAGCAGTGCAAATAAATGCATTCAAGGAATCCCCGGTTTTGGTTTTGTCATCGTAAAGCTTGAGAAATTATTGGCTTGTGAAGGCAATGCCCGCAGTTTGTCCTTGGATTTATATGATCAGTGGAAAGAGATGGACAAGGATGGGAAATGGCGTTTCACTTCTCCAACACATGTAGTGGCCGCGTTTGCTAAAGCGTTGGAAGAATTAACGGAAGAAGGCGGCATCCCAGCTAGATTCTCCCGCTATAAAAATAATAATGACAGGCTGAGGGAGCTGATGGGAAAATTGGGCATTCATGCATATATCTCACCTGATAAACAATCGCCTATCATTACAACTTTCCTTTTTCCAACTGAAGCCTTTGATTTTGAGGACTTCTATAATTTTATCAAAGAGAGGGGATACGTAATATACCCTGGAAAGCTTACTGACATAGATACATTCCGAATTGGCAATATTGGCGAAATCCATGAAGAAGATATCGAGGAACTTGGCAGGATCGTAGAAAAATATATGAAAGTGGTGACAGTATGAATAAGGTAGAAGGAATCATTTTGGATTGGGCAGGAACAGCTGTGGATTTTGGATGTTTTGCACCAGTGAATGTTTTTGTGGATATTTTTAAGAATGCTGGACTGGACGTGACGATGGAGGAAGCCAGAGCCCCGATGGGCATGCTGAAAATCGACCATATTCGTGCGATGCTGACCATGCCAAGGATATCTTCGTTATGGGAGGAACGATACGGAAGGCCATTCAATGAGGAAGACGTTGAAAAACTATATGCTGAATTCGAACCGGCACTGATGATGTCATTGGCGGATTATACAGATCCCATTCCGGGGGTTATCGAGACGGTGGAAGCATTAAGGAATCGGGGCTTGAAGATTGGGTCGACAACGGGATATACGGATACAATGATGGAGGTCGTCTCAGCAAATGCTTTGCAAAAAGGGTATCGGCCGGATTTCCATGTAACCCCGGATCAAACCGATTCGATTGGAAGGCCTTATCCTTACATGATATATAGGAATATGGAAAAATTGAAATTGGCGGCTTCATGGAAAGTAGTGAAGGTGGGCGATACCATTTCCGATATGCAAGAGGCAGTGAATGCTGGAGTATGGTCGGTCGGAATCATTGTCGGAAGCTCTGAGATGGGATTGAGTTTGGATGAGTATACGAGTTTACCAGAACGAGATAAACAAAACCTCATCTCTAAAACGGCAGACACATTTATGCAAAACGGAGCCGACTTCACCATCAAAACGATGGAGGAACTGCCTGAACTCATAGATACCATCAACCTTCTAATAGCGGATGGGAAAAGACCTCGTTCAAACTAACATTCAGTGCGAAGAAAGTGCAGCATATCCTTCATTCTCGATTGGGAATGAGATATGTCTGCACTTTATCACTTTTGGACTGATTGTTATCCCTATATTCTTTATTTTTTTTTACAAGGTGGAAGACTTACGACATCAATCTTTTCGTTAGATAACCATTCGATAGATAATCCAGTAATGAACTGTAGGTCTCATACCGACAATAGTTTATGTCTAAACCGTTTTTCATCTTTTTTATAAACAGCGTGACTTTATTTTAAATCTACACTATAATTTTCTTCGATTTTTAATACTGGTGGCTGTTTTTTAAGTCCTTTTGTCAATACAAGTAAATAAATGAAGCCTATTATTAACCAACTTACTCCAAGTACTTTTGAGTGCGCATCAAGATTCACAAGAAGTAAAATATCAAGGGCAGCTCCAATAATAGGAACAAATAAATATAAGACAGTTCCTTTAACCGAACGTTCTCTATTTCTAATATAATAATGAGCAATTACGGAAATATTAACACAAGTGTACGCAAGAAACGCCCCGAAATTAATAAATGATGCTACAAGATCTAAACTTAAAAATAAAGCAAGCAAAGAGACAAAACTAATGATCAGTATATTATTTACGGGTGTTCTATATCTCGGATGCAGGCTGCCAAAGAACTTTTTAGGAAACTGCCCATCTCGCCCCATCGTATAGAGGACTCGTGATGCACTTGCCTGGGACGACATGGCACTACCCAATACAGCTAATGCATAAAGCGCAAGATATACTGAGTACATCGCCTTTCCACCAACAAGTTTAATAATTTCGTAGGCAGCCGAATCAGGATTATTAAATGTGTTATACTCTGGCCATACAAGATACGAGAAATATGAAACACTTGTAAAGATTAAACCACCACCAAGAGTAATTAAAATAATAGCTCGGGGAATTGTTTTCTTAGGGTTCACTGTCTCTTCCGCAAACGCTGTAACTGATTCAAACCCAAGGAAACAAAAGCATAATAAAGCTGCTCCAGCTATTGTATAAGAAAAGGGTTCTTTCGAATTATAGAATGGCTCAAGAGATAAAAGAGTTGCCGTGCTTTCTCCCATAAAAATTTCCTTAATCGAAAAACCTATAAAGATAACGATAAAAAGAAAAGCAAAAATCGTTATGAATGCGTTTACATTTGTGGCAATCTTCAATCCTTTAATATTAATAAAAGTGACGAGAATCAGCATACCTAAAATCCAGATGTAACTTGGAATTGTAGGAAAGGCTGCTGAGAAAAAAATACCAAATACTAAATAATTCACCATGGGCATAAATAAATAATCCATTAAGATCACCCATCCGACAAGAAATCCAACAGAGGGATTGAGCGATTTTTGCGTATAAACATATGCAGAACCTGAAGATGGAAACGCAATTGCCATTTTCCCATAACTGTAAGCAGTAAACATCATTACCACTAGAGCAACTATCATTGCTCCCGGAACCGTACCGTGGGAAATATTGGCCGCAATACCATACGTAGTAAAAGCTGTGGTTAACCCCATAAATGAAAAACCAAACAATACAACTGGAATGAGTGTCAGTGTTCTATCCGTTTTACTTAAATTTGACATGTAAAATACTCTCCTCTTTTACCTGATTTAACTTTTTACAAGAAATAGGATCAATATTATTACATCTTTTTTAATGCGTGGTTTTCTAGAAATCATAAAAAAGTCAGAAAGATGCTAGGGAGCCTACTTTGAATTATCCATGAATTTGTTGTCTTGTTTCCCCATTCCTCGTAAGGAATTCCGTCTGCAGAATAACAAAGATAATTCCTGCAAAAATCTTCTCGCCGGCATCTTTACTGACTCCTGGAATTTCTTTAGTAGCGACTTGTTCAATAACGTGTACACTGATTTCTAATCAATCGAAATGAAACGTAGGATATGAGATGACTCTAAGAACGCTTTATTATTTTGACAATAGTAACTCCGTTTTTATATCTGTATAAGGCATGTCATGATTGATCCCAACTTCGTGATGAACAATTTCACCGTTCAAAGTGCTGATACAATTTCTTACTATTACATCATTTTCTACAACCTCTTTCAAACCATTATTCGCAATGTTCATAATATATGGGCCGGTTGTCATCAGCATCATGTTTGTCGAGGTTTGTGGACATAGAGCCGGCATATTCGGGACACAGTAATGTAGGACTTCTTGTTCGTAGTAAACTGGATCCTCTAAAGTCGTATAACGTGAGGTTTCAATTATACCCGTTCCTGCAATATCAATAATAATAGAATTAGGTTTCATCTTACTGACCATCTCTCGTGTAATGAGAGGCTCGGTTACCCCTGGCATCGGATAAATTGTATTAATTAAAACATCACTTTGAATAAGTTCTTCAAACATCATATCTTTATCCCAACCCAAAATGTCCACCTGTGGCAACTGGTTGTTCAAATAATCAATGCGTTTCATTGATGCTTCCATGATTGTTACATTCAATCCAAGACCCACAGCAACTTGCGCAGTATTGAGTCCAGCATTGCCACCACCAAGTATGAGTACATTGCTCGACGGTAAACCGGCCAGTTTCCGGAGAAGTATACCTTTTCCTCCATAACCATATTGAGCATATTTGACTGCTTCAAGCATTGCTAATGTTCCGGCAATTTCACTCATTGGTTTAATGGTAGGTCTTGTCCCGTCAGGTAAAACGATTAATTCCATTGATAATGAAATGGCTTTTTTATCTAGTAATGCCTGTGTCATTTCATGATTTACATCTTCTGCCAAATGAAACCATGCCATTATCATTTGATCTTCTTTAAGAAGGCCGTATTCATAGGGTTGAAGTTCCTTCACTTTAACAACAAATTCTGCCTTCTCATAAATTTCGTCAATCGTGTTTACTATTTTTGCTCCAGCCAAAACATATTTCTCGTCACAAAAACCACTAGCTTCTCCTGCCATGCTTTGTATTAGTACTTCATGACCGTAAGCTGTTAATTTTTTTACCCATGTTGGATTTAATCCCACTCTAGTCTCTGCAGTTTTTAATTCTTTAGGAACTCCTACTATCATTGTTCATTCTCCTTTTTAATTGCATTTAATTTATTGAACATTCTAAAATCTTACAGGGAAATGATAACCCTTTCATTAGACACGGGGTTAAATTTATATTAGTTTTTTTTTAACCAAGCACTTTTGGCCATTTTGTACTTTTATGAATATAGCATTGGTGAAAAGTGATGATTTTTCCATTGTTTATCGAATGTTTTGGTCGTTTAAAGTTTCAGTACTCCACCGTTCATGCACACATATAACTGATGAATAATGGTGAGAATTATGATAGATTATCAGGTTGATTAAGGTTTTCAACAAAGCACGTAAAAGAACTTACTTATAGACATTGGTCGTATTACTTGGGGTTAAACAAAGATAGGGTACCATATTTTATGGGCTTAGACTTTCTAGTATAGTTATAATAAGATGATACAGCTAACCATTATTAAATGAGGAGGTACATATGCTTACAGTACAAGATGTTCTTAAGCGCTCACTCTTTTCAAAGACGGAGGTAGTTGCGGGGGCAAACGGGTTGCACCGTCAAGTCAAATGGACACATGTCCTTGAAATTCCGTTTTTTGATGATACCATCTTTCAGGGAGGGGAACTGATACTCTCCACCGGATTTGGGTTTGAATGGAGAGACTCCTCTAATACTTCATTTTTGTTAAATCTAATCGAACGCAACGCCTCATGTTTATGTATAGAACTTGGACACCACTTCGACAGGGTCCCTAAAGAAATGATCGAGATGGCAAATGAGTATAACTTTCCGATTATTATTTTCAAAGAATTCATAAATTTCGTCGAAATAGCACAGGATCTACATTCGTTTATCATTAATGCTCATCATGAGAAGTTGGTTACACTAGATTCTATTTCCAGAAAGTTCCATTCTTTGTCACTCACTACTCATGGGTTATCAAATATTTTAAAGTTGTTGCAACAGAAGACAGAAGCACCAATAATCTATCTTCCTATAGAAGGAACACCTTTTTCGATTCCAGGATTGAAAAATGAATTTATGGAAAAGCTACTTCACACGATTTATGAAGATAAAGAACACTGGCATGACCGAATTACAAATGATTCGCCCGTTGAATGGAAGGCATTAAACCATACTATTCTTCTCCAACCGATCGGAGCAATGGATCAAATCTGGGCGTACCTTGTTATGGTTTTAGATCGTGAATCGGATGAATTTGATTTCCTAATCCTTGATCGTGCTTCTCTAGCAATCTCACAAGACTTATTGCGCAAACATTATTTGGATGAAAAACGATTACGTTTAGAATCTACATGGCTAAATGATTTACTTAATAGACGCATCAATAATGAGGAACAGGCAAGGGGATTTATTTCTTTAAAATCGAAGCGCGCTTCTATACATTATCGAATAGCAATCATTGATATCGAAGATGTTTTTCATCCGTCTTCATTAGGTTTATCGGATGAAGAAAATGAATCCGCTATTTATCATTATTCTTTAAAAATTCGGTCTGGGTTCGCAAAATATTCTTTTACACCCTATATCACGTCTGTAAGAAATCAGATTATTGTATTAGCTATTGATCTTGGAACTGCCGATTCCTCTAAGGCACGCTTCTTGAAAGTGATCAATGCCTTGCTATATGTTAAAGAAGGTGAATCTAGCCAAATCCGTATAGGCGTTGGGCGACAATACCAGTTACTTTTGGATGCTCATACTGGTTATCGAGAAGCGCAGTTAGCTTTAAATTATCGTATGTTTTCGACAAGTGCCTTTTACGAAGACCTTGGCATCTTTCGGTTGATACAATTAATTCAGCATGATCAAGATACAGCACATTTTATTGAAGACTATCTCTCTCCTTTAATATCCTATGATAAGGAGTATGGAACGGAATTGCTTCTGACTTTAGCAAAATACTTTGAGCTTGATCGCTCAAAGAAGCTTACTGCTCAAAAATTACATGTTGTAAGACAAACACTCTATCATCGGCTGGAAAAGATAAAAAAGATTCTTGATCTTGACTTTGATATGCCGGAGAACAGATTAAACGTTGAAATGGCTTTGAAAGCATATCAACTTATACAGCAAGTGGAAGTACCTACGAAGTAGTTATCAACCGCCAACCACGGGGCGATGTTAAGGCCGAGGATAAAAATAATTTAGCAATAATATTCATTGACGTCCCATACCCTTATTCCTTTTTTAACCTAATTTTTCATACTAATTGTAATACTCCACTTATCATTTATACGTACTTAATGAATGGTAAGTTTTTAGTGATTGGAATTAAAAAACTCTGTTGATTGTTAAAATGAACAGAGTTTTTTAATAAATCCATATTGTAAAAAGTGAGAAAAGAGTGTACGATTAAATGAGAATGATAATCAATCACATTTGATTACCGGGGAGTGGACGTAAATGGAACAGCAAGATTTATTTGATGTAACGGTTATTGGGGGAGGGCCAGCAGGTCTTTACTCCACTTTTTATAGCGGACTTAGAGAAATGAAAGTTAAACTGATTGAATACCAGCCACGGCTAGGCGGAAAAATTCATGTCTATCCAGAGAAAATGATTTGGGATGTAGGAGGGCTGACACCCACTACTGGGGAAAAATTAATTGAGCAGTTAGTGGAGCAAGGTTTAACATTCAATCCAACAGTCGTCTTGAATGAAAAAGTGGAATCAATCACTCGTAATGAAGAAGGTATCTTCGTTTTACATACCGCTTCAGGGCAAATGCACTTTTCCAAAACGATCATTGTCGCGGTTGGCGGCGGAATTCTGAATCCGCAAAAGTTGGAAATAGACGGGGCTGAAAGGTTTGAAGTCTCCAATTTAAACTATACTGTTAAGTCTTTCAATCGATTCAAGGATAAGACGGTGATCATTTCAGGCGGCGGGAATTCTGCAATAGACTGGGCAAATGAATTGGAGCCCATCGCCAAAAAGGTGTATCTGACATACAGGAAAGATAGTTTAGCAGGTCATGAATCACAAGCAAGGCAATTGATGGAAAGCTCTGCTGTTTGTTTCTTGAATACGACGATTACAAAACTGATCGCCTGCGCTGATCATGAATCAATTGAACATGTTGAACTGACGAATCACGCAACGGGAGAGGTTTCTTACTTGCCGATCGATGAAGTCATCATAAATCATGGTTATGAGCGTGATACATCTCTGCTTCGAAATAGTAAAGTGGATATTGCCATAGCCGACAATTATTATATTGAAGGTACTCCTTCAAGTGAATCCTCGATGGATGGAATATACGCTGCCGGTGATATCTTAAGTCATGAAGGTAAATTGAACCTGATAGCAGGCACTTTTCAAGATGCTGCAAATGCCGTAAACAAGGCAAAGCAATATATCCAGCCTGACGCTCACGGAGTGGGAATGGTTTCTTCCCATAATGAAATCTTTAAAAAGCGCAACAGGGAATTGATCAAGGAAATGATGAAACCGGCTGGGGTACTTTAAAGGGAAACGGAAAAAGCTCCAGGGCCTCATGGGCCCTGGAGCTTTTAGCAGTTTATAGAGATTCTTTAATGACCTTCTTGTAATGAAATACGGATAGGATTCCGAAGATCGAATACAATGCCGTGTATAATGCCATAACGATGATCATCGGTGTCCAAACTTCGGTCCCGAATAAGAACCATCCTGATTGGACTGCGAAATAACTGTGAAGCAGACCGACGACTAAAGGAATGCCGAAATTGAAAACTTGTTTTGCTTGGATTCCCCTTAGTAAGTCACCACGCGTGAATCCCAGTTTTCTTAAGATAGTATAATTGGATTTTTCACCTTCACTTTCATCCATTTGTTTGAAATATAGGATACAGCCGGATGTGATGAGGAAGGTTAACCCTAAGAAGCCGACGATGAACATGATAAGCCCCATGTTCTTCTTCTGGGTGTTGAACATTTCAAATTGGGAATCATTCACATGTTCTTCTTTAAAACTCATTTTATTGAATAGATCATTCGCTTTTTCAAGTTCAGCTTCATCCTTCACATCAATGCCGATATTAACGGATGATACTTTTTGGAT
Organism: Peribacillus sp. NPDC101480; assembly: GCF_050277335.1. Lineage (NCBI taxonomy): Bacteria > Bacillati > Bacillota > Bacilli > Caryophanales > Bacillaceae > Peribacillus > Peribacillus sp. NPDC101480. The sequence goes on from NZ_JBNNSB010000001.1 coordinate 523,462, forward strand.
TTTCGGGTCGACATCCTTTTTCAAACGGTCGAATATCGTTTGGTCTACAATGGCAACGGGCAGTCCGCCATTCGTGAAGTAATAGGACAGGAAGGTATCATCATTCAAGCCCATATATGTTTGCGGAATCACTTCATTTTTGCCCTTCAGTTCAATCTTTCCGGAATCCTTCAAGGACATGACCTTCTCCATCATATTACTGTATCCGCTGAAAAGGGTCTCATCTTCAGCGAGGTTGATTCCTTTAACGGATTCATCACTGATGACGGGAACGGTCATGATGTCGGGATCAAAGTTCACTCCTTCGAGGCTAGTCTCCATAATTTCCTTTACATTGACATCCACTTGAATGACATCGATCACCTTTTCGTCATAATCAATTTTACTGTCGGATAAAGCTTTTTTGAATGTATTCGCATCTCCCTTATCCGTCATCGAAAAATCGGTGGGGATACTGCTTTGTGCCATTTTCTCCGCTGAGTAGTAGGAGATATAGCTTAATGATAATAACCCGATCGCCAAAGCGGAAACGGTCGTGATGATCGTCAATAATATCGCATTCGATTTCATCCGGAACATGATGGATGAAAGGGACAATACTTCATTAATGTTCAAATAGCCATTTTTCTTTTTACGGATGATATTAAAGATGAAGCTTACGGATCCTTTATAGAACAGATAGGTACCGATGATGACGGTTGCCAAAATGAATATCATGGCCATAAAAAGCTCGGTCATCTCTGTAAAAGCTCCATCGAATAATTTGGATGAAACGACATAGCCAGCAATGATCAGGATGATTCCGAATATCCCGAGGATCATTTCGAACATCGAAACCTTTTTCACTTTTCCTTCCGTCATTGAAGTTACTCTAAATAATGATAGAATGGTTTGCCTTTTAATGAAGGTATAATTCATCAACATGATTAAAAGATAGATGGCGCTAAAAACGAGCAAGGTTTGCACTAGCGGCTGAAAAGAAAATTTAAGAGTCGCGATCGCCTGGACACCCATTATTTTAAATAGTATCATGATGATCAATTTTGAAGCGGCAAACCCTACAAAGATTCCGAGGAATACGGAACAGAAATACAGGATCAGGTTTTCCACACTCAGGATACGGAATATCCTGTTCTTCGTCATGCCTATCAATTGGAATAAGCCAATTTCTTTACTGCGTCTTTTTATGAAAATGCTATTGGCATATAAAAGGAATATGGAAACAATCGCAACAAGCAGGATCGATGCAGCCTTGATGGAGGCGGCCCCTTTCACCGTACCCTCCGCTTCATCCAGCGATGGGTCATATTGCAAGGTGACAAAAGCAAAGTAAAGGGAAGCGCTGAAGACCAGGGCAAACACATACAGATAATAGTTCTTCAGATTTTTCTTCAGATTTCGCAAGATGAGTTGATTAATGCTCATTTTGAACCCCTCCCAATACACCTTGTGTTTTCATGATGTCCTTGAAGAAGGTTTGTCTGGATTCTTCACCTTTATTCAATTGGGTATATATTTGACCATCTTTAATGAAAATGACTCGGCTGCAATAACTGGCCGCCACTGGATCATGGGTTACCATGATGATGGTCGCTTTGCGCTTTATATTCATTTCGCTCAGTTTGTTCAGTAAATCGGAAGCTGATTTTGAATCAAGCGCCCCAGTCGGTTCATCGGCAAATATGATGCTTGGATCATGGATGAAAGCCCGTGCTGCAGACGTTCGCTGTTTTTGACCACCGGAAATTTCATTTGGGTATTTATCCTTCACTTCATATATGCCCAGTTCCTTCGCCACGCTATCAAACTTTTGTGCCGCTTCATTAGCGGGCGTTTTTGTAATGGATAAGGGCAAAAGGATATTTTCTTTGACAGTCAGTGTGTCCAATAGGTTATATTCCTGGAAGATGAAGCCTAGATGGTTTTTCCGGAATTCGGCCAAATTCTTTTCTTTCATCCCTGAAATCTCTTTTCCATCGATCGTAATGGTGCCGTTGCTGATTTTATCTATCGAGGAAAGGACATTCAGCAAAGTCGTTTTTCCTGAACCGGAAGCACCCATGATACTTACGAACTCACCTTCTTGTATGCTTATATCGAGACCCTTTAAGACTTCTTGTTTATTGAATTTATTACCATAGCTTTTATGGATTTTTTTCGCTTCTAATATATTCATTTGGATACACTCCTTTTTTTCTATATCCTCATTATAAAAGGCCATGTATTTCTTTTCCTTCGTTTGGACGAACAAAGAATAAAAGCATGTGACACTTTTGTCACATGCTTGTGATATTCACGAAATCATTTCTTTTTGGGAAGGTCAAGGTAACGGTCGTCCCGGTTCCAAGCTCTGATTTAACATCAATGGAGATGAATAGGGACTCGGCCGCATTCTTGGTTAAATACAACCCCATGCCGGTTGCCGCATTGTCATGATGGTTTGTCGTGGAAGTGAATCCTTTATCAAATATGCGGGATAAATCCTTTGGGTCAATGCCCCGTCCGGAATCCTGAACTTCAAGAACCGTTTGTCCGGCTTGTTCATGGCAATATATCGTGATATCTGAGTTTTCACTGTATTTAATGGAGTTGGTCAAGAGCTGTCTCATGATGAAGGCCAGCCATTTGGCATCAGTAAGCACTTCGGTTACATCCAATTGTATGTCGAAGCCGATCCCTTTTTGAATGCACCATGATTGCAGCGTTTTAATCTCATCAAAGATTATTGTTTCCAAATCGGTTTTCTCTATATACAAATCATTTTCGATGAAAGGCATGCGCCTTTGATGGAGCTGCTGATCAAGAAGAAGGTGAATGCGCAGCCACTCATAAGTCAAATGCGATTTCAGCAATTCATCATCCAAGCGGTCAATCATTAAATGCATTGCTGTCAATGGGGTCTTCACTTCATGAATCCAAGATAATAATTCATCCTTCTCCTGCTCTAAAGTCATTCGGCCAATTGCTGCGGATTGTTTCAATACTTCGGTTTGGTTAATGATGCTGTTTTCTATGATTTTTTCGAAAGGGCTCTCTGGTTCGGCTATATTCGTTATATCCAGGTTGTCTTCCCGCGCTTCTAGACTTTTATAAAAGGAAGTTTCTTTTTTATAGCGGAAAATCAAAAAGATACTGAACATGAGCAATGATAAAAAGGCAATATACAGTATTGGCTTTAACGGAATAGCCGAATCAAGATAAGCGACAAAGATAATGAATAGATGAAGAATTATGTAGAATGTGATCCAGCTGAACCTTTCCATGAGATATTTTCTGATCATGCATTTGCCTCTTCTACGGCGATATAGCCCTGTCCGACCTTCGTTTCGATAAAATGTCCTAAACCCAGTTCATCCAACCTCTTTCGTAAACGGTTCACATTCACTGTAAGGGTGTTATCGCTTATGAAACGTTTGTCATCCCATAAGCTGTTGATTAACTCTTCGCGGCTTACGATCTTATTTTTCTGTTCAATGAGCTTTTTCAAGATGAAAATTTCATTTTTCGTCAATTCGATTGTACCAGTCTCGGCCGATACCGTGTTCTTCTCATAATCCACAGTTGCGCCGCACCAGGTTTTCAATTCGATTTTTTCGGTATTGTAATTATATACCCGGCGGAGGGTGGCCTGTATTTTTGCGATGAGTACATCGAAATGAAAAGGCTTCTGGATAAAATCATCAGCTCCAAGCTGCATGGACATCACCATGTCGGTCGGATGATCGCGTGATGATAAAAAGATGATGGGAACATTGGAATGGGCCCGGATCATTCTGCACCAATGAAATCCATCAAACTTCGGCAACTGTATATCAATGATGACCAAATCAGGTTTTATGTCCGTGAATTCCTGAACCACTTTACTAAAATCGCCAATTCCGTAAATATCATAAGACCATTGCGCCAATCTATCTTTAATTTCATTGAATAACGTCGTATCATCTTCTATCAATAGAAGTTTAAACAATGGATTCACCGCACTTTCCAGCTTTTTCTTAAAAGTATATAGTAAAACCTTTATAGGTTCTAGAGGAAGGGGGACAGGAGCAGTATAACCTACTGGTTGTGTGTAAACCATTATTATATTAAAATTGGCATAATGAATGGAGGAAGTGAATTTATGCCTGATTTTCCTAATTGCCCTGCATGTGATTCAGAATATACATACGAAGACGGTAGTCTTTTTGTTTGCCCGGAATGCGCTCATGAGTGGACGGTGGAAGCGGAAACGGAAAATGGTGATCAAAAGAAGACGATCAAAGATGCTAATGGAAATGCCTTGAACGATGGTGATACCGTTACGGTAATCAAGGATCTTAAAGTGAAAGGGAGCTCATCCGTTTTAAAAATGGGCACTAAAGTCAAAAGCATCCGTCTAGTTGATGGTGATCATGATATTGATTGCAAGATTGATGGTTTTGGTGCAATGAAATTAAAATCCCAATTTGTTAAAAAGGTATAATTAAAAAAACGGCCTAATCCATTGATTAGGCCGTTTTTTTTACGTTACTTCTTAATAAACTTTGTCACCGTTAAAGATTGAATTCTTAACGACCACATAATCCACATTCCTGATGGCTTCCAACTTGGTACCACCTGCATATGAAATTGAAGACTGAAGATCTTGTTCCATTTCCTTCAACGTATCTTCCAAAGATCCTTTGTGCTCGACAAACATCTTTTTGCCTTCAACGTTTTTCTTTTCACCTTTTTGGAATTCTGAAGCTGAACCAAAGTATTCTTTAAAGGCCTTTCCATCTTTCTCGATCGTTTGACCTGGAGATTCCTCATGTCCGGCAAATAGTGAACCGATCATAACCATCGAAGCGCCAAATCTAACTGATTTAGCAATATCACCGTTCGTGCGAATGCCGCCGTCAGCTATAATTGGCTTGCTTGCCGCTTTTGCACACCAGCGAAGTGCAGCTAATTGCCAGCCGCCCGTTCCAAATCCAGTCTTGATTTTAGTGATGCATACTTTACCTGGTCCAATGCCCACCTTTGTAGCATCTGCACCGGCATGTTCCAATTCCCGTACCGCTTCAGGAGTTCCCACATTTCCTGCAATGACAAAACTTTCAGGTAAATGTTTTTTAATATGCTGTATCATCTTTATCACGGCATTGGAATGTCCGTGTGCAATATCTATCGTAATGTATTCAGGCACAATGTTGTCATTCGATAACTGTTCGATGAAACCGTATTCTTCTTCTTTAACGCCGACGCTGATGGAAGCGATCAATTCTCGTGAATGCATGTCTTTAATGAAAGTCACTCGTTTTTCTGGCTCAAAACGATGCATTACATAAAAGTAACCGTTTTCAGCCAAGTAAATGGCAATCTTTTCATCAATGATCGTTTGCATATTGGCAGGTACTACAGGTAACTTGAATGTATGCTTACCCAAAGTAACGGATGTATCACACTCAGAACGGCTATTTACTACACATTTTGCAGGAATTAATTGAATATCTTCATAATCAAACACGTTTTCCATGTTATGCACCTCTATATACGAATATTTTTATATTTATTTATTAAAATTGTTCGCCCAATAGGTAATGTACATCATTTTTGACAGTAAGTCAAAATTTTTAATGGTTTTATTTTGATTTTATTTCAGCTTGATGGAGAATCCGTAACTGGATAGGAAGCGAAATATACAATGAAAATGATTTCCACTCCAGGCACTCGCTTTCCGCGGGCGGGAGCCTCCTCGGCGCGCGCCTGCGGGGTCTCCCTTGCCGCGCTTTCCCCGCAGGAGTCTCGCGCCTTACGTTCCAATCAACTTTGTTTTATTTAGATAGAACATTTTTGTTCACAAACTAGATAATAATAATTTGCCGACAGCTTTTTTGTAGGTTTGTAAAATGGGAACGTTGATTTCCTCTCCAGGCACTCGCTTTCCGCGGGCGGTCCGGGAGCCTCCCCGGCGCCTTGCGCCTGTGGGGTCTCCCCTGGACTCGCTTTTCCCGCAGGAGTCTTCGTACTTTCCGTTCCAATCAACTTTGTTTTATTTAGATAGAACCTTTTTGTTCACAAACTAGATATAATTATTTGCCGACAGCTTTTTTGTAGGTTTGTAAAATGGGAACGTTGATTTTCTCTCCAGGCACTCGCTTTCCGCGGGCGGTCCGGGAGCCTCCCCGGCGCCTTGCGCCTGTGGGGTCTCCCCTGACTCGCTTTTCCCGCAGGAGTCTCGTACCTTCCGTTCCAATCAACTTTGTGTTTTAAAAGAAAGAACTGCTGGCTCGTCTTATTCCAAACCCTATTTAAGACTAGTATATCCTTCATGTTTTTTTCCTGTAATCCTTAATGGATGGAAGAAATTTACGACACTCCTGCCGAGTAATTTGCTGGCCGAGACCCCGGAGACGTTTAAGTCGAGGAGGCTTGGCAGACAGTCGGCGGAAAGGGAGCGGATTTCTGAAATCAACTAGAACATATTTATTTATCTACAGCCTGAAATACTTAAGTATTTTCACCAATTTGTATGGCTTTTACACCTTTACGTTTTTTTACATCATCTTAACGTTGACCGACATGGCACTAAGTTAAAATGATAATGGGTAACGAAAAAGAATGGGGGGATTGGCATGAAGGTTGAATTACATTGTCATACGAACATTTCAGATGGTTCCAGTTCTTTTGAAGAACTATTGGAGGTTGCAAAAAGGGAGAGCATTGGTCATTTAGCCATTACGAATCACGATACAACGATAAGGTTGCAAGAGATGGTGGAACGGGGAAAGGAAATAGGAATTGAAATCATCCCTGGTATAGAAGTGTCTGGTTATGACTTTGCAAGAGGCAGGCGTGTACATATTCTGGGCTATTTTGTTGAGCCTGGTCATAAGGCACTTGAGGAGCTTTGTAATCCATTGATTGAAAAAAGGAATGCAGCTTCTGAAAAAATGGTGGAACGACTAATTCATGCAGGCTATCGAATAACTTGGGATCAGGTTTCTAAATTCAGGGGAGGAACCGGAGTTTATAAACAGCATATTATGCTAGCGCTACGGGAATCGGGGTATACGGATTCCATCTATGGTGATTTGTATAAGAAAATCTTCAGTCGCGGCCAAAATGGAGAAGTGCCAGGCATTGCCTTTATTCCTATGGAGTATGTGGATGCCATTCTGGCTGTAAAGGCGATTCGAGCTGCCGGAGGCGTCCCGGTCCTTGCTCACCCTGGACAATACGGGAGCTTTGAAATTATTCCTGAGCTTGTAGAAGCAGGGCTTGAAGGGATTGAAGTTCTTCACCCGCATCATGGGCATGCAGAAGAGGAAAGAGCGATTTCATATGCAGATCAATATAATCTCATTAAGACAGGAGGTTCGGATTTTCATGGGGATTATGGGGAGAAGCCGATTCGTCTTGGCAGTATGAGCCCAGGAAAGGAATGTGTGGCTGCTTTGAAATCAAGGAAAAAAAGCATGGCCATTAAATGATGTTCATTAAACCAGGAATTTTGCTGTGAAAGCGGCCTGCTCATTTGCTGGATTAGGAATTTGAAAGACTGAACATGATGTTGTATTGAGAAAAATCCATAAAATAAGCATTCCTTTCGTTCTGGTAATTGACCAGGACTTTTTTTTTACAAGAAAATCATGTTAGCTTCATATTTTCTCATTACACTGACAGTAACAAGGAAAAATATATGTAAAGGGGGATTTCTGTTGGCGGAAAAAAACTTTTTAGTGGATCATTTGATATCTGAAATTAAGAGTGGAACCTTTCAATCAGATAAAAAGTTACCTTCAGAGCATATACTCGCCGATCAATTTAATGTGCCAAGAATGGTTGTCAGGAAAGCATATGAGCAGCTTCAAGATTTAGGCTTTATCTATTCAAAGCAAGGTAAAGGAAGTTATGTCCAGGAAACAAAAAAACAAATTCCGTTAATTCTATCCGGAGATGTTAGTTTCACCGAGAAAATGAAAGAATTTCAGTTTTCCTTTCAAACGAGTACTATTTTTTGCGAAGAAATTTCTTATGATCAGAAGATCTTTCTAAGCCTTGAGGTGGAAAGTGATGATAAGGTCTTTAAAATTGGCAGGCTTAGGTTAATGGACGATTTCCCGATTGCTCTTCATACATCTTTTGTAGCAAAATCAACATTTCCTGAAATAGAAAAGGACGGTCCGGATATAACCTCCATGTTTCAATATTATCGGCAGCGTGGCTTTGTAGAATTCGGATCCAGCAGCAGCACGTTGAATGTGATTTTTCCTACTTTATTCGAACGGGATATTTTGCAGTGTTCAAGTTTGATTCCACTTTTGCAAGTGGAATCAGTATGCCAGGATAAGCGAAGTAATCAAGTCCTTGAGCACACGGTCATAATCTATCGGAGCGATTGTTTCACATATGTTATATAAAAACTTCCATTCCAGATATCGGTCGAATTCACTAGTAAATGCCCTGAATTCACGAGTAAAAGTAAGAAACTCACGAGTAAATGTCCCGAATTCACGAGTAAAAGTACGGAACTCACGAGTAAATGCATTGAATTCACGAGTGAAGCACGAAATTTGAATAATGTAGGTCCGGCTTTAACACATTCCATACAAGATTTACTCTTTCTTAACGTACGTTCACTTGGCAACAAGATACATTGAAGATGTTAGCTTGAAACTAAAACATATTTTATCCTGATCGTCGCCTTGAAATCTTCGCAACACAAATCAAAAGGAAACTAAAAGTATCATCTTGATACTAGAATGCTGGCTAGGGAAATATGGGCTCTGCCAATCTATCAACTTGGTGCAGCCCCCGACAGTCACGATCGTTTCATAGCATGCATGAAAAAAGACCACAAAATGACGTGGTCTCTTTGTTTTGTTTGAAAAGTCTCCGGCTGATTATCTAATTTGTCATGAAAGGCTTATATTAGGGCGGTCTTTATTTCTTGAATCTGTTTGATATGCCTTTGTTCATGTAAGGATAATAACTCAATCCATTGATCCAATGAGAGGTCCCCGAACAGGGGATGTTTGGCTTTCTTTCTATTTAACAGGATATCTGAATCCATATCATAAAGAACCTGTAATAATCGATCCCTTGATTCTGCCAGCAAATCCATGAGGCTCGATAATTGAAATGGGGCTGAAGAGGGTGAAATGGCCTCAGGGGATGAGAATTTCCTTGTTCTATCAGTAACGAAGTAAATGTTTTTTTGAATGATATTATTAAAATCCCTTTCCCGAATGCCATTTGCTATAACTTCTGTAAAAACCTGTTCCGTAAGATATAAATGATGGCAAATTTGGGCGATGTTCCATACTTCAGGCACAGGCTTATGGTGGAGCGTTTTTTCATCCAACTCCGTAATTTCCTCAATTAACTGTTTTCTTGATTCAAATAGCAAATCATACTCGATATAATTCATGAGAACTCCCCTTTTGTGACACCCACATATGAAAGCATCACTGAATTTTTTGAAATAGGAAAAAAAGGGATATCTGATTGCATAAAGAATGCATAAAAACTACGGGAAAAACACCTGATTTAAAGTGGATTCATGATGATTGAAGGAGTGCGACACTATGTTTTGAAGCATGGTTTCTATTTAATGAAGAGTGTTAAAAGATATCTCTTATAGTACAACGAAAAGACATGTTCACTGGTATTTATAATTTTGGGAAGAAATGCAAATCTGGAATCCGGTCTGTATTTCCAGGGACTACATTTTTTCTGGAGCTTTGATACCCTATCATGCCTATGCAAAAAAGTTGAGTTTATGCCTACTTAGAATGTTGGCCTAGGGCCTCCGCTAATAAACCGAAAAATGAAGCTGGCATTCAAAGGGAAAAGAATCTATAGATGCTGGACATTAGAAATTATTATATCTGAATTATAGCACAGTTAATATTTTCCTATAAATGATTATTTGAAAAGAGACGGAAGGTTTCCACATCGAATTTTGACTTTTTATACTGTCTAGAGAAAAGTTGCTAACGCAATGGGAAGCTTATAAACTGAAGGTAGAAAAAATCAACCAGGATTGGATGGTGAATGCAATGGCTAAAACAATAGTCGAAAAACTGAATTTACATAAATATGAACGGGTAGCAGTCTTGAATCTGCCAGCCGGGGCGGATTATTTAACAGAGCTGCCGGATTACGATACAGAGCTTAATGAAAGTGCCTATGATCTTATATTTGCCTTTGTATTGGATATGGGTTCTTTAAAAGGAATCGTGGATAAGGTAATCGAGAAGAATCATTTGAGTAAAAACGGCTATATTTATTTGGCGTACCCCAAGAAGGGGAATAAGGGCTATGCTACATATATTCATCGTGATGATCTGATGCAAGGCCTTGGTGCGGATGATGAAGGTTATGTTGGCTCGAGTGACCTGAAGTTTGCACGTATGGTTGGGTTGGATGATGTCTTTACGGTAGTCGGACTGAAAGAAGATTCGAAAAATAGAAACCGTCCATCTACCAAAGCAAGCCAATCAGTAGATGATTATATCGAAATGATTTCTGAAATTGAGAAAGATTTACACGATTCTCCTGATTTGCTTGCGTTCTATCAATCACTTACCCCAGGGTATCGCAAGGATTGGGCCCGTTACGTGTATAGTGCGAAACAAGAGGCGACCCAAGTGAAACGGCGCCAGGAAATGAAAATGATTTTAGGAGAGGGTTACAAAAGCAGGGATCTATATCGAAGAAATAAATGAGGGTGGGGAATGTCTACCATTCTCTTTTTTCTTGTTCTGATCATCCTATCAAAAGCATATACTAGACCGAATCCAAACTTAAATCGTAATAATTATGATTTGTGAGGTGGTTAAATATGCTTTTGAAACGCTACACGGGAAATTTGCTGTTAGTGATACTGCTGTTTTTGCTGCTGGCATTCTTTTTTCTAGGAGATGTATTCATTCCCAAAGCGATTGATTTCTCGGGCTACCCGATGCTTCACTCTGTATTCGTCGTGTTTTTGGGATTGTTTTTAGAATCGATTCCTTTCCTGTTCCTCGGGGCCATTGCTTCATCGTTCATCCAGCTGTTCATCAGTGAAGAAATCATTCAGCGGATGATACCAAAAAGACCCCTGACCGCCATTTTTGCATCGATAGCGGCGGCGCTTATCATTCCGGTTTGCGAATGTGCAATCATCCCGGTCGTCCGGAGATTGATTCAAAAAGGAGTCCCGGTCCATGCAGGTGTGGTCTTGCTCGTAACAGCCCCAATATTGAATGTCATCGTGTTCGGCTCAACTTATTATGCGTTCCAAAATAAACCTTCCATTCTATATGGAAGAATCATACTTTGTGTCCTGACGGCCATAATAGCAGGTTTATTTATTCATTTATTCAGCACTAAAGATGTGGTGAAAGAGGACAAGCTGGAACTGGTACATGGGCATGAACATGATAGTCAGTCCAGTAAATGGACAAGCTTTATTGATCATACTTCACAGGAATTTTTTATGGTCGGAAGATACTTTATCATCGGGGCCTTGTTTGCCAGTGTATTTCAAGTGTTCATGGATCGATCTGTAATGGCCGATATTGGTCAAGCGCCAATAAAAGGCACGGCGTTGATGATGGGAATTGCATTTGTGCTTTCACTCTGTTCATCAGCAGATGCATTCGTTGCGGCCTCCTTTTCCCATAGTTTTCTGCCAGGCTCGATACTGGGTTTCCTTGTATTTGGCCCCATGCTGGATTTGAAAAATGTTTTGATCATGATGTCCTGTTTTAAACGGAGCTTCGTCGTCACGTATGTCTTGCTTGTTTTCGCAGTCGTCTTCAGCCTGTGCCTGATTGCAGGCGGATTGATCAGTAAGGGGGGCTTCTGATGAAACGTTTTTTTATCCAAAGACTTGAAGGATTGCTGCTGCTTGGAATTGGCCTCATGATCTTTAAATTGTATGTTTCAGGATATTTAACGAAATTGATTGCACCCAAAATGGTTCCATATGCATTGGCAGCGCTTTTTGCTTTTTTAGTGATCAGCCTTCTCCGAATGAAAAAACAAAAACAGGGTGAACAACATTGTGATTGCGGATCGAAGGGAGAGTCTTCCTCGTCCGCACTGGTCCTGAAATATAGTTTGTTCTTCATTCCGATTCTTCTTGGCTTCACCTTGACCGATTTTACATTAAGCGGGGAAGTGCTGGCGAAAAGAGGGATGGCGAAGCAGCAGGCACAGATGGTAAGTTCTTATGATTCAGGGAAACATGCGAATGGGGAGAAAATCTCCGTAACCGATGATAATTATTTTGAAGTGCTGGATGATTTACTGAACAACCTCGATACGATAGAGGGTAAGGAAATAGAGATTTCGGGGTTCATATACCGTGAGGATACATTTACAAAAAAACAAATGGCCATCTCCCGCCTCTCCATGTCCTGCTGTGTGGTCGATGCGACGTTATACGGATATATGGTAAACGGGAATGTGGAAGGAATGAAGACGAATGATTGGTATACGATTACAGGAACATTAAAAAAAGGAAGCTATAAAGGGGAACCCGTACCGGTGATCGATTTAAAAGAGTCGAATAAAATAAAGGCACCCGAAGAAGCTTATTTATATGAAAATGTACCAATCATTCAGTAGAAGTTGAAAGGGGTGTTTTGCCTGTACGAAGACACCCTTTTCATGTAAAAAGGCCTTAAAGCCATATATACCATCATAAGATCCCATTCCTCTTTTATTTATACAGCCAAATGGCAGAAAACGTGGGCGGTGAGAATTCTCTTCAAATTCATATTTTGAAGGCAAACATTTATTTGATGGGCACCTGGTTCTCTGTTATTCATACTATATGGGATAAAGAACAGAGAGGGGTTATGCCATGTATGGGCATGATATGTATGATGGTGATTGGAACAGACAGCAGGATATGTTGATTCAGCTTGAAAAGGCGATAAATGGCGAGTACAGTGCCATCCAGTGTTATGAGAAATTGGCAGCATTAGCGCCGGATGAAAAGCAGAGGAAACAAATCATTGAAATAAGGGAAGATGAAATAAAACATTTTCAAGCATTCACCCGGATATACAACAGCTTGACCGGGATGCAGCCACAGCCTAAAGTGACGGAACCATGCCCGGACTCCTATGCAGCTGGATTGGAATTTGCCGTTCAAGATGAACAGGAAACAGTAGATTTTTATCAGGATGTTGCAGATGGTGCGGCTGATAGAACCATTAGAAAGGCGTTCCGGCGTGCTGCCGCGGATGAACAAAACCATGCCGTCTGGTTTTTGTTTTACTTAGTAAAACTCAAAGGCTGATTCAATAGTAAGTAAAGTGAAAAAAAGCCAGGAGATTATCCTGACTTTTTTTCACTTTAGGACAGCTCCTGGTTCATCAATATCCCCATGTAATGGATCGGAGTCGGCTCTTATGCGGAATCATCTCTTTGACGATTTCACCTGGGATACGAAAAAATGTTTGTATACCGTATATGAAGCTCCGGCCCCCAGCGCAAGCAGCGCACCACCTATTGCAATGGGATGGGCTCCATCGGGGGCGAATGACTGGGCCGTTCCGGTCGTTCCCCAAAGCATTGCCCCAAGGATGACGAGTAAATAAGGGTATTTTTCCTTCATGGAAGTTATCCTGTAATAAAGATTTACTATTCAGACTATATGATTGTGCCTATTAAGTCAAAGGGGCCTATTTGTTCGAGAGAACGTAACATAGTATAATGGCCTTACAATGGATAAGAGTATAAGGGGGGATAATCTTGTCTTCAGGTAATCGAAACAATCAAATTGGGCCGCCGCGGTTCGCTATTGCCATTCACTCTCTGGTTTGGCTCGCACAAAGCGAAAAGCTCCTGACAAGTTCGGCAATCGCTTTAAAGGTGAAGTCACATGCCACTTTTTTAAGAAGGGTGATGGCTCAGCTTGCAGCTGAGGGGATCGTCGAAACAAAGGAAGGGCGGGAAGGCGGATACAGCTTGAAGGTGCCTGCCTCTCAGCTGACTTTGGCCGATGTGTATCAAGCGGTACGGCCGGAATGTCTTGTTTGTATGGAAACGAGCGAATGCGGTGAAGTCGGGAAACAGCTGGATACGGCTTTGGAGGAGATCATGAACGAAGCCGAAAAGGAAACATTGCGCCTGCTAAAGGGCTATACATTGGAAGAATTCATGAAAAAAGTCGACTTTACCAATTTTGAAAATGAGTGTCTAGGGTAATATCCTTGCAAGAGGATACCTAGGAATATATAATGTGCTTAATGCGATTGCATTTGAAATAAGGAGGTATTTACATGAAGGTGGAAATTTGGTCGGATTATCAATGTCCGTTCTGTTATATAGGAAAGCGTCGATTCGAAGAGGCGTTAAAGCAGTTTGAAAATAAAGAACAGGTAGAGGTTTCATTTCGGAGTTTTGAGTTGAACCCAGAAGCTGAACGGGATATCAATATGACTCAAAATGAAATGCTGGCCAAGAAATACGGCATGTCTCAAGCACAGGTGGAAGCAAACAGCCAAAACCTGACTCAACAGGCCAAAGAATTGGGACTCGATTATCATTTGGACAAAGTGGTCTTAACGAATTCGTTCGATGCCCACCGCTTGATGCATTTTGCTGAATCAAAAGGTAAAGAGAAAGAAATGAATGAACGCCTATTTAAAGCTTACTTTACGGAAGGCAAACATATTGGCGATCACGCTACATTGGCTAGTTTGGCTGAAGAGGTTGGCCTTGAAAAGTCCGAGACGGAGGCCATGCTGGCAGGAACGGCATTCACGGCTGAGGTTAGGGGAAATGAGCAAGAAGGAAGCCTGCTTGGTATTACAGGAGTGCCATTCTTCGTCATTAACCGCAAGTATGGAATTTCTGGTGCCCAGCCAACAGAAGCGTTCCTGGATACGCTAAAAAAAGTATGGGCTGAGGAAAATCCGCTTACGATCGTGAATGATCCAGCAACAGGCGACGCTTGTACGGACGATTCATGTAACGTGCCGGAAAAATAATGAAGATATGAAGAAGGAGACCCGAAACTGGGGTCTCCTTTTTTACATAAAAAGGAAATGTTATATATGGCAAAGAATATAGTGTACAGGATGGCTTTTCAAAAAAGTCCGAATGAAAGGAAGCTAAATGGTGTATATAATGATTGGAATACTAGTCTTCGTGATTGCATGTGCAGTAACTGCCAAACTAATTTCCTATAAATATTGGACATGTATTTATTCAGCATTCGGGAATGAAAATTATTTTAAGGCGGTTGCGAAATTGGAAAGGGAAGGGATACAATTCAAAACGAAAACGCCTATGAATTTAGGCTCTGAAAGCTTTCAAAATCGCGATGAAACCACTCAATATGATGTTTTTGTGAAAAAAGAACAGAAACATATTGCCCAAAGGGCACTAAACAAGAATTAACAAAAGTAAATCGCTGTCCTGATGGCAGCTTTTTTATTGCCGGTGTTCAGGCAAACTATATCCCCTTACATAATTATTTTTAAATGATGAACACAATATACAACCTGGAGTAAACTCCAGATCAGTTTTACTTTCTTGGAAACTCACGAGTATTTGCTCCAAACTCACGAGGGTGGGACTTAAAAAAAGCAAGGTGCTTCTAATTCATCTTTCGATTGATTTCATATAGGATAAAAGAAAGAAAAAGCGTTGATTTTGATATTGAATTGGTTTTTTATAGTTTCAAAGACTGAAAATTTGTATAATGGGTGAGATGGATTTAATTGAATGTACATATAGGAGGGGCATGGATGAGTAAGCTTAATGGCAGGACCGTTGCTTTATTGGGAGCAAGGAAGACGGAAGAACTTAGTAAAATCGTTCAAAATCTTGGGGGAGTCCCGCTCGTTCGCCCGGCACAGGGGACGGTATTCCTTGATGATTCCCATTTGGAAGAGGATGTCACCCGGTTGATGGAAGGGGAGTTCGATTGGATTATCCTCACGACGGGAGTGGGGACGGAATTATTATATAAAACGGCCGTGAAGATGGAAGCGGGAGATCGTTTCGTAGAAGCCTTGCAGTCTATGAAAATTGCAGCTAGGGGCTATAAAACGGTGAATATGCTGAAAAAGCTTGGCCTGCAGCCATTAATCCGTGATGATGATGGCAGTACGGCAGGGCTTGTTCGCAATCTGGAAGGCCATCTGCCAGGAGGTGTAAAGGTCGCTTTGCAGCTTCACGGCGATCCGGCGCCACTTTTGATGAACTGGTTGGATGAACAAAAAGTGGAGCATAAAGAAATCCTGCCATATGAACATATACCGCCCGAAAAGGAAACGATGCAGCAGCTGATCCAAGAACTCCTTGAAGGCAAAATCGATTCGGTTGTGTTCACGAGTGCACCGCAGCCGCGAAATTTAATGAGATTTGTCCGTGAACAAGGTGTGGAGGATAAGATAGCCGACCTGTTTGCATCAGATGTAATTGCTCTTGCGGTCGGAAAGGTAACGGCGCAGGTGGTAATCGATGAAGGGATCGAGCGGGTCATTTATCCTGAAGATCAACGGATGGGCAGTGCAATGGTGGAGCTGGTGAAATATTATCAGGGAATAGCAAGCAGATAGGGGTGAGTTCAGCATGGCCAAGGGCAAGGTCTATTTTGTGGGTGCAGGTCCGGGTGATATGGGCCTGATTACCGTAAAGGGTCAAAAAGCGATTGAAAAAGCGGACGTCATTTTGTATGACAGATTGCTAAATCCCAAACTGTTGGAGGCTGCCACCCTCAATTGTGAATTGATATATTGTGGAAAGACACCTTATACTACTGGCATCAGTCAAGGGGAAATCAATGAGCTGCTTGTTTCCAAAGCACAGGCAGGGCAGCGGGTCGTCCGTTTGAAAGGGGGTGACCCTGCCGTTTTTGGAAGAGTCGGGGAGGAAGCGGAATCGTTGAAGGATGAGGGAATCCCATTCGAAGTCATTCCGGGGGTTACGTCCAGCATTGCTGCATCGATATACGCAGGAGTACCTGTCACACATCGGGATTTCGGACGCTCCTTTGCGATGGTGACGGGCCATGACCGAACGAAGAAGGATATAGATTGGAACGGGCTTGTGAAAAGTATAGATACGGTCGCCTTTTATATGGGTGTGGCCAATCTTCCTTATATCCGTGAAAATTTGATCAATCATGGAAAGCCGGGGAACACGCCGGCACTCGTCATCCAATGGGGCACATATGGAAGTCAGGAAAGTGTCGAGGGGACCTTGGCTGATATCGTCGAAAGGGTAAGTGAAAGGTCGCTTGGCAATCCTGCGATCACCTTGGTCGGGGATATCATTTCACTAAGGGGCAAACTGCAATGGTTCGAAAAGAAGCCACTATATGGACAGCGGTTTTTAGTGGCCCGGACCGGAACGGCAAAGAGTTCCTTGGCAGAAGCCCTGCATGAACTTGGCGGCGAAGTCATCGAGTTTCCTAAATGGAATGCGGCAAAAGTGAAAATGGAAGAAAGTCAGCTGCTCTCTTTTCTTTCGTATGATCGAATTCTCTTCACTTCCCCCGAAAGTGTCCATGGATTCTTGGATTCACTCACTGAACATGCTATTGATTTCCGACGGATTTCTTCGAAACTTTATGTGTTATCAAGGAAATCAAAAAAGGCTTTACAGCAACGGGGACTGATGGCAGAACTCAAATCCGAGATGGCGGAAGCCGGGACACTGTTGGTTGTCGGAGATCGAAACAGAGATCAAAGAGATTTGGCCCATGGGGACGGAGACTATTTTCAATCAATCGATAAATTCGTCGATGAAAGATTCCTTGAAATCCTTCCGAGAATGCTGGACGGGAAAGCTGTCGGAACGGTGCTTTTTTCGAATCGGCATTCTGTTGATATGCTGATGCAATATGGGAACAAGGCAGACGTGGATGTTGAAGGGCTGCTAAATCAAGCCTCCATTGGGGTAATCGGGGAAAGTACCGGCAATAGACTTAAAGACTATGGATTTACATTGGATATGATGCCCATTGAACCGTCTGTCGAACAATTGGTGGAGTTAATCGTGAATAGGTATGTTTTTTAGGCTCTGATAATAACAGAGTCTATTTCCTTTGGAGGGGCTTCGTTAATCATTCCTGCAGAACTGTTGTTTGCATTCAGTGTTATGGTCTATCGTGTTATCATTTAATTACGACATAACAAAATGCGGAAAGTTTGAAAAGGCATCACTTACCTCTTTTATTGGCCAGAATTGATGTTTACCATTCATAGACAGGGGGTGACTTAATGTTTAATATTGTTGATATTTTATGGCAATTATTCTACCTTGCCCTGCTAGTTCTGCTATTCGTAATGGTTGTGAAGTCGATCCGTTTCTTTATAAAACATATGACAAAAATGAATAACCTTGAAAATAAAAGAGATGAATTAAATGAACGATTGAAAAAGAAGGATGAGTGACGGCCGTATCTCCGGGGCGGTTTCCTGTTTGCGAGTTATGGCAGGGGTAGATTGGATTAGCCTTGCCAAATGGACGCTCGTAAGATTTTGAGGAGTAAAGAATAAAAGTCTTTTATTCCTTCCCGGATTGGGTATTATATATAAGTGACTTTTCCAGGGAGGCGAGGCAAATGAAACGGACATGGGAATACGTATTAAGTATCATAGGCGTGAGCATCGCTGCAATTTTTTTAATCGTGACGATCATAACGGCCGTTTATCTCAACAGTATCGATTTGAAAGAAATGGTGGACTACTCATTAATGACAGATTCTCAGGAGTTTTCTTCATCTGAGATAGATATGTCAGTCAAATTTTTCATGGGCTTATTATGGGCTGGAATCATATCGCTGTTCATTGCCTTGGCAGGCGGTTTGATCGCTATCTTTCTATTAAAAGGCGGCAAAGCGAAGGGAGCCGGAATCTTATTGATCATTACGGGCATTCTGACGATTTTTCATGTTTGGCCGCTTATCTTCTTCATCGTACCGGGAATCATGTGCCTTGTAAGGAAGCCGAGGGAAACGGTGGAAGTGATCGTATAATACGACACCATACATAGTTCTGTGATTTGAAAATAAAGGAGCTGGCCCGAAAATGCGGGTAAGCTCCTTTATTTGCTGTAAGGATATTATAGGAGGATATACCTTTTTATACCTGCAATAACCAGTCTATCATGTTACTATTATTATAGATTTAAATATAAATAGACTGGAGTTCAATCAATGAAAATACCATATTGAAGGTTGGGGCACTGACCTATTTAACACTCGGATTGTTCAATGGACAGGCTTTTGCGGAGTCTGGTATAACCAATGCGTGTTCATCATTCGGTGAGATTCAACCCAATGAAAATCCTTCCCATAAGCAGATTAACTGCTTACTGACGAATGCAGCAATAGAGGCTGAAATCCCCCTGAAGTGGTAAAAGCGGTGGCTACACAGGAAAACGGGGATTGGAGGCAATTCAATGAGGACGGTAAACCGATTAAATCCGACGATGGCGGTATCGGTCTAATGCAGCTTACCAATAAAACTGGATATGATCAGAAAAAGCTGGAAAATGATATAGTCTACAATATCGAGGCAGGCGTCGAGGTCCTGAGTGGCATGTATTCAAGAAGTGATTTGCCGAAGATCAAAGGTGCAGGACGCAGGGTCATCGAAAATTGGTATATCCCTGTCATGGCATACAATGGGACAAAACCGGTGAACAGTCCTCTTTACCAGGAAAACGGACAAAGAAATGCGAGTGCCTACCAAGAGGAAGTTTTTGCTGAGATAGAAAAACAAAGTTATTTGGATGGCCCAAAACTGGCCAAATATCCATTCAAAACAACGGACTTTCAATATGACCGGGAAAGCACAGAAAATATCATCTTTAAAAATCTTGAATACACACTGACAGATCAAACGCATGACTCCGTTTATTGGTTCAAGGCAGGAGACAAAGTTGTGACGACATCCAGTGCGAATATCAGGAAAGAAATAAGCACTACGGCAGGTGCAGTACGTGTGCCACCAAATACAAGCATGATCATCACAGGGAATTTTGATTATCACGAATCTACGGGAAATAAATTTGTCTTTTACCCCGTACAAACGGAAGACAACAGTATTAAGGGGTATGTTTCATCGGCTTACATCTCCAATGGGCCATCGATTGTCAAGGATACGGATATGCCTGTGATTTCAGGAGCTGCCGGTAAATCGATACCATTCAACTCAACCTTCAATCCTAAAACCGGCATAAAGGCGAAGGATGATAAAGATGGTGACTTAACGAGTGTCATACGTGTTGAAGGTAAGGTGGATACCAAGAAAGTGGGCACCTATAATTTGACTTATACGGTAGCCGACAAGGCTGGGAATGTTGCCAAGGTCACAAGGAAAATAACTGTTTATGATCAAGTCAAGCCAGTGATTTCAGGTGCCGGGAATAAAACCATCAAACTTAATTCTTCATTCAGTCCAAAAACGAACGTGAGTGCCAAGGATAATGTCGATGGCAACTTGACTAGTAAAATCAAAGTGACGGGTACAGTCAATACGAAGAAAAAGGGGACCTATACATTGAAGTATACGGTCACCGATTCATCGAAAAATGCAGCTACAGTTACAAGGAAGATCACGATTGATGGCACCAAGCCAGTCATCTCGGGAGCCAATAGTAAGACAGTTGCCTATTATTCGACATTCAACCCTAAATCAGGTGTTTCTGCGAAAGATAACCTTGATGGCAACATGACAAGTAAAATCAAAGTGACAGGTACGGTGAATACGAAGAAAAAGGGAACGTATACATTAAAGTATACAATCACTGATTCATCGAAAAATACTGCGACAGTCACAAGAAAGATTACGGTAGACAGCACCAAGCCGGTCATTTCCGGTGCCAAAAGCAAAAACATTGCCTATAACTCGACATTCAATCCTAAATCAGGTGTATCTGCGAAAGATAATCTTGATGGAAGTTTAACAAGTAAGATTAAAATAACAGGGACTGTGAATACGAAGAAAAAAGGTAACTATACATTGACTTACACAGTTACGGATAAATCGAAGAACAAGGCAGAAGTAAAAAGGAAAATCACAGTTAAATAGATGGCAAAAAAGGATTCCCGCAATAGGGGGAATCCTTGAATTTGTAGGCAAGGGTTTATCTAAATTTCAAAAAAAGTTGATTGGAGCGGGTGTGCGAGACTCCTGCTGGAAAAGCGAGTCGAGGGTAGACCCCACAGGCGCAAAAGCGCCGAGGAGGCTAACGGACCGCCCGCGGATAGCGAGTGCCCTACGTTTCAATCGACATCCGAGATTTTACAAACCCTCATAAAAACTGTAGATAAACTTGATTTTCAACGAGTTTGTTTACAGTCTGTAGGATTCCCGTCATAGGGAATCCTTTTTTGATGTCTAAATGTATTTGGCTGAAAGGTATGCATATATAATAGTAGAAAGTGTCTTTCAGGGTGGAGTGGATATTGATAAAAATGTTATAATTGTAAATAGATGTAACATAAAGTGATCTGAAGGGGGATTGTTTATGGGCAAAGAACACGGGCATGTAAACTGGATGGATCAGATTTTTAAGGAATATGAACGTGACGGCGGGTTGAAGAATAATCCTGGCTTTGGAAAACCGCTTCCGGAGTCGGCGTTATCGGGAAATATATATGACAATTTCTTGGCAAAGGCCAAGGATGCCGGCTACCTTCCGCTTTGGATAAAATGGCAAAAAGAAATTCGGGAAGAGTTATCCGGATTGGTTAGATTGAAAAAAATGAATGGACCTGAATCTGAAATAATGAAACGAATTGATGAAATAAATGAGAAAGTACGTACATATAATGCGATTTGTCCAGCCAAAATGCAGCGCAGGGAAATAGAGTTGGAAAGCATCGATATCCAATATGAAAAATGGAAGTAATTTACAATGTGTGAAATGTGGGTATTTGTATGACGTGATCATTAAAGGATTATGATATAATGGCATGAATAAAAAACAGAGAGAGGGACTTCGATTGGAAAATAGAAAAGAAGTTTTTTCATGGATAAAAGCGATATTGATTGCAGTCATTCTAGCTTTTTTAATTCGAACGTATATTTTTGCACCGATTGTCGTGGACGGTGAGTCAATGATGCCGACTCTGCAAGACCACGAGAGAATTGTTCTTACCAAGTTTGGAACGAGTATCGATAATATCGACCGGTTTGATATTGTCGTTTTTCATGCAACGGTAGATAAAGATTATATAAAAAGGGTTATCGGTCTGCCAGGAGACCATATTGAATATAAAGATGATACGCTTTATATTAATGGGAAAGCTTATGAAGAACCATACTTGGACAAATATAAGAATCAGATGGCAGGGGTGCCGCTGACTGAATCCTTCAAGCTCGAAGATATTACAGGCAGCATGACTGTGCCGGAAGGTCAGCTGTTCCTTATGGGGGACAATCGCCAAAATAGTTTGGATAGCCGTGAAATCGGCACGATTTCCGTCGATGAAATTGTAGGCAAGGCGAATCTAGTGTATTGGCCGATCAATGAAATAAAGATTGTGAAATAAGAAGAAGCGGACTCAGGTTTAGAGTCCGCTTTATTGTTGCGTTTTACATTCCATTGTCATACAGGTTTTTCAACAAAAAACGTGTCAATTCTACTTTTTTTATCTTTTTTTATGAAAATCAACTCATTTGGGTTAAATTAGGTTATCCTATTAAAAAGAAGTAATCACGTTACCCAGGCCCGCATAAGAAATTGGATTACTTTAAAAAAGGGTGCTGAGATGGAGTACTATAGATGGATATAGTAAAGGATTTAATATCAAACTATGGTTATTTCGCGATATATGCGCTGTTGGCCATTGGGATTATCGGCTTGCCGGTTCCTGATGAGTTCATGATGACTTTTGTCGGCTATTTGTCATCCATTTCCGTTTTGAATGTCCAGGGAGCATTCCTTGTCAGTTTCCTTGGATCGATATCCGGGATGCTTTTCAGTTATTTCATCGGGAAAAAGGTAGGGAAGCCTTTTTTGAGGAAGTATGGTAAGTGGATCAAAATGACCCCCGCGAGGTTGGAAAAATTGGAGAAATGGTTCAATAAATACGGTCCTTGGACCATTATCATAGCCTATTTCATCCCAGGAGTCCGTCACTTCGCCAGTTACATTTCCGGTATGAATGGAATGGGGAAACGAAAGTACTTTATCTTTGCCGGAGCAGGTGCTTTCAGCTGGTGTTTGGTATTTACGACTTTTGGCTATTTCATTGGTGTGTTAACTTAAATCATTTCAACTTCAAAATTTCTTTATTGAATCAGAAAAACCCGTTTCTGGATTCCAGAAACGGGTTTTTCCATTTCTGCCTATAATTATTGAGCTGAGTATCCACCGTCGATGACAAGCTCGGCACCAGTTACGTATGAAGCGTCATCGGAAGCAAGATAAAGCACGGCATTTGCAATATCCGCCGGCTGACCCAAGCGTTGTAATGGTGTTGCCTTGATCATTTGGTTCACTAACTCTTTTGACTCTTCTAATTTTTGAGTCATCGGTGTTTCGATGATACCAGGGAATACAGCGTTGACACGGACACCCATGCGGCCATATTGCGTTGCGGCAGCCTTGGAAATAGCACGAACGGCACCTTTTGAAGCAGAATAAGAGTTTAAGCCCATTCCGATTTGAGCAGTAAAGGAAGAAATGTTCACGACTGCGCCTTTACCTTCTTTAGCCATGTAAGGAACAACGTGTTTCATTCCAAGGAATGGTCCAAATCCATTGATGCTTAACATTAGCTGCCAATCGGCCAATGACGTATCGTTAATGCCTTTTTCCGTTGAGATACCGGCATTGTTAACCAAAATGTCGATCTTGCCAAATTTAGCGATAACTTCATCCGTCACTTTTTTCCAGCTTTCGTCTGAAGATACATCAAGTACAGCTCCATGGACGTTATCCAATTCATTCACAACAGCTACAGCTTTTTCATTGATATCAGCAGCAATGACCTGTGCTCCTTCTTTTGTGAATAGGTCAACCATTTCCCTGCCCATACCAGATGCTCCGCCAGTGATAATGGCTACTTTATTAGTCAATCTTCCCATCATGATCACTCCTAATTGGTTGTTATAACGATGAATATATGTTTAAGCATAGTTCAAAAGTTATATTATCAACGAGCAATACTATAACTCCTTTTAAAATCCGTCTAGCTTTTTATTTTTTCGCTTGCGATTTTGCTTTTTCTTGCTGGGTAAAAAAATTCATGTACGTTTGTGGAAAAAGGAATTCCCATGTTGAGAGCGTTATCAATCTTTTAATCTACAAAATTGATACCGTAGATCATCAATATCTAAAATAGCTTAATCCGTTCTATTTGAACCGATTAACAAGTAATCTTGTAGAGGCATCGTATGCATGTTGGGGAGCACCATATGTTCAATTCTAGTAATTAAAATGGAATACTGCAAACTTTTTGTACTTTGGATACAAATTTTTATAACATCATTCCAATTCTAACTTTTCAGAACTTTTCTTTACATTGGAGGTCATCATTTTATGAATAACAGAATGTATCTTTCCTTAGCCATCCCGCTTACGATTTCGACGATGAGTACGCCCTTGCTCGGTGCGGTCGATACGGCTGTGGTTGGAAAGTTGAGCGATCCCGCATATATTGGCGGGGTGGCTGTCGGAACCATTATTTTTAATACGATGTATTGGCTTTTTGGTTTTCTTCGGGTCAGTACATCTGCCTTCGCTGCACAAGCGGAGGGGGCAAGGGATGAAAAGCAAAGCCTGATGGCCTTGGTTCGGCCATTTTTCATAGCAGCGATCATCGGTCTTCTTTTTATCGTGATCCAGAAGCCCATTTTGAATGTTTCGTTAGGCGCAATCGGTCCGGAATCGGACGTTTCCGCCTTTGCCGCAGACTATTTCGGCATCCGGATATGGGGGGCACCTTTTGCGCTATTGAATTATGTCATCTTAGGCTGGTTAATCGGGAAATCCAGGATAAAAACATCTTTGTTCATTCAAGTTTTCATGAACGTGATGAATATAGTCTTATGCCTCGTTTTTGTAAATGGCTTTTCATGGTCTGTATCAGGGGTTGCTGCCGCTTCATTGATATCAGAGATTGCCGCGTTTTTCCTGGGCTTGTGGGTGATCCGGAAAGCGGTCAACGTACCGGATTCATTTTCATTCCGGGAGGGGTTCGATCGGGCTTCCCTGAAAAAAATGATGGTGGTCAACAGGGATTTATTCATCAGGACCATTTGCCTGATCACGGTTTTCAATCTTTTTACGGCCAAGGGAGCCACTTTCGGGACAGAGACACTGGCGGCAAACGCCGTACTCATTCAAATCCATTACCTGATGGCCTATTGCTTTGATGGCTTCGCGAATGCATCGAGTCTTCTGGTCGGGAAGGCGATTGGTTCGAGAGATATAAACCTTTATAAAAAAACACTCTCACTATCGGCACGGTGGGGCTTGTATGCTTCGTTCATACTTGCCGCATCTTACTATCTATTCAGCGATGAGGTCATTCTCCTTTTCACGGATATTCCCGGCGTCATCGAATTGGCCCATGAATATGGACTTTGGATAGTTCTATTCCCGTTCACTGCCTTTATCGGACTCATTTTTTATGGAGTGTTCACCGGAGCGACTGAAGCCGTTCCAGTAAGGAACTCGATGCTCCTTGCACTAATGGCTTTTCTAATAGTCCAATTCGCAGCAGTAAGCAATCATGGCAATCATGGATTATGGCTTGCATTCCTGGCTTTCAGTTTAGGACGTTCTTTGTTTTTAGCATTATACATCCCAAGGCTAAACCGAAAAGTTACAAAGCTTATGGATGCCGATAGTTTAATGAAATCATCCTCTTTTTAATAAAAGAGGGTGTTTTTTTGTAGACAAAAGGAAGTCTATCTAAATTTTTGATGAAGGAAAAGGTGTGCGAGACTTTTGCGGGAAAAGCGCGTCCAAGGGAGACCCCGGAGGCGTATAGCGCCGAGGAGGCTCCCGGAACACCCGCGGAAAGCAAGTGCCTGGAGAGGAAATCAACGGGGTGTTTTTTATTTATATAAGGGCTTTTATCGGTAGTTTGACGGTAGCGATAATACGGGAATACGAAGAATAGGTAGCAACGCTTGGCGAATGTGGTAGTAAAAGTGATAAAATGAAAAATATATATAAAAGAGGAGTTGTCGTATTTTGAGTGAATTGAATTGGCGAGAAGAAGTTGAAAAACGGAAAATGGACTTATTACTGGATACTCAAAACTTATTGAAAATAAAAAGTGTACTGGATGAGGAAAATCCTACAGAGGAGGCCCCATTCGGTAAAGGGGTGAAGGAAGCACTTGAATTCATGCTTCAATTAGGCGAAAAAGACGGTTTCACTGTGAAAAATGTCGATAATGTTGCTGGTCATATTGAAATGGGTGAAGGCGAGGAGTTAATCGGGATATTATGCCATGTCGACGTGGTACCTGAGGGAGATGGCTGGAGTTCGGAGCCGTTCGGCGCTGAAATCCGCAATGGCCGCATATATGCTCGCGGTGCAATCGATGATAAAGGGCCGACGATGGCTGCCTATCATGCGATGAAGCTGGTCCGGGAGCTAGGAGAACCTTTGAACAAACGTGTGAGGATGATCATTGGAACCGATGAAGAATCGAATTGGCGCTGCGTTGACCGGTACTTTGAAGTGGAGGAAATGCCCTCGATAGGCTTCGCACCAGATGCTGATTTCCCGATCATCAGTGCGGAAAAAGGAATCTGGGATTTCTCGGTTATCCATCCTGCCGATGCAGGAAATGGCACGAACTCAGACGTGAATGTCATCGAGTTTTCTTCAGGTCGAAGGACGAATATGGTACCGGATTTTGCGACGGCTATTGTGGAAACGGACAACACTGCTGAAGTGGCGGCAAACTATCAGGATTATTTGCAAAAGTACTCATTGGAGGGGCAAGCCGTTCCGCAAAAAAATCAAGTGCTGCTTGAAATGAATGGTGTCTCGGCACACGCGATGGAACCGAACAACGGAAGAAATGCAGGTCTACATTTAGCCGTATTTTTAGCTGATCTCACTCTTGATCCGCATGCGAAAGCCTACTTCACTTTCATCAAGGATCGTTTGTTCGAAGATTCCCGCGGAAATAATTTAGGTGTGGCTTATTCGGATGAGCAAACAGGAGAATTGACGATCAATGCCGGAGTTTTCAATTATTCTAAACAAGGCGACAGCTCGATCGGTTTCAGCATGCGTTATCCGGTCACGTTTGATTGGGAACAGCAAAAGGCGGCGCTGGAAGAAAGGCTTGCGGCATATAATTTGAAAGTGAAGACTAATTCGCATTCAACTCCACATTATGTGGACAGTGAAAGCTTCTTGATCAAGACCTTGCAGGAAGTGTATGAAGCGGAGACAGGTGATAAAGCCGAGCTTCTTTCGATTGGCGGCGGCACATATGCCCGTTCATTGAAAGAAGGCGTTGCATTTGGCCCACTTTTCCCAGGCAGCGAAGACATTGCGCATCAGAAAGATGAATATATTGATATTGAGGATATGCTTAAGGCTACGTCCATTTATGCACGTGCCATTCATGAATTGGCTAAATAAGAGGTAAAGAGGGAGAAGACATGGGAAAAATCATTTTTAACGGGGACCTAAAAAGCAGGTCCGAAGTAAAGGTAGATATTGAAGACCGGGGATATCAATTCGGTGATGGCGTCTATGAAGTCATCCGGGTTTATAATGGTGAATTATTTACAGGGGACATGCATTTGAACCGTCTGATCGACAGTGCGAAGTTGATACAGATGAAGGTTCCCTTAACCATAGCGGAAATCAAAACCCGCATGAAAAAGCTGATCGCTGAAAATCAACTGAAGGACGGTATCGTCTATATGCAGCTGACAAGAGGAGTATCTGCGCGTACACACTCTTTTCCAACTGCAGAGGTGGAACCGGTCTTTGTCGCCTATACAAAGGAAATGCCTTATACAGGCAAAATGAAGCCAGGGGTCAATGCTGTTACCACCGACGATATACGCTGGCTGCGCTGTAATATCAAGAGTTTAAATCTACTTGGTAATATAATGGCTAAACAGCAAGCGATCGAAGCAGGCTGTGATGAAGCAATCCAGCATCGTGATGGTACGGTGACGGAGGGTAGTTCGTCAAATGTATCAATCGTGGTGGATGGGCAACTTAAAACGCATCCGGCCACAAACTTGATCCTGAATGGAATTACCCGTCAGGTGATGCTGAAGCTTTGCGCGGATCATGGGATTCCCTATGTCGAAGAAGCCTTCACGGTCGAAGACATGATGGCAGCCGACGAAGTCCTTTATACAAGCACTAGCGTCGAAGTGACACCAATTATAAACATCGATGGCCAATCGATTGCAGCCGGGGAACCCGGTCCGATTACCCGAAGACTGCAGAACCTGTTTTCCGAGGAAATCGAAAAGCAATGCGGTTCCGTTAACTAGAAAAAAAAGCCCCTTTGCCACTATTGGCAAAGGGGTTTTTTTATGTGTACTCGGAAGCGAGATAGACATCTCCAAGTTAATTACTCCATATGCAATCCTCCCTTTTTGACATTTTCAAGAACCAGGAATATACTTGCTAATAACCTAAAAAGTTTACCTGTCGCAACAATTTAAGTTGCGTATAAAAAGGAGTTGACATAGATATGTCCGATGCGTTGCATCAATCTTCTTCGAGAGGAATAAAAAAACTTCTTCCCTATCTAGGGCCTGCCTTTATAGCAGCTGTGGCCTATATTGATCCAGGGAATTATGCGACCAATATTACAGCCGGATCAAAATATGGCTATACGCTATTATGGGTTATCTTCGCATCCAATTTAATGGCTGTGCTAATTCAATCACTATCAGCTAAATTGGGAATAGCCACTGGAAAGAACCTTCCAGAGTTATGCAGGGAAAAATTTTCGAAAAAAACATCTTTCTTCTTATGGATTCAGGCCGAAGCCGTTATAATGGCAACCGACCTGGCTGAATTCATAGGAGCTGCACTAGGGATTTATTTGCTATTTGACTTACCGCTTATCACATCGGCAATAATTGCAGCGATTGGTTCCTTTGCCATTTTGGAAATCCAGCGCAGGGGTTATCGAACATTCGAAGCTCTGATCACTGTCATGATATTTGTAGTTGTGATAGCATTTGGTGCTCAAGTTTTTTATGCAAAACCTGATACATCAGCCGTTGTTTTAGGACTCTTCACTCCAAAGTTTGAGGGAGTGGACAGTATTTTACTTTCAGCCGGTATGCTTGGAGCCACCGTTATGCCACATGCGATATACCTTCATTCATCTTTGACGCAAAGAAGAATAGTCGGAGTAAACGATTTGGAAAGAAAAAGGATTTATCGTTTTGAGCTCATTGACATTATCATCGCCATGTTGATTGCAGGTGCGATCAATGCCGCCATGGTCATCGTTTCAGCTGCCCTATTTCATAAGAATGGAGCACTGGTTGAGGACTTGGATGTTGCCTACCAACAGTTCGGGGCCATGCTTGGACCATCAGTCGCGATGTTTTTTGGAATAGGACTTTTATTTGCCGGCTTATCCAGCTCATCCGTTGGTGTAATGACCGGTGATGTAGTCATGCAGGGATTCATTAAAAGACATATACCCATTTATTTGAGAAGGATCATTACAACCGTTCCGCCCCTGCTCATAATATTATGGGGAGTGAATCCATCCAAAGCACTTGTGATGAGCCAAGTTGTACTCTCGTTTGGCATCGCGTTTGCCCTAGTGCCCTTGATCTTGTTTACAAGCAATAAAAAAATCATGGGCAGCCTGGTCAACCATAAAATCACCTCGAGCGTAGCTTGGCTTATAGCTGTCCTTATCATTGGACTGAACTTGTTCCTGCTTTACGAAACAGTTTTCAGTTAAAAGAAGCAGGGAAGGACCAATCTTTGGTCCTTTTTTGTTTGGATTTTTGCTGTGTGTTTCGTTAATCCGGCTCAGCGGGTTGATCATTCGACCTTGTGCGCGGATAATCCGGCCCAGCGGGTTGATCATTCGACCTTGTGCGCGGATAATCCGACCCAGCGGGTTGATCATTCGACCTTGTGCGCGGATAATCCGACCCAGCGGGGTATAATCCGACCCAGCTCGGGTATAATCCGACCCAGCTCGGGTATAATCCGACCTAGCTCGGGTATAATCCGACCCAGCTCGGGTATAATCCGACCTAGCTCGGGTATAATCCGACCCAGCTCGCGGATAATCCGACCCAGCCCGAAAAAATCCCTCCTGGACCGCTTTCATAGTAAGTAAGATTTGGAATATTCCTGATGGAGGGAATATTTATTAGGAAGCCCAAGAAAAGGTATATGCAATGGGAATTATGGTAAAATTAAAGGGAAAATAGGAAGGAATGAACGTGACCATGAATACTCATTTTTTCTTTGCTTTAGTATTGCCTGATGATATTAAGGCTTATTTAAATGCTGTTACGGAACGACTGAAGCCAGAATTTCCATTTAAGAAATGGCTGCATCCAGCCGATTATCATATTACGATGGCATTTTTGGGAAATGCTCCCGATACATTGAAAGAGGATGCCATGGGGCGTGTGGAAAGCGAGCTTTCCAATGAGGCTTCATTCGGCTTGGAACTCGGCGATATCGGCGGTTTTGGCAGGAGTGACAGTCCAAGGATCCTTTGGGCTGGCGTCAAGCAGCAAGATAGGCTATTTGCCATCCAAAGGAAAGTCTATAATTCTTGTATCGAAGCGGGTTTTGAACTTGATAAAAAGCCTTTTAAGCCTCATATAACGCTGGCAAGAAAATTCGAGGGTGAAAGTCCCTTTTCGTTGGAGAGCGTCCGCCAGATAGCGAATATGAAGGATAAGCATTTTGAAGCAGATCAGGTTGCGTTATATCAAACACATCTTGGAGCGTCCCCTTCATACGAGAAGGTTTTCACGATAAACCTTCAAAAATAGAGAGAGGGGTGGTGGTCGAATGGCACAGCTCATAAAGATGCAGGATTATATTTCCCGGTATGAGCAGGATATTTATCGTTATCCAACGCAATTTGCACGTTTGAAAAAACAGCAATGGGATAAATTGAAGGCTGCTTATAATGCGGGCGAGCTAGCTCGGTTGTATAGCGAGCATACTGAAACACAAGTCAAATTCGATCCGCCTCAGGAAGAGACGAAGGGCCTGTTAAAAAAGGTTAAAGGCATCTTCCACCGGACAGGTAAACAGGAGGCAGAAGCAGAAGAACTGCCAATACCGGCACAGAATGAAGATGCTAATGTTTTTTCATTAAGATTTCCGTTCCGTCCGGCAAGTCTGGATGAATTAAAGCAAAATTATTTAAATCAATTACTCCGCTTTCAAATGAAGTGGGGTAGTTCGACGCTTCATGAAAAGTCATTTGTGGACCAATCATTCATTTTGGATGAGAGGCTCCGCTTTTTTCTGCAGCGTTTTCCGGATACGTTTCTCGTATTATATAAACCTATATTTCTATTGAAAAATGCGCCTGTTGAAGTCGAAGTCATTTTATTGACCCCTGTTGATGCTTGGTGCATCACTTTTCTGGAAGCGGAAGAAGACGCTGCATTCATCGGTTCGAGTGATCGGTTCTGGGTCCGCAGGCATCATAAGCATCCAGATAAAAAAGTGCTTAATCCTTTGTTGGGCGCAAATCGGATGACGAACATCGTCTCCCAGTTATTTGAGCTATATGAAGTGAACATGCCGATAAAAAAGGTGATTTTATCCCGGAATGGATATGTTGATTATCCCGAAGCCCCTTATGATATTAAGGTATTGGATAAACGGACCTTCCCGGAATGGTTTGAAAGGATGCGGGCAATATCGTCTCCTCTTAAGGCACAGCAGTTAAAAGGGGCACAGGCATTGCTTGAATATTGCCAAACTACATCAAGCCTGCGACCGGAATGGGAAGCCGAATATAACCAACCAGAAGGAAATGAGTATGCCGCACCTTAATGAAACGGTGTATTTCATTGTCAATCCAGTGGCTGGAAATGAAGCGAGTTTAAAGATTTGGAAAAAAGCCGAGGAAATACTGAAATCAAAAGCTGTTCCCCATGAGGTGTTTTTCACACGGGAAAAGGGGCATGCGCTAAGATTGACGAAGGAAATACTATCAGGGACTAATCAGGATACCCGGGTGATTGCTGTTGGGGGAGATGGCACGATTAATGAAATGATAAATGGCGCCATTGGTTTCCCTCACGCAATCATCGGCTCCCTTGCGGCTGGGTCCGGCAATGATTATGTAAGGGGCATTCAAAAAACTGAGAGTATGGAAGAAGCCCTTTCCTTATTTCAGGATAATGCCTTTAATACCATTGATATTGGAAAGTTCGAGACGAATGGCAAGGTGGGTTATTTTGTGAACAGCCTGGGAATGGGCATTGATGCTGAAATTTCCGATGAAGCAAATCGTGCCCCCCTGAAAAAATGGTTTAATTTTGTCAGAGCGGGTAAATTAATTTATCTGTTGATTTTTATAAAAATGTTATTTTCTTACAAGCCCAGATGCATGGAATTGATCATTGATGGAAAACGGCATCATTTGAAAAAGGTATGGTTCATCGTTATTGCGAACCAGCCCTACTTTGGAGGTGGAATGAAAATTTCACCATTGTCGAAGGTGGATGATGGCAGGTTGAACGTGATTGCAGTCCATGATATTACTATGTTGAAATTATTGACCGTCTTCATCACCGTTTTATGGGGCGGTCACCTCAACATTAAAAATGTTGATTCTTTTTCTGGTAAAATGATAAAAATGAAGAATCAAGGTTCAGTAAAAATCCAGTCTGACGGGGAAATTGTTGGTAGGAACGAAGTAGCTGCAGTGGTTCTGAAAGAGAAATTGCGCGTCATGTTCAAGGGTGATAACCGATACAAAAATATGAAATGATTTATTTGTTTTTGTTTTATGCGTATAATCGTTTTATAGTACTTGACGAAGAAACCGTTTTTCAACTAAAATTTAATTTATGGCTATTGTTTAATTGCTCAATAGCTATTTTTTTATTTCTCTAAAATGAGGATGTTTTTAATTGCGGGTATCATCCCGATGCAAGTATAAATGCAGCTTCGCCAGCAGGCGGATTTTTTATAAAACATGGACTCAAAGTAGTGGTAATACATACACTAGGTGAACGTACCCACATTTGTATGATTAAGCGAGGAAATCGAAGGTGAACCAGTTGGAACATTTATTAGGTCAGGAGTGGGATATATCCCCTGCTGGAGGAGCTACGGGAGAAGCCTTTATTGCCGAGAAAGAGGGGCAGAAGCTCTTCCTTAAACGAAATTCATCGCCATTTTTAGCTGTTCTTTCAGCTGAGGGCATTGTTCCAAAGTTAATGTGGACAAAACGCCTGGAAAACGGGGATGTAATTACGGCCCAGCATTGGATGGAAGGCAGGGAGCTATCTCAGCAGGAAATGAACAATATAAGAGTCGCAAAGCTGCTTCAAAAAATTCATCAATCCGATCCTTTGTTAAGCATGCTCAAAAGGCTTGGGAAATCCCCTTTACGACCTGAAAGTATACTTACAGACATAGAAACCGGGTTATCTTCGGATGTTACGGATATTCCGATAATCAAGCAGGCCATCCATTTTTTACAGAATAATCTCCTGTTGATTGAATGCGACGAAAAAGTCGTCTGTCATTGTGATGTGAACCATAATAATTGGCTCATGACCGAAACCGACGGATTGTTCCTGATTGATTGGGACGGAGCGGTCATTGGCGATCCGGCCATTGACCTCGGCATACTCCTGTATTCATATGTCCCAAGGGAAGAATGGAATCAATGGCTTGCCCGCTACGGCAAGAAGCTAGACGCAGGCCTGGAGATGAGGATGAAATGGCACACGGTTTCACAACTTGTGCTTTCCATCCAATGGCATCATCGCAGAAAGCGGTACGAGGAAAGAAATGAATTACTGCAAAAACTGGAAGCATTATTGATGGTTGGCTGATCAGAATTGATCTATATCATCCACCCACTGGGACAAGTCGTTCTGGTGGGTTGAAATATGTGCATCTAAATCGGCGGTACCGATGCCAGTCTGGCTGTATTCGTAAATCTCCGTCAGTACCGTTTTTACATTGCTGTCTATATCCATATTGATCATTAAGGATTTGACGAGCCTTTCAACCTGTTCACATTCAGAAACGGATCCGCAGCAGTCTGATTGATGATTGGTCAATATATCTTTCAATAGTGACATTTGATGTTCATGGGAAAGCGGCATATAATACCTCTCCTTTCTTAAATATGGATTCAAGGGATTCTCAGGTGGTTCTTGCCTGCCCTTCACTTATTTATGGTGTGTTTTGCGGAAAGTTTTATACATGAAAACTACAGAGACTGTCGCCTGGATGGCCGGCAGTTTTTTTATTTGTTAAGTCGGTGCATGCAGGATTTTTCCTGAAAAAATCAACTTGCAGGAATCCATCCACTCGTGGTATGGTTTGAACGATTATATTATAAATAGGGGTGTCATCATGCGTTTAAGAAATAAACCTTGGGCTGAAGACCGTTTGAATGATTTTCCACAATATGTAATTCAGCAGCCAGTGAGCCATAAAGGTAAATGGCATGAAGTTTTCGGTAACGATAATCCGTTATATATTGAAGTGGGTACGGGCAAAGGCCGATTCATCACAGAAATGGCAAAAGCCCATCCTGATGTGAATTTCATTGGAATTGAAGTATATGGAAGCGTCATTGTAGCTGCGTTGGACTTGCTGATTGAAGCGGATGTTCCAAATCTAAAGCTGTTGAATGTTGACGCAGCGAACTTGGGGGATTATTTTGCAAAAGGTGACGTGGATCGCGTCTACTTGAACTTTTCTGATCCGTGGCCGAAATCACGTCATGCAAAACGCCGGTTAACGTATAAGACCTTCCTCGAAGTATATGAAGGCATCCTGCCAGACAATGGCGAGATCCACTTCAAGACGGATAACCAAGGGTTATTCGAATCTTCCTTGAAGAGTATTTCCGAATACGGCATGCTCTTGAAATATGTAAGCCTTGATCTGCATAACAGCAATTTTGAAGGCAATATCATGACTGAATATGAAGAAAAGTTCTCGAGTAAAGGCAACCGGATATACAGATTGGAAGCAATGTTCCAATAATCATAAACAGATAAAAAACCAGGTGCACAGCATCTGGTTTTTTATCTGTTTATCGGGTGTATTTCTATCACAAGGATCCCTTGATCGTTATCAATTTCAATATATGGAAGTGGGTGTTAAACTATAGGAAGAGGAGGGGTATAATGGAAAAGATGCAAATAGGGGAAATTAAATTAACATGGTTGAATGGCGGTGTGACTCACTTGGATGGCGGTGCGATGTTCGGTGTTGTACCGAAGCCGCTTTGGTCCAAGAAGTATCCTGTTAACGAAAATAACCAAATCGAACTAAGAACGGATCCGATTTTGGTGCAGGCTAATGGATTGAACATGCTTATAGATTCCGGTATTGGCAATGGAAAGCTGAATGACAAGCAGAAACGGAATTTTGGGGTGACGGAGGAATCCAATCTTGTCGAAGATCTTGGCAGACTTGGGCTTCAGCCAAATGATATCGATTACATTTTAATGACCCATCTACATTTCGACCATGCCTGCGGTTTGACGAAACGTGATGGTGAAACATGGGTGCCTGTTTTCGAGCGTGCAGAAATCATTACGACCCAAACTGAATGGGATGAAATGAAAAACCCGAATATTCGATCAAAAAGTACATATTGGGCAGAAAACTGGGAGGCTGTCGCTTCTCTTGTACGTCCTTTTGAAGGTGAGCAGGAAATTACGGACGGTATTAAAATGATCCATACTGGGGGACATAGTGATGGACATGCGATCATCATCATTGAGGATGCCGGGGATAGATTGATTCACATGGCAGATATTATGCCGACGCATGCCCATGCGAATGTCCTCTGGGTCCTCGCATATGATGATTATCCGATGACTTCCATCGAAGCGAAGGAAAAGTGGATGAAATCCGGACTGGAAAATGGGTCTTGGTACAGCTTTTACCATGATGCACAATACTGTGCCATCAAATGGGATGGAACGGGTAAGGAGATAATAGACGAATTGAAACGGAAGCGGTAAAGCAAAAGGAGGACGTCATTTTGACGACCCTCCTTTTATGTTTCAATCATTTTGCGCATTAAGCTCCAATATCGTTCCTGTTGAGGCATCTGCAACAAATTCGAATTGCTCGCGTTTACCCTCTGTGTTTCTGGTGATCCCGCCTTTGTACACTTCATAGTCCAAATCATTTTTTGAATAGTTTTCCGGCTTCATCAAGATCCATGAGCCATATATATTTCCATCTTTTTTGACTGTTTCCTTCACTTGGGCCAAGACTTTATCGGGAGAAGGTTTACTAGATTGATCCAATAGTTGTTTTGTCGCATAGCCCGCAGCAAACCCGGCTGCAGTACCCAGTAAAAACGTTTTCCAATTCATTGATTTCTCCTCCATTGCATTTTTTA
Source organism: Peribacillus sp. NPDC101480 (assembly GCF_050277335.1). NCBI lineage: Bacteria > Bacillati > Bacillota > Bacilli > Caryophanales > Bacillaceae > Peribacillus > Peribacillus sp. NPDC101480. The sequence continues at coordinate 559,973 of NZ_JBNNSB010000001.1, forward strand.
AAATCACTTCTTCCAGTATACAGAAGAACGCTTTATTTGACTAATAATTTGAAATTTTACCCATTAACTGATAAATTAGAACTTTCTAGTGTAACACGATGCTAAGTTCTGTAAAATAGTAAGAAACAATACATAGGTAAGGGGTAGAAAAATGAATCATGAGACTTTGGAGCTTTTTAAAACATTGACGGAATTACCGGGAGCCTCGGGAAATGAACATGCAGTTCGGAGTTTCATGAAAAGTGAGCTGGAAAAGTATTCCGATGAAATCGTCCAAGATCGCCTTGGCGGAATATTTGGCGTAAAAAGAGGCAATGAGGATGGTCCGACTGTACTAGTTGCCGGGCACATGGATGAAGTGGGATTCATGGTTACCTCCGTAACGGAAAATGGAATGATCCGCTTTCAGACCCTAGGAGGCTGGTGGAGTCAAGTGCTTTTGGCCCAAAGAGTCGAAATCATAACTGATAACGGTCCGGTCATTGGTGTCATCGGTTCGATTCCGCCTCATTTGCTTGATGAGTCGCAACGCTCAAAACCAATGGATATCAAAAATATGCTGATTGATATCGGGGCGGATGATAAGGAAGATGTTAAGAGGATCGGTATTAAGCCAGGTCAGCAGATTGTACCGATTTGTCCATTCACGCCGATGGCCAATGAGAAGAAAATCCTCGCAAAAGCGTGGGATAATCGTTACGGCTGCGGACTTGCGATTGAATTGTTAAAAGATTTAAAAGGTGAAACGTTACCGAATGTCTTATATTCCGGGGCAACTGTCCAGGAGGAAGTGGGATTACGGGGCGCTCAAACTGCAGCTCATATGATCAAACCGGATCTTTTCTTCGCTTTGGATGCAAGTCCGGCGAACGATATGTCCGGCAGTAAAAGTGAATTTGGTCAGCTTGGAAAAGGGGCACTGCTACGCATTTTCGATCGTTCGATGGTAACGCATCGCGGCATGAGGGAATTCATCCTTGATACGGCAGAGTCGAATGAGATTCCGTATCAATATTTCGTTTCCCAAGGCGGCACGGATGCAGGGCAAGTCCATATTGCAAACGAAGGCATTCCAAGCGGGGTGATTGGCATTTGTTCCCGCTATATTCATACACATGCATCCATGATTCATATTGATGATTATGCCGCTGCACGAGAACTGATTGGTAAATTGGTTCGTTCCTGTGATAAAACGACATTCGAGACCTTGATAAAAAACGGTTGATGGAGGAAGCTGAAATGGAAAGGGATGCTGTCATGAATCCTTTTCCATCAGCTTTTTTTACATAGAAGGAAGGTAATTATATTGAAAATAGCAGTAGGCAGTAAGAATCCGGCGAAAATAAGTGCCGTGCTTGGTGTATATGAAGATGCTAAAATCATTTCGCTTCAAGTGGAGAGCGGGGTCCCGGAACAGCCTTTTTCAGACGAGGAAACGATGGAGGGGGCAATGACACGTGCCCGGAATTGCTTGATTCAAAGTGATGCCGATATGGGTATCGGACTTGAAGGCGGTGTCGTGAAAATGGGACAAGCCCTGTTTCTGTGCAATTGGGGTGCAATGGCCACGAGGGACGGCGAGGTCTTTGTAGCTGCCGGAGCGAGAATCCCGGTACCGGGAATTGTTGCCGGGAAGCTGCTGGACGGTGAAGAGTTGGGACCGGTGATGGATGCCTTCACAAGGCAAGAGAATATAAGCAAAAAGGAAGGAGCAATCGGCGTATTTACAAATGAGCGAATCACTAGGGGCGAAATGTTCCTTCATATCATGAGGATGTTAGCCGGTCAATACGAATATAAGCTGAAAATGAAAAAGCAGGATTTTTGAATCACTGCCATGGAAAGGCGGGCTTCGAATGATGAAACGAACACTGCCAAAACAGAGCAGAATAAGACAGGGTTTTATTGAGCGGCTTTGCTAATATAGTGACAAGGGGTGAGCGGATATGGGGTGGGTTGAATCAATCCAAAAGGCCATCGACTATATCGAAGAGCACTTATTGGAGGACCTGACAATCGAGAGCATTTCCAGGCAGGCGAATGCTTCAGCTTTTCATTTTCAACGGACATTCACCATTTTAACGGATATTTCCATTGGTGAATATATCCGGCGTCGAAGACTGACCTTGGCGGCCCAGGAGATTTCATCCACAAATGGCAAGGTCATTGATTTAGCCTACAAGTACTGCTATGACAACCCCGAGGCATTCTCAAAGGCTTTTCGAAGGCAGCATGGGGTATCTCCAAGCGAAGCCCGAAAGTATATGGGGAAGCTGAAATTCTATGAACGCCTGATGATACAGGTTATTCTGAAAGGGGCAAAACCGATGAAATACAATATCCTTGAAAGAGATTCCTTTCAATTGATTGGAATCAAGCAAGAGTTTTCCTTGGTCAATGAAGAGAATTTGATCGGGATTCCAAAGTTGTGGGAGAAAGTCAATTCGGATGGAACAGGAGATAGGTTAGCGAAGCTGAACAATGGCCAAATAAATGGCTTGCTTGGTGTATGTATCGATAAGCGGGCTGTGGAAAAAAATGAAACGATGGATTATTGGATAGGTGCAGAGTATGCCGGGGAAGCGCCTGAAGAGTTTTCGACCCTTACGATACCGGCTTCCAAGTGGGTTGTATTTGAAGTTCACGGACCTATGCCTGATAGCATCCAACAAGCTTGGAAGCGAATTTTTTCCGAATGGTTTCCTACCAGCGGTCATGAACATGCCGGCACTCCCGAATTGGAAGTATACACGAATGACGACGCTTCAAACCCAGACTATTACTCCGAAATTTGGATTCCCATTAAAAAGAAATAGTGTTCAACCATCAAAATTTATTCGTTTTTCGCTTGCAGGTGAGGTTAGGAATCTAACTTTCTCCTGCAAGCTTTTTATTTGGGTAAACAAAAATCCTTCATACTTGAGCTGGAAGGTTAAGGGACAGGGAGATTTACAGCCCTTCTTCAAAAATATAAGAAAGCACCTTCATGGCTTGGTTCACGGATTCGACCGTGACACTCGCCTTTTCCGATAATTCCTTTAAGGCATGGTGATGGGATTCCGGGCGAATCAAAATAAGCGGTTTACCCAGGGAAACGGCGGTGCTTGCGTCCATGGCAGTATTCCACTGTTTATATTTCTCACCAAAAAGGGCGACGACAAGATCGGCTTTTTTCATCAAAAGACCTGTCCGTAAATTATTGATTTGGGAAGCGGCCGCATCCTTCAGGATAGGATTCGGCTGTTCCCCCAGGATATCTTCACCGATATTATCGGAGCGTTCATGATTTTCCATCGGGCTTACGAATTCTAAAGGAAGCTTCAGTGCAGCGGCCTTATCTCTCAACTCGCTTCTCCAATTTGAATGGATCTCCCCAGCAAGATACACGATTAACTTCATTGTTTTCCTCCTCGATAATAAAATTGCTTTCATTGTACCATGTTTTTTAGAAAATGGATGAATTCCGTAAATAAGGATAATATTATCCATATGGTAGTAAAAGAGACGGCTGGAGGAATGACGATGGCTTTATCGAATAAGAATTTTCTTGTTTTCCTGTTGATAAGCAGTTTGATCGTGGGCTGCTCAGGTATCGAAAGACAAACCGAAAAGGCAATGAAGGCTGCTGAAGTGGCTTTTCGTGACGATGAAAAACAGCCCAATCAAGAGGCAGGCCTAATTCAGGTCTATCTGCCAAACGATTTTAAAGTTGTGGAAGAACATGATAATAATTTGATTTTACAAAAAGGTGATAAGATTTATATATTATTTGTCAATCCGAATGAAAAAGAAGACAGCTCCGTGTTATATTTGGCCATAAAGGAACAAGAGGATCAATTTGAAGTACTGCATTCTTTTCAAACCGATGATAAATTCGGCTTTATTTCGATTAAAGAGATACCGAAAGAAAAGTATGAGCTTGCAGTGGGGATCGGCGGAGTGAAGCTGACAACCGAAACGGATAAAGACCAATTAAAAACCGATGCAAAACAAATGATGGAAATCGTTTCATCCGTGCCCCAGAAATAAGAGGACCAGTGACTTTCAACCGATCCGTATTAATGGTTGATTCCTGGAGACTCTGGTATGATGGGATTATAAAAAATAAGGTGTCATTTAGAGCAGGAGGAATATACAAATGGAAAAATTACAAACAGTAGAGCAATATGATGCATTTAAAAATGAAGGCAAACATATCTTTCTTTTTTCAGCAACATGGTGTGGAGATTGCCGTGTAATCGAACCGATAATGCCGGAGATTGAAACGAAATTTCCTGACTTTACATTCATTTATGTGGACCGTGATGAATTCATCGATGTGTGTGCGGCTAATGATGTATTCGGTATACCAAGTTTCATTGCGTATGATAATGGCAAGGAGCTAGGCAGATTTGTGAGCAAGGATCGCAAAACGCAAGAACAAATTGAGGAATTCATTCAATCACTATAATCAATTTCCCCTTCTCGCTGGGGATTTTTCAATGAAGAGGAGGGTCAGTCATGAAAATGGACAGCACGAAGCTGAAAAATATCTTGAAGGAGCGTTTAAAAGATGAGAATCGCTCATTCAAATTCGATAGCAAGCAAGATACGTTACGGGTGGAAAATGTGAAGACCGGGAAGGGGATCACCATCGAGTTGCCTCCTGTGCTTGCTAACTATGAAAACGTACAGGAAAAGGCCATCGATGAAATTACCTATTACGTGGAAGAGGCCCTGAATGTGATGGGGGAAGAACACAGTATGGAAGGCAAGGAGAAATTCATTTTCCCAGTCATCCGCTCGACCTCCTTTCCAATGGAATCCGAAGAAGGAAATCCGTTTTTATTCGATGAGCATACGGCTGAAACCCGGGTTTTTTATGCCCTTGATTTAGGGAAAACCTACCGTCTTATAGATGAAAAGATGATTCAACGGGAAAATTGGCAGGGTGACAGGATCCGTGAAATTGCCCTATTCAATGCCCGTTCCCTCACCACTGAAATGAAGTCGGATATCGTTGCAGGTAATGCATTTTATTTTTTGAACACGAATGATGGATATGATGCCAGCAGGATTTTAAATGAATCATGGCTTCGGGAAATGAAGGACAAGATCGAGGGAACCATGGCTGTGGCCATTCCCCATCAGGATGTCATCATCATTGCCGATGTGAAGAATGATACGGGCTATGATATTCTTGCGCAAATGGCGATGAGCTTCTTTGCCAGCGGTCATGTTCCGATAACGGCTCTATCATTCCTTTATGAAGAAAATGAGTTGGAGCCCATCTTCATTATGGGTAAAAACAAAAAGCCTGAACAATAATGAATCACAAAAGGATCGTGTCAGCATCTGGCAGCGGTCCTTTTAAAGTTTAATAGAGTTTATAACTCAGAGTTGATATTTATTTTTTAATCGGCGATAATATAATTGGAATATTTTGAGAATATAAAAAGAACAAGCGGATGAACGTTGTGGGAGAGTGCAAGCATTGAGCCACCGAAGGAGCAAGTTCCAAAAAGATCCCTTGGAGCAAATCTCTCAGGTAAATGGAACCGCAGCTGGACGCAGCTCTGGAGAGTGCGCAGGAAGCAGTGTGCCACCAAAGGGGAAATCTCCATGACCAAAAATGGAGCTAAACTCTCAGGTGAAAAGGACAGAGAAGGGGAGCGGTAAGTTTACGCAATCCTTCACTGCCCTTTTTTAATTGGCACTTTGTATCGGAAGGCATGCACCGAACATGGAACTACTAATATGCTCAACTTGAAATAAGGGGGAGAATAAACGTGAACGTGAAAAGCAAATTAATGAACATGCTGGAAGCCCGTAAAGGGGAAATGGTTCAAATCCGCCGTCATTTACACGAGAACCCGGAACTATCCTTCAAAGAAGAAAAAACGGCACAATATATCATTGATTTTTATAAGGGTAAGGATGTGTCGATTCAAACGAATGTAGGAAATGGATTAGGGATCATCGTAACGATCGAAGGCGGAAAACCTGGGAAAACGATAGGTCTCCGTGCGGATTTCGATGCGTTGCCGATTACAGAAGAAGCGGATGTCCCGTTCCGTTCAAAAAATGAAGGTGTCATGCATGCCTGCGGACATGATGGGCATACCGCTTATTTATTGGTTCTGGCAGACTGCATCAATGAGCTTAAAGATTCCCTATCCGGTACGATTAAAATAATCCATCAACATGCAGAAGAAACACCCCCAGGTGGAGCAAAGAGCATTATGGAATCAGGGTTTTTGGATGAACTTGATGCCGTTTTTGGAATCCACTTATTTCCGTCCCATCCTGCAGGGGTTGTCGGGTATCACGGCGGCTATTCGATGGCTGGACGGACCTATTTCAAGCTGGCGATTAAGGGTGTAGGCGGCCATGGTTCGTCCCCGCATATGGCCAATGATGCCATTGTGGCAGGCGCCCATTTCGTGACAGCCGTACAAACCGTGATCAGCCGCCGCTTGAACCCTTTTGATATGGGCGTGGTCACAGTCGGCTCCTTCGATGGAAAAGGAAGCTTTAATGTCATTAAAGATCGTATAGAAATTGAAGGGGATGTCCGTTATATGACAGCAGAGACCCAACAGCTGATCGATAGGGAAATCCACCGCATCGTTAAAGGGATAGAAACGGAATTTGATGTTCAGTGCGAACTAACATATGTGCCTGATTATCCTCCGTTATATAATGACCCTGAATTGACTGGATTCGTGAAAAATAGTCTGGAAAGCATGAAAGACCAAGATATTAAAAAGGTTATGGAATTTCCGGTTTTCTCTGGTTCAGAGGATTTTTCGTATTATGCAGAAAAGATTCCTGGCTGCTTCTTTTACATTGGCTGTAAACCAAAAGGGGTGGAGAAGGCATATTTCAATCACCATCCCAAATTCGACATTGATGAAGATGCCCTTTTGATCGCATCCAAATCAGTGGCCCAAGTTGTATGCGATTTTTATGAATGGGAATAGTTCCATTGGTATATTTGTTTGCAAAAAAGTGCAGAAACCCACAAAACACCGTTCGGTATTAACGAACGGTGTTTTATGGGTTTCAGGATGCCACCGGAGGTTTCGTGAAGGATGCTTCAATGAATTGACCAGTCTGCTTCTTGCGCCGCATGAAAACTTAATCTCTTTGTAAACGCGATTTAACAGCGGTGTTTTATTTAAATAGTAGACTAAGGGCTAATGTTATTTCACGAAGTGCAGGTTTAAACTCATACCAGAAGGGGTTTAATAGGGTAGGAGTTCTGCGAAATACGTTAAGTTAGTAAGAGTGCGATAAAAAAATAGATACTAATCCCAATTTAGCTTAAATTTTCTCGATATTTTTAAAATAACTGGTAGAATTAGTTACATAACTACAGATGTAGAAAGAGTGATAGTTTTGAAATGGCTAAATAAGATGAAAAAATGGTTCCAAGCAGAGGAAATTATTGAAATTGAAGAGATTATTATAGATGAACCGCTTGATGAAGAGACATTAAGGAAAATGGATTTTTCAAAGCTTGCGAAGTCAAAGGAAGAAGAAATAAAGGTTTACAATCAAAAAGTGGAAAAAATGTCGCAGACGCCAGACCCTGATACGAAAATCCTGTTTCAATATCCAAAAGGGCAGTTCAAGTTTCCGCTCATTCCAGATCGTGAACAGAGCAAAAGAAAGCCTAGGGAAAGAAACAGGGAAGATCATGAACCCAAAAAGGGAAGCGCGGCCAAAGAAACAAGAAGGCCTGTGAGGGATCCTGAACCAAAACGGAGAAACTTCGAACGGGAGGAAGTCTCAAAAATAGTCCCTTCAAATACTCCATTCCGTCCGACGGAAATCCCTTCACCCATTTATGGGTTCCGTCGTCCGGAAAAAAAAACAGTCGTTTCTGAAGAAATTGTCGAATATGAATTAGAAAGCAAAATGCCCGTCCTAAAAAAGGAAGAACCCGATATCGGGATTCCAGCATCGATTCCTGAAATCCCAAAAGAAGTGTCACATGAGGAATTGACGACAGAACCATCCGTTCTTATACCGGAACAAGCGGAAGAAAAACTGGAAGATTCAGAGATACCCGCTTTCTTTCGCAGGAATTCCATTGAGATACTGCCAGAACAAGCAGTAATCGAGCCCAACATAATTGAGCCTGCGGTGGAAAAAGAGGCTATTGAACAGGACGAAGTAGAATTTGGACGCGAAGTCGCTGTATCCATCATGGAACAGACGGACGACACACCGCCTGAAGCGATATCGGTTCCTGGGGAGATTGCTGTACAATCAAATCAACCATCCGTTAGTCAAGGGACAATGCCTGAAGACCCATCTGAGGCAATACCTGAAGTGCAGCTCAAACGTCCGAAAAAACATATCCCATTTAATGTGATGATGCTTAAGCAAGATCGGAAAAAAAATGACTTCATGAATAAAATGATGCCGGAAAAAAAAAGCCTTAATTCGGAAAGGGCAGTAGTATCACCTGATAAGCGGCCAATGGATGATTCTGCCCAAACAGAGGCAGGACAAGCGAAACCAACCGCCATTCCTGAACGGAAACAGGAGGAAGGCAGAGTTATTCCGAAAGAGCAGACTCCGGCCATATCACTTTCCTTTTCGGACGCTAAGGTTGGTTCCGAAACCGTCGCTGCTGTGCCTGAAAATACAGTCGAATCCAACATCGGTTCCAACCCTAAGCCGCTCTTGGAACAGGAATCCCCGATTTCTGGACACGGGTATCAAGAAGCAGTATATACAGAGGAAGCGGCAGAAGGCAGTAAGGGCGAAATCCCGGCAGTGTTTGGCTCCGTCGAAGCGGATGAAAATGAAAATCCATACTATGTGTTTCCTAATATCGAATTGCTGACACCTCCCACTTATGCTGTGCATGATGATGTGTGGCTCGAGGAACAGACTTTATTACTTGATGAGACATTGAAAAATTTCAATGTCCGTGCAAAGGTCGTCAATGTCACTCAAGGACCGGCAGTAACCCGTTTCGAGGTGCATCCGGAACCGGGAGTGAAGGTGAATAAAGTGACGAACCTGATGGATGACATCAAACTAAGCCTTGCTGCTCAAGATATGCGGATGGAAGCGCCTATTCCGGGTAAACATACAATTGGCATAGAGATTCCGAACAGGAAAAGCAAACCGGTATTTTTGCGGGAGGTTTTGGAAAGTACTGAGTTTCAAGAGCATGAATCACCGCTTGCTGTGGCCTTAGGGCTCGATATATCCGGTCAGCCAATCATCACCGATTTGAGAAAGATGCCGCATGGATTGATAGCCGGGCAAACGGGGTCGGGGAAAAGTGTCTGTATCAACACCATGCTGGTAAGCTTGCTTTATAAAGCGACACCGCAGGAGTTGAAATTGCTGTTGATCGATCCGAAAATGGTTGAGCTCGCCCCATATAACCGGATCCCGCATTTGGTCAGTCCAGTCATAACCGATGTAAAAGCCGCTACGGCTGCGTTGAAGTGGGCTGTAGAGGAGATGGAACGGCGTTATGAATTGTTTGTACATGCCGGTGTCCGTGATATCACCCGCTTTAATGACCAAGCGGAAAAAGCCGGTCAATATTCAAGCAAGCTGCCTTATATCCTGGTGATCATCGATGAGCTTGCAGATCTAATGATGATGTCCCCGGCTGATGTAGAGGAAGCGATTTGCCGGATTGCCCAAAAGGCCCGTGCCTGCGGCATCCATTTGATTGTAGCCACTCAAAGACCTTCAGTCGATGTCATAACTGGATTGATCAAGGCAAATATCCCGACAAGGATCGCTTTTTCGGTTTCTTCACAGGTCGACTCCCGTACGATCATCGATAGCGGCGGTGCAGAAAAATTATTGGGAAGAGGAGATATGTTATTCGCTGAAAACGGCTCTTCAAAAACGGTGCGCCTGCAAGGGACTTTTGTTAGTGATGAAGAAATCGACCAGGTCGTTAACCATGTTAAACTGGAGCAGCAGCCAAAATACCTGTTCGAGCAGGAAGACTTGCTGAACAGGGCCCAAGTCACGGAAGAAGCGGATGAACTGTTTTTCGAGGCCTGTGAATTTGTCGTGAGCCAGCAGGCTGCATCTGCTTCTAGTGTCCAAAGGCGCTTCCGTGTCGGTTATAACCGTGCATCGCGCCTAATAGAAATGATGGAGCAACATGGAGTAGTTTCCGAATCCAGGGGTTCAAGGCCCAGGGATGTATTGATTACGGAAGAAGAACTGGAATTTTTACATGTTAATTAAGAGAACCTAATAAAAGGAAATTGTATATAATGTGAAGGGGTGAAAACCCTTTTTTATCACTTTAATTAAGGGAAAAGCCAATGATTTGATAAATTGGCATCTGCCTGACATGGATGAATGAATAAAAAAGTGATATAATAGTTTTTTGTTGATGAATGATTGAAAATATAAGCTTGAAAAACCTATGAAGAAATTGCGTTACTAACAAGTCTCGTAATGAAAAAACAAATAAAAGATGACGTCATATACTGTCATACAGGTAGACGATTGGTGGAGGTTCGCTTTATGACTGCTTACCATTTTGTGGGAATTAAAGGGTCGGGTATGAGTGCTCTTGCACAAATACTGCATGATATGAATATTGAAGTGCAGGGTTCCGATTACGAAAAAGAATTTTTTACACAATTGGCATTAGAAAAAGCCGGGATTAAAATCCTTCCTTTCAACGAGGAAAATATTCAACCTGGAATGACCATCATTGCAGGAAATGCGTTTCCGGATAGTCATCCGGAAATCGTGAAGGCAAAAGAACTTGATTTGCCGATCATCCGTTATCACCGTTTCCTAGGTGATTTCATGAAAAACTTCATCAGCGTGGCGGTTACGGGAGCGCATGGTAAAACATCGACGACCGGCTTACTTGCCCATGTGATGGGGGGCGCTAAACCGACATCCTTCTTGATTGGGGATGGAACGGGTAAAGGAATCGTGAATTCTGATTACTTCGTATTCGAAGCATGTGAATATCGCCGTCATTTCCTTTCCTATTATCCGGATTATGCAATCATGACGAATATCGATTTTGATCATCCTGATTATTATGCCAATGTCGAAGACGTGTTCGAGGCTTTCCAAACGATGGCCCTTCAAGTCAACAAAGGCATCATTGCGTGCGGGGATGATGAACATTTACCACATATTCAGGCGAAAGTACCGGTTATTTTTTACGGATTTGCAGAAGGAAATGATTTTCAAGCAAAAAATGTTTCCGTCACTCCGGATGGCACGACTTTTGATGTGCATGTAAGGAACAATTACTATGATACATTCACTATTCCTACTTTTGGAAAGCATAATGTGTTGAATGCACTTGGTGTCATTGCACTTTGTAAATATGAAAACTTGGATACGGAAGCTGTGAAAGCCCAATTGCGGACTTTTGGCGGAGTTAAACGCCGGTTCTCAGAAAAGGAAATCGGAAGTCAGATCATCATTGATGATTATGCACATCATCCGACCGAGATCTCTGCAACTGTCGACTCGGCGCGTCAGAAATATCCAGAGCGTGAAGTTGTTGCGGTATTCCAGCCGCATACTTTCTCGAGAACTCAGGCTTTCCTTGATGAATTCGCCGACAGCTTGAATTTGGCCGACAAAGTATACTTATGTGAAATTTTTGGATCTGCTCGTGAACATCAAGGGAAGTTATCGATTGAAGACCTTCAAGATAAGATTCCCGGAGCCGAGCTGATTACGGAGAACACAACATCAATATTGCAAAATCATGAAAACAGTGTCGTGTTATTCATGGGTGCGGGGGACATTCAAAAGTTCCAAGCAGCCTATGAGCATTCACTGCAGGTAAAATAAAAAAACGATCGTCCCGTTAGAGCGGGTCGGTCGTTTTTTTATTTTACTTTATTTTAAATTTTCTGGATTTAAATTTTCCAGTTCCGGTAAAACGAAGCGTCCGTCCTTACGTATCAAGACGTCATCAAAATGTATTTCCCCTCCGCCATATTCAGGCCGCTGGATATTGACCAGGTCCCAGTGAATGTCTGAATGGTTTCCGTTAAAGGCATCATCATAGCATTGTCCGGGAGTGAAATGAAAACTTCCATCAATTTTTTCATCAAAGAGGATATCTTGCATCGGGTGTAGAATATAAGGATTTACACCAATTGCAAATTCACCGACATATCGTGCGCCTTCATCAGTATCAAAAATTTTGTTGATGCGTTCCGTATCATTCGCAACCGCTTCAACGATTTTTCCATCCTTGAATGTTAACTTCACGTTTTCAAAAGTAAAACCCTGATAAGGGGACGGAGTATTATACGAAATAACTCCATTGATGGAATCTTTAACCGGAGCCGTATATACTTCACCGTCAGGAATGTTCAGCTCACCCGCACATTTGATGGCTTTAATGTCTTTGATGGAGAAAGTTAGGTCCGTACCGGGCCCAGTTAAGCGGACCTTATCCGTTTTATCCATCAATTCAACAAGGTTGTCCATCGCTGCGCTCATTTTGCCATAGTCGAGGTTGCAGACTTCGAAATAAAAGTCTTCGAATGCTTCTGTGCTCATTTTGGCTAATTGGGCCATGGAATTTGTCGGGTAGCGAAGCACGACCCATTTTGTTTTTGGCACGCGGATATTTCTATGTACTTTACCGACTGTCTGTCCATGAATCGCCATCTTCTCTGAAGGGACATCGGAATGTTCATTGATATTATCCCCGGCACGAAGCCCGATATAGGCATCCATCTGGTTCATTACGTTTGCTTCAAACTCACCCATCATCTTGTACTGTTCTTCTTTGGCACCCATCAGCAAGGCACGATCCACTTGGTGATCCTTTAAAAGGACGAATGGGTAACCACCTGCTGCATAGGCTTCATTCACAAGTGCGTTAACAAGCTCACGCTGCAAACCAAAGTTTTCAATCAAGATTTTTTCACCTTTTTGAAGCTTCACGGAATAATTGATTAAGTTTTTGGCCAATGTTTCAATTCTGGGATCTTTCATAAAAAATACCTCCATTGTTTAAATTCGACTTATCTTTTCTATCATACCCGATTTCCTGCCATAAGTGTGACCCATGAACTTACGGAGGAACTGGATGCAGACAACAATATTTCCATATTAGGGTTTGATAGGGTATATTGAAAAAATAAATACGTTTATAATATTAGGGAAGGGGTAATTAATATCTAACAGCTATTAAATAAGTCGATTTTTTTCGGAGGTGTTCCAATGGAGATTATTTTATACGTAAGTGCTGCTGTTGCAGCGATAGCTTTTTTGGTACTCGTTATTTTCCTAACAAAGGTACTGACATCACTTCAAACTACCCTGGACAGTGTGGCCCGGACGCTGACAGGACTAGAGAGCCAAATGCAGGGCATAACGCTCGAAACTACTCAGTTATTACATAAAACGAATACGTTGGCTGAAGATTTGCAGCACAAGTCAGAAAACCTGAACACGGTGGTGGATGCGGTGAAGGATGTAGGCACATCCATCTCCAGCTTCAATTCTTCCATCCAAAAGGTTTCCCATAAAGTGCAGGCTGAGATTGATAATAATCAAGACCGAATCTCACAAATTGTACAATGGAGTAATGTTGCCATGGAGATCAGAGACAAGTGGAAGGCCAGAAGCAAACAGGCTGCCCCGACTCCAACCGAAAGGGCGGAGTTAGAAAGGGAAGCGCTTGAAACAGATAACCTGCCTAAAAAAAGGTTTTTACGTTCTAGATCCTAAAATCTAGTTAAATAAAAAATGAACTGAAAATTGAAAGGGGAATGTATTATGACTCAAAAAGAATTTGCGGCAAAGGACTATCAGAAATCTTATGAGGACGAACGCGACTCGATCAATTCGAAGGACTTTATGATTGGCGCCTTGATCGGCGGGATGATCGGAGCGGCTACAGCATTGTTCATGGCTCCGAAAACAGGCAAGGAATTAAGGAATGACTTCAATGAACAAGCTAGAAACATTTCCGAGAAAACAGAAAGATTAAGACAAACGGCAATGGAAAAAGGTACAGTCCTTGCTGATACTGCAAAAGAAAAAACAAGCTCCGTCACGGAAATCGTTTCCAATAAATCTTCGAATATCGTCAACAAAGTGAAGAGCCTGAAAACAGGAAAAGAAAACGGCGACGCTGCTGATGATACAACGAATTCAAGCAATAAGGATATTGATGTAACCGGAACTACCGATGCTCCTATCGTATCCGTCGAAACGAACTTTGCTAACGGCAATGATTCGGAAAATAATTCAGCAGATCCTACAAGCGGAAACAAGAATGCGGCAAAATTAAAACTTGATGAAGCGAAAAAGGCATTTGATGAAACGGAGAGTAAACTAAAGAATTAAACTCCCTGGCTTCTTTAATGGGAATGAAGAGTCATTAAGGGACGAAGAATAAGGCGGTGAAGTGCTTCGATGGCTTCATCGCCTTTTTGATGGTAAAATTTATATGACAAGGAAAGGAGACTGCTATATGGTCATGAGCAAAATCGAAACAGAAGAACAATTCAATGAGCTTCTAAAAGAGGATACATTCCTGCTTTTCAAGCATAGCGTAACATGCCCTGTCAGCGCTGAAGCATTTGAACAATATGAGAGGTACATCTTAGGGAACGAACAACTTAAAACAGCCTATTTGGCCGTCCAGGAAGCTCGTCCACTATCCAATTATGTAGCAGAAACCTTTGAGGTCAAACATCAATCACCTCAGGCCATCCTTTTTAAAAGTGGAAAACCTGTCTGGAATGAATCTCATTGGCGGATTACATATGATTCATTGAGCAAGGCCATTTTAGAATGAATGGAAGGCTGGATCCCTTTGGTAAGGGGTCCGGCCTTTTATTATTCCATTGATTGGCGGGCCTAAGGATGTTAATCCTGGGGAAACCTTTTCTAGGAAGGCCTTTCCGTAAAACCTCTTTAAACATTTCTCGGCTTCGGACAAGTGGCAGAAGATTTAAACTTTTCTATGCTCTTGTGAAAAATGATCAATTAAATGATAGCTTTCCTGTTCTATTTCCAATATAATTCCTACAACGGATCGTGTTTCAATATTCTGTGTAATCGTTTTTCTGGCATGAGCGGCACCTAGTTTTATGCATTTATAACTTTAATGCTTAAAAGCGTTTAATTATTAAAGAAAAATATAGTGACATTTATGGACACTTCATTTATAATTGATTTAATCATACATGAAATATTCTAAATTTTTCATTGATAAAACAATCGGGGTGGATGTTCGAGGATCCGGATGGGATTTTTTTTAGTTTGAGTCCGCTGAACCGATTTCTATTTTAAAAAACGAAGGGATGGATTTGTAATGAGCAACAAAGAGCTTGATGGACTTCGTAATCAACTGGATGATGTGAACCTTCAGTTATTACATCTTATTAATCAACGTGCTGAACTTGTACAGGAAATTGGTCGCGTTAAAGAAAAACAAGGTGTAAACCGTTACGATCCGGTCCGTGAAAGAACAATGCTGGATCTTATCGAAGCCAATAATCAAGGACCGCTTGATCTTGGTTCGATTAAACATATTTTCAAAGAAATCTTTAAATTGGGCTTGGAGTTACAAAAAGATGATCAGAAGAAAACGCTTCTTGTATCGAGAAAACAAAAGGCTGAAGACACGATCATCGACATTAAGGGTGAATTGGTCGGTAACGGGATCCCTAGCTTCGTTTTCGGACCATGTGCCGTTGAATCTTATGAACAGACAGCTGCGGTGGCGGAAGTCATTAAAGCTAAAGGTTTGAAATTGATGCGCGGCGGTGCATTTAAGCCACGTACATCTCCATATGACTTCCAAGGGCTTGGTTTGGAAGGATTACAAATACTTAAACGTGTTGCTGATGAATACGGCTTGGCTGTAATCAGTGAAATCGTTAGTGCCAACGATATCGAAGCGGCAATCGATCATATCGATGTCATTCAAATCGGGGCGCGCAACATGCAAAACTTCGACTTGCTAAAAGCGGCAGGTGCTGTAAATAAACCAGTTCTTTTAAAACGTGGACTGGCGGCAACGATTGAAGAGTTCATTCATGCAGCGGAATACATCATGTCGCAGGGCAATGGCAACATCATCCTTTGTGAGCGCGGTATCCGTACTTACGAAAAAGCAACAAGAAATACACTTGATATCTCTGCTGTACCGATTTTAAAACAAGAAACTCATTTACCGGTCATGGTTGATGTAACGCATTCAACTGGACGTCGCGATCTTCTGCTTCCTACGGCTAAGGCGGCTCTTGCAATCGGTGCTGACGGTGTTATGGCTGAAGTGCATCCAGATCCTTCCGTTGCTTTATCGGATTCTGCACAGCAAATGGACTTCAAACAATTTGATGAATTCTACGAAGAAATTAAACGTTTGAACTGGGTAACAGTATAAGCTAAGAAATTCTTTAAATGATCTATTTACGGCCCTTACCAACTTGGCAAGGGCTTTTTTTAATGGTAAAATACTAGTTTTTGCAGAAAAAGCTTCGAAATGAGCACTATTGGATTGCAGGAAAGATTCGACTATCGTATGATAAATAACAAGAATGAGAACTGTTCGGAAGATTGAGTCATACATAAAGTGATATCTATGTGAATTTTATACTTGAATAGGGTATTGAATATTTGACTGAGAAGAGAGTAGGACTGCATTTTTTGTTAGGCAGATCGTTCCTAAAATAATCTTCCTTATAGAGAAAAACGCATAAAAGATTATTTTGCGAAATAATTCGGGTCTTTTATGGGGAAAATGAAAGAAATGGAGGAATGGATAAATGAATAATATAACCATTTATGATGTGGCGCGTGAGGCGAATGTTTCCATGGCCACCGTTTCCCGCGTAGTTAACGGGAATCCAAATGTAAAGCCTGCAACAAGGAAGAAAGTTTCAGATGTAATTGAGAAGTTAGGGTACCGTCCCAATGCAGTGGCAAGGGGACTTGCCTCAAAGAAAACGACTACAGTCGGGGTCATCATCCCGGATATCTCAAGCATCTTTTTTGCAGAATTGGCACGGGGCATAGAAGATATAGCCACCATGTATAAATACAATATCATTCTAAGCAGTTCTGATGAGAATATAGATAAGGAATTCCATTTGCTGAATACGATGCTTGGAAAACAAGTGGATGGTATCGTATTCATGGGCGGCAACATTTCTGATGAGCATGTCAAAGAGTTTAAGAATTCACCTGTTCCAATCGTTCTGGCAGGCTCGGTGGATGAAAGCGGACAAGTTCCATCGGTCAATATTGATTATGAGGCGGCGGCATTCGACGCAGTGACCTTCTTCGCTAAAAAAGGCCACAAGCATATCGCTTTTGTAAGCGGAAACCCTTCGGCGTTGATTAATGAAATGAAATTGACTGGTTATAAACGAGGATTGAAAGAAGCTGGGCTTCCATTTGATGAAAGTTATGTCGTTGAAGGTGATTATACATATGATTCAGGAATTGAATCTTTTGAAAAGTACCTGGAAGCTGAAGACAGACCGACAGCATTCATAGCCGGTGCTGATGAAATGGCGCTTGGAATTGTTCATGCCGCTCAGGACAAAGGGTTTAATGTACCGGAAGACTTTGAAGTGATCAGCTTCGATAACACGAGATTGACCTTGATGGTACGTCCGCAAATCACGACGATCGTTCAACCTTTATATGATATTGGTGCGGTTGCGATGAGGCTTCTTACAAAGTTGATGAATAAAGAACAAGTGGAGGAAGGTCTTGAAAAAGTGATCCTGCCACATCGGATTGAAAACCGTCAATCAACGAAATAAACTGGTTTGGAGAGTGTCCCGAGGGCACTCTCTTTTTGTTTCTCAAATGTTTGCCCCGAACAAAAAAGATCGTTTTTCAACGATCTTTTGGTTAACTTTGTTCATTGCTTTTCGTTGTTTGCCTGGAAGACCTAATGGGATAAAGGACCTTTTCAAGCGTCAGGGCATTCTTCTCGGTAATTTCAGGCTTCCTCGGAATGGGTTCATATATATCCTCCATGTCATCCCATTCATTCGGCAGGGGAACAGGGGACTCAGGCTGCCAGCAATCGAGCCATTCCTTTGATAGGGGACCTGATATATCATTATTCGTCATTTCAAGCCAGACCCTCGCCCAAGCCCTCGGGACGACGCGCCATATATCATATCCACCGCCGCCCACTGCAATCCACCGTCCTTCACAATACTTATGGGCCATTTCGTGGGCCAGCTTTGGTATTTCCCTATAAATTTTCATGGTGGCTGATAAATGGGTGAGCGGATCGTAATAATGGGAGTCGGCTCCGTTTTGCGTTAATATGACATCCGGTTTGAAGAATTCAATGACTTCTTTAAAGGAAGCCATGTAGCAATCGAGCCATGATTCATCTTCAGTGAACGCATCGACCGGGATGTTGAATGAATAGCCGTAGCCTTTTCCCTGGCCTCGCTCGTTAATATTGCCGGTGCCGGGAAATAAGTAGCGGCCCGTTTCATGGATGGATAGTGTACAAACATCCGGGTCATCATAAAATGACCATTGGACTCCATCACCATGATGTGCATCGGTATCGACATACAAGACACGCGCCCCATATTTTTTTTGCAGGTATTTAATCGCGACCGAACTATCGTTGTAAATGCAAAAGCCCGAGGCTTTTCCGCGGAAACCGTGATGCAGGCCACCGCCAAGATTAAGTGCGTGCAGGGACTGGCCGGTCATGACGGCATCCACAGCCGTTAAGGTACCGCCTACAAGCAATGCACTTGCTTCGTGCATTTTGGGGAAGATGGGGGTATCCTCCGTTCCTAGCCCATAATTCACAGCCTTTTCAGGGGGGAGCTTTCCCTGGCCTGCCAACCTGACAGCGTTTACATAATAGTGATCATGAATCAGTTCCAATTCTGCATCTGTTGCCATTCTGGGCTTGATAATTTGATCATCATTGATTGCATGGTGTTTTTTTAATAAATCAAGCGTGAGTTTAAGCCGTTTTTGATTGAATGGATGCTCATCGTTGAATTTGTAGGTAAGGAGTTCATCCGAATATACGAAAAGGGATGTATCATTCATGTGAAAACCCCGGTAGACTAGGCCATAAAACGGTATAGCCTTCTTTCTTCAAATCCTCCACCACCATAAATGGATTCATCGTCTGTACACGAATTACAAGAATTTTATAGTCGGTTCCATTTTTTTCAGGATAAACGAGGGTGCTCAGGATATTCGTATTGCGCCTTTTGAAAATATGGGCAATATCATGAAGGGAACCTGCCTTATCCGGGATTCTGATTTCGATTTGGGAACCGGGCTGATTGACTCCAGTCAACTCAACGTATGAATGAAGTAAATCAGAACCGGTTATGATTCCCACTAACTTCCTTCCCTTTACGATTGGAAGGCAGCTGATATTGTTATCACAGAAAACAGCCCCGATTTCTTCCACGAAATCCAGCGGGTGCCCTGTGATTATTTCCGTTTTCATGATGCTTGATAGTGGTTTTTGTAAATCATTTTTGTATTCTTCGGTACGGAATATAGAAGGGGCAGCATCCCGAATATCACGGTCGCTGACTAATCCCACAAGTTGAAAGCTGTCATCGACAATGGGGATATGGCGAATTCGCTTCTCCTTGATGATCAAGACAGCGCTATGGATTGTATCGGTTGGAGTGAGGGTGATAATATCCTCATTCATTATTGTTTCAACAATCATTTTCCTTCCTCCTCTTACTCGCCTCTTTAATACATAAACCGATTCATAAAACGCAATTGGTCGAATTTCTGGATGGATTCCGGCGGGACCCTTTTGCCAATACGGGCCATCAGACAGTTGGCCGGGTGGGAACTGATTTCAGGGTCATCTGTTGCAAAGTAGACCAAACCACCGGCACTCATCATTTTTTCCATGACCTTGCGATAGTCCCAAATATTCAGACCTGTCCCTTTCAAATCCCAATGCCAATAGTATTCAGTGGTGATGATGATGAAGTCTTCAACCGAATCGTCTTCCATGGAAAGGCGGATTAGGTTTTTCCCGACGGAGGCACCCCGGTATTTAGGGATGACCTCGATTGCACCAAGCTCAATCAGGTCCTCCATCTTGATTTCAGACCAGCGCTCCAAGGGATCGGGATATAAGTAAGTTACATAACCCACGATTGTTTCATTTTCACGGGCAATAAAGATCCTGCCCTCAGGCAAGTCTGCAATCTCTATTAACGCTTTATGCTGCAAAGCAGGCGGGCGAAAGGCGACCAAGTCTTCGTGAAACTCATAAGCGGACATTTTTTCGCCACTTAACGGCCCCTCGATGATGAGCGTTCCGCTTAATGTCTGCAGTTCCTTAGTGTAAAAGGTCTTACTATATTCCATTCTTTCACCACCCTTGTTATATAGTAATCTTACACTCTCGCATTCCGGAGTATACGAAGCATTGCTTTTAAAAACTGACCGAATGGAAAGCTTACATAAATTATACATGAAAACGAGGGGCATAATTCAGAAAGTTCAAGGCGCTTTTGTTACAGTGCTTCGTCTTTCACGGCCATCATATGGATTCGCCTTAACCATAACAATATACCAGTTGCTTTCAAAATTCACCAAGAAGGGATTTCCCTTATATGGAAGTATTCAATATTTTAAAAATTGAGATAATTCGATTCTTATACTATAATAAAAATATAGAGCCGAATGAAGGGGGAGTTTGTCGTATGAATGTGAAAGCGTTACCAGTAGTGGAAGGTAATTTTAATTTAAAGAATTATGATGAAAAATACAATGAGTTTGACTGGTCTGAGACGGAAAAGGAATTCTCCTGGTCTGAAACCGGTAAAGTGAATCTTGCGTATGAAGCCATTGACCGCCATGTCGAAACATACAAAAAGAATAAAGTGGCCCTTTATTACAAAGACGATAAAAGAAATGAAAAGTATACATTCAAGGAAATGAAAGATTATACGAATCAAGCGGCCAATGTGTTCAAGAACATTGCCAATGTGGAAAAAGGAGATCGTGTTTTCATCTTCATGCCTCGCTCCCCGGAGCTTTATTTTGCATTGTTGGGTGCGATTAAAACGGGAGCGGTCGTAGGGCCGTTGTTCGAAGCCTTCATGGAAGGAGCCATAAGGGACCGTCTTGAAGATAGTGAGGCAAGTGTGATAGTGACGACACCTGAACTTTTGCCGCGTGTCCCGGTGGATGAATTACCCCATTTAAAGCATATTTTCTTGGTGGGGGAAAATATAAAAGAAGAAGGAAATTACCATAACTTCAATAAAAAATTAAAAGAAGCCGACAAAAAATTCGAAATTGAATGGGTGGATCGGAATGACGGTCTGATTCTTCACTACACCTCAGGTTCCACAGGCAAACCAAAAGGAGTGCTGCACGTTCATAATGCGATGATCCAGCATTATCAAACGGCAAGGTGGGTCCTTGATTTGCAGGATGAGGACGTGTATTGGTGCACAGCGGACCCTGGGTGGGTGACAGGGACGTCTTACGGGATATTTGGACCTTGGCTGACAGGGACCTCGAATGTCATTGTAGGCGGGCGGTTCAAGCCTGAATCCTGGTACAAGACCTTGGAGGACTTTGGTGTCACGGTATGGTATAGTGCCCCGACTGCCTTCAGGATGCTGATGGGCGCAGGTGACGAAATCGTTAAGCGGTTCGATTTGAGTTCTCTCCGCCATATATTAAGTGTGGGTGAACCGTTGAACCCGGAAGTGGTGCGCTGGGGAATGAAGGTATTCAATCACCGTATCCATGATACATGGTGGATGACGGAGACCGGGGCACAGGTCATCTGCAATTATCCTTGCCTGGAAATCAAACCTGGCTCGATGGGCAAACCGATTCCAGGTGTGAAGGCGGCAATAGTGGATGATCAAGGCAACGAGCTTCCGCCGCATAGAATGGGGAACCTTGCCATCAAGAAAGGCTGGCCTTCGATGATGAAGACCGTCTGGAAGAATGAAGCTAAATATGAATCTTACTTTATGCCAGGTGATTGGTATGTTTCAGGAGATTCCGCATATATGGATGAAGATGGTTATTTCTGGTTCCAAGGCCGTGTTGATGATGTCATCATGACGGCAGGGGAGAGGGTAGGTCCTTTCGAAGTGGAAAGCAAATTGGTCGAGCATCCAGCCGTAGCCGAAGCGGGGGTCATCGGTAAGCCGGATCCGGTTCGGGGGGAAATTATCAAAGCGTTCATCGCACTTCGTGACGGATACGAGGCAAACGATGAATTGATTGAGGAAATTCGTACATTTGTAAAGCATGGTCTAGCAGCACATGCGGCACCTCGTGAAATTGAATTCAGGGATAAACTTCCTAAAACAAGAAGCGGTAAAATCATGCGCCGTGTCTTGAAAGCTTGGGAACTTGATCTGCCAACTGGTGATTTATCATCGATGGAGGATTGAAAACTTAGTCTTACTGATTATTGAGAAGGAAAAGGCATCCATGGTCACTTCCATGGATGCCTTTTTGGGGAGAGTATAAGGAAACAGGCTGTCGGGGTAACCGACAGCCTGTTTTTAGTTCAAGAAAGAGTGTCATTCTTCCTCTTCTTCAGCTTTATCCGTGTCTTGCTCTTTATCATTGACGGTGCCTTGCTCTTTGTCGGTCTCTTGATTTTCCTGATCTGTATTCTCTTTGTTTTGATCTTTATCTTGAGCTGGCTCTTTATTATTATCCGTTTGCGTTTCTTTTTCTGGTTCTTTTTCTTTTACTTTATCTGAACCGTTCTCTTCTTTTGAGTCTGTTTTTTTATCTTCGTTAGCTATTTTATCTTTTCCACGATCATCTTTAGTTTTTGTGGAATCTTCTTTTGAACCGGTCTTTTTAGCGCCGCTTTCAACACGTTGAGAAGGGGCTGATTCTTTGCCGACTATGTCTACGGCCGTTACATAATAGGAACCGCCTGAGCCGACTTTATAAACAAGGCTCTCCCCAGCATTGATGCTCGCCACTTTCTTGCCGTCTTTATAGACACGATAACCGACGACATCTCCTTCATCATGCAAGCCCCATGTAATTTTATCGTTACCGATCGTTATGGATAGGGGATCTGGTGCTTTGCCATTATCATTCAATTTCGCTGTCGCCCCGACGACATTTCCTGATTTTTCGGCTCCAGGAATCACGGAGCCCGGGTCAACGACATATCTCAATCCGATATCTGCAAATGAATCTGGATTCAACATGAACCCGCCGCTTGTGAATTCGCCAGGCGTTTGCGGAAGGGCTGCGTAGCGTTTGCTGCCGACTGATACATATTGTCCATCTATGAAACTATCATCCGCCCTGGATGGAGCATATTTCGCGATGAATAAATCCGATTTGACAAGCCCGGCCTTTTGGCATGAACTTGAAGGAAGCAGTCCTGAAACGCCACAGAAGGAACGGCTGACAATTCCGCCCGGCATTTCAAATCGCTTATCGGGGTCGATAAGTTTAGGGTCGACTTTATATGCGGCATTGATCAGATCTGCCCAATAATACATATTACGTTTATTATATTCAAGACCATTATAGGTCCCTTGCAAGGATTTCGGTGTATCATATCCCAGCCATGTACCGAATGATACATTGGGATTCGTAGCGACGAACCAAGCGTCCCAATAGTTTTGTGAAGTACCGGTCTTACCTGCCCAATCGCTTGAGAAGGCAAGTCGGTTCCTGACCGAGGACGCCGTCCCGCTGTTTACGACATCACGCATCATATCAAGCGTCAAGTAAGCGGCTTGCGGAGAGAAAACATCCACTGGTTTCACTTTATGCTGATAGATGACTTTGCCATCTTTCGAAACGATCTTATCGATCATATAAGCATCGATGAAATCTCCTGAATTGGCAAATGTACCAAATGCATTGACGTTTTCTTCAACGGTTACACCTTTTTCCATCGCACCTAATGACAAGGCAAGATTGGAGTAATCCCCTTTCGTCACGGTGGAGAAGCCCATTTTTTCCAAATACGAAGCGGGGCTCAGGTTGATTATTTTTTTGTAAAAGAGCGCTGCCGGGATATTGTAGGAATTCTTCAGGGCCTCGCGGGCAGTCGATACTCCCGTATAGCTGCCGCCGCCATAGTTTCCTGGACTCCACGGTTTGCCGCCTGTTGGAATGGAAATCGGCACATTAGCCGATACGCTGCCAGGCGAGATCTTGCCTAGCTCGATGCCTGGACCATATATCACCAAGGGCTTCATCGTAGATCCGTTCGATCGCAATGATGCGGTGGCGTGGTTCGTCTGTTCCCGCTTGAAATCACGGCCGCCTACGAAACTGATGATTTTTCCTGTTTTATTTTCGATGAGAATGGCCCCGGCTTCAACGGGCTCACCCACCGTTTTCATTTCCTTCGTATCTGGATCGACGACTTGTGCCGTTTTATCGTATCCATAATTCGGATAGTTTTTCGTAACTTCCTGCATCTTGTCATAAATCTTTTTATCGATTGTCGTATAAATCTGATAGCCGTTTTGCCGGAGCTTACGATCGGCAAGTGCTAGATATTGAGCTTTTAAATCATCATTCTTTAAATCTTTCTCTTCATATCCATCTTCTTTTGCCAGACTGACAGATAGGATTTCGATGGAGCGTTTTTCGATTTCATAGGTGAGCCATGGATATTTCTCCGACGGCATCTCCGTTTTACCGATAAAGTCTTTTGTAATGTCGTATGCGTTTGCTTTATCATATTCTGCTTTTGTTATGTATCCGTTACTATACATCCGCTTTAAAACGGTTTTCATCCGGTTGATGCCGGGCACTTGATTTTCCTTCAATTTTCCTTTCTGGGTATATGGTGTATATCCGAAAGGGCTTTGCGGCAATCCAGCGATAAAGGCTGATTGGGGCAGTGTCAGATCTTTGGCCTCCACGCCAAAAATACCTTCAGCGGCGGACTCGACCCCGGCGATGTTACGGCCTGAAGAGTTTCGTCCCAAAGTGGAGACGTTTAAGTACGTTTCCAAAATCTCTTCTTTTTCAAAGAATTTTTCGACCCGGAGCGCAAGCAGGATTTCTTTTGCTTTCCGTTCAAACGATACTTCGTTGGTCAGGACCTGGTTTTTAATGAGCTGCTGTGTTAATGTACTTCCTCCCGATTGGACGGTTGCATTCGAAAATTCCTGGTAAATCGCACGCAGGATAGCTTTCGGAACAACCCCGTCATGCTCATAAAAATACTCATCTTCAGTAGCGATGACTGCATTTTTTAGATGCTCGGAAACTTTATCGATGGACACTTCTTCACGCTCAAGGTCACTCTTAAGCTTGCCCAAGTATACTTCATCAGCAAAGTATACTTCAGAGGTCTCTTCATAATTGTAAATGTCTTTTTTCAAATCTTCTTTTGAGCGTACCGGCTCATCATTGACGAGGGCAGCGAAATAGCCGGCTCCGACGCCGCCGGCGAATGAGAATCCTAGAATCCCGACAATAATGAAGATCAGCGTTAAATTCCAAATGACTTGGTATGTAACCCGCGCGTTCTTATGTGTTTTTTCATTTTGAAAAAAACGGGTCAGCTGCTTCCAGACTGTTAGAAATCTATCTTTTTGATTATTATTCATCGTATCATACCCCCTGAAATCACATATATTATAGCATACAACAGGTAGGGGAAAGGGCATCTTTCTTATTTTTCTATAATCTGTAAGGGTATGTTGACAAGGAATCTTATGTATGATAAAAGTTTATTAACAACAATAAAATGATTAAATGATCGCGATGATAGGACCCAGTAGTCAGACTATCCCTGTTTCAGAGAGCCGGTGGTTAGTGGAAATCGGTACAAATAGTATGATGAATTACTTCCTGGAGCATTTGCTGTGAAATGATTAGTAGCAGGAAACGGTTGACGACCGTTATTCGTCTTGAGCGGAGGGCATAGTATGTCCTCAAGTTGGGTGGTACCGCGAATTCATTCGTCCCTTCATATTTATGAAGGGGCGTTTTTGTGTGCTTTTTGCGGTTTTTTTCTAAGATGAGGAGGAAAATTAAATGGAATTGCTTAAAGACCTCGAATGGAGAGGGATTATTTATCAACAAACGGATGAAGAGGGGTTTAAGAACCTTTTAGAAAAAGAGAAAATTTCTTTATACTGTGGTGTCGATCCAACAGCGGATAGTATGCATATCGGACATCTATTGCCATTCTTGACATTGCGCCGTTTTCAGCAGCATGGCCATCGTCCCATTGTATTAGTGGGTGGTGCGACTGGACTTATCGGTGATCCAAGCGGTAAAAAAGAGGAACGCCAGCTGCAAACGCTGGAAAAAGTGCTCTATAATGCCGACTGCATAAAAGGGCAGCTATCCCACATCTTTGAATTCGAAGGTGAAAATGGTGCGATCATGGTCAATAACTATGACTGGATAGGTAAAATCGATATGGTCACGTTCTTGCGTGATTATGGGAAATACATCGGCATTAACTACATGCTGGCAAAAGATACGGTTGCTTCCCGCTTGGATACGGGAATTTCCTTTACTGAATTCGCGTACACGATCTTACAAGGAATTGATTTCGGCCATTTGTACAGCAATTACAACTGTAAATTGCAAATTGGCGGCAGTGATCAATGGGGCAATATTACGACTGGGCTGGAAATGATCCGGAAATCCAATGATGAGGATGCAAAAGCATTCGGTATGACGATCCCGCTCGTAACGAAAGCGGATGGAACGAAATTCGGTAAAACGGAAGGCGGAGCGATTTGGCTTGATCCTGAAAAGACGACTCCGTATGAATTTTACCAATTCTGGATCAATACAGCCGATGCTGATGTCGTGAAATACCTGAAATTCTTCACATTCCTATCTCGTGAGGTGATTGAAGAGTTAGAGCAATCCGTACAGTCCGAACCGCATTTGCGTAAAGCGCAAAAAGCTTTAGGGGAAGAAATGACCCGTTTGATTCATGGTCAGGAAGCTCTTGACCAGGCAATCAAAATCTCTGCAGCCCTATTCAGCGGAGAGGTGAAGAATTTAAGTGCGGCGGAAATCAAATTGGGCTTCAAAGATGTTCCTAGCTTCAAACGTGAAAGCAAGGAAGATATCGGTTTGGTCGATTTAATCGTTGAAGCGAAAATTTCGCCATCAAAGCGTCAAGCCCGGGAAGATATTCAGAATGGGGCAATCTCCATAAATGGGGAGAAAGTGACTGATCTGCAATATGTAGTGACGGAAGCTTC
The DNA here is from genome assembly GCF_050277335.1 of Peribacillus sp. NPDC101480. Classification (NCBI taxonomy): domain Bacteria; kingdom Bacillati; phylum Bacillota; class Bacilli; order Caryophanales; family Bacillaceae; genus Peribacillus; species Peribacillus sp. NPDC101480. The sequence continues at coordinate 587,155 of NZ_JBNNSB010000001.1, forward strand.
TAAGATTGAAGGGGAGTTCATCCTGGTTCGTCGCGGCAAAAAGAAATATACATTAGTGAAATGATTGTTCAAGGCCCGGCTGAATTACAGCCGGGCTTTCTCATGCAGGGGTGTTTAGATGCAAAAAAAACCCCATCCAAGGATGGGGTTTTTGAAGTTATTAACGAGAGTAGAACTCAACGATAAGAGCTTCGTTAATTTCAGCAGGCAATTCAGAACGTTCTGGTAAACGAGTGAAAGTACCTTCTAATTTCTCAGCATCAAAAGTAAGGAAATCAGGAACGAAGTTAGTTGCTTCAACTGATTCTTTAATGATTGAGAAGTTACGTGATTTTTCACGAACTGAAATTGTTTGTCCAAGAGACACTTTGTAAGATGGAATGTCTACGCGGCTTCCGTCTACAGTGATGTGACCGTGGTTAACAAGTTGACGTGCTTGACGACGTGTACGAGCTAAACCAAGACGGTAAACTAGGTTATCAAGACGTGATTCAAGAAGAACCATGAAGTTTTCACCATGTACACCTTTAAGTTTGCCAGCGCGGTCGAACATTGTGCGGAATTGACGTTCAGTGATTCCGTACATGTGACGAAGTTTTTGTTTCTCTTGTAGTTGCATTCCGTATTCGGAAATTTTTCTACGTTGGTTAGGACCATGTTGTCCTGGAGCATAAGGGCGTTTTTCTAATTCTTTACCAGTACCTGTTAGGGAAATTCCTAAACGACGGGATAGTTTCCAGCTTGGGCCAGTATAACGAGCCATAGGATGACTCCTCCTTTAAATGTTTTTATTTTGGTAAAATAAAAACCGTGTGAATGTACGATTATGACCATTTTGTTTTCATGTACCTTCGCCCTAGCAGCAGAGGGTTACGAGATACACCTCTGTATTGAGGAACAAAATGAGAACATAAAGGCTGTCACATAGGCTGCAATATTTTACACAAAGAGTATTGTATAATATTTAGCTCAATGAGTCAAGGACAGTTGTGATTAATTAAAAGGCGTAGATAAAGAGAATCGCAGCAGGTAAATTTAAAAACGGCAATTTTTTTGTGAGGTTTTTTCAATGTAAGCGTGATAATGAATGGAGAAAAATATCAAATGGGCCGATGAGGCGTTATATATTGTGAAGAATTCAGGAAGGACCGGGTACATGTACATGGGGCCTGTAATGGAAAAGGGAGCAGGCAAGGATTGCCGCTCCCTTTAACTTTATAGATGCCTGGAAAGGATTTCAGCGAACTTCTCCAGTCCTTGCTGATCCATTTCGTCAAAACGGTCCGTGACCGGACTGTCGATATCGAGGACACCGATCAATTTGCCATCCTTCATGAGCGGTATGACAATTTCAGATCTTGATGCCGCATCACAGGCGATATGTCCAGGGAATTGGTGGACATCCTCTATGCGAAGGGTTTTTTCAGTCGCCGCTGAAGTCCCGCAAACACCCCTGCCCATTGGAATGCGGACACAGGCTGGAAGGCCCTGGAAGGGTCCCAAAATTAATTGGCCTTCTTCGTATAAATAGAAGCCGACCCAGTTAATCTCATCAAGAAACTGATTAAGTAAAGCTGCCGCATTGCTTAAATTGGCTATCCGGTTCGTTTCATCTTCAATTAAGGCAAGAAGCTGCTTTTGGACCAGATCATAGTTATTTTCTTTTTTTTCTTGATACATTTCGACATTAAACAAAAGCGTTCACCTGTCTTCCGCATATTTTTACAGCACTTTCTAATCATGTTGCTTTATTGTTGGGAAATTGTCGAGAACTTACTAAAGGATTCAGGCTCTTCCGTGAAGAAATAGTCCACAAGACTTGTCTCAAAGAAAGCGAGGGATTGCCTGAATGAATCGCCAGACGCCAACGAAACAAGCCATTGTGGAAGCTGCATTGCATTTATTTCATTTAAAAGGCTATCATGCTACATCCATACGGGATATTGCGAATAAAGCCAAAGTGAACGCTGCGAATATTGCCTACTATTTCAAGAATAAGCAGGGGTTGCTGGAATTCTGTTTCACTTCCTATTTAGAAGAGTATATCCTGGTCCTTGAGACGAACATGACACTGCTGGAACTAAAAGGCCCGCAGCATTGCTTGATGAATCTTGTAAAGGATATTCTCGCTTTCCAGAGGGAAAACTTCCTTGCTGCACGGTTCATATATGGGGAATCTTCACTCGATTCCAATTTAAATCGTGAAATTCATTCGACTTATTTTACAAAGGAAAAGTCTTATTTTCAATATATTTTGGAACAGGGGATCAAGAGCAGGAGTTTCCAGCAGGTCTCGGTTCCCATGTATATGCTGCAGTTGAAGGGTTTATTGACGGCCCCTGTCCTGCATACCCATTATGCGATGGATGTGCTTCATGTGTTCCCGCAGGAAGCCTATTACACGAATATATATGCCAATGAAGTCGGACGTTTTTTGCAGGATACCCTTTTCATCGACCTACAGCCACTGTTAGCCGGGCGGAGCTGAAGTGTATACATGAGTTACCCATTGAACCCTTCAATCAGTGCCTGATGGCCCTGACCCAAATCCTTAGCCTGATGTGCATCGGAACCGTAAATAAGCGGAATGCCGAGATCGAAAGCACGCTTTGCAAACCGTTCAGGAGGGTATGGTTCACGGCATAGCGGCTTTACCTGCCCTGCTCCATTATAATCTAGTTCGTACCTTTCTTCTTTGATCATGTCGAGCACCTTGTAAACCCGCTCGTCAAAACTAGAAGCCGGCGGATATCGATGCTGGAATTTATGGACAAGCGTAATATGCCCGATCCGTTTTGGTTTATAAATGCCTAAATCAGTTGTTATTGATTTTTCCAGAGTATCGTAATATTTGGCATACACCGATTCCACTGAACCTAGTTCATTGGCAATCTCACCAAACCCATTTTCGCTGAAATCGATGCAGTGCCAACTGCTTTGATGCTTGATGAAGTGGACGGAAAGTATACTATCATCAAGGAATTCTCCGATTTCGTCGAGGAATTCTTTTGTTTCTTTTTCATAACCCTCTATAAAGTCAACCTCCAGACCTGTTTTGATCAGGATTTTGTCTTTATGGCGTTCTTTCAGTACGCGGAGCTCTTGAAAGTAATCCAGGAGCAGGGCAGCGTCCATGCCGCTGTCTTTTTCAGGCGTAGGATCTTGAAAATTTCGTGGCAATGGAGCATGTTCCGTAAATGTGATTTCCTTTAATCCTAGTTCGATTCCCCGCGTAATATATTCATCGAATTTATCCGTAGAGCCGTGAGGGCAAAACGGAGTGTGCACATGACCGTCAGCTTTCATGGTCCTTCCCTCCCAAAAAACAGGTATTTGTAGCAATTTTCTACAAAAAAAACATTTTTCTCGTCAAAAATTATTGCTAACATGGTATCATAAAAGCATTAAATTTAACATTTTTAAAATTGATATATAAACGGGCAAGACTGTAAGGATTAGAACAGGGGGCTTACCATGGATTACATAATTGGGGTAATTGTATTAATTTTGATTTTCATCATTTGGGGTTATTTTTTCAAAAAGAGATATTTTAAAGAAATCGATCGACTGGAATCCTGGAAAATAAGCATCATGCACCGCCCCGTGCTGGAAGAGCTTTCTAAAGTCAAACAATTGAACATGACAGGTGAAACAGAGGAAATGTTCGAAAACTGGCGCATTGAATGGGACGCCATCATTACTGATCATATGCCCGAAGTCGAAGAGCTTTTATTCGATGCCGAGGAATTCGTCGATAAATACCGTTTCAGCCGATCAAAAGAAGTACAGCGCAAAATTACAGTCAAGCTGAATGAAATCGAGGAAATGATCAAAAAGATATTATACGAACTGAATGAACTCGTAGGCAGTGAGGAAAAAAACCGATTGGAAATTGAGGATATCAAGGAATCCTACCGTCAATTGAAGAAATCCCTGCTTGCACATAGGCATAATTACGGGAAAGCTGCTGATAAGCTGGAAAGTACCTTGGATGAAGTATTGCAGATCCTTCAAAAGTATGACGAAGAGACCGTGAATGGCAATTATTTGAATGCGAGGGAGCTTGTTCTATCCATTAAGGAAAAATTGGCGGTTCTGTCGGTTAAAATGGAAATGCTCCCGAAATTATTGGTAGATAGCCAATCCGAGCTGCATTCCCAGCTTCAAGAATTGAAGGATGGTTATGAGGAGATGTCAGGACAGGGGTATCTGTTGAGCCATATCCAATTCGAGCAGGAAATATCCCGGCTTGAGGAAGAGCTGGAACTATATAAAACACAATTGGAAAATGCCGAAACGGAAGCAGTGGATAAAGGCATTAAAGATATGCGCGAAAGCATTGAGGTGCTTTATGACCTTTTGGAAAAAGAAGTACTTTCAAAACAGTATATCTTGAAAAATGATGAAGTTCTCAGGAAAACGATTAGTGACCTTGAATATGAAAACGATAAACTTAAAGTTGAAACCATACATGTTCAACACACATATCATCTGACGGAAAATGAGCTCGATGCACAACGGAAAATGGAAAAGCAGATTGCCCAGATTTCGAAACGCCATCAATTGCTTGTATTGAAAATGGAGGATAATGTGATGGCAAGCTCCCTTATCAGCGAAGAGATGCAGGGGCTGGCTGCACAGTTGAAGGAATTACAGGAAAATCAGAAAGACTTCACCATTAAATTACAGGCTTTACGGAAAGATGAAATGGATGCCAGGGATTCACTGGCTGAATTGAAACGTAAAATGGTCGATACAGGACGATTAATTGCAAAAAGCAATATTCCGGGTCTTCCGGAAGAGTATAAATTGGTGCTATCTGATGCCAAAGAAAGCATGGATGATGTCCAGGGGAAACTTGAAGAAAAGCCGCTTGACATGGCAGCTGTTTATATTTATTTGGAAAAAGCGGTTCAACAGGTGAATAGGGTCCACGAAAAAGCCCAAGAATTAATCGAACATATGTATTTGGCCGAAAAGGTGATCCAATTCGGAAATCGCTATCGAAGCAGTCACGATATGGTTGCCGAGAGCCTTAGGGAAGCCGAGGCGAAATTCCGAAGCTATGAATATCAAGCAGCGTTGGAAACGGCAGCAACGGCCATAGAAAAGGTCGACCCAGGCAGTTTACGAAAAATCGGGGCGAACATAGAAGAAGTCCTTTCCTAAAAACCCGCCAAGGCGGGTTTTTTTCTTTTACCGGATGGACCGTGAATAGACAGGTGGGAAGTTTAAATCATTCTGAGGAATAAAAAGAAGCAATTCTCCTATCATTCATGGACCAGTGTTTTACATTCTCTTTCAAATTCAATTATGTTAATATTAGATGTTGCAACAGCAACATTGAAACTTATATTTAGTAGAGTGACCATCATAGATACAAAAACATGGAAGGTGAGCCCATGATTTATTTTGATAATAGTGCAACAACAAAACCATATCCCGAAGTAATCGAATCATTCATGAAGGTTACTTCGGACTATTTCGGGAACCCCTCTTCACTTCATGGACTTGGGGTGCAATCCGAAAAACTGCTTTCCGCTGCAAGAAAGCAAATCGCTGATTTATTAAAGGTGAAGAGTTCGGAAATATATTTCACTTCCGGGGGGACGGAAGGAAATAATCTTGCCATTAAAGGAACCGCACACTTTCAGGGAAATCGCGGCAAACACATAATCACGACAGCGATTGAACATCCTTCTGTAGAAGATGCATGCCAATCATTGACGAAAATGGGTTATGAGATCACATATCTTCCCGTTAATGAATTTGGGCAAATTGATGTAATGGACCTAAAGGATGCATTGAGGGAGGATACCATTCTGGTTTCCGTCATGCATGTTAATAATGAAGTTGGCTCGATACAGCCGATTGCTGAAATCGGCAAATTGATAAAACAATACCCAAACGTGCTCTTTCATGTCGATAATGTGCAAGGAGCAGGCAAAGTTTCTTTATCATTGCGTGATGCCAATGTGGATTTATGTACAATTTCCGGCCACAAGGTCCACGGCTTGAAGGGGACGGGCATCCTTTATGTTCGTGAAGGCGTTCGGATCGATCCGCTTTTCCATGGCGGCAATCAAGAAACAAAAATCAGGAGCGGCACCGAAAATGTTGCGGGAATCGTCGCCCTATCGAAGGCTTTGCGTATTAGTATGAACAATCAATTGCTGTATCATGATAAGCTGCAGCAAATCAAAACTTATTTATATAAAGGTTTGAAGGAAATGGACGGGGTGTTGGTTAACAGTCCTGAAGAAGGGGCGCCACATATTGTGAATTTTTCCGTTCCTGGACTTAAATCCGAGGTATTGCTGCATGCACTAGAATCGGAAGGAATATATGTTTCGACAACTAGTGCCTGTTCTTCGAAAAAAAGGACGATAAGCAAAACGGTGGATGCATTGTTCCATAATTCGGCTCGTTCCGAAAGCGTCATCCGAATCAGTACTACCTATGGCAATGAAATGGATGAAGCAAAGCAAGTTCTGGCGGCGATACAGAAAATAGTCGCTAATTTAGAAAAAATAATGAGGGTTGCAAAATGAAATTTGATCATATAATTATCCGTTATGGAGAAATCTCCACGAAAAAAAGAAACCGTAAAGGCTTTGTAGACAAAATGAAGGCACATATTCGCTGGAGTTTAAAAGATATTGAAGGTGTAGTGCTTACAGCCAACCGGGAGCGGATGTACGTACTCCTGAACGGTGCTGACCATAAGCCTGTCATTGAACGATTGAAAGGCATTTTTGGAATTCAGTCATTAAGCCCTGCGATAAAAATAGAGCGTGATCTGGAAGTGATGAAAACGGCAGCATTGTATTACCTGAATCATACTCTTGAAGAGGTAAAAACGTTCAAGATCACGACAAAACGCGCGGATAAGGATTTTCCATATAATACCGATGAAATTAACAGGGCAATCGGCGGGCATTTGCTTCGAAATACAGAGGATTTAAAAGTGGATGTAAAGAACCCTGATTTGAACCTGTTAGTGGAAGTGAGACGCGAAGCCGTGTATTTGACAGGTGAAATCATCCAGGGGGCAGGCGGTCTTCCATTCGGGTCAAGCGGAAAGGCGATGCTGATGCTTTCAGGCGGGATTGATAGCCCTGTTGCGGGATTCCTTTCGATGAAACGGGGATTGGACGTGGAAGCTATCCATTTCTACAGCCCACCGTTCACGAGCGAACGTTCACGTCAAAAGGTCATTGATTTGGCGGGCAAGCTTGCCGAAATAAATGGAAGCATGAAAGTGCATATCGTTCCATTTACGGAAATCCAATTATTGGTTCAAAAGCAAATCCCGGAAAACTACTCTATGACTACTACCCGTCGTTTAATGATGCGGGTCGCCGATCGAATTCGTGAAAAGGAAGAAGCCATGGCACTGATTACCGGTGAAAGCCTTGGGCAGGTTGCGAGCCAGACGATGAGCAGCATGTTCGCCATCAATGAGGTGACGAATACACCGATCCTGCGCCCCCTGATTACCATGGATAAAACGGAAATCATCAAAATTGCAAGAGAGCTTGATACTTTTGAAATATCCAATCTGCCGTATGAGGATTGCTGTACGGTCTTTACGCCGGCAAGCCCAAAAACGAAACCGAAACGTGAAAAAGTCAATTACTATGAAAGCTTCGTCGACTTTGATTCCTTGATTGAAAAAGCAGTCTCCGAAACAGAAGTATTGACAGTTAAACCTGGTCAGACTTTCGATAAGGAAGAAGCGATGGAAGACTTATTTTAATATCCTGTAATTACCAATAAAATAGTGCGAATGAAGCCATGTGTTTTAACACACTCTATAATCACAAGGAGGTGAAAAACACATGGCAAACAACAACAGCTCAAACGAATTATTGGTACCTGGAGTGGAACAAGCTCTACAACAAATGAAATATGAAATCGCTACAGAATTCGGCGTACAACTTGGTGCCGACACAACATCTCGCGCTAACGGTTCAGTTGGTGGAGAAATCACAAAACGCCTTGTTCAAATGGCTGAACAACAATTAGGCGGAGGCTTCAACAGATAATTTAATAAATATGGCTACAGAGAGCGGGTTTTAACACCCGCTCTCTTTACGTTTACGGACTGAATTCGTGGACGGCTGAATAATTAACGATTTAATAAATTCCTTAGTTTTACTACATAATTGTTTACTGTTTTATATAATATGAAACCTTATTGGATGGAAGAGATTTGCGACACTCCTGCCGAATAACTGGCTAGCCAAGACCCCACAGGCGCTTGCGCCAAGGAGGCTTGGCAGACAGTCGGCGGAAAGAGAGCGGATTTCCGAAAGGGGTATGTGTAATGATTTCCACTCCAGGCACTCGCTTTCCGCGGGCGGTCCGGGAGCCTCCTCGGCGCTCGCCTGCGGAGCCTCCTCGGCGCTCGCCTGCGGGGTCTCCCTTGGCCACGCTTTTCCCACAGGAGTCTCGTACCTTACGTTCCAATCACTGGAACTTCTATTTTAAGAAATATTGTAGGGAAACTGGCTAATCTTCTCCAATTCGTCTACAGTCTGGCGGGTTCCATCAATTTTCCGGCAAAAGGAGTTCCGAATTGCTCTCGCCCCGAACCAAAATTTTAAAAGTAAACTAGATTATCCTTCATAGTTTTTTACAGTATTTCTTAAAGGATGGAAGAGATTTGCGACACTCCTGCCGAATAACTGGCTAGCCAAGACCCCGCAGGCGCTTGTGCCGAGGAGGCTTGGCAGACAGTCGGCGGAAAGGGAGCAGGTTACTGAAATCAGCGGAATTTTCAAAAAGAAAAACTGCAGACAAACTCACTTTAAGAGTTGTCAAAAGGCTATAAGAGAGTGGGTTCCTAAACCCGCTCTCTTTATTTATTTGTAAAAATAAATAGAAATATTAGAGAAGTATCTTGTATAATGAGTAGGTACTAAGAGTTCATAATTGGAGGGGAAGAATATGAAGCGTGAAGACTTATTGGCTCCGGAACATTACAACTTAGTGAGTGAAATGGAACGTTATGCAAAAGATCCAGAAAAAGTTGCCGTACTCTGGGAGAACGAAACCGGAGATAAAAAACAACTTACATATGAGAATTTATTAAAAAGTGCAAATAAAATTGGAAATGCCTTAAAGAAAAAAGGACTGGGTAAAGGTGATACGGTCCTTATCATAATTCCTCGTTTGGTGGAAGCATATCAAGTGTATTTAGCCGCATTGAAAATTGGCATGATTGTCATACCTTGTTCGGAAATGCTTCGTGCGAAAGACTTGCAGTATCGAGTCAACCATGGTGATGTTAAAGGAATCATCAGTTATCATGAATATACTCATGAATTGAATGAAATAGAAGGAGCGGAAAGCCTTCTGAAATTCTCAATCGGAAAACGAATCGAAAATTGGTTGGATTTGAATGAGCTTGCCGGCAAAGAATCCGATCAGCTGACAATGGCCGACACGAAGAGTGGGGATATGGCGTTCTTATCGTATACTTCCGGAACGACAGGAAATCCAAAAGGGGTCGTCCATACACATGGCTGGGCTTATGCACATTTGAAAACGTCTGCTGCAAACTGGCTCGGCATCAGCGAAACGGATGTGGTTTGGGCAACTGCGGGTCCAGGGTGGCAAAAGTGGATTTGGAGTCCTTTCCTGGCGGTTCTAGGAACGGGAGCGACCGGTCTTGCTTACCATGGGAAGTTCGAGGCGAAAAAGTATCTACAGTTGCTTCAGGACTACAAAGTGAATGCATTATGCTGCACACCAACCGAGTATCGATTAATTGCAAAGGTGGAAAACCTTGATGACTATGATTTATCCCATCTTCATAGTGCTGTATCAGCGGGAGAGCCTTTAAATCAAAAAGTGTTCGAGGTCTTTAAAAACCATTTCCATATTGAAGTGCGTGATGGATATGGACAGACCGAAAATACCCTGTTGGTAGGTGTAACAAAAGGAATGGAAATTAAATTGGGCTCCATGGGCAAACCGACACCGGGCAACCATGTGGATATCATTGATGATTCCGGTAAGCCCTGTTCTCCTGGTGTAGTGGGGGATATTGCCGTACATGTCGATACACCTGCACTCTTTAAAGAATATTTTAAAGATCCCGAGCGGACATCGCAGCAATTCCGTGGGGATTATTATATCACTGGCGATCAGGCGAAAAAGGATGAGGATGGTTACTTCTGGTTTGAGGGTCGTTCCGATGATATCATCATCAGCTCGGGATATACGATTGGACCGTTTGAAGTGGAAGATGCCCTCGTTAAGCATCCATATGTTAAAGAGTGTGCCGTTATAGCAAGTCCTGATGAAATAAGGGGAAATGTGGTCAAGGCGTATGTCGTCTTGATGGATGATATCGATCCGAACAGCCAGGACTTGATCAAGACGCTTCAATCGCACGTGAAAGAATTGACTGCCCCATATAAATATCCAAGGAAAATCGAATTTTTAGAAGAGCTGCCCAAAACGACGTCAGGTAAAATCAAACGGGTGGATTTACGGAAAAGGGAAGAAGCACTCCTTAACAATTGATCGAAATGCATGACCGTCAGCCTCCAAGGCTGGCGTTTTTTATTGACAGGGGCTAAGGTAAAAGCATAAATATGGGAATTCGTGATATGAGATGGTACACTTACTGCATATCTGCACAGTAACAATCATTTAATAAGGAGTGTAAAGCCGGTGGGAACGTTATGGTTCAATGGGTCGATTTATACGATGATTAAAGAAAATGATCAAGTGGAGGCAGTCTACACTGAAAAGGGGGTAATTGTTGATACCGGCAGCCAGGGCTATTTGAAAAATGAGTATGCCGGCAATATTTCCAGGGAAATCGACTTAAAAGGACAAACGATGCTGCCGGGGTTAGTGGATAGTCACCTTCATTTGGTCGGGCATGGTGAAAGGCTGCTTCGTTTAGACCTCTCTTTGATGGATAGCAGGGAGTCGATCATGAAATCCTTGAAGGAAAAGTGCTCAAAGACCCCGGCTGGAAAGTGGATCGTTGCCGAAGGGTGGAATGAAAACGAATGGCCGAGTCCTGAATTGATATTACGGGATGAGCTCGATGTGATATCGACGGAACATCCCATCGTATTGAAAAGGATTTGCCGTCATGCCTTGGTGGTCAATTCCCGCGCCCTTTTGGAAGCGGATATTAAAGAAGATATTAAAGAACCTTCAGGCGGGGTGATTTGCCGTTATCATGACGGACGTTTAAATGGTTTATTTAAAGAAAGTCAGGCACAGAACCTTATTTTAGACAGTCTTCCCGGCATTGATCAAGAGTATATCGAAAACGCACTCACAGAGGCCATAGAAGACGCATATAAGCTAGGTTTGACTGGCGGACATACTGAGGACCTCCATTACTATAATGGCTTCATGCCGACATATCAGGCGTTTAAATCGGTAATCGAGGACCGGGAAATGGCCTTTCGCGCGAACTTGCTTGTCCATCATGAAGCGTTTGAAGAAATGCTGGCAGCAGGAGGCGGTTATCAGAAAGGTACGCGATATATTAAATTCGACAGCATGAAGATATTTACGGATGGCTCCTTAGGGGGACGAACAGCCCTGTTGAGCGAGCCTTATGTAGATCAAAAGAATACGAATGGAGTCGCGATATTCACTGAAAACGAGCTTCAGGAATGGGTGAAAAAAGCAAGGGCTGCCGGAATGCCGATTGCTGTCCATGCGATTGGCGATCTCGCTTTTGAATACGTCTTGAATGCAATTGAGTCACTCCCCCCGCAAGAGGGACAGAGGGACCGGCTCATCCATGCACAGATCGTCCGGCCGGAGCTGTTGCAGCGGGCGGCAAAGCTGCCGTTAATCTTTGATATCCAACCGGGCTTCGTCCCGTCCGATTTTCCGTGGGTGGAAGAAAAGGTTCCAGCCAATCTGTTGGAATCCTCATATGCCTGGAAAACCTATTTGAATTTGGGCATCATTTGTGCGGGTGGGTCGGATGCACCCATTGAGCCATTAAATCCAATTTTGGGCATTCATGCAGCTGTCACAAGGATGAAAATCAATAGTGAGGACCATACCGTATATGGCTTGTCTGAAAGGCTTTCCGTTTACGAGGCTTTCGCATTGTATACCAAAGGGAGTGCTGCAGCAATCGGCCAGGAAAAACGCCGCGGTGTGATCAATAAAGGGTACGATGCCGATTTTACCGTGTTTAATCTGGATGTCTTTGCTGTTGCGCCGGATGACCTCCTAAAAGCTGAGGCGGTCATGACGGTCATCGATGATAAAATCATGTATGATAAAAATTAACAGTTGCAAAAAAAGAAATGGAAATACAAAATTGTTAGATGGAATTAGATAAAGGAATGTAAATGGAGAGAAGGCTTGTTATGAAAGTGGATGAACAAAAAGAAGGGGCGATTTATGCAGCCCTTTCTTACATGATGTGGGGAATCGTGCCGATTTACTGGAAGTTCCTTCAGGGAGTCGGTGCAATAGAAATTTTAGCTCAGAGGGTATTATGGTCTTTCGTGTTCATGCTGGTTTTATTGATGTTCATGAAAAAATGGCAGGCGTTTCTTGTCTATGTCAAAAACATATTGGGAAATCCCAAACTCTTTGTGGCATTACTTACGGCGTCACTGCTTGTTACAGCTAATTGGGGAGTGTTCATCTGGGCCGTTAATACAGGACGGATCCTCGACACGAGCCTTGGATATTATATCAATCCGCTAGTCAGTGTACTATTGGGAGTGATAGTCTTAAAAGAAAAATTGAGCGGGGCCCAAATCATTTCATTCCTGCTTGCAGGAATCGGAGTCTTGATCCTGGGCATTCATTTCGGCACGATCCCGTGGATCTCTCTTGTTTTGGCCATGACCTTTGGATTATACGGTCTGGCAAAAAAAATGATCAAGGCCGAAGCGGCGATCGGGCTGACTCTTGAAACGATGATGGTAACGCCTCTGGCCCTAGGTTACCTGATCTACTTGATGAACCGGTCTGAAATGCAGTTCTTTACAGATGGGAGCACAAGCTTGCTGCTGGTGGGCGGCGGGATTGCCACGGCCTTGCCTCTTTTATATTTTGCGAAAGGGGCGGAGAAGATCCCGTTATCGATGCTTGGCATTTTTCAGTATATCGCTCCGACCTTATCTTTATTGATAGGCGTATTCATCTATCATGAAAGTTTTACCAAAGCACATCTTTTAGCCTTTTTGTTCATATGGTCAGCCTTGGCCGTTTATACACTATCCATAACGAAATGGGGTCAGGCGAATGCCCGCAGGCTTAAAGGCAAAGGGAATATTGGTGCATGAATAAGAAAAAATGCTTGGGAGATCTCTCCCCAAGCATTTTTTTATGCGGGTATATAAAACAAAGAGGTCATGAAAGGTAAATCTTCGAACCTATTTCAGAAACAATACAATTGGAAAGGCTGACAGGACAGTGATCGGGCTTTGCTCTATTTAGTTGGAATTGACTATAGAAGGAACTATCCAGGAAAATGATATGCGTTGTCAGGAATGCTGATTTGGTTGCGTACGGCTTTCTATTGCTATTCAATTCATTGATGATTCCCTGTGAAGTGGTAATCCCGATTCCGTGGCCATAAAAGAGGTTATTCCCTAATAATATGGCATTTTCACCTTGCCATTCAGGAGTTGACTCGTCGTGATCGGGGTTTATGAAGTAAACGCAATCGCCTGGTAAATAATCCCTTCCTTGATGAATATTAAGAGCCATATTCTCCGGAGGGCGCCAGTCATATAAAAAAAGGTTTGAAAAAAGGTAATCGAAATTCCTAGGGCCGATCAAATCCAAAATCGCCTTTAAAAAAGTGACGACTATTGCCGTCCCGCATTCGAAAGCATAAAGCCTTCCATTCATGAAAATGTCCAGAAGTGCAGCATGAGGGAGTATCCCTGGCTGAAGGGTGAAGGTGCCACCCTTTGAAAGGTGCCAATATTGTTTATTGGATTGCGATTCCTCAAGTGTTGAAAATTCTACCTCACTTTTATTCAATGAAATCGCTGCCTCAATGACATGGCGCCGCAGCTGTATATCGAAATTAAACTCTCCAAAATTCCGGTATTCAAAAACGTTAGTATCTTCATCCAGCAATTGGAGAATTTCAAGCGACTTAGCAGATGCTATTCCTGGTTGGATGTGACTGACATCTAACCATCTGTGATTAATCTTTATCATGATCATATCCACCTTTTGCTTATTAAATTAACGGTTTATAAAACCAGTAAACATAAATGTCTACAGATAATGCTCATTATATGAATGCCTGCAATGAAATGACTATTTAGAAATTGTCAGCCACCGCTGCAGTCAAGAATGATTGGAATGAAAAGAGGCAGAATTACATTGATTTCAATGATTTTCGTTCCAAAAGATGTTTTGCTAGATATCCTTAAGAGTAAGGAATACCTTTCCAATTAGTGATAAGAAGCAAATTAGTATTCCCTTTTCCCTATGAATTGATATAATGAGAGAGAAAAGTTCATATGTGCGAGAAATGTAGGGGGGCCAGTACTGCTGGCTGAGATTGCATCCTTTAGATGCTGACTCTTTGAACCTGATCTGGATGATGCCAGCGGAGGGAACATATTATTACTGACTTTCTGTTTTGTATGTTAACGTCCGAATTCATCTTCGGGCGTTTTTTGCTTTTTATCCAGTATTTGAATAGACCCTGGAGCCCCATTATGGTTCCGGCATATGGATCTTATATGATGTGTAGGAGGATAATAACTTGAATAAATTCTTACCACTGTTAACTTCGTTGTTCCTTTTGGCTGGATGTGGTGCAGGCGGAATTAATGAAAAAGAAGAAGCATCTAAAAATGAAGAATTAAAAAAGGTATCGGTCGTGCTCGATTGGACACCGAATACAAACCATACAGGATTGTATGTTGCCAAGGAAAAAGGTTATTTTAAAGAGCAAGGTCTTGATGTGGAAATTATCATGCCAGGTGAAGCTGGAGCGGATAAGCTTGTCGCTTCAGGAAAATCTGAATTTGGCGTAAGCTACCAGGAGGGCATAACACAGGCCCGCGTGCAGGGCGTGCCAATTGTTTCGATTGCTGCAGTCATCCAGCATAATACCTCTGGATTCGCTTCCCCTGAGGCAAAGAACATTAAAACTCCCAAGGATTTTGAAGGGAAAACGTATGGTGGCTGGGGTTCTCCGGTTGAAAAGGCCATTATTGATTCACTCATGAAAAAAGAAAATTCGGATGTAAATAAAGTGGATATAGTCAATACAGGAGACATGGATTTTTTCACTTCGGTTAAAAGGGATATAGATTTTGCCTGGATTTATTATGGATGGACAGGTATTGAGGCTGAGTTGCGAAATGAAAAGCTTAATATGGTTTACTTAACCGAATACTCTGATAAGCTTGATTACTATACGCCTGTTTTGACTACAAATGAAAAGATGATAAAAGAAGATCCCGAAACTGTTAAAGCATTCGTTCATGCAGCATCAAAAGGGTACCAGTTTGCGATTAAGAATCCTGCTGATGCAGCAGACATGTTAATTAAGTCTGCGCCGGATCTTGATGCAAAACTAGTTAAGAAAAGCCAGGAGTGGCTTGCAGCCAAGTATCAGGATGATGCTCCGCGTTGGGGTGAACAAAAACTGGAAATCTGGAAGAATTACAGTGATTGGATGACTGAAAACAAGCTTCTTGAAGGTGATTTCGATCCTGAAAAGGCATTTACCAATGAATTTTTACCAAAATAGGAGGAAATACGATGGCCAATTCATTAATTAGTATACAAATTATTCCTAAAGGGGAAAATGTCATCCCTATGGTCGATGAAGCAATCAAGATCATTGAAGAATCTGGTGTCAAGTATGAGGTTCACCCCCTTGAAACGACAATGGAGGGCGAGCTTTCCGAACTTTTTGCCGTGATAGAAAAAATGAATGTAAGAATGATCGAAATAGGATCGCCGAATGTCATTTCCCAAGTGAAAATATTATATCAGCCAAGCGGGATTACGATGGATACGTTAACGGAGAAATATCGGGCATGATCGGAAGGGGAATTTGGAAGAAGGGGGCTCCCTTCTTTCTTTTATTATTGTTGCTGATAGTTTGGGAGTCAGTGACAGTCTTATTGAAGGTTGAAGAATGGCTGCTTCCCGCTCCATCGGCCATTTTCATTGAAGGAATTGAGTCGTCGCGCAATCTTTACGGACACCTTATATCGACAACCGAGCTTGCGTTGTCGGGTTTTTTTATTGGAAGCTGCATCGGCTTATTGGTTGCTGCAACCTTACACCTATTTCCAGGTGTGAAGGACGCGGTTTATCCTCTGCTCATACTATCACAAAATATACCTATCATAGTTTTGGCCCCGCTATTGGTGATCTGGTTTGGCTTTGGCATGCTGCCTAAGCTAATAGTGATTTCGCTCGTATGTTTTTTTCCGGTTGCGGTTGCATCATTGGACGGTTTTCGCCAGACACCATACGAACTTAAGCATTATTTCAAGATGATGGGAGCGGGGAAAAACCAGTTATTTTGGAAGCTGGAATTTCCTCACTCAATCCCGTTCATTTTCTCCGGCCTGAAAATTTCGGCCACCTATAGCGTAATGGGTGCGGTTATTTCAGAGTGGCTCGGGGCAAAATCGGGGATTGGTGTTTATATGACGCTCGCGTCCTCTGCGTTCAGGACAGACCGAGTGTTTGTTGCCATTTTCATCATTATGGGAATGAGCCTGGTCTTTTTTGGAATCATCACCTTCCTGGAGAAATACTTAGTTTCTTGGAAGAGAAAGGAGGGCGGCAAGGATGAAGCTGGAAATTAAAGATGTCTCCTATTCTTTCGATGGTAAACAGAATATATTGGAGAACATGAATTTTCGTGTGGATGATGGGGAATTTGTCACGATCCTTGGGCCATCGGGCAGCGGTAAAAGTACTTTGTTCCACTTGATCGGAGGTATTTTGAAGCCGGATCATGGCATCATTTCACTGGATGGTAAAAAGATAAATGGTTTAAAGGGCCATATCAGCTATATGCCGCAGCAGCCTTCCCTTTTACCTTGGAGAACGGTATTGGAAAATGTTTTGCTGGGAAGTGAACTTGCTGGGATCAGAGATAAAGAAAAGGCAAAAGCCCTATTGATGAAAGCTGGATTAGAAGAGTATGAGAAAGCATATCCGCATGAATTATCAGGAGGCATGAAGCAAAGGTCCGCATTCATCCGGAGTATCTTAAGTCCACAGGACTTGATGTGCCTGGACGAACCCTTTTCTGCCTTGGATGAACTGATAAGATTGCAAATGCAAAAATGGCTGTTGTCGGTTTGGGAGGAAAATCGGAGGTCGGTGCTTTTTGTTACGCATAGCATAGATGAAGCGGTTTTCCTATCCGATAGAATTTATGTGTTATCTGCAAAACCGGCTGCGGTCATCAAAGAAGTCAAAGTTCCGTTTCCAAGGCCAAGAAGTGAAGAACAGCTTCTTAGTGATGAATTTTTTCATTTGAAAAGAGAGTTATATGCAGCATTAATGCCAACTCTTTCTACTTAAGTAAGGAGGCTATTAAATTTGAGAATCATCGACAGCCATATCCATTTGGATAAATATGATGTTGTTAAGCGGAAGCAGATTCTGACTGACATGGAAAAGGTTCATTTGCAATCCTTGCTGACTGTTTCCATGAATTTGGCTTCTTCTATTAACAATTATCAGCTTTCACTGGAGGATTCCCGAGTTAAGCCAGCCTTTGGCTTTCATCCAGAGCAGCCCCTCCCGAGTGATGAAGAAGTGAACGAATTATTGAACTGGATGCGGGAACATCGTCAAGATATGGTTGCCATAGGTGAGGTTGGACTGCCCTATTATCTAAGGCAGGAAAATCCCGATATGGATAACTCAGCGTATATAGTGATATTGGAGAAGTTCCTGGCTTTTGCTAAAGAGATGGAAAAGCCGGTTATCCTTCATGCCGTCCATGAAGATGCACCTATCGTTTGCGACCTTTTGGATAAGCATCAAATCACAAAGGCGCACTTTCATTGGTTTAAAGGAGATATCCGCACAGTCGAAAGAATGGCCGAAAAGGGCTACCGCATTTCGATTACACCTGATGTTTGTTATGAGAGGGAAATACAGGAATTAGTTTCGGCATACCCACTTAAGCTGATGATGATTGAAACGGATGGCCCATGGCAGTTTGAAGGGGTTTTCGAAGGGAAATGGACCCATCCCGGCATGATGCATGACAGTGTGCGTCAAATTGCTTCGATTAAAGGATTGCCGATTGAGGATGTTTATGAAACCCTTTATCAAAATACGAAAGAATTTTATCATATTTAAAGGTACCGGCTATCATATCCGGTACCTTTTTAGTACGTTCAAAGGAAGGTCCTTTTAACCTTTTCCCAAAAGGAATTGTCTTTTAGCTTAACGGTCTTGATGACTTTACCGCTTAACCGGACCTTTACCTGTTCGACATGATTGATGCTTAAGGCTTCATTGTCCATTCCGATGATCGGATAGCTTGGTCCGTTTTGTTCAAGGTGGATGGTCAAAGTCCTATCACCGCTAAGAATGAATGAGGAGCCTAAGGTCCGATAGGTATTATTATTGATGGAAGCAAGCTCGCTCACTTGAAAGCAAGGGAGAAGGGGATCGACAACCGCCCCATTGACCGATTTATTATAGGCGGTGCTTCCGGTCGGAGTAGCAATGATGATTCCGTCCCCGCGAAAAGTTTCAAAATGGAGTCGATCAATGAAAATATCCATGATGAACGTTTTGGTGATGGAAGACCGGATACTGAGTTCATTAAGGGCATAAAAGGAGGGCTGATCGTCCAATTGGATATCGATGGCTGGATATTTACGCACCTCGATTTGCTCTCTAGTCATGGCATCGATCATTTTATCCGTATCTTCCAAGTGGAAATCGCAATACATATTCAAGTTACCTGTGGTGGAAATGCCAGCATATAAACAGTCATCCCTGAACCCGGTTTTACGGGCTGCCTGCAGGAATGTGCCGTCATCACCGATGCTTACGATGATGTTTGCTTTTGTGAAATCCTGGATGACTTCATACGAATGTTGCTTCGCCAAGTCTGACAAGTATTCAACCTTGCTAAGCATCTCTGCATTCGGTGCATGGAAAAAATAAATATTCCTTCGAGTGTTCATCATGATCCCTCCTAGTATGTATGTTTATGAAAGGGCTTTCTTTTCTTTTGAAAAAGTAAAACCGCAGTACAAAATGCAACTGTACATTTCGTACATTTTTATATGACATAGTTTATCATGGAATGAAGCACTTTTGTTAAAGCGGTAACGAAAAGAAAGAATGGTCCGCTCTTGCATGATTAACTAGGATCGTCTTTTTAGGAAGTGAAAAGAGAATAATGGTATAATGAATTCTCAGTAAGGGCTCTTTAAATCCCTGCCATACAAAGGGTAGGGTTCGGATATATAAGAAAGTAGGTTATGTGTATGAAAGTACATATCATTGCGCCGTATGAATCAATGATTCCAATTATAAAAGCGTGTTTGCCACTTTATCCAGACTTGGAAATAGGGTATTCCATAGGCGACTTGGAAAAGGGTGTTGAACTTGCAAAATTGGAAGAGGAAAACGGAGCGGATGCCATAATCAGCCGGGGAGGAACGGCCAAGTTAATTAAGAAATCGGTCAATATCCCAGTGATCGACATGAACCTTTCCGGTTATGATATGATCCGATCCCTGACATTGGCCAGTGAGCTTAAAGATAAAACGGCCATCGTAGGATTTTCAAATATAACATCAGGCGCCCAATCGATTATCGACTTATTGGACCTTCCTTTACAGGTTTATACGGTCCGTGAATCAAAAGATGTAGCTCCTCTCATCTTGACTTTGAAAAACGAAGGCTATAAACAGATTGTTGGTGATGTGATTACAATAAATACAACCATCTCTTATGGAATGAAAGGATTCCTCATTCAATCGGGAAAGGAATCAATCATAAGGGCCATCAATGATGCTAGGGAAATGATTACCTATCTTCAATACAAAAGCGACATCAATAGGATGTTTGAAAGGCTTTTAGTCAAAGAAGTCCATAATATCGTCATTTTAAATAGTGATAATCAAATCGTCTATGAGCATTTAACGGATTTTGACTCCAACCCATTGAGCGATGATCAATATAGAACCATGAATGGAGAAGTGAACGTAAGTAAGCAGCTTCATACCAGTTTTTCACAGGATGGCAGCAGTATAGAGGTAGACGGCTTTTGGCATGATGGTTTGTACTCGTCATATGGGGTTTATGTATTAGATGCGAGTCCTGTGAAACGATTCGATCAAAAAGGTGTACAGATCAAGGCAGCTTCCATCTCAGAACCGGTTGCCATGGATACCGTTCTGATAAATAATGTAACAGCACTCTATAAGAACCATGAAATCATTCACCTAAAAGGAAATCGAGGGACGGGTAAGGAGTTTCTTGTACATTATATACATAATGAACAAACTAAAAATGGAAAGCTACTTATAATTGATTTCAAAGAATTCAAGGAAGCTGAGCTTAACAAACTGCCTCTTGAGCATATCCGCACCATAACTCTGAAGAATATCGATTGTCTAAATGATTATGAACCATTAAGAGAATTTCTAAGCATTTGCTGCAGAAAAAGTCTAGCGATATTCATTGTATCAAATGGTCAAGTCAACGAAGCCATTGCTGGGCATTTTGCAATAAACACGATTCATATGCAGGATTTATCGCAACGAAAGAGCGATATAGGAAACTTAACGAAATTCTTTTTATCCTATTATCATCAAACGTATGGAACGACAGCTATGAATATAAAAAGTGATGCCCTTGCTCTTCTGGAAGAGTATTCGTATCCTAACAACATCGACGATTTAAAACAGTTAATTAAGCAAATAGCCTTAAATGAAAAAGAGTATGTGATACGAAAGGAAACCATTGAGAAAATAATAGAAGATAATAACATTCCGACTGATATCTTCGTTTCACAAAAAGCGACGCTAAAAGAAATGGAAAAGTATATCATTCAGCGAGTTCTGAAAGAGGAAAATTATAATCAAACGAAAACTGCCGAACGATTGGGGATCAACCGGGCAACATTATGGCGCAAACTTAAAGAATGACTTTAAGTTTGCTTTTTTTTTGATCGAAGTATTGCATTTTTAAACTATTTTTATTAAAGATAGTTTAATATTTTTATAAGTGTTGCTTTTATTAACATCATATTTTAATATAAATATTGTAAGCGCTTTAATAATAAAACAAAGGGGTTTTTATTATGAGAATTAAAGCAACGCTTGATCGTATCCCAGGGGGGATGATGGTTGTTCCGCTATTGCTGGCAGCCACTATCAATACATTATTTCCTAGTCTATTAAGGATTGGCGGTTTTACGGAAGAACTGTTCGTGAACAGTTCAAGTGCTTTGATAGCATTATTCCTCTTAATTGCCGGAACGCAAATCAATCTTCGTACAGCAGGCACTTCGGTGAAAAAGGGCGTTACACTTTTAACATATAAGTGGGTGTTAGGAGCACTGGTCGGCCTACTTGGATTCTGGCTGGCCGATAGTAACGGATTGTTTTTAGGAATGGCACCATTGGCAATTATTGCTGCCATGACAAATTCCAATGGCGGGCTTTATATTGCATTAGCCGGTCAGTATGGAAAGGAAGAAGACAAGGCCGCCTACCCATTTCTCGCTTTAAGTGACGGTCCATTCTTAACAATGGTAGCGCTTGCTATTTTCGGGACAATGGGCTTCGCTGATGGCATGTTCTCTCCAACTTCGTTCATTGCCGTATTGCTTCCGCTGCTAGTCGGGGTGGTATTAGGGAATTTAGATTCCGAGATGAAAGATTTTCTTTCTAAAGGAAGCGATAAGCTTGTTCCGTTCTTTGCTTTTTCATTAGGAATGGGGATTAATTTCACAGCGATAATCCAAGGTGGATTAAGTGGAGTATTGCTTGGTGTGATTACAGTTCTCCTAACTGGTGGAGGAGGGTATCTGATCTTTAAGTGGATAGGATGGAACCCGATTGTCGGTGCTTCTGAAGGCTCCACTGCGGGTAACGCCGTCGGGACTCCGGTGGCTATCGTGGCAGCGAATGCTTCATTCGGGATCCATGCGGAGCTTGCTACTGTACAAATTGCAGCAAGTGTCGTGACAACAGCTATTCTTCTCCCGATATTCATCGGCTTCCTATCCAAGCATTTGGATAAGAAGGGTGGAGTGGCTAAATACAATAATTAGGCTAGCCCATGCTTTGGAGGGGATTTAAATGAAATTAGCGATTATTGCGGATGATTTAACTGGCGCCAATGATAGCGGAGTCCAATTGGCTCGACATGGTCTTAAAACGACCGTACTATTTGGATTGGATGAAGAAAATGTACGGGATTATGATGCCGTCGTATTTGATACAGACAGCCGCTCACTTGAGAGGCAGGATGCTTATGATAAAGTCAAGGCAGCGGCAGGCTTTTTAAAGCGGGCTGGCTTCTCAACGATCTTCAAAAAGCTAGATTCGACAATGCGCGGAAATATCGGTGCTGAAATAGATGCCATCTATGATGCTGTAAGGCCGGATTTAGTCATGATCGCTCCGGGTTATCCTAAAAATGGAAGATCAATTCTGGGTTCTACCCACTATTTAAATGGTATTCCTCTTGGAGAAACAGAGATTTCCAAGGACCCAAAAACGCCTGTGACCCAATCTTATCTGCCAGAGTTGATTGGCGCCCAGACATCACATAAAATTGGTACAATTACAGTGAAGGATTTGGACAAAGGCAAAAACCATGTGAACAGTATGTTATTAGGTTTTGCAAAGGATTCGATAACGTATATCATCATCGATGCAACCGAAGAGCAGCATTTGAAAGACATATTGAATTATACAAAGGAAATGAATATTGACGTGGCATGGGCGGGGTCGGCAGGGATCGCCAATTACCTGCCTGACCATTATTCCATACCAAACAAGGAAAATCGATTGAAGATCCCTAATTCAAGCTCGCCGGTCCTTACAGTGATCGGAAGTGTAAATAAGAATTCACGGAAACAATTGAAAAAAATGTTGGAACAGACCCAGGTACATGCCATATCATTCGAGTCCCATAAAGCTGTAGGGGACGACCGGGAAAGAACTGAGGAAATCAGGAGAGTTTATCATGAGGCCATCCAAATGGCAGCACAAGGGCAGGATGTCGTCATTTATTCCACTGCAGAAAACGCGGATATTGAAAGGGCTTGGAAAACAGGCGAATCTAAAGGCCTTACTCATACACAGGTCAGTAACGAGATTGTGAAAGCGATTGGAACAGTATGTTCTGTCCTGTTAGAGAAACAATATTTTAAAGGTGTGACAATGACAGGCGGCGATACTGCCAAGCAAATATGCAATCTATGGGATGTAAAAGGTTTCGAATTGCTGGATGAACTGGAAATAGGGGTCCCGATCTCCAAATTCCTAGGTAATGACGCTATTCATGTCGTCACGAAAGCTGGAGGATTTGGTTCAGAGGACGTATTTATCCATGCGATGAATAAGTTGAAGGGGGAGAATGATTGATGAGACCCATTATCGGAATTACGATGGGAGATGCAGCGGGAATTGGCCCGGAAATTATCGTAAAAGCATTGTCTCACGTTGAGGTGTATCAACAGTGCAGGCCGCTTATTATCGGAGATGCGAAAATAATAGAAAAGGTAAAGCCTATCGTAGGCTTTGAGGGGATGGTTCATGCCATAAAAGATCCTGCAGAGGCGAAATATGAGTTCGGTTCGATAGATGTTCTGGATCTGGACATCCTACCTTTGGACCTTCCGTTTGGAGAGGTATCTGCCTTAGCGGGAGACGGCGCCTTTCAATACTTGGCAAAGGCCATCGACCTGGCAAAGGAGAAGAAAATTCATTCAATCTGTACAGCCCCACTGAATAAAGAAGCGCTCCACAAAGGTGGTCATATGTATCCGGGTCATACAGAGATTCTTGCTGACCTTACGGATACAAATGACTTTTCGATGATGCTGACCACTCCCAATTTAAAGGTCATCCATTTGACGACTCATATGGGGCTGATTGAAGCTATTGAAAGCATTAATCCTGAACGGACGTACAAAGTAATTAAGCTTGCACATGAAACGCTGACAAAGGCGGGCTTCCAAAACCCAAGCATCGCCGTTTGTGGTATAAACCCTCATGCAGGGGAAAATGGCTTATTTGGAAATGGTGAAGAAGAAGAGAAGTTAATGCCTGGAATAGAGAAGGCACAGGCTGAGGGAATCAATGTAAGCGGGCCGCTTCCTGCAGATACATTGTTCTTCCGGGCTGGCCGTGGGGATTTTGATATTGTCATTGCCTGTTATCATGATCAGGGACATGCCCCAATCAAGGTTATGGGAATTGAGGCTGGGGTCAATATTACTGTAGGGCTCAAGGGCGGCATAGTCCGAACTTCCGTAGATCATGGCACAGCCTTTGATATCGCTGGAAAGAACATCGCTGATGAAAAAAGCATGCTTGCGGCCATTCAGTCAGCAATTGAATTAGCACCAAAGCAATAAATAGAGAAGCTGCCAGGATGATCCCGGCAGCTTTTTAGTTGAGCTGATTTTCCCTTTACGTGATTTACTGCTCAGCTCAAAAATTGAAACTTGGGAAAATTAATATATTAATGGATATTGAAAAAACAAATGGAGATTGTCCAAAATGAACCAATTCATTTCCAATTTGAGGATTATTTGCTACAATTTTATATGTCTTGGTTTATCATGGAATGAAACATTTTCGTCTTTAGTTCGTATGGTAAGAAGGATACATATATTTAAGGGGGAAAACAGATGAATGGAAAGCGTTGGGCGGCACTTGGAATTGCAGCCGTTTTATTTTTTGTTTCTATTGCTGTAGGGACGGCTACGACTCTATTTACAGCGGATACGGAAAATATCATTGATGATTTATTTGCTTCTGAAAGTGCATTTTATGAGGAAGTCATAGAAGGCGATGATTTCTCTAATGTTATTGCCGTATTCGATGTAGAGGGCACGATTCAAGATACAGGAGAAGCCTCATTACTTAGTTCGGCAACATATAATCACCGTGCCTTCATGGATAAGCTGAAGATGGCTGAGGAAAATGACGATATCAAAGGAATCATCCTTCGGGTGAATTCTCCAGGCGGCGGTGTCGTCGAAAGTGCAGAGATATATGAAAAGATCCTTGATATCAAGAAAGTGAAAAAACCTGTTTATGTATCAATGGGGTCTATGGCAGCTTCAGGTGGGTATTATATTTCTGCACCAGCCGATAAGATTTATGCTAGTCCGGAAACGATGACGGGTTCACTTGGTGTCATCATGCAGGGGTATAATTACGAGAAGTTGGCCAAGAAGTATGGTGTTGAGTTCCAAACCATCAAAAGCGGACCACACAAAGATATTATGAGTCCGACCCGGGAAATGACTGGTGAAGAACGTGAAATACTCCAAGACATGATCGATAATTCTTATGACCAATTTGTAAAAATCATTGCAGATGGACGCGGTATGTCAGAGAAGGAAGTAAGGGAAATCGCAGATGGCCGCATTTATGATGGACGTCAGGCTAAAGAAAACCATCTAATCGATGATTTCGGCCATTTGGATGATGTAATTGCAGCGATGAAAACGGATATCGGTGAAAAGGATGCTCAAGTTATCCGTTATACAGATGAGGCAGGATTCGGTTCATTATTCAGTATGGGTGCGCAAAAAATGTTGGGAAATGATGTGGAAACGGCAGTCTTGACAAAAATCCTTTCCTCTTCAAATTCTCCACGCTTAATGTATTTGTATGCGGAATAGGGGGGCTGAAGGATGACGGAACGAAATGAAAATAATGAACAAATTGCTTCATCCAATCTAATGGCAGATCAAGAGGTTCCCGTTGAGCAGGGATTTACACCAGTCAGTAATGCCGTGGAGGATGACGGAGTAATGAAAGTGCATTTTGCCGGTTTTTGGATGAGGTTTTGGGCCTATTTAGCCGACCTATTGGTTATCGGAAGTTTGAACAGGATTTTGATTCATCCCATCTTCAAGTTTTATGAAGGGACAGATGATCTCTGGTTTTCCGCAGAGGGATTTTTAACGGGGGTCGTATTCTTCTTATACTTTGTTTTGATGACCAAATTCTTGAACCAAACTCTTGGTAAAATGATTTTTGGACTGAAAGTCGTTGCATTGAAGGAAGAGAAAAGAAACATTTCATGGGGCACGATTTTGTTCAGGGAGCTGATTGGCCGTTATATTTCAAAGATCACTTGGATCGGCTATCTCTTGGCAGGCCTATTACCGAAGAAACAGGCTTTGCATGATATCTTTGCAGACACGGGCGTTGTGTTGATCAGAAGATGATTTCTTCCAGTCATAAATCTGTAAGAGCGTGATTTTCGCTTTTACAGGTTTATTTTTTTTTGCATAAGCCAATAATGATAGGCTGAAGGGGTGTGGGTGCATGAAGTGGCTTTTGTTGATTATAGGTATCCTCATTTTGGTGTTGCTAATAGTTGTTTTCACAAAAGTAAGAGTGTCCATCGACTACAAACGTGTCCAAACGAATGACCTAATACATATTAAATTATCAGCTTGGTATGGGCTTTTTCACTATACAATCAAGGTTCCGGTCATCAAAATGGAAGATGACTCGACAACTGTAGTAGTAAACAAAGAGCAAGAAATGAACGGAAAAACAAAAAAGGAAGAAAAGAAAAAAATTACAGCCGAAGATATGCGTGACGGATTCGCAGACATTCTGGAGATGCTTCAGCATATAATCGGTTTCCATAAGATCGTCCGTCACTTCGCTGGGAAAGTCCAAGTCAAAAAATTCACTTGGCATAGTAAGGTCGGTACTAAAAACGCTGCACACACCGGTGTTTTAACTGGAGCATGCTGGGCACTCAAAGGTTCCATCATCGGTTTGCTGACAACCTATTTCAACTTCCGGATCATGCCCTCCTATTCCATTACACCCGACTTTCAGAGATGGCAGGCAAACACGTCGATTTCCTGCATATTACAATTTAGAATCGGGCAGGCTATGGTGACTGGAATAAAACTGCTTCGTTATTGGAAAGGCGGGAAGCCGCATTTCAAGTCGAGTAAATTAGCGAAGCTATCAGGTGATTCCAATAAACAATCGTTCTAGAGTGGAGGGAATTTAAATGTCAGATCATCCGATCCAAGGTTTAATGAAAGAAGCAATGGAAAATCTGAAAGAAATGGTCGATGTGAACACGATCATCGGAGATCCGGTGGAAACTCCGGATGGAAGTGTCATTTTAACCGTATCCAAAGTGGGATTTGGTTTTGCAGCCGGTGGCAGTGAATTTGTGATGGATGGAAACCATCAAGGACAGCAAGGTGGTTCCAAGCAGCCTTTTGGCGGCGGTAGCGGCGGCGGGGTTTCCATAACACCAATTGCCTTTTTGATTGTCGGTTCCCATGGGGTGAAAATGATCCATCTGGATGAAGGGACGCATCTTCTCGAAAAAATGATGGATTTAGCTCCTCAAGTCGTCGATAAGATTCAGTCCATGCTATCCAAGAAAGACAATAATCAAAAGCAGGGCAGTAATCAAAACCAAGGCGGCAGTCAACCAGCTGCAAAAAGGTACCAAGAACCTAAAATGGATATAGATTTCTAACTGCGACTCGGCATCCGCCGAGTTTTTATTTTTGCTGCAGTATATCATTACACATTCAAAAGCTTGGAAGTCATGTACAAGCGCCAATCACATTTCCCAATTCAATTAATTGCAAAATTCCGGCAAAACAAATATTATTATGCTTGTACATATAGCAGAAAAAGGAGGAATTTTTAATGGCTTCAGTTACATTTAAAAACAACCCGATCACTTTAGTGGGACCAGAACTAAAAGTTGGGGACAAAGCACCTGATTTTACAGTATTGGCTAATGACTTATCACCGGTTACTTTAAACGACTCCAAAGGTTCTGTCCGCATTATCAGCGTGGTGCCATCTGTGGATACAGGTGTTTGTGACGCACAGACACGTAAATTCAATGAAGAAGCGGCAAAATTGGATAATGTAAAAGTACTTACGATAAGTAACGATCTTCCTTTCGCGCAAAAACGCTGGTGTGCTGCAAGCGGATTGGACAATGTTCAAGTTCTTTCCGATCACCGTGACCTTTCATTCGGTGAAGCATATGGTGTCGTCATGCAAGAACTTCGTCTATTGGCTCGCTCTGTATTCGTAGTGAACAGCTCTGATGAAATCACTTATGTAGAATATGTAAGTGAAGGTACCAGCCATCCTAATTACGAAGGTGCAATCGAAGCGGCTAAAGCGGCAAAATAAGATGCAAATTTTAAAAAACCGGGCTCAATGTGCCCGGTTTTTTGTTTTAATGTTGATTTTCTTGTTGATAAACACCTTGTCGTTGAAGTGGACAGGTCCTTTTTAGGCTCTAATATTCATTTAAGTTGTGCTTATTATTAATTTCTGAGGTCGATCGATACAGTTCGTTTCTTTTGACGAGTTTCATTTATTATATGCTGGATCAGTTAAGGCTCGAAAGTCGGACCATTTTGTGGTAAAACAACCTTGCCAGACCACTCTTGACCATTAGGTGTTCCAACTTTTATGTCAATTTCATTAGGCCACGACGGCATTTGTCTTGGTCCTGGGAAAAACCCCTGTTGTTGCCCTGCTCGAAATCCTTCTCGATACCCTTGTCGATACCCTTGTCGAAATCCTTGTCGAAACCCTTGTTGAAACCCCTGTTGTTGCCTGTTTAATTCATCTGCTGACTGAATATCATGTTGCTGATTTATCGGATTAACCTGCCCATGATAGTTTTGATATTGATTATCCATATATAATCACCACCTCATGCATGGTATTCTGTTGGGGCATTCATTGAGCCTATCCAAGTAATAAAAAATACAGGGCAACAACACAATCCGTATTTGAGTTTTTAGACAAAAGAGTTTCTATCTGAATTTCAAAACAAAGTTGCTTGGAACGTAAGGTACGAGACTCCTGCGGGAAAAGCGCGTCCAGGGGAGACCCCGCAGTCGCAAGCCGAGGGCAGACCGCCCGCGGAAAGCGAGTGCCTGGAATGGAAATCAAGTCCACCAAAACATTTCATGGTTCGGGGTGTGACCATTCCTAGCCACTTTTTTAGACAAAAGAGTTTCTATCTGAATTTCAAAACAAAGTTGCTTGGAACGTAAGGTACGAGATTCCTGCGGGAAAAGCGTGTCTAGGGAGACCCCGCAGGCGCAAGCCGAGGAGGCTCCCCGACCGCCCGCGGAAAGCGAGTGCCTGAAGTGGAAATCAACGTCCGAATTTTACACCTTGTATTTAATAATTTCAAAGCAGAAAACAGTACGTTAAACAGACGAAGAATGATGAGCAGGACGTACGGCTTGTATCTCTTTCTTCTTACCATTAAAATAGGGACAGAAGCAAACAGGAGGAATTAATAAGTGAAGTCTACCCCAGTTGAACAATTATTTTATGAATTTGATGAAACAGCCCAAATATTGCAAAGTGAACTATCATGTACGTATCTGGATGCCCTGGGTGAAACGGGCGAGAATTTCTTCGAAGGGAAAGTCCTGCAGGAGGAAATCAGTGAAGTATCGAAAAAAAGGTTAGTGAAGCATTATGCTTCATTTTCACCAGGGAAATATGAAAAAGAAGCAATCCGAAAAGCGTACCAGCTTGCCATTTTAAAAGGCATGCAGCAGAGCGTTCAGCCGAATCATCATATGACTCCTGATGCAGTCGGCATGTTCGTCAGTTATTTAGTAGGTAAATTCACAAAGGATCAAAAAGAGATAGTCATGCTCGATCCAGCCATCGGAACGGGGAACTTACTATTTGCGATCTTGAATCAACTTACTGATAAAAACATCGCTTCATATGGTGTCGAGATTGATGAAACCTTGATCAGGCTTGCTTATGCAGGTGCCAACCTGCAAGAACACCCGCTGCAATTTTTCAACCAGGACAGCCTGGAGCCGCTTTTCATCGATCCTTCAGATGTTGTGGTCAGTGATTTGCCGATTGGTTATTATCCGAATGATGTGCGTGCAGCTGAATATGAATTGAAGGCCGATAAGGGACATTCGTATGCCCACCATTTGTTTATTGAACAAGGTGTTAAACACGCGAAGGAAGGCGGACATCTATTCTTCATTGTCCCGAATAACCTGTTCGTCTCGGAGGAAGCGCCGAAACTCAATGATTTCCTGAAGAAGCATACACATATTCAAGGGATGGTGCAATTGCCGCTTTCCATGTTTAAGAGTGAAGCGGCTGCGAAAAGCATCCTGATTCTTCAAAAGAAAAAAGAGGGTATCGAAGCACCGAAGAAGGCATTGCTCGTACAGCTTCCGAAGTTGTCGGATTTCGAAGCGACCAGGTCTGTCATGCAACAGATGGACGATTGGTTTAAAGAGGAAAAATAGTCAATGAAAGCTGATGCCCCGGGCATTGGCTTTCATTTTTTTATTTGAGAGTGATTATTTGCAATTGTTCATTAATATTTGGTTGAACCTGCTTGTCATGATAAGATTGTTCAATACACTGCACGTTTCGTTGAGATAACATTGGAAGAACTAGCTTAGAGAAAAGGAGCAGGATGGATGTCAAAAATCATGGCTATTAATGCGGGCAGCTCTTCATTGAAGTTTCAGCTTTTTGAGATGCCTTGTGAAAAAGTAATTACAAAAGGTCTTGTAGAAAGAATCGGCTTGAAAAATTCCGCATTTACTTTAAGCGTCGAAGGCGACAAGGTTTCTGAAACGCTTGATATACCCAATCATGAAGTGGCTGTAGGGCTTTTATTGGAAAAGCTGATTGACCATCGCATCATTGACTCCTTTGAAGAGATAGATGGCGTAGGGCATCGGGTGGTGCATGGCGGTGAGGTATTCAGCGAATCGGTCTTGATTACGGAGGACGTAATAGAGGAAATCGAAAAGCTTTCCGAGTTGGCGCCCCTTCATAATCCCGCCAATATCACCGGGATCAAAGCCTTCAGGCAAGCACTGGATGATGTGCCAGCGGTTGCGGTATTCGACACTGCCTTCCATCAAACGATGGCAGAAGGTTCCTATTTGTACAGCTTGCCTCTTGAATATTATGAAAAATACGGAATAAGAAAGTATGGGTTTCATGGTACTTCACATAAATATGTATCACAGCGTGCTGCCGTAATGATTGGCCGCCCAATTGAACAGCTTCGATTGATATCGTGCCATTTAGGGAATGGTGCAAGCATCACGGCCATAAAGGGCGGCAAATCAATTGATACATCAATGGGATTTACACCATTGGCCGGTGTTACTATGGGAACGCGTTCAGGGAACATCGACCCTGCATTGATTCCTTATATCATGGAGAAGACGGGTAAAACAGTAGATGAAGTTCTGGATGTCCTGAATAAGAAAAGCGGCCTGCTGGCCCTTTCCGGTTTTTCCAGCGACCTGCGCGATATTCAAGTTGAAGCGGATGAAGGCAATGAGCGGGCTGAACTCGCACTTAAAGTATTCGCAGACCGAATTCACAAGTACATTGGCTCCTATTCAGCTAAAATGGGAGGTGTGGATGGCATCATTTTTACAGCGGGCATCGGTGAAAACAGTCAAACCATTAGGGGCCGAATCTTGGAGGGACTTGAATTCATGGGAGTTTATTGGGATAAGGATCTCAATCGCACCTCGGGTAAGGAAGCGTTCATCAATGCACCCTATTCCCCTGTAAAAGTCATGGTCATCCCCACTAATGAAGAAATCATGATTGTCAGGGATACGATGAAGATAGCCTTGAGCGAAACTTGGAAAACATGACTTCCTGTTTTTTTATAATGATCCCTTATTCCACTGGTAAGGGGTCTTTCCCATGAAATTCCCTCCTCAAAGTCCGACTCCTCATGGAGTTTATGTCCATGCAGCCCATCCCCATTCACACTGGATTCCTATCATCCGTTCTCTGAAAAGCTTCCCTCTATGGTATACTTAAGGGAGAATCCACCAATTCTGTACATAGGAGGCTTGATGCATGGAATTCACGAACCGGGAAATGAAAATTTGGAATGAAATTAGTGAATGGCAGGAAAAACTTTATCAATATGAGCCCACGGACCTTGCTGCACTGTATGATAAATGGTTGGAGCAGGGGTTTGCCCTGCTTCCTGAAAACGTCCAACAACAGTTTTTTGAAAAGCTGGATACCTGGCTTTTTCATTTACATGCCATGGTTCAGAGCTCACAAGTTCAAATAGATGCAAGAGAGCGGATTTTAGCATCTGCGCGCGTGTTTAATGAAGAAATCGAAACGTTGAGTGATTTGAATCACTTATCGATCGATCAGTTGAATTACATAGCCAATCAGCATATCGCTAAGCATCGCTTATATTCATTTGCACAGGGCGGGATGAGCGGATCAGGAGGCCTCCTTCTGCTAGGGAGCGATATTCCAGCCATGACGGTCATCAATGTCAGGATCGTACAGCTAATTGCGATGTCTTATGGTGTTGAGGTGAATACGCCGTTTGAAATGATGTTGGCCCTTAAGGTATTCAATGCAGGAGCGATGCCAAAGAGGCTCCAAGGAATAGCGTGGGAAGAATTGATCCGCGAGGTCCAGACCGCAGAAGATGACTATTTTTATTTAGGAATTGAAGAACTGACAAACCCTACCTGGATGGAACAGCCTCTGAAGCAGCTGTTGAAAGCATTATCCATTACTGTTTTTCGAAAAAAATTGGTTCGTGGCATACCGTTCATCAGTATGGCCATCGGGGCTGGATCCAATTATCAAATGACCCGGAGTGTCAGTGAATTTGCCCAGAAGTTCTATCAATATCGTTATTTACTGGATAAGAAGGCTGATGAAGAATGAGTGTCAAGAATCATAAAAAAGCCATCACGGAGGCAGTTCGCTGCATGGTGATAACCGTCAGTGATACACGTAATGAAGAAAGCGATAAAAGCGGAGCACTGATGATGGATTTGCTGAATTCGAATGGTCATGAAGTGAATGAATATGTAATCGTTAAAGATGAGCGGGAAGCGATTCAGGATGCGGTCACTTCTGGTAGCAAAAGCAGCAAGGTCGATGTCATATTAACAAATGGGGGCACTGGCATCGCCAATAGGGATGTAACGATCGAGGCGGTCAAAGAGTTGATGACCAAGGAAATTCCCGGTTTTGGCGAGATTTTTCGAATGCTTAGTTATCAAGAGGATATCGGGTCTGCCGCCATTTTATCCAGGGCGATTGCCGGAGTCGTGAACAATAAAGCCGTTTTTTCCACCCCAGGCTCATCAGGGGCGGTTCGGCTTGCGATGAATAAATTGATTCTTCCGGAATTGGGACATGTCGTTGGTGAACTTCGCAAGGATTTATAAGAGGATGCAAAAAAAGCCACAGTTTTAAACTGTGGCTTTTTTTTGCATGGAATAGGCCTTAATTATGCATCTTTTCACTTACGACTTGATTGGCACGATACCATAGCCATAAATCATTGATGATGGAAGCAAGTTCCGCAATTTCGGAATTGAGCTGGCATGATTTAGCGAAATTACTCTCATCGGAGAGCCGAAACTGCTTTCGGTTAATGGTGGATTCAAGTTCCTTGATGCGGTCCGGGATGCTTCCCCGGATATTCTCCCAGTGTACGAGTATTTGCTGTTGCTCGCCTTTTGTATATTCATCCCACTCCAGATTCAAATCGGGAATTGAGATGCCAAGCCGTTCATCAAAGGTAAATAGTTCTTTCATATGCCCTCCGCTTTTCGATTTATCATACTCCTAGTTTACTATATTCCCGCGGAAGCATCCAATGTGTAAATTCACTAAAATTATTAGCGGATTATTTAGCAAAATCTTTAAAATACCCCTTGTATTCCTTTAATAAAGATGATAAAGTACTAATCATAGATTGAATAAAAATAACAAACGATGAATTTTTATTCACATGAAAGGACGATGGAAATGGAAAATCAAAAAGTTGTTTTAGCATATTCCGGAGGTTTGGATACTTCCGTTGCAATTAAATGGTTACAAGATCAAGGATACGAAGTTGTGGCATGCTGTTTGGATGTCGGTGAAGGAAAAGATTTGGACTTCATTAAAGAAAAAGCGATCACTGTTGGTGCGGTAAGTTCCTATGTCATTGATGCGAAGGACGAATTCGCTGATGAATTCGCATTGATGGCTCTTCAGGCACATACTTTGTATGAAGGGAAATATCCATTGGTATCAGCTTTATCACGTCCGCTGATCGCAAAGAAATTAGTGGAAGTGGCTGAAGCGGAAAACGCGGTAGCTGTTGCGCACGGTTGTACGGGCAAAGGAAATGACCAAGTGCGTTTCGAAGTATCCATCTCCGCCTTGAACCCTAATTTGCAAGTTCTTGCACCTGTTCGTGACTGGAAATGGTCTCGTGAAGAGGAGATTGAATATGCAGCGAAAAATGGCATTCCCGTTCCGATTGGCATGGCGAGTCCGTTCTCGATTGACCAAAACCTTTGGGGAAGAAGTAACGAGTGTGGAATCCTGGAAGATCCTTGGGCTGCTCCGCCCGAAGAAGCATATGATTTGACTACAAGCCTTGAATGTACGCCAGATACTGCCGATATCATTGAAATTGGTTTTGAACAGGGTGTGCCGGTTACATTGAATGATAAAAACTATAAACTGGCTGACCTGATTGTCGAGTTGAATCAAATTGCCGGCAAACACGGAGTTGGGCGTATCGATCACGTTGAAAATAGATTAGTAGGAATCAAATCACGTGAAGTCTATGAAGCTCCCGGTGCGATGACATTGATAGCTGCACATAAAGAACTTGAAGATATCACGCTTGTAAAAGAATTGGCTCACTTCAAGCCAGTGATTGAGAAGAAAATGACTGAATTGATTTATGAAGGACTTTGGTTCTCTCCGCTTCAAAAGGCTTTGGCTGCATTCCTGAAAGAAACACAAGTGAATGTAACGGGTACGGTCCGTGTCAAACTATTCAAAGGTCATGCGATTGTTGAAGGAAGAAAATCCGAGTACTCCCTATATGACGAAAAATTGGCTACCTATACAAAAGCGGATGAATTCGATCATGATGCAGCAGTTGGATTCATTAAGTTATGGGGTCTTCCAACGAAAGTGAACAGCATGGTCAATAACAAGAAGGTGACAGTGTGAGCAGCAAGCTTTGGGGAGGAAGATTCACGAAATCTGCCGAAGAATGGGTAGATGAGTTTGGAGCTTCCATTTCCTTTGACCAGGAACTTGTCCTTGAAGATATTCAAGGCAGTTTAGCTCATGTAACCATGTTAAAGCAATGCAGCATTTTACCTGAGGAAGATGCGGATCAGATCATTGCAGGTCTGAAAAGTTTACAGGAAAAGGCTGAGAAGGGTGAATTGACTTTTAAGGTTGAGATGGAAGATATCCATCTTAACCTGGAAAGTATGCTAATAAGCGAAATCGGTCCAGTTGGCGGAAAGCTTCATACAGGAAGAAGCCGTAATGACCAAGTTGCAACCGACCTTCATCTATATATGCGGAACCAAACGAAAGTGATCCTGGAACTCATCAATGATTTGCAAGTAGCGATTTTGGGACAATCCAAGAAAAATGTGGAAACGTTAATTCCAGGTTATACACATTTACAGCGTGCACAGCCCATTTCATTTGCGCATCACTTAATGGCTTATTTTTGGATGCTTGAGCGTGATAAGCAGCGCTTCACCGAGAGTTTCAAAAGGATCAATATTTCTCCATTGGGTGCTGGGGCATTAGCTGGGACGACTTTCCCGATTGACCGTGCACTCAGTGCGGAGCTATTGGGGTTTGAGGGGATTTACGAAAACAGCCTTGATGCGGTAAGTGATCGTGATTTTGCGATTGAATTCATGAGTAACAGTGCAACAATGATGATGCATTTATCCCGTTTCAGCGAAGAAATCATTCTCTGGTCAAGCCAGGAATTCCAATTCATTGAATTGGATGATGCGTTTTCCACGGGAAGCAGCATTATGCCGCAAAAGAAAAATCCTGATATGGCGGAATTGATCCGTGGTAAAACAGGACGGGTTTATGGGAACCTAACGGGGTTATTGACTGTTTTGAAAGGACTGCCGCTTGCTTATAACAAAGATATGCAAGAAGATAAAGAAGGCGTTTTTGATACGGTTAAGACCATTGTTGGTTCACTTAAAATATTTGCCGGCATGATTTCAACGATGAAAGTGAAAACGGACGTAATGGAAAAAGCAACAAAAAATGACTTCTCGAATGCGACGGAATTAGCTGATTACCTAGCTTCAAAGGGAATGCCTTTCCGTAAGGCGCACGAAGTGGTCGGGAAGCTTGTATTGTTCTGTGTCCAGAATGGCTGCTATTTAGTGGACCTAAGCATTGAACAATTCCAGGAAGCTTCCGATTTGTTTGAACATGATATTTATGATGCATTAAATCCTTATGAAGCCGTTAAACGCCGTAACAGTGCGGGCGGTACAGGTTTTGCCCAAGTCTTGCTGGCGATTGAAAAAGCGGAAAAACTGGTAAGTGAATAACAAGGAAAAGCTCGTTCACCAATTTGGCGAACGAGCTTTTTATCATTTTCTCTTATTAATTCGCACGCACGACCATAACATCACAGTTTGAATGGCGAACGATGCCTTCCGACACGCTGCCGATAAGGAAACGTTCGACTGCATTAAGGCCCGTTGCACCGCAAACAATTAAATCGATCGAATGCTTTTTCGCTAAATCCCTTGGAATTTGAACTTTAGGAGAACCATATGCAACTTCTGTTTGGACCTTTGTAATCCCAGAAGCAATGGCTTCCGTTTTATACTTGTCCAATAACTCATTGGCAAAGGTTTCAGAGTGATCACGGATAGTCATATCATAAGCTTCGACAGTAGGGAAATTCCTTGTATCCACGATGTGTGTGAGCACAAGGGTAGCGTCACTGAGTTTTGCTAAGTAGATTGCCTTTTTTAGAGCCCACTCTGCTTCTTCCGAGCCGTCCACTGCAACAAGAATATTTTTATAATCTATACTATTCAAGTGAATCTCCTCCTTCTATTTAAATCCTATTATACTATGATTTACCTAATGGATCTGATTTCAATTGTAACAAATTAGCGAATGTTTATGCCAATAATCTGGAAATTGAAAAATGGAACAATATGTTTCCAACTCTTATGATGTAAGGAATCATTGCAGGAACCCATTTGTTTATTTATGGTAATCTTTAATGTGAAAGGGGAGTTTTTTCTTTGAGTGTTTCAAAAATAGTAAACTATGCATTATATTCATTCGTGCTTTTGTATGCTTTGATCTATTTCATTTATATTTTTTTCATCAATGCTGCACATGCTTCTATCAGTTTAATGAGTATATCAGCACTGCTGCTTCCATTTATTCTATTACTATTTTTTCAATGGATTTCATGGAAATATACCGACCGGCATAATAAAAGGAAACTCAAAATTAGATTTATAGTCATTACATGCCTTGGCTTTGCCCTTCTATTTTTTTGTGTGGTTCTGTTGGGGGTGTATGAATATGAATCAAGCTTCACCGCTGAAAGATGGCTAAATGATGATGAAGGAAGAGTATACCTGGTAGAAGATTTAATGAATGAACACGAATTGATAGGCATGACAAAAGAAGAAGTGTTTACGCTTTTAGGGTCTCCAACAGAAACGGAATATTTTAAAGAGGAAGATAATGTTGTTTATTATCTCGGTGCCGAAAGGGGAATCATAAGAATTGATAGTGAATGGCTGGTCATTTGGTTTGACGGCAGTGATAAAGCAATGAAGTATGAACTGCGGACCGATTAGTTGAAATGTTGAATAAATACCCCCGTCTTAAATGAAGGCGGGGGTATCCGGTTTTTGTTATATTAATTGGTTAATGCATTATCATTTTATGATTTGCAGGCTCTTCGGGAATTTGGTCAAAACCTCACAGCCAGTATCCGTGATCAATAGATCATCTTCAATCCTTACGCCTGCAACATTTGGAACATATATGCCAGGTTCGATGGTATAAACCATTCCGGATTGAAGCTCGAGGGAATTCGTTTCAGTCAAGGATGGATACTCATGGACGCTGATCCCAAGCCCGTGGCCGAGTCTGTGCGGGAAGAATTCACCGTATCCCTTTTTGCTGATGATGTTTCTGGCCGTCAGGTCTATCTCGGAACAGGATACACCAGGTTTACTGGCTCTAACGGCAGCTTCTTGTGCTTTAAGTACAGTTTCATATATTTCTGCCTGTTTATCATTGATATCTCCGTAAGCGACCGTTCTAGTGATGTCAGAGCAGTACCCTTCATGAACGACGCCAAGGTCAAAGAGGACGAGGTCGCCGCGCTGAACCTTCGTATTCCCAGGTGTGCCATGTGGGGAAGCGCCATTTTTACCAGTCAGGACCATGGTGGAGAAAGACATTTGGCTGACTCCGGCTTTTTTCAATTCGTATTCTATCGCTGCAAGGATTTCCATTTCCGTTTTACCTTCATGAATTTCGCTGACACCCACTTCAATCGCAAAGTCGGCAAGACGGCATGCTTCACGGATTTTGACCATTTCATCTTCCGACTTGATCATTCGCATCCTTTGAAGTTTTTCTTCTGCGGAAACGAGCTTTGGGGCTCCGAAGTGTTGTTGGACCTTTTCATAACGTTCTACATTCATATGCTCTTTTTCAATAGCCATTTTATTAATGGATAACCCGCGATTCTCCACTGCTTGCTTAACTTTTTCCCATGGATCTTCAATGTCGGTGTAACCGATGATATCTCCAGCCCATCCAGCCTGTTTAGCATCCGGAACTTCCATCTTCGGGCAGACAAGGAATGGGTCGGCATTTGCAAAAATGGCAAGTGCCAGCAGTCTTTCGTGAGGATCACTAAAAAAACCGCTCAAATAGAAGATGCTCTCTGTAGATGTAAGTAAAGCGGCTTCAGTCTCATTGGCCTGTAGCCAATTTTGTAGTTCTGTCAAACGTTCATTCATGACGATACCTCCATTAATAAGATATAATTACCATAGCAATATTTAAAAGTATAGTAAATGGGAAAGGCCTAAGAAAGCTACTTAAAAAAATTAGTGGGTATGGGAAGGGAGCATCAAAAATGAAAGTATCTTTTCATGGACATGCAGTTGTAAAAGTCGAAACGAATGGTAAAACGATTTTAATCGATCCATTCATTACTGGAAACGAATTGACCGATTTGAAGGTAGAAGATGTGAAACCGGATGTGATCATCTTAACA
This sequence comes from Peribacillus sp. NPDC101480, assembly GCF_050277335.1. Taxonomy (NCBI): domain Bacteria; kingdom Bacillati; phylum Bacillota; class Bacilli; order Caryophanales; family Bacillaceae; genus Peribacillus; species Peribacillus sp. NPDC101480. The sequence goes on from NZ_JBNNSB010000001.1 coordinate 626,497, forward strand.
CATGGCCATAATGACCACGTCGGTGATACGGTTGAATTGGCCAAAAGGCATGATGCACTTGTCATCGGCATTGCAGAGATGGCCGACTACCTGGGTGCTCAAGGAGTTCGAACACACGGGATGAGCATCGGCGGAGCTTTCGAGTTCGACTTTGGAAAGGTGAAACTGACGCCAGCATTCCATGGAACGGGATTCAATAACGGGGATGGGCAAATCATTTATTTGGGAATGCCTGCTGGCATATTGCTTACGATAGAAGGGAAAACGATCTATCATGCAGGGGATACAGCGGTATTTTCCGATATGAAGCTGATCGGGGAGCGACATCCGATTGACTTGGCATTCCTGCCAATCGGCGACAATTACACCATGGGCCCGGAAGATGCCGCACTTGCAGCGAAATTCCTTCAATCCAAACAAGTCGTGCCGATTCATTACAATACTTTCCCTGTCATCAAACAGGATCCTAACAAATTCATTGATTTGCTTGAAGAGGGAAATGGACTGATCATGGAAGCCGGAGATGAAATCGAATTATAAAAGAAGCGGGAGCCTGCAGGGCTTCCGTTTTTTTATGTGTACGTGTGGGGATGACCAGCCGAAATGACGGGTTTTCCCAGCAACATTGCCTTTCATGCAGGGTCATTACAGCAATCGGAAAGTAAAGTCTCGTTTTGCAGCCAAGTCTTTTTTCCTTTCACAGGCATAAAATGAATAGATGAAAAAAAAGGGGGGATTGGATGAAACAGAGGTTATTACTGTGTTTGCTACTATGCGGTGTGATGCTGTATTATGCCGTGCCGCGTTTATCGTTGGAAAGTGGTGGTCTGGAGGGTCTGTTCGCTGGATCTTGGCTGTTGTTTGCATTGTTGGCGGTAGCTGGAAACTTGACGGGCATACTATATTCTCCTAAGAAACAAAAGGTAAAACGACAGCCTGAATATAAAAGGTTGCGCCAATACTAGTAGTTGTTTGATAAACTAGGCTCTTTGACCTTATAATGGGGAATAGGAATACCGTGAAAAGGGTGAAGCGCTTGGCTACAAAGCATGAACAAATATTAAAACATATCGATGGGCTCCCTGTTGGCGAAAAGATTTCCGTCCGTCAAATAGCGAAAGCATTGAATGTTAGTGAAGGTACGGCATACCGGGCAATTAAAGAGGCGGAGAACCAGGGCTACGTGAGCTCGATTGAGCGGGTTGGCACGATTCGCATTGAGAAAAAGAAAAAAGAGAATATTGAAAAGCTCACTTTTGCAGAGGTAGTCAATATTGTTGACGGACAAGTTCTGGGTGGGAAAACGGGACTTCATAAGACATTAAATAAATTCGTCATCGGGGCGATGAAGCTGGATGCCATGATGAGATATACGGGTGCAGGAAACCTGCTGATCGTCGGGAACCGTACACAGGCCCACGAGCACGCGTTAAAAGCGGGTGCAGCGGTGCTGATCACCGGGGGATTCGATACGGAAGAGCCCGTTAAAAGGTTAGCCGATGAATTGGAGATGCCAGTCATCTCAACAAGTTACGATACGTTTACCGTCGCAACGATGATCAATCGGGCAATCTATGACCAATTGATCAAAAAGGAAATCTTGCTGGTGGAGGATATTTTGACACCCGTACAGGAGACGACCTTTTTAACGGTGGGTGACCGGGTTCAGACTTGGCATGAACTGAATCAGGAATCCGGGCATAGCCGTTTCCCTGTTGTCGATGACAATATGAAGGTTCAAGGAATGGTCACATCAAAAGATATCATCGGACAGGAAGAGCTGACGCTCATTGATAAGGTGATGACGAAAAACCCGATGACCGTAGGCGATAAAATGAGTGTGGCATCTTCTGCACATATGATGGTTTGGGAAGGGATTGAGTTAATCCCGGTCGTGAATGACAGTCATATCCTCAAGGGTATCGTGAGCAGGCAGGATGTCCTGAAGGCACTGCAAATGAGCCAAAGGCAGCCTCAGGTCGGCGAAACGATCGACGATACGATCACCAGCCAGCTTGTGATGACTTCGAATCGGGGCAAGGGCGAGGAAGTGTATAACTATGGAGTCACTCCGCAGATGACCAATTACCTTGGAACCATTTCAAGCGGTGTGTTCACGACATTGGTCACCGACTCAGCAAATCGTGCACTTCGAAGCTATAAGCGCGGTGACTTGGTCGTGGAAAACATGACGATTTATTTCATCAAGCCAGTCCAGATCGACAGTACGCTTGAAATCCATCCTCGTGTACTCGATGTAGGACGTAAATTCGGAAAAGTGGATGTTGAAGTGTTTAACCAAGGCAAACTTGTCGGCAAGGCGATGTTGACTTGCCAATTGCTCGACCGATCATGAAAAATAAAAAGGATAATCGAATTTCGATTATCCTTTTTGATTTGCAGCTTCTTCGATTGCATGCGGCAAATAAAATTTATACATTTTATAGCCGCCCCAAATACTGAATAGGCCAACGAAGATGAAAACGGCAGCAATGATATAAGTGATGGTCGTGTGGAATAGAAAAAGCTGATTGACTCCGAATAGTGCGACAAACGCACCTAGGGCAATGGAAGATTTCCCTGAAATCCACTTTTTCTCCATCGGCATTCTGGTTCGGACCGATTTGATTTTATAAAACAGATAGACCCCTAATGAAAGAACGATCAAGGTGACAAGAATAGGCATCGTTTGAAATTCCCCCAATTTAACATATGTACCTTTTTATTGTAGCGGGAAATGAAAGAGAATGCCACAGTAAACAAGATGAGTCTTCCTATTTCCGCAATTTTTTGATTAAATGAAATATATCATCTTTATTAGGCTCGATAATACATATGTTAAGGGGAGATCTATATGAAAGCTGAAATATTAGCAGATATAAAGCGTTATGACACTATCATTCTTCATCGTCATGTCCGTCCAGATCCGGACGCTTATGGTTCACAGGGGGGATTGGCGGAAATCCTGAAAGCATCTTTCCCCGAAAAGCGAATTTTTACGGTCGGGAAAGAAGAACCGTCATTGAATTACTTAAGAAGGCTTGATGTGATTTCGGATGAAACATATCAAGGTGCTCTGGTAATCGTTTGTGATACCGCAAATACGGACCGGATTTGTGATGCACGGTACACAACGGGGGATAAACTGATTAAAATCGATCATCATCCCAATGAAGATCCATATGGCGATATGCGCTGGGTCGATACATCGGCAAGTTCGACAAGTGAAATGATTTATGAGTTTTACCAGTTCGGGAAAGAGGAAGGCTTGAAGATGAGTGATGAAGCGGCACGCCTTCTATATGCAGGCATTGTTGGCGATACAGGTCGTTTCCTATTCCAAAGTACGACTGAAAAGACATTTGCCTATGCCAGTGAGTTGATTCACTACTCGTTCTCCCGCCCTCAGTTATATCAGGAAATGTATGACGTCGAGGAAAGCATAGTCCGGTTGAATGGCTATGTGCTGCAGCATTTTGAAATCCTTCCCTATGGCACAGGGAAAATGATCATCACAAAAGATATACTTGAAAAATTCCATGCTTCCACATCTGAGGCATCTCAGCTCGTTTCCTCACTCGGTTCTATTAAAAATGTTAAGTCTTGGGTCTTCTTCATTGAAGAGGATAAAGAAATCAGAGTCCGTTTCCGTTCTAAAGGACCAATCATCAATACGATTGCCCGGAAATATAACGGCGGAGGCCACCCGCTTGCAGCAGGGGCTTCGATTCATTCTTGGGATGAAGTGGATAATATCCTTGCCGACATGGAAGAGTTGAATAAAGCGTAATGAAAAAACTTAAAGACCAAATCGCATATGATTTGGTCTTTAAGTTTGGTAGAAATCAATTAAGCCAACATCTAAGAAGTAGTCCTTTTTAGTTTGATTTCAATATTCATTTTCGTATAAAACATGATCTCGACGACTTCAAGTTGATAGCGCTTTTTATTGATGGTCACGATCTTATTTTCTATCGATTTTTTCAAAAGCACCTTTCCTTCATAAACACTGGCGACATCTTTGGCGAGAAGAGAGGAAAGGTCGTCCTCAATCACATCCTCCGCTTCTGCAATACTGAGCCGATCCAGACTGTATTTTTCATTCGTGATGGTTACTTCCACTTCCTGAATCGTCAGGATTTCCTCGTTTTTCTCATTCAATTTTTTATAATCCTGCTCCCAAATTGCGATTTCCCCGTTTAAATCCTTGATTTCTTCTCTTTGTTCGTGAAGGATCCGGATCTGCTTCTCCTGCTGAACACCATGCATATAAAAGAAAATAACCCAGCTGATCAATCCGCCAAGTGCGGCTCCGGCAAAAAAACGCTGCCAGGTGGGAGACCTGTGATAGGGAGGAATTCTCATGGTGAAATATGCTCTTGCGTGAACCAGTTTATGATCAGTGCTCCTGTCTGTGCCCCTCCAAGTGCAGATAGAATCAATAGGACCTGTTTGACTATATCCTTCGTTTCTCCGTGGAAAATACCGCGTTCAAAATTATAGACCATATCAAAGGTACCCCCGATCGCAGCGACAATGGCCCAAATACGAAGGCTGTCCGACAGCCGGAATACAGTCGTCATCGGGGCTTGTCCAGTAAAAAAAGCCGCGAGGCCCCCGATTATAGAGCCGCCAAGCAATACGCCAAGCGATATGAAAAAGCTGTTGAGAAAGGCTGGAACAAAGGCTTCATTCATATATCATCATCCTTTTTTGCTTGATATTCTTCTATTCCATTTATATGGGAAGTTCAGAGGGAATATGATAGTCGCAGGAAATCAGGAAGTTAAATTGCATTGGTAATGAGAACATATTTTCTTTTTTTGAAATAAACACTATAATGAAAAGAAACATGCCTTACAAAGGTGGGAGAAAAAACGTGTATACTCATCTCCATATTCAGAGCGGATACAGCCTGCTGACAAGTACGGTGAAGATCACTGAACTTGTGGCCAAAGCGAAAGCGGATGGCTGTACAAGTCTTGCCTTAACCGATCGAAATGTTATGTACGGTTCGGTCTATTTTTATAAAGAATGCAAGAGACAAGGTATAAAGCCGATCATCGGCATACTTGCGGATGTCCTTGATGAACGGGAATCGCCACATGGACTTCTTTTATTGGCAAAAAGTCTACAAGGATATCAAAACCTGCTTAAAATAAGCAGTGCCATAAAAACGAAATCCCCGTCAGGCATTCCGATGAATTGGCTAAAAGCCTATTCCAGGGGTTTGATTGCAATCACACCGGGTGCGGAGGGGCAAATAGAAACGCTATTGAGAGAAGAAAATCCTGAAGAAGCCAAACAGGCAGCAGGGAGATTTCTGCAAATTTTTGGTCATGATAATTTTTATATATCCATACAGAGACTTTCGATTGCGGATGAGGAAAAAGGTAACGAAGCCATAAGTCAGTTGGCGAGAGATTTAGAGATAAAGATTGTCGCGACGAATCCGGTCTATTATTTGAATGAAAGCGATGCACTCGCACAAGAAGTCCTGTTGGCAATTGGAAATGGCGACAAGCTGGCGGATGAGACGCATACGGTACTTGAATCAGATCAATTTTATTTGAAAAGCCGGGCTCAGATGGCAGAACTATTCCATGACAGACCGGATGCACTCGAAAATACACTACATATTGCCGCGCAATGCAATCTGGAAATCCCATTTAATCGTTCACTGCTGCCTAAGTACCCTACTGAAGATGGAGTAACAGCCGAGGAAATGCTCGAAGCCATCTGTTTCCAAGGGCTGAAGAAAAGATTGCCGGAGCCATCCATCCAATATGAAGAGCGCCTACGATATGAGCTGGATGTCATCACAAAGATGAAATTCAGCGATTACTTTTTAATCGTCTGGGATTTCATGAAATTCGCTAAGGACCATCAAATCCTTACTGGTCCTGGAAGGGGCTCTGCCGCCGGGTCGATGGTAGCTTATGTCCTGTCGATAACGGATGTCGATCCTATCGAACATTCCTTGCTGTTCGAGCGTTTCCTGAATCCGGAGCGTGTCTCGATGCCGGATATCGACATTGACTTTCCGGATAACCGCCGCGAAGAAGTGATTGCCTATGTCGCGAAGAAGTACGGGGAACTTCATGTAGCACAAATCATTACATTCGGAACTTTGGCTGCCAAGGCTGCGTTAAGGGACACAGGACGTGTTTTCGGCTTGAATTCAAAGGAACAGGAAGCGGTATCGAAAATGATTCCAGGCCGTCTGGGCATCACGCTTCCCGAGGCTTTCAAGGAATCGAAAAGGCTCAGGGAATTCGTTAATGAGAGTGACCTGAATCAAAAACTTTTTCAAACCGCGTTATTGCTTGAAGGTCTGCCTCGCCATGCTTCGACTCATGCTGCCGGCGTTGTCATCAGCGACCAGGCACTGACCGAGCATATTCCGATTCAGGGAGGGCATGACGGAATCCATCTGACTCAATATCCAATGGACCTTCTCGAAGAACTGGGACTTCTTAAAATGGATTTTCTTGGACTTCGCAACTTAACGCTCATCGATAATATTCTAAATAACATTAAAAAGGGAACGGGGAAAAAGCTCGACTTGTCCCATATCCCTATGGATGACCCCGAGACGCTAGCCCTTTTAGGGAGAGGAGAAACAACCGGGGTGTTTCAATTCGAATCGGATGGCATCCGAAAGGTTTTGATAAAGCTGAAACCGAACCGATTCGAGGATATCGTCGCGGTCAATGCCCTATATCGTCCAGGTCCGATGGAAAATATACCGCTGTTCATCGAGAGAAAACATGGACTGGCTCAGATTGATTACCTTCACGAGGACTTGAAGGATATCCTCGAGCCTACTTACGGGGTCATCGTATATCAAGAACAAATCATGCAAATTGCCTCCCGCTTAGCCGGGTTTTCACTAGGGGAGGCTGACCTGCTCCGCCGTGCCGTTTCCAAGAAGAAGAAGGATGTTCTGGATCAAGAGCGGCAGCATTTCGTGAGCGGCTCATTGAAACAAGGATATTCCGAAAAAACGGCAGATGAGATTTATTCCTTGATTGTCCGCTTCGCTAACTACGGATTCAACCGAAGCCATGCGGTGGCGTATAGTTTCATCGCTTATCAGCTTGGTTACTTGAAAACTCACCATCCGGAATATTTCATGGCAGCACTCTTGACATCGGTCGTCGGGAATGATGAAAAGATTTCGCAATATATCCGTGAAGCAAAAAAGAAAGGGATATCGGTTCTGCCTCCCTCGATTAACCGGAGCGGATACCCGTTTTTACCCGAAAAGGAAGGGATCCGATATAGCCTTGGAGCCATAAAAGGGATAGGCGGTACGGTCCTTAAAGAAATATTTGCTGCGAGGAGGCAGAAGAAGTTCGCTGATTTATTCGATTTCTGTTTGCGCGTTTCAGGGAAAATCGTAAATAGGAAAGTGTTGGAGGCGCTTGTGCATTCAGGTGCATTTGATGAATTCGGTGAAGACCGGGCAACATTGTTGGCGAGCTTGGACGTAGCGATCAATCATACGGAATTGGTTAATCCGGATGATGACCTATTCGATATGTTTTCGGATGGTGAGTTTTCACTCAAACCGAAATACAACCGGGTCGATCCCATCCCTATCGAGCACAAACTCTCATTGGAAAAAAGCGCATTGGGCCTTTATCTATCGAATCATCCGGTGACAAGCTACAGAGAACTTTTTCAGCACTTCGGCTGCTTGACCATAGATGAAGCTACCGATAAAAAGGAATCAAAAGTCTTACTTGGCGCATACATTACGTCGGTTAAAACAATAAGGACAAAAAAGGGCGATGTGATGGCTTTCTTGAGCGTTAGTGATGAAGAGGGGGATATTGAAGCGGTCGTTTTTCCAAATGTTTATAAAAGCCACTCTGCTGAATTGAATCATGGACAACTCGTTATGCTGCAAGGAACATTGGAAGAGCGGGATGGAAAAATACAGCTCCTGATCAGGAACGTTTACCCGCTTGAAAAAGTGAAGCAGATGAAAGAGGAACAAAACGGAACGATATTCCTGAAAATTGAGGCCGGCAAGCAAACGAAGGATACACTGCAAAAAATAAAAAAAATTTTAATGCAGCATAGCGGTGAAACCAAGGTCATGCTTTTTTACGAGAGGGAAAACCGCTATGTACAGCTATCTTATTGGGATTGGGTCAATCCTTCAGATAGTCTGATGCAGGCATTATTTGACTTGGTTGGAAAAGGGAATGTGGTTTACAAGAAAGAATAACTGTTTTACAACTTTAATAGTTATGTTATATTGAAAACAGGCCGCTGTGGTCTGACCACTAGATTTCAGCATATAAGATATGGGTTATCCAATTTGTTTTAGGAGTGAAACTATGACATTAAGAGAAGAAGCATTACATATGCACCGCTTGAATCAAGGGAAATTAGAAACAGTTTCGAAAGTACCGGTAAGGAATGCAGTAGATTTAAGCCTGGCTTATTCTCCTGGTGTCGCAGAACCGTGTAAAGATATTTACGATAAGCCGGAAACCGTCTATGACTATACAATGAAGGGGAATACTGTTGCCGTTATTTCTGATGGAACGGCTGTGTTGGGACTTGGAAACATCGGTCCGGAAGCTGCTATGCCGGTTATGGAAGGAAAAGCCGTTTTATTTAAAAGTTTCGCTGGAGTGGACGCTTTCCCAATCTGTTTAAAAACGACGGATGTGGACAAAATTGTAGAGACCGTTAAATTACTCGAACCGACTTTCGGTGGAGTGAACTTAGAGGACATAGCCGCACCAAATTGTTTTGAAATTGAAGAACGACTCAAGAAAGAAATGAATATCCCTGTTTTTCATGATGATCAGCACGGTACAGCCATTGTTACTGTTGCCGGTCTTGTGAACGCGTTACGACTTGTGAATAAATCAATGTCGGAAATTAAAGTGGTGGCGAATGGAGCAGGCGCTGCGGGCATTGCCATCATTAAATTGCTTTATAGCTATGGAGTTCGTGACATCATCATGTGTGATACGAAGGGTGCCATTTATGAGGGCCGTTCGACAGGTATGAATGATACAAAAGAACAAGTGGCGAAAGTCACCAATCGAAATAAGGTTTCAGGACCTTTGGAAACTGTCATTCAAAACGCTGATGTATTTATCGGTGTTTCTGCCGCAGGTGCTTTGACAAAAGAAATGGTTTCTTCGATGAATCGGGATGCGATCATTTTCGCGATGGCTAATCCAGATCCGGAAATCATGCCGGAAGATGCGAAAGCAGCAGGTGCCAAGGTTGTAGGAACGGGCCGTTCGGATTTCCCGAATCAGGTCAATAACGTCCTAGCTTTCCCAGGGATTTTCCGTGGTGCCTTGGATGTACGTGCAACACATATCAATGAAAAAATGAAGGTTGCAGCAGTACAAGCCATTGCCGGTTTAATACAGGAACATGAGTTAAACGAAGACTACGTTATCCCTGCTCCATTTGATGAGAGGGTAGCACCTGCCGTTGCGGCTGCTGTTGCCAAGGCAGCGATGGAAACGGGAGTGGCTAGAATTAATGTGGATCCCGAGGAAATTAAAGAAAAAACAAGGAAATTAGCGATCATTGGAAAAAGTGAGGAATAATTAATTTGGCAGGTCGTACATCTTCATCCAAAATTTATCTCGATGTAGTTGAGAGCCTACGTAGCATGATTGAAGCGGACAGCCTCCTGCCGGGAGATAAAATCCCATCAGAACGGGAGTTATCGGATCGTTTTAATGTAGGCCGTTCCTCTGTCCGTGAAGCATTGCGTGCCTTAGAGCTATTAGGATTAATAGAAACAAGGCGTGGTGAAGGGACGTTTATCAGGGATTTCCAGGAGCATAAGCTAGTCGAGCTTCTGGGAACCTTTTTTTTGCAAGATAAAAAAGTACAAGAAGATTTGTCTGAGACGAAAAGGCTGATTGAAATTGACTGTTTGCGGATCGTCGCCTTTTTCGCTACGGCTGAGGACATCAAAAGATTAATGGTCTGGGTCAAGGCGGATGAGTTTCATGATGATGATTTCTTCTTAAGGATTGCCATTTTGAATCGCAATCGATTGCTGGAAAGAATTTGGCGCATTGTCAACAGCTATGCTAGAACATCAGAGATGGTACAGGGTAATGTGAAAAAAGAAGATTATCTGTCACTTCTTACATATTTGCTCGAACGTGATGAAGAAAAAGCCATCGAAACGTATCTTATTAGAATTAGAAATATGTCGAAGGACGAGTGACACCTTTTTACACGATACTAATTTTATTTCTGATATAGTTTGTACCAAGTATCATAAAATAGATAATTGGTGGTAAAGGGAGGATTAAGCTTGCTTAAAGAGCTATTTGCGAAGTCTAAGAAGAAATATGCAACGGTTCCTTTAGATCGGGAGAAACAAGATGTACCAGAAGGAATCATGACAAAGTGCACCGGCTGTAAAAAAATCATGTATACAAAAGAATTGGTGAAAAACAAGAAAGTTTGTTTACATTGCGGGCACCACCATTCGATGTCTTCCCATGAGCGCATCGAATTTTTATTCGACGCCGGCAGTTTTAATGAATTTGATAAAGAAATGATTTCAGTTAACCCGCTTGAATTTCCGGATTATCTGGAAAAGTTGGAAAAAGATAGAAAGAAAGCCAAGATTAATGAGGCGGTTGTAACAGGAGTTGGAAGCATCAATGGGTACCAAGTTTCAACAGCCATAATGGATTCGAATTTCCGGATGGGGAGCATGGGATCCGTTGTTGGGGAAAAAATTACCCGTGCCATTGAACGTGCAGGTGAGTTGAAGATTCCGTTCATCATTTTTACCGCATCAGGCGGCGCTCGGATGCAGGAGGGTGTTTTAAGCTTGATGCAAATGGCAAAGACAAGTGCAGCACTCAAGATATTCAGCAATGAAGGTGGACTGATCATATCAATGATGACCCATCCTACCACAGGCGGGGTTTCGGCAAGTTTCGCGTCACTTGGCGATATTAATCTAGCCGAGCCTGGAGCCCTTATTGGTTTTGCGGGAAGAAGGATCATTGAACAGACGATCCATGAAGAGCTTCCTGAAGATTTCCAAACGGCTGAATTCTTGATGAAGCACGGCCAATTGGATGCGGTCGTCAAACGTACGGAAATGAAGGAAACCTTGACGACGATCCTTAAAATCCATGCCCCGGGCGGTGAATGGTTATGATTTACGAATTGGAGTTCGAGCGTCCCATTACGGACCTGAGAAATAAGATTAAAGAGCTAAAGTCAATTTCGAAGGATGCTGATGTAGATCTTACAGCTGAAATCGAAACATTGGAAAAGCGTTTAGAGAAGCTGGAAGTGGATATTTATAACCATCTTAAACCGTGGGATCGTGTTCAGATTGCCCGGCATCCAGCACGTCCGACTACGCTTGATTACATTCCGCTATTATTCAATGACTTCATCGAGTTTCATGGTGATCGTTATTATGGGGATGATGAAGCGATTGTCGCTGGAATCGCGGAATTTGATGGACTTGCCGTGACGGTCATCGGCCATCAACGAGGTAAGGATACGAAGGAAAACATCCGTCGTAACTTTGGCATGCCCCATCCTGAAGGCTACCGAAAAGCATTGCGTCTGATGAAACAGGCTGAAAAATTCAACCGGCCGATCATTTGTTTCATTGATACGAAGGGAGCTTTCCCTGGTAAAGCGGCTGAAGAGCGCGGGCAAAGTGAAGCCATTGCGAAAAACCTATTCGAAATGGCAGGGCTGAAGGTACCGGTAATCAGTATAGTCATCGGTGAAGGTGGAAGCGGAGGTGCATTGGCACTTGGCGTCGGAGACCGAATTTTCATGCTTGAGAACTCAACATATTCGGTAATTTCCCCAGAAGGGGCTGCTGCCTTGCTGTGGAAGGATGCCTCCCAGGCTAAGAGGGCTGCGGAATCGATGAAAATCACGGCTCCCGACTTAAACCGCTTAGGAGTCATTGATGAGATCATTCCTGAAGTGAGGGGCGGCGCCCATCGGGATTCGAATTTACAGGCTGAAGCCATCAAGGATATCCTGAAACGTTCATTCAAGGAACTTCTGCCATTGAATAGTGATGATCTTATCAACCGGCGTTATATGAAATTCAAGAAAATCGGTGAATATGAATTTGCAAAACAACCTGAGGGCGAACCTAAGGAAGTGGAACAGCATTCATAAACACATTTTGTAAATGGAAAAACGTGCTGCCTGGGGCAACACGTTTTTTCATCCTTTCATGGCACATATGTATTCATTACCGAAACGAGTAAAGAATATGGTTTGTGTGTAGAATGTAAACTTTTACGCCATTTTACTTCAATTTCTGAAGAGAATCGGTTAGGCTTATAACATCAAGTGAGCATAAGTGAAACAAGTACTGCTTATTGAGGCATGAAAAAGGGTACAATGATATAATGGAGCTTGAAATTGATTAGTGCTGTAGAGAGGTGACATTTATGAAAAGAATAGGTGTATTGACAAGTGGAGGAGATTCTCCAGGAATGAATGCGGCAGTCCGAGCAGTTGTCCGGAAAGCAATTTTTCATGAAATAGAGGTCTTCGGGATTTATCATGGTTATCAGGGTCTAATAAATGGAAATATAAAGAAGCTAGAACTTGGGTCGGTCGGGGATATCATCCATCGAGGCGGCACGATGTTACATACGGCTCGCTGTCCGGAATTTAAGACAGAGGAAGGCCAGCTGAAAGCGATTGAACAATTGGATAAACTTGGTATCGAGGGCATTGTCATAATTGGTGGCGATGGTTCTTACCGCGGAGCGAAAGCTTTAACGGAAAGGGGCTTTCCTTGTATCGGAGTTCCTGGAACAATTGATAATGACATACCAGGTACGGACTTTACGATTGGTTTCGATACGGCCCTGAATACAGTCATCGATGCTATCGATAAAATTCGGGATACGGCTACTTCTCATGAAAGGACTTATGTAGTTGAAGTGATGGGAAGAGATGCCGGCGATATTGCGCTTTGGGCTGGATTGGCTGGCGGAGCTGAAACGATACTTTGTCCTGAATATGAATATGAAATAGATGATTTGATTGGAAAGCTGAACCGCGGACATGACCGAGGGAAAAAGCACAGTATCATCATAGTAGCTGAAGGTGTTGGAAGTGCCGTTGATATCTCCAGGAGTATTGAGGCGAAAGCAGGAATTGAAACCCGTGTAACTGTCCTGGGCCATGTTCAGCGCGGGGGATCTCCTTCGGCTAATGACCGGGTATTGGCAAGCCGCCTTGGAGCAAGAGCGGTTGAATTGCTTCTTGAAGGAAAAGGAGGCAGGGCTGTAGGGATAGAACAAAATCAACTTGTTGATTATGATATCATCGAAGCCCTTGCTAAACCGCATACAATTGACAAGAAGATGTATGATTTATCTGCAGAGCTATCGATTTAATCATTATTGATAGGAATTGCTTTTTAAAGAATTGGGTATTTAAATAGAGGACATAAAACACTGCGCCCCTGTCTTCAAAAGGTGGACAGGCGGCGAGTTTTCCTTAAAGGAGGATGACACATGCGTAAAACCAAGATTGTTTGTACGATTGGACCCGCGAGTGAAAGTATAGAAAAGCTGGTTCAATTAATAGAAGCAGGGATGAATGTGGCACGTCTTAACTTTTCTCATGGAAATCATGAAGAACATGCCGCTAGAATTCGCAATATAAGGGAAGCTAGCGAAAAAGCGGGTAAACAGGTTGCCATCTTGTTGGATACAAAAGGACCTGAAATACGAACAAATAATATGGAAAATGATTCTATAGAGCTTGTAGCCGGCAATGAAGTCATTATTTCCATGAATGAAGTCCTGGGAACACCTGAAAAATTCTCCATTACCTATGAAGGGCTTCTGCATGATGTCCACCCAGGATCTAAAATCCTTTTGGATGATGGATTGATCGGGCTTGAAGTGTTGAAGATAGATCAGGTAAGAAAAGAAATCCATACGAAGATCTTGAATAGCGGTACACTCAAGAACAAAAAAGGCGTGAATGTTCCTGGGGTTTCGGTAAACCTGCCTGGCATAACGGAGAAAGATGAACAGGATATCCTTTTTGGAATCGAACAGGGTATCGACTTCATTGCTGCCTCATTTGTACGCAGAGCTTCCGACGTGCTTGAAGTTAGTGAATTATTACAGCAAAATGGAGCGGAACATATTCAAATCATCCCAAAAATCGAAAATCAAGAGGGCGTAGACCGTCTTGATGAAATTTTGGAAGTTTCAGATGGCTTGATGGTAGCACGTGGAGACTTGGGAGTGGAAATTCCTGCAGAAGAAGTGCCATTAGTCCAAAAACAAATGATCAAAAAATGTAATAATGCTGGGAAACCAGTCATAACGGCTACACAAATGCTCGATTCGATGCAGCGTAACCCAAGGCCGACCCGTGCAGAAGCAAGTGACGTGGCCAATGCCATATTTGATGGAACGGATGCAATCATGCTTTCTGGCGAAACAGCTGCTGGAACCTATCCTGTCGAAGCGGTGCAAACGATGCATAACATTGCTTCACGTGCTGAAACTGCCCTTGATTATCGGGATATATTATCAGTCAGAAGCAAAGTGAACCGTCATAATGTCACTGATGCTATTGGCCAATCCGTTGCCCATACAGCGCTTAATCTTAATGCAGGGGCAATCATCACCCCTACGGAAAGCGGCCATACGGCAAGGATGATTTCCAAATACCGCCCTAAAGCACCGATCATTGCGGTTACATCCAATGATCATGTTACAAGAGGGCTTGCATTGGTTTGGGGAGTCTATCCGCAGATTGGTCCAAAAGCAACGACTACCGATGAAATGCTTCAAACCGCAATAGATGAAAGCTTACATTCTGGCTTAGTTTCCCATGGGGATTTAGTCGTCATTACAGCCGGTGTGCCTGTAGGTGAAACAGGTACGACTAACTTGATGAAAATTCATGTGTTAGGAGAGGTTCTTTTGAAGGCTCAAGGAATCGGCAGGAAATCAGCTAAAGGTGAAGTGGTTATCGCTAAGAATGCCAAGGAAGCTTTGGAAAAAGTGACGGAAGGCTCTGTATTGGTTACGATCGGTTCGGACCGCGAAATGATGCCGGCGATTGAAAAGTGTGCGGCATTGATTACTGAAGAAGGCGGTTTGACAAGCCATGCAGCTGTTGTAGGAGTCACATTGGGCATACCGGTCATCGTTGGGGCGGAGGACGCGACCAAGGTTTTCAAGGATGGTCAAAGAATAACAGTCGATGCAGGTCGCGGAGTCATTTATGATGGACATGCCAACGTACTGTAAAACGAAATTTTGGCTGATTCCGTGCCAATGAGGTAAGATGGATGTACCGCACCAGAAATGGGCTGTGCAGGAGGAATGTAGATGAAATATTTTTTAATGTTTATCATTGCGATGCCGGTCGTTGAAATTATTGTCCTTTTGCTGTCAGGCAATCTGATTGGTTTTTGGCCAACGCTGTTCCTGATTGTAGCCACAGGCTTGATCGGAGCCTATTTGGCTAAACGGCAAGGGATGGAAACATGGAAAAAGGCACAGGAACAGATTCGTTACGGTATGATGCCAGGAAATGAAATCATTGATGGAATCTGTATCTTTATCGGAGCTGCACTGTTGCTGTCCCCTGGGCTCATCTCGGATATCATGGGATTGATCCTTGTGTTTCCGCCAACCCGGAATCTCCTCAAACCGATTGTTATCCGATTTATCATGAACAGAATGAATAAAGGGAAAGTTACCATCATTCGGCATAAATAATATAAGGCTGTCTAAAGGCTCAAGCTTTTAGGCAGCCTTTTTGGTCTGGAAAAAAGGTCAAACAAAAGCATCCAAGTTTTTTATAGGGTGCTTTTTTGCTTTCATTAAAATGGGAGTTTCAATGTAAATGGATTTTCTCTGTTTCACCATAAAATGATGATTTCCATGAGAATGAAATGTGTATAATAACAGGATTTAAAAATTATTAACTCCTTGGAAACATTGGTAAAACAGGCTTTTCCATGCTAAAAAATCTTTTTTTAGATTTTTTAGAAAAAACTGGTGACAAATTTATACAACGTGTTATATAATACAAACAGGAAATAAAACAACTGTATTATAACATAGAAGAGTTGGAAAGGATGTGGAGAGGCAACATGATTACGGAAGCAAAAGGCTTACAAATTACAGGCAGCATTAAGCCAGGATATGAACAAATACTTACAACGGATGCTCTTCAATTCATTGGAAGAATTGAACGGCATTTCAGTGGAAGAAGGGCAGAACTTCTGGAACGGCGGAAAAGCGTTCAGGAAGAACTGAATCAAGGCAAGCTTCCTGATTTCCTTGAAGAAACGAAGCATATTCGTGAAAGTGATTGGACAATTGCGGCCCTTCCGAATGATTTGCAGGACCGCAGGGTTGAAATCACTGGACCTGTCGATCGTAAAATGATCATTAATGCCATGAACTCAGGTGCCAATGTATTCATGGCGGACTTTGAAGATGCCAATTCACCCACTTGGGAGAATTGCATTGATGGTCAATTGAATCTGCGCGATGCAATCCGCGGAACCATCTCATTTAAAAATCCAAATGGTAAAGTGTATGAATTAAATGAAAGAACAGCTGTCTTAAAAGTAAGGCCGCGCGGCTGGCATTTAGAGGAAAAACATGTCCTTTTGGATGGACAGCCTATATCAGCAAGCATTTTTGACTTTGGACTGTACTTTTACCACAATGCAAAAGCATTGATTGAAAAACAAAGCGGTCCATACTTTTACTTACCAAAATTGGAAAGCCATCTCGAAGCAAGATTATGGAATGAAATATTCGTATATGCACAGAACGATTTGAGAATTCCGCAAGGAACCATCAAGGCAACGGTCTTGATAGAAACGATTCTTGCTGCATTCGAAATGGACGAAATTCTGTACGAGCTGAAAGAACATTCGGCAGGCCTGAACTGTGGCCGCTGGGACTATATCTTTAGTTTCCTGAAAAAATTCCGTCACTCGGATGATGTTATCTTCCCAGACAGGCAGCAGGTCACGATGACCGTCCCGAATATGAGGGCGTATTCCTTACTGGCAATCAAAACATGTCACACTCGTAATGCTCCTGCAATTGGCGGGATGGCCGCGCAAATTCCTGTTAAAAATGATCCGGTTAAGAACGATGAGGCTTTTGCGAAAGTAAGGGCAGATAAAGAACGCGAAGCAAGAGACGGTCATGATGGAACATGGGTTGCCCACCCAGGTATGGTAAGCACGGCAAAAGAGGTTTTTGACCTGCTCGTCCCAAAACCGAATCAAATTTTCCGAAAACGGGAAGATGTCCATGTAACAGCTCAAGAGCTGCTTGCTGTACCGGAAGGAACGATTACAGAGGCAGGATTAAGGACGAATATTAACGTAGGCATCCAATATATCGCCTCTTGGCTAAGCGGCAGAGGTGCGGCACCCATCAATAACTTAATGGAAGATGCTGCAACCGCTGAAATTTCAAGGGCTCAAGTCTGGCAATGGATCCGTCATCCAAAAGGCATTCTCGAAGATGGCAGGAAAATAACCGAGGAATTATTCCATCAAATCAAAGAAGAAGAATTGGCGGTCATTAAATCGGAAGTAGGGGAAGAAACTTTCATATCAGGAAAGTTTGAAGAGTCTACTAAACTATTTGAACAATTGATTGAAGCGGATGACTTTGCAGATTTCTTAACCAACGCGGCATACGAAAAATTATCTTAATATTCAAAAAAATATAATATAAATTAGGAGGAAATAATGATGATGAATGAGAGAGCGCAAAAATTACAACAAAGCTGGGAAAATGACTCACGGTGGACTGGAATCAAGCGTCCTTATACGGCAGAAGAAGTTATTAAACTAAGGGGTTCCATCGATATTGAACAAACATTGGCACGCCGTGGTTCTGAAAAACTGTGGAATCTATTAAATACAGAGGATTTCATCAATGCATTAGGAGCATTGACTGGTAACCAAGCCATGCAGCAGGTGAAAGCTGGTTTAAAAGCAATCTACTTAAGCGGCTGGCAAGTGGCGGCAGATGCTAACATCGCAGGGCAAATGTACCCTGATCAAAGTTTATATCCAGCCAACTCCGTACCGCAAGTGGTTAAACGCATTAATCAGACACTTCAGCGTGCAGACCAAATCAGCTTTGCTGAAGGAAAAGATGATATCGATTGGTTTGCACCAATCGTGGCAGATGCTGAAGCAGGCTTTGGCGGTTCCCTTAACGTCTTCGAATTAATGAAAGGCATGATCGAAGCTGGAGCGGCAGGCGTTCACTTTGAAGACCAGCTTTCTTCCGAGAAAAAATGTGGTCACCTAGGCGGTAAAGTTCTTCTTCCAACCCAAACGGCAGTACGCAATTTAGTTTCTGCCCGATTGGCAGCCGATGTAATGGGTACACCGACTATTCTGATTGCCCGTACGGATGCTGATGCTGCAGATTTGATCACTGATGATATTGATCCGGTCGATGCACCATTCATCACGGGTGAAAGGACTCCGGAAGGATTCTACCGCACGAACGCAGGTCTTGACCAAGCAATTGCAAGAGGTCTTGCTTATGCTCCATATGCCGACCTTATCTGGTGTGAGACTTCTGAACCTAATCTAGCGGATGCTCGCCGCTTTGCCGAAGCGATCCATGCAGAGTTCCCGGGCAAACTGCTTGCTTACAATTGTTCACCATCATTTAACTGGAAAGCGAAATTAAGTGATGAAGAGATTGCCAATTATCAAGTGGAATTGGGTAAATTGGGTTACAAATTCCAATTCGTTACACTTGCAGGCTTCCATTCATTGAACCATAGCATGTTCAATCTTGCTCTTGGTTATAAAGACCGCGGCATGGCTGCATACTCAGAACTTCAACAAGCGGAGTTCGCTAGTGAGCCAGACGGCTATACAGCAACACGTCATCAGCGTGAAGTGGGAACTGGTTACTTTGATGAAGTGGCACAAGTCGTTTCTGGTGGAACATCATCCACAACAGCACTTGCAGGTTCCACTGAAACAGAACAATTTGAGACGTCAAAATAATTTTAGCGTAAAACCAAAGATCCGCCTTGTACCCGAGGCGGATTTTTAAATGGAAATTGGTGAATGCTAAGGATATTCTTGATCAACTTAAGTTGTTTTCTTTGTATCCCCGATGATGAAAGTCCATATGGCCTTGAAGACATTTGCACGCTGAAGTGTATTGAATATGACAAGCACTACAGGTCCTGCAATCAAACCTAGGAAACCGATCAATTTGAAGCCTATGAACAAGGCGATGAGAGTGGCAAGCGGATCCAAACCAATACTGGAAGAAAGTACTTTTGGTTCTATTAGCTGGCGTTGGACAACGACGATTATGTAAAGGACGGACAAACCGATTGCGAGACTTGTATTACCGGCGATGAATTCAAAGATGATCCATGGAATGAAAATCGTACCTGTCCCTAAATAGGGGATGATATCGACCAGCCCGCATATCAAGGCAATGGTAATTGAATAATTCACCCCTAAAATGAGAAATCCGATTAAAATCGTGACAGTCGTCAATGAAACAAGAGTGAATTGTGCCCGGATAAACCCGAACAAAGCCCTTTTTAAATCCTTGAATAAACGCTTTGCACCTGCAAAAATCTTATCAGGCAACACTTTTCCGGTCATTCGGCCAAAGGTATCCCAATCTTTGCTGATGAAGAAAGTGCCCAGCAGGGTAAAAAGGAGTGCTGTTGCTGTAGTTGGAAACCATCCGATGATTGTGGGGATGTTCTTCAAGAAAGCTTGAATGAAGCCGCTTACTCCGGTAGTGATGGACTCACCGATATTTTGGATGTTCTTGAGGACGGTGTCTTGCTGTTCGATATCCAAATTATTGAACATGGCAGCTATTTGATTATATAAAGGGATGATGGTGGACGCTATGTATGTTTCTATATAATCCACTATGGTTTCAATGTGTTTCGGGATGACTCCGGCAAGGTAATTGGTTCCTGAAATGATCTCGGCAACAAGTAAAGTGATAAGACCTGCAAATAAAAGGAAAATGAGTAACAGGGAAACGAATACAGCCAATCCTCGGGGCAGCCTCCCTTTCCTTTCGAAAAAAGTGACCAGGGGATTCATCAAGAAAGCGATTATCATGGCAATGATGAATGGATATGTATATTTAGATAAATAAAACACGGCAATCCCGCCTAAAATAACCCCTCCAACGACCAGTAAAGAGCGAATGAAACGATACATATATACCGGATTCAAGTCATATCCTCCTTCAATCATAAAGTTTGTATTATAATTGTAACGATGATGGAAAAGAAAGGAAAGATTCTTTCATCTTTCGGCTTATCTTTTTTCGCCGATACATCGTTCCATAAATCATTTTTCTCCTAGGAAACAAGGGAGTTTGTTATGTTAAAATAACAAAAAAGAAAGGAAGAAGGTGAAGGGATAATGATCAACGGTCCTGTCGTATTTTTAATTCTGCTTGCTGCAATAGGTTGGTTTGGGAAAAATACTTCACTGATCATGGCTGCGGGTTTTCTTTTAATCATGAAACTGATTGGCCTTGATGCCAAAGTGTTTCCATACCTGGAAGCGAAAGGAATCAACCTGGGCGTTACGATCATTACGATTTCCGTACTGATACCAATAGCAAACGGGGCGATAGGTTTCAAGGAACTAGGAGACGCGATAAAATCTCCTTATGCCTGGATTGCGCTTGCATCTGGAATAGCCGTTGCGCTCATAGCAAAAAATGGGATTACGCTCCTATCACATGATCCGCACATTACCACGGCTCTTGTTTTTGGGACGATTCTTGCGGTCGCATTATTCAAAGGTGTGGCTGTCGGTCCGTTAATCGGGGCGGGAATTGCTTATTTATGCATGCAGATATTCAATTTCTTTAAATGAAGCGAATGGCTAATGGCTTAAAAGTCCGTCAGTCCCGGTAATATAAATTTTCTATTTAATGTTTCATTTATTCTGCCTTGGGGCAAATTTTCAAAAAAACCGTATTGAATCGCATTAAAATAAGCAAGAGAATATGTAGCTAATTTTTCTAATAAAATAATAATTTTTTCACATTTTAAGTGCTTTTCATTCCCAAAAAAGTGTTTATTGTTTATAATAATCATGTAACTGCTCTGATTTATTAAAATTGGGATTCGGAATATCATTGATATTTTTGAGGAATCTTAAAAAAAAGATGTAGTTATTGAGCAAGCGCTCACTAGGAATAGCTACAAGCATTATTTTTAGAATTTCGTATTAAAGATTATCGTACATTTTATATTGTTGGGGTCATATTCTGTGAACGCTTCCAATACAAGGTGTATGTCTTCTGCTAAAAAATAGATGGTTGTTTATAAAAGCTAATTTCTTGGAAGCGCTACATTTATACGCTAATAGCAAGGGCATAGGGGAATATCTAGGAAAAGGAGAGATTTAGTATGACAGCAACAAAAGGTCTTGAAGGTGTGGTAGCAACAACTTCATCAGTAAGCTCCATTATCGATGACACATTAACGTATGTAGGATATGACATCGATGATTTAGCTTCAAACGCAACATTCGAGGAAGTAATCTATCTTTTATGGCACGGAGCTCTTCCGAACAAAAGCCAACTAGAAGAATTAACTAAACAACTTGCTGAAAATGCTGAAATTCCAGCTGAAGTGGTTAATCACTTCAAAACATACCCAATTGATAAAGTACATCCAATGGGAGCTCTTCGCACTGCAGTATCTCTACTTGGTCTTTATGATGAAGAAGCAGATGTAATGAGTGAAGACGCTAACTATCGTAAAGCAATCCGCATCCAAGCAAAAATCCCTACATTGGTAACAACTTTCGCTCGCGTCCGTCAAGGGAAAGAAGCTGTTGCTCCACGTACAGATTTAAGCTTTGCTGCTAACTTCTTATATATGTTAAGCGGTAACGAACCAACGGCAATCGAAGAAGAAGCATTCAACAAAGCATTGGTTCTTCATGCTGACCATGAATTAAACGCTTCTACATTCACTGCACGCGTTTGTGTGGCTACATTAGCTGATATCTATTCTGGTGTAACTGCTGCGATCGGCGCTTTAAAAGGCCCTCTTCACGGCGGAGCTAACGAACAAGTCATGAAAATGCTTACAGAAATTGGTTCAGTTGATAACGTTGAGCCATATATCAACGAAAAATTAGCCAATAAAGAAAAAATCATGGGCTTTGGCCACCGTGTATACCGTAAAGGTGATCCTCGTGCTAAACACCTTAAAGAAATGTCACAAAAACTGACTGAACTTACTGGACAACCGCAATATTATGATATGTCCATCAAAATTCATGAAATCGTAACCGGTCAAAAGAACCTTCCGCCGAACGTGGATTTCTATTCTGCTTCTGTATACCATAGTTTAGGTATCGAGCATGACCTATTTACACCAATCTTTGCTGTAAGCCGTGCTTCAGGCTGGATCGCTCATATCCTTGAGCAATATTCAAACAACCGCCTTATCCGTCCGCGTGCAGAGTATGTTGGACCAGGTATGCAAAAATACGTACCGATTGAAAACCGCTAATTTAAATTTTTTCGAAAAATCATTTTTTATTTCATCGAATTTGTAGTAAATTAATAGATGTGAGTAAAAAAGGTTAGTGGTTCTGCCTTATTTAATGGCAGGCCATCTAACCTTTGAATTTGAATCGGAGGTAAGAGACATGACACAAAGCCAAAAAATCACAGTTACTAACGGTGCTCTTAACGTACCAAACAATCCAATCGTTCCTTATATTGAGGGAGACGGAATCGGTCCTGACATCTGGGCTGCAGCATCCCGCGTTTTAGACGCAGCAGTTGAAAAAGCTTACAATGGCGAAAAGAAAATCGAATGGAAAGAAGTTTTAGCTGGACAAAAAGCATTTGACCAAACGGGCGAATGGCTTCCACAAGAAACTCTTGATGTCATTAACGAATATCTAATTGCTATTAAAGGACCTCTTACAACTCCAATCGGCGGCGGTATCCGTTCATTGAACGTTGCATTGCGTCAAGTTTTGGACTTATTCGTATGTCTTCGTCCAGTACGTTACTTTGAAGGTGTACCTTCACCAGTTAAACGTCCAGAAGACACTGACATGGTCATCTTCCGTGAAAACACTGAAGACATCTATGCTGGTATCGAATATGCAAAAGGTTCTGACGAAGCTAAGAAATTGATCGATTTCCTGCAAAATGAATTCGGTGTTACAAACATCCGTTTCCCTGAAACTTCAGGTATCGGAATCAAACCGATTTCCGAGGAAGGAACAAAACGTCTAGTTCGCTCTGCACTTAACTATGCGATCAAAGAAGGCCGTAAGTCATTAACGCTTGTTCATAAAGGTAACATCATGAAATTCACGGAAGGTGCATTCAAAACTTGGGGTTATGAAGTTGCAGAACAAGAATTCGCCGATAAAGTGTTCACATGGAACCAATATGACAAAATTAAAGATGCTGAAGGCACTGAAGCTGCTAACAAAGCACAATCCGCTGCTGAAGCTGAAGGCAAAATCATCGTTAAGGATTCCATTGCTGATATCTTCTTACAACAAATCCTGACTCGTCCTAAAGAGTTTGATGTTGTTGCAACAATGAACTTGAACGGAGATTACATTTCTGATGCATTAGCTGCACAAGTTGGCGGAATCGGTATCGCTCCAGGAGCAAACATCAACTACGAAACTGGACATGCCATCTTCGAAGCAACTCACGGAACGGCTCCTAAATATGCTGGTCTTGATAAAGTTAACCCATCTTCAGTTCTTCTTTCAGGCGTTCTTTTACTTGAGCACCTTGGCTGGAACGAAGCTGCAAACAGCATCACGAAATCAGTGGAACAAACAATCGCTTCTAAAGTTGTTACATACGACTTTGCCCGCCTAATGGAAGGTGCAACAGAAGTTAAATGTTCTGAGTTCGCAGACGAGCTTATTAAAAACCTTAAATAATTCATTGTATGCTTTCTGGAAAAGTGCCTGAACGGGCTGCTTTTCCAGGAGGCTTATATATATTTTCAAGAGAATGTTAAAAGTATTCCAAAAGTATTTATATATTTTAAGGAGGAAATAACATGTCTAAACGTAAAAAAATCACAGTGGTAGGTGCCGGATTCACTGGCGCTACAGCAGCATTCCTGGCAGCTCAAAAAGAACTTGGTGATATCGTTTTGGTTGATATTCCGCAAGCTGAAAACCCTACAAAAGGTAAAGCCCTTGATATGGCGGAAGCAGGACCTGTTCTAGGTTTCGATGCTAATATCACCGGTACATCCGACTATGCAGAAACTGCTGATTCCGATGTAGTGATCATCACAGCCGGAATTGCCCGTAAGCCCGGCATGAGCCGTGACGACTTAGTTCAAACTAACCAAAAGGTCATGAAATCAGTAACAAAAGAAGTAGTTAAATATTCCCCTAATACAACAATCATCGTTTTGACTAACCCTGTAGATGCAATGACTTACACTGTATACAAAGAATCTGGTTTCCCTAAAGAACGCGTTATCGGTCAATCAGGTGTACTTGATACAGCTCGTTTCCGCACTTTCGTTGCTCAAGAATTAAACTTATCCGTTAAAGATGTAACTGGTTTCGTACTTGGCGGACACGGAGACGATATGGTACCTCTAGTGCGTTACTCTTATGCAGGCGGAATTCCTTTGGAAACATTGATCCCTCAAGATCGTTTAGAAGCAATAGTAGCTCGTACCCGCACTGGCGGCGGAGAAATCGTAAACCTTCTTGGAAACGGAAGCGCATATTATGCACCAGCTGCATCTCTTGTGGAAATGGCTGAAGCAATACTTAAAGACCAACGTCGCGTTCTTCCATCCATCGCTTATCTTGAAGGTGAATACGGCTTTGAAGGTATTTACCTAGGAGTGCCGACTGTACTTGGTGCAAACGGTATTGAACAAATCATCGAACTTGATTTGACTGAAGATGAAAAGGCTGCACTTTCGAAATCAGTCGAATCTGTTAAAGCTGTTATGCAAGTCCTTCAATAAGAGAGATCATCTATAGACTGCCCGGATATTGGAAGAACAGGCCAAGGCCTTTTTCCGACTCCGGGCAGTCTTTTAATCCGCTTCAAAAGAATCCTGGAACTTATAATCTCCCTGCTGAAGATAGGAATAACTTTATTTCAGTTTTTTTTATGTGTAATTTTCATATAATATTCTTTATAATGGAATTGGATGAGTAGACCAAGGAATTGGTCTTTTGGGTAATACATAATTCAGGAGGATCTAATGTCAAAGAAAATTCTCGTAGTGGATGATGAGCAATCAATAGTTACCTTACTTCAGTACAATTTAGAACAATCAGGCTATACGGTTATCACAGCTTTGGATGGAGAACAAGGGCTGGAGGCTGCCGTGGATATACGCCCCGATTTAGTGGTATTGGATTTGATGCTGCCTAAAATGGACGGGCTTGAAGTATGTAAGCAGCTTCGCCAGCAAAAAATCAATATACCGATCTTGATGCTGACAGCTAAGGACGATGAATTTGACAAGGTGCTGGGACTGGAACTAGGTGCGGATGATTACTTGACCAAGCCATTTAGTCCCAGGGAGGTAGTGGCCCGGATTAAAGCCATTTTAAGAAGATCCCAGTTGCAATCGAACGGAAGTGAGTCAAGTCAGGATCAGGAAGATGGTCTCTTGAAATTAGGGGAATTGAAAGTGTTCCCGGAACGATACGAAGCATTCTTTGATGAACAGCAATTAGAATTGACTCCAAAGGAATTTGAATTACTTTTATACTTGGCGAAGAATAAAGGAAGAGTACTGACCAGGGATCAACTGCTCAGTGCGGTATGGAATTATGATTTCGCGGGAGACTCACGGATCGTCGATGTCCATATCAGCCATCTTCGTGAAAAAATAGAGAAAGATACAAAAAAACCTCTCTATATTAAAACGATAAGGGGCTTGGGGTATAAGCTTGAGGAGCCTAAAAAAGAATGACGACCTATCGTAAAAAGCTCTTATATACCCTCATCACATTGGTGATGGTCGTCCTGATGGCCGTGGGCTTTTTATTAGGACACTTGTTCAAAAGTTATTATATTAAAACGTTCAATGAGCGTATACAGAACGAAACATTTTTCATTTCTACATATATTCAGGAGCATGGCGGAATCGAGTCCTTTTTGGAAAAAGGGAAGACGGCAAAATTGACACCCCTTTTAGATTCGAATTTAACCATTCTCTCCAAGAGTGGGGAAATATTATACGATTCCACATCATCCAATGAAATACTTAAAAGCCACGCTAATGTCCTTCGCAAAATAACATTGGAAAAAGGGCTTAAGCATGGGGAAGGGTATGAAGTGGTCGAAGGGGAATCGGACCTCCATTATTATTGGAAGACCGTTGAAAAGGACGGCGAAATTGAAGGCTTTGTCGTCCATAGCAATGAAATAGAGGCCATCCATCAAGTAAATAAACAAATGTGGCAAATATTGATCATTTGTTTAGGGGTTGCCTTGATCATCATTCTCATGCTTGCGAGCAAAATCACTTCATATTATACCCGTCCGATCGAAGAGGCGACGATGGCAGCCATTGAATTGGCAAAAGGGAATTACGGAACCCGGACATTCGGGAGGCATTCCGATGAAACGGGAATGCTGACAACTTCCTTGAACATATTGGCGAGGAACCTTCAGGAAACAGAGGTAGCGAGGGAAATGAATCAGGATCGTTTGGAAGCGCTTGTTGAAAATATCGGTAGTGGAGTCTTGCTGATAGACAGTAAAGGGTATACGACCTTAATCAATCGGGAATTCAAGAAAAGCTTCCATGTGAACGCCGCTACGTTTTTGTTCCAGGAATATTATTCGGTCATTAAAGATCAGGAAGTGATAGCCATCATCGAAGAGATCTTTCGAACGGAAAAAACGATAAAACGACAGGTGAAGATACCGCTTGCCATAGAACGTAAGCATTTTGAGATTTACGGGGCTCCCATTATCGGGAATCATGATGAATGGAAGGGGATCCTCCTCATTTTCCATGATATCACCGAATTGAAAAGGCTCGAGCAGATGCGAAAGGATTTCGTCGCTAATGTGTCCCATGAATTGAGGACTCCGATCACATCCATTAAAGGTTTTTCTGAAACATTGTTAGATGGCGCACTAAAAGACGAAAAGACCCTAAAGCACTTTTTATCGATTATCCTGAAAGAAAGTGACCGGCTGCAAGAACTCATTCAGGAGCTTCTGAATTTATCCAAAATGGAGCAACAGGAATTTGTTTTAAACGCAGGGGTCGTGGATATTACCAAAGTGCTTGGCGAAATACAAGAGATGCTTATAGGCAAGCTGAAGGAAAAAGAAGTATCCCTTGAAATTAAAACATCACCGGAACCAGTATTCATTGAAGGGGAATCTGACAGGATCAAACAGGTTTTCATCAATTTGATTACGAACGCATTGACCTATACACCAAATGGCGGCAGGGTCAGCGTTGATATCATTGAAAATGAACAGACGGTCGATATTGCAGTTCAAGACAGCGGGATCGGCATCGAAGAAAAAGAACTGCCAAGGATCTTTGAACGATTTTACCGAATTGATAAGGCGAGGAGCCGCGATTCTGGAGGAACGGGCATTGGACTGGCAATCGTCAAGCATATAATTGAAGTCCATAAAGGTAAAATCAACGTCGAAAGCATACCTGGAACAGGGACGACTTTTACAGTCACTTTAAATAAAAGCTTAAAAGGGAAAATGTAGCGGGTTTCTTATTTACAAGTCCTTTACAATTCCTTAAAACTGACTTCATAATGAAGGGGTACAATGGTTGTACAACCCCTCATCCAAGGAGTTAAACATTGACAGAGACATAGTCTCTGTTTGATTTTTTTTGTATAAGTTCAATCTAAATTTTAAAGCAAAGATGATCGGAACAGGTGAGCGAAACTCCTGTAGGAATAGCCCGTCCAAGGAGTCCCCTTAAGCGCAAAGGGCTGACCGGCCGCGGGAAAGCGAGTGCCCAACGTTCCAATTGTACAAAACCCTTAAAAACTTTAGACAGAGACATAGTCTCTGTCTTTTAATTTTGGCTATATTCCCCGGGAACCATTCCTCTTTCCTATTTTTCTAGGAAAATATTTGATTTTCATGAAACTTTAGGCCCTTTCTTGCGTAAATAAGATATAACTGCAAAGAAGGGGTGATACATATCGTTAGCTTAAAAAGGATATATACGATCACAGGTCTTGTCTTTCTTATTTTAATTTTAGGTGTAGTTGCGATATCGACCTGGTACACGGTTGATGAATCCGATCAAGCTGTCATAATGACGTTTGGTAAAGTGGAGGAGACGATAACGGAACCAGGACTTCACTTTAAACTGCCTTGGCCCATTCAATCGGTTGAGAAATTATCTAAAGAAACATTCAGTCTTAAATTTGGATATAAAGAAGAGGATGGAGAGGTGACGAATTACCCGAGTGAAACCAAAATGATTACGGGTGATGAAAATATTGTGCTTGCCGACCTAGTGGTTCAGTGGAAAATCACCGACCCTCCAAAATATCTATACAATGCAGATGACCCGGAAAAAATTTTATATGATACGACTTCAGCTGCATTACGGAGCATTATCGGCAGCACGAAAATCGATGATGCCCTTACATCTGGAAAAGCGCAAATCGAAGCGGATGTACGCGATTTATTGTCACAGCTAATGGAGAAATATGATGTCGGGATTTCCATATCTGCGGTTAAACTCCAGGACGTGGAGTTACCGAATGAAGAAGTGCGGAAAGCATTTACCAATGTAACGGATGCCCGGGAAACGGCGAATACGAAAATCAACGAAGCGGATAAATATGAAAATAAGCGTATGAATGAAGCGGAAGGGGAAAAAGATGCCCTCATTTCTCAGGCTAATGGGGATAAAGCTGCCCGTACGGAAGCTGCCCGCGGGGATGTAGCGGTCTTTGAAAAATTACTCAGTGAGTATAAGGGCAATAAGGGGATTACGAAGGACCGCCTTATTATTGAGACCCTTGAGGAAGTATTGCCGAATGCAGAGATTTATATTATGAATGATGATGGAAACACAATGAAGTACTTGCCGCTTCGCTCGCTTGAAAAGGAGGAAACGAAAAAAACTCCTGCCCCTGATGAAGCCGCTATACCTGAAGAAGAAACGAAAAAAGGGAATGGATCGGAAGAAAAAGCGACAGGGGAAGGGGGCGCTAAACAATGAGCGGAAAAATAGTAGATTTCTCTGAACTCAAAAAAGGGAATTTTCATTGGAGGGGCTATGTGAGATTCGGCATTTTCCTGATTATCATCATCGCTCTGCTGCTAATCATCTTCACCAATGTATATATCGTCAAAGAGGGAGAATATAAAGTCGTCCGCCAATTCGGTGAGGTGGTAAGGATCGATAAGACCCCGGGATTGAAAGCGAAGGTGCCATTCATTCAGAGTGTCGTGACATTGCCGAAGTATCAGATGAGTTCTGATGTTTCAGAAGCGGAAATCAATACGAAAGATAAAAAGCGGATGCTGATCGACAACTATGCCGTTTGGAGAATAGAAGATCCGAAGAAATTGATTACAAATGCAAGGACACTTGAGAATGCCGAAACGAAAATGGAAGAGTTCATCTATTCGGCAGTTCGTTCGGAGCTGGGCCAGCTGAATTATGATGAAATCATCAATGATGAGAAGTCATCCAGGGGAAGTTTAAACGACCGCATAACCGAAAAAGTCAACGATCTGCTGCAAAAGGACAGTTATGGCATAAGCTTGACGGATGTCCGGATAAAGCGGACTGACCTGCCCGCCGAAAACGAAGCGTCCGTCTTCAAGAGGATGATTTCAGAGCGGGAATCGAAAGCGCAAGAATACCTTTCCAAAGGTGATGCGAAGAAAAACCGGATCATTGCGGATACTGATAGGAAAGTGAAAGAATTGCTCTCTACTGCAGAGGCTGATGCGGAAGTGATCAGGGCTGAAGGAGAAGGGGAAGCAGCGAAAATCTATAATAAGTCGTTTTCCAAAGATCCCGAATTCTATAAACTATACCGGACTCTAGAATCCTACAAAAAAACGATCGGAGATCAAACTGTAATCGTTCTTCCTTCGGATTCCCCATATGCCAGCTTGTTAATGGGAAATACTAAATAACCTTGATGCCGTCATTTTTCTTTCCGCTTCTACTCATGGTAGAATAGAGAAGGAAAATGGACGGCTTTTTGCGTTTTTATATAGAAGCTATAACTACATAAACCTGTATGACTGGAGGAAGACGGATTTGGATAAAAAGCTAGTACTAATAGATGGAAACAGCATAGCATACCGTGCGTTTTTTGCGCTTCCGCTCTTGAATAATGATAAGGGGGTCCATACCAATTCCGTGTACGGATTCACCATGATGCTCAACCGCATTCTTGAAGAAGAAAAGCCAACGCACATACTTGTGGCATTCGATGCGGGTAAAACGACATTCAGACATGCATCATTTAAAGAATATAAGGGAGGGCGCCAAAAAACGCCGCCAGAATTATCGGAGCAATTCCCTTTCATTCGCGAGCTGCTTGATTGTTTTCAAATAAAAAGGTATGAACTGGAGAACTACGAAGCCGATGATATTATCGGTACGCTTTCTTTGCAAGCGGAAAAAGATGGTTTTGAAGTGAAGGTCATTTCCGGTGATAAGGATTTAACGCAATTATCCTCCCCTAGTACGACGGTTTCCATCACGAAAAAGGGGATTACTGAAATTGAGGAATACACTCCAAAGCATATACATGAAAAATACGGTCTTTCCCCTTTGCAAATCATTGATTTAAAAGGGCTGATGGGAGATGCCTCTGACAATATTCCCGGTATTCCGGGAGTTGGTGAAAAGACTGCCCTTAAATTATTGCATCAATTTGAAACAGTTGAAAACCTTTTGCAGTCGATTGATGAGGTAAGCGGACAGAAATTGAAAGAGAAAATAGAAGAACATAAAGACCTGGCCCTATTAAGCAAAGAGTTGGCTACAATAACGAGGGAAGCGCCGCTTGAAGTTTCCGTAAACGAGACTGAGTATACTGGCATGGATCAGGATCGAGTCATCTCATTCTATAAAGAGCTTGGCTTTTCGACTTTGCTCGATAAATTGGATATAACGGAAAGTGCGTTGCTTGAACAGGAGAATATTGAGGTTCACTCGGCTGAAATGACAGAAGGAATGTTTGCCGATGAAAGTGCTTTGTATGTTGAAATTTTAGAAGATAATTATCATCGTGCCGATATAATAGGAATCGCCATCAGTAATGAACAAGGTCATTTTTACTTCCATGGAGATGATGCCCTGAATTCCGGGGCCTTTAAATCCTGGGCAGAGGATGAAACAAAAAAGAAAACGGTTTTCGATGCGAAGCGTACGGTTGTGGCACTTCGCCATCGAGGAGTCGAAATAAAAGGCATCGATTTTGATGTGTTTTTGGCATCCTATATCCTGGATCCGGCAGAGTCAGTGGACGAAGTGGCTGAAATCACGAAAACTCAAGGTACTATCCGCCTTGAAACGGATGATGTTTTTTATGGAAAAGGTGCAAAACGCAAAATACCTGAGGAAGCGGAATTGAGGGAGCATATCGCCAGAAAAGCGAAGGCGATTTCGTCCCTGAAAGAACCGATGATCGATAAACTGCAAGAGTTCGAGCAATTTCACCTATTTACGGAACTGGAGCTGCCACTATCGATAATCCTGGCCAATATGGAATGGCAGGGAATCAAGGTGGATATAGGCCGACTGAAAAACATGGGACAGGAATTAGCCATTCGCTTAAGAAACATCGAGGCACGAATTTTTGATTTGGCTGGAGAGGCGTTCAATATCAATTCACCTAAACAGCTTGGGGCCATCCTGTTTGAAAAGTTGGAGCTTCCTGTCATGAAGAAAACCAAAACAGGTTATTCGACGTCAGCCGATGTGCTGGAAAAACTGGAGAGCAAGCATGATATCGTTAAGGAGATACTATTGTATCGCCAGCTTGGTAAGTTGCAATCCACTTATATTGAGGGGTTGCTTAAGGTGGTCAATGGCAAAACGGACAAGGTGCACACCCGGTTCAACCAAGCATTGACCCAGACCGGCCGGTTAAGCTCAACAGATCCCAATCTTCAGAATATCCCGATCAGACTGGAAGAAGGAAGGAAAATCAGGCAGGCCTTCATTCCTTCCGAAAAGGATTGGATCATTTTTGCTGCCGACTACTCCCAGATCGAATTGCGCGTTCTGGCGCATATCGCCAATGACAGCGGATTGGTGGAAGCATTCCAGGCCGGGATGGACATCCATACAAAGACAGCCATGGATGTGTTCCATGTATCGGCAGAGGAAGTCACTTCGAACATGAGGCGCCATGCCAAAGCGGTCAACTTCGGAATCGTTTATGGTATAAGTGATTACGGGCTATCGCAAAGTCTTGGCATCACAAGAAAAGAAGCTGGAGAGTTCATCGAGAAGTATTTAAGAAGCTTTCCTGGTGTTCAGGAATATATGGAAGAAAGCATACATGAGGCCCGTCAAAAAGGATATAGCACGACTCTGATGCAAAGGAGGCGCTATATACCTGAGATAACAAGCAGGAATTTCAACATAAGGAGCTTTGCCGAACGGACAGCAATGAACACGCCGATTCAGGGCAGCGCCGCGGATATCATCAAGCTTGCCATGATAAACATGAATAAGCGCCTGAAAAGTGAAGGGCTTAAAACGAGAATGCTTCTTCAGGTGCATGATGAATTGATTTTTGAAACCCCTCCTGAGGAACTGGAAATCCTTAAAGTGATCGTTCCGGAGGAAATGGAAAGTGCCATTGAATTGAACGTGCCCCTTAAAGTGGACTATGCTTTCGGGCCAACATGGTTTGATGCCAAATAATAAAAGATAGGTGATTGCAATGCCAGAACTTCCAGAAGTGGAAACAGTCAGAAGAACGTTAGAGCAGCTCGTACTCGGAAAAGAGATCAAGGAAGTGTCCGTCTTTTGGCCAAAGATCATTAAAGCGCCTGAACCTGTCGAACAGTTTCAGGATGCTTTAAGGGGACAGACGATAAGGGGAATAGGCCGTCGGGGCAAGTTCCTCATTTTCACCTTGGATGATTATTCGATGGTTTCGCATTTAAGAATGGAAGGGAAATACGGCGTGCATCCAAAAGAAGAGCCGTATGATAAGCATACCCATGTGATCTTCACATTCACTGATGGCAGTGAACTTCGGTACAGGGATGTCCGGAAATTCGGAACGATGCATCTATTTGCCAAAGGGGAAGAACTTGATCGGCTGCCCCTTTTGCATTTAGGGCCGGAACCTTTGTCTGAAGATTTTACTGTCGAGGGGCTAAGTAGGAAGCTGGCAAGAACCAACAGGAAAATCAAGCCCGTTCTCCTTGATCAAACGGTTGTCGTCGGGATTGGGAATATATATGTGGATGAGTCGTTATTCCGCTCCCGTATTCATCCAGAGAGAATCGCTTCTTCACTTTCATTGCAGGAAATCAAGACGTTGCATGGAGAAATCATTGCGACTTTAGGGGAAGCTGTGGAAAAAGGCGGAAGTACGATTCGTTCATACATTAATTCCCAAGGGCAAATCGGCATGTTTCAGTTGGAATTGAATGTTTATGGACGAAAGGGCGAGAACTGCAAAACATGCGGCACGCCCCTTGAGAAACTGGTTGTTGCAGGACGCGGTACACATATTTGCCCGTTATGCCAGCCGCTTAAATAGGTAATGTTTTTTCTAACACATCGGATGGGCTCCTTCCATATACTAGGGTAGCAACGAGTAGGGAAGGAGTAATATTCCGATGTGGCTACAAATTATTTTTCTTGCTTTTGCAGTTAGTATTGACGGATTTGGCGTAGGTTTGACATTCGGTATGCGGAAGATGAAAATCCCCTTAAGGTCAATAGCGGTCATCTCATTTTGCTCTGCATTGAGTTTAGGTATAGCGATGGTCATCGGACAATTCATCAGTCAGCTCATATCTATCGGAGCGGCTGAAAAAACGGGTGGCATCATCCTCATTTTTCTTGGTGCCTGGATGGTATACCAGTATTTTAAGCCTGAAAAAGAACTGAAAGATGATAGATATCATGAAAAGATCATCTTTAATTTTGAAATAAAATCACTTGGGGTAGTCATTAATATTTTACAAAAACCATTGAATGCCGATTTTGATAAATCAGGCACGATTACTGGAGTTGAAGCGCTTGTTCTCGGGTTTGCACTTTCGCTGGATGCTTTCGGGGCCGGAGTTGGAGCGGCTATGATCGGCATTTCACCGATTATTCTCGCAGGGTGCATCGCTGTTATGAGTTCGATTTTCATTTGGAGCGGAATTCAAAGCGGGAAATTACTTTCAAATAATAAAGTTGTCCAGCATTTGACCTTTCTTCCAGGTGTACTATTGATTATCATCGGTATATTCAAGTTATGATACATGGTTTAAAAGGGGGAGCTTATGGGACAAATCATCGGAATCACCGGAGGCATCGCCAGTGGGAAAAGCAGCGTCAGCCTCTATTTACAGGAACTCGGATTCACGATTGTAGATGCAGATCTGGCTTCCCGTGCTGTCGTTGAGCCAGGTGAAGAAGCCTACCATCAAATTGTGAAGGCGTTTGGTGAAGATATATTATTGACGGATGGGAATATAGATCGCGTAAAGCTTGGGTCGATCATATTTCATGATCAAGAAAAGAGATTGCTATTGAATAGCATCGTGCATCCTGCCGTCAGGAGTTGGATGCTTCTCAAAACGGAAGCGGCACTATCATCAGGTGAAGAAACGGTGTTCATGGATATTCCGCTTCTATTTGAAAGCAAGCTGACATTCATGGTGGATAAGACGCTATTGGTCTATGTGGATGAGGAAGTTCAATTGCAGCGATTAATGAACAGGAATGGTCTTTCGGAGACTGATGCACTTGCCAGGATCAATTCGCAAATGCCCTTGGCCGATAAAAAGGCTTTAGCGGATGCCGTCATCGATAATAATGGGGACATTAATGAAACGAAGCGGCAAGTGAAGTCCATACTTAGCGAATGGTATGTCATATAATTATGATAAAAAGAAGAAACCGCCCGGTTTCTTCTTTTTATGTTGAAAAAATAAGAACAATCCGCATTTTTATTAGCACAATTCCTCTGAATTATGTTATACTAATTACATGTGAAAGGTAATAAGTATAACACTAATATTTTCTGGAGGGTCCGAACAATGAATTCAAGAATAGCGATTAACGGATTTGGGAGAATTGGAAGAATGGTTTTCCGAAAAGCCATATTAGATGAGAGTTTGGACATTGTTGCCATTAATGCAAGCTATCCAGCTGAAACTTTAGCACACTTACTAAAATATGATACGATACATGGTAAATTCGACGGTATCATTATAGCTGAAGATGATTCACTAATAGTGAATGGCCGCCGAGTAAAACTAATAAATAACCGCGATCCAAAGCTATTGCCTTGGAAAGAGATGAACATAGATATTGTAATTGAAGCCACTGGCAAATTCAATGATCGTTCTAAAGCAGCTCTTCATTTAGAAGCAGGAGCAAAAAGAGTTATATTATCAGCGCCGGGTAAAAATGAAGACGTTACCATTGTAATGGGAGTAAATGAGGAAGTGCTGGAAATTGACAAGCATTTCGTCATATCCAATGCATCTTGTACAACGAACTGCCTTGGACCGGTTGCAAAAGTGCTTGATGAAAAATTCGGCATAAACAACGGTTTAATGACAACGATACATTCTTATACTAATGATCAAAATAATATCGATAACCCGCACAAAGACTTGAGACGTGCCCGTGCCGCTGCGGAAAGCATGATTCCTACGACTACAGGAGCTGCAAAAGCCATCTCACTAGTGTTGCCGCAATTAAAAGGCAAGCTTCATGGAATGGCGATACGTGTACCGACACCTAACGTATCTTTAGTCGATCTTGTTGTGGATTTAAACCGTGATGTCACGATTGATGAAGTGAACCAAGCCTTCATCGATGCTTCAGAAAATGAACTCAAAGGTATCATGGAATTCACGATGGAACCTTTAGTTTCCAGTGATTTCAAAACGAATCCACACTCTGCAATCATCGATGGGTTGACGACGATGATGATCGGGGACAGGAAAGTGAAAGTCCTTGCATGGTATGATAATGAGTGGGGTTACTCCAACCGGGTAGTGGACCTAGTGAAATTGGTTGGCTCCGAGTTGAAAAAAACTTCCGAAGTCGAATTATCAGTAAAATAAAATGAAAAAAAACGAGCCTGCTAAATTTTTTTAGCGGGCTATTTTTGATTTTTTATCGGATTTGAAGCAGTTATAGAGAATGGTGACCTAACGCATACCATACTTTTCTTTTGCATCTGCTCCTGGTTTTCCAACTTTCTCAATCACTAGTTCAACCAGAAGCTCTAAGATATGATTATCATGCGTATTTCCGGGTGTTACTATCGTCCCTAACACAAATCCATTGCGTATGATGCCGAATGAAACGAATAGGCAAACTTATTTTGTTCGTTCATCATTCACATAATAGTAGCTAATCTCAGTATCAGTTGAACTGCCCTTAATCTCCTTGGTTTCTTCCTTAAATAGACTGTAGGTAAAAGAGTTCTATCTTACTGTTAAAACAAAGTTGATTGGAGCGGGTGTTCGAGACTCCTGCGGGGAAAGTGCGTCCAAGGGAGACCCCATAGGCGCTATGGCGCCGAGGAGGCTCCCGGACCGCCCGCGGAAAGCGAGTGCCCTACGTTCCAATCAACGGCCTAATATACTGTAGACAAACTCAATTATTGAGTTTGTCTACAGTCAGAGCCTGCTGAATTTTTTTAGCGGGCTATTTTTCATGCAGTGATCCATGAATTCCCGGCTGTTTTATGGCGCTGAATAAACCTAAGACGGAATTTGCTCCACATTTGAACCTTCGCTATATCCCCATTACATATAAAGTTTATCTTTCCAAAAATTCAATTTGGAGTTGCAAAAAAAATTCAAACCATATATACTATGAATCGTGAACTTCTTCAATAGCGGTTTGCATGATGGCTACTTAAAGGGTTAGGACCTCTTTGGACTAACTTTCCCCCGTGGTAGTTATCAGAACTTATTTTTAAATCATGGTAAGGGGGAAGCTTAATATGGAAACAGCTTACACTATGGAAACTATGGGTAGACACGTCATTTCTGAACTTTGGGGTTGTGACTTTGAAAAACTGAACAATATCGATTTAATTGAAAAGATTTTTGTTGATGCTGCTTTGAAATCAGGTGCAGAGGTACGAGAAGTTGCCTTTCACAAATTTGCTCCACAAGGAGTCAGCGGGGTTGTCATCATTTCTGAATCACACTTAACGATT
Organism: Peribacillus sp. NPDC101480; assembly: GCF_050277335.1. Lineage (NCBI taxonomy): Bacteria > Bacillati > Bacillota > Bacilli > Caryophanales > Bacillaceae > Peribacillus > Peribacillus sp. NPDC101480. Next base: position 663,944 of record NZ_JBNNSB010000001.1, read on the forward strand.
CACAGTTTTCCAGAACACGGCTATGCGAGCATTGATGTCTATACATGCGGTAACTTGGATCCGAATATTGCGGCAGATTATATTGCAGAAGCTTTGAATGCGCAAACACGTGAAAACATAGAATTACCACGTGGATTAGGTCCTGTACAAATGAAAAAAGCCAATATAAGTGCCCTATAAAAAACACGTATACACAGAGATGCCATGGGTGCATCTCTTTTTTAATGCAATCAATCGGCAGTCTGCTTTCCTTTATAGGGGAGGATGCCCTTGTAGCATAAAGACTTTGACAACGGTGCTTCAACGGCCGAACAAAAAGTGCCTGCTGCCGGAAGTTACACTTTTTACTTGTACTGGCCGTTCCATTTAATATAAGATTAAGATAGAGAAGTAATTCCTTGGGGAACATTTAGATAGGGGAGTCCTACATAAAATACGGAGCTGATAATGATGAAATGCCCATCATGTCAATATAACGGAACAAGAGTGCTCGATTCCAGGCCAGTCGATGAAAGTAAATCGATTCGACGACGCCGTGAATGTGAGGCATGTGGTTTTCGATTCACGACATTTGAAAAGGTGGAGGAAACACCGCTTATTGTAGTGAAAAAGGGCGGGACGCGGGAAGAGTTCAGTCGTGATAAAATCCTGCGTGGCTTAATCAGGGCTTGCGAAAAACGTCCGGTTCCCTTAAAAGAACTAGAGCAAATTACCAGTTATGTAGAAAAAGAACTACGCAACCAGGGCATATCGGAAGTGAAAAGCGACAATGTCGGCGAGATGGTGATGGACAAGCTGGCAGAAGTCGATGAGGTTGCCTATGTAAGGTTCGCATCCGTCTATCGACAATTTAAAGACATCAATGTCTTTATCGATGAATTGAAAGATTTGATAAATAAAGAAAGAAAGTAGAGCTGAAGATTCACTTTGGCTCTTTTTTCACTACATCTTTTGAAAGGTTTGAATGGAGATGTCAAAGCATTGGCAAGAATTGCTCCCAGCTGATTCATATTTGGTCTCATCTGCGGGGCTGCTTCATGACTATGATCGGAAAATACTTACCCGACTATATCAACCTCTTATTGGACCTATATGCATTAGCCTATATATGACGTTATGGAGTGAGTTGGAGGAGAACAGGCTATGGTCGGAAACCTCCTCACATTATCAATTAATGAATACCATCGGCCTTAAGTTAGCTGATATTTACGAAGCCCGGCTTTTACTTGAGGGAATCGGTCTGTTGAATGTATATAAGAAATCGAAAAATGAAACGAAGGAATTCATCTATGAGTTAAACCCGCCGCTTTCCCCCCAGCAGTTTTTCACGGATGGAATGCTGAATATTTACTTATACAAAAAAATCGGTAAAGCGCAATTCAACCGGTTAAAGAGATTCTTTTGTGATGACCATATCTTAACCGATCAATATGAAGGTGTGACTAAATCTTTTGCGGAAGTATTCTCATCAGATCATTTGGACTCTTTATATGTAACGGATGAAGCGAAAAATGAATGGCAGCCGATGCCTGAACAGCAATACATCGATCGGACGGATGGCGTCGAGCCATCGGGGTTTGATGACTTATTTGATTTCGACCTTTTATTTGCCGGGATAAAATCCTCGATCGTACCGAAAAAGGCATTTACTCCGAAAATAAAAAATACGATTGCCAAACTTGCTTTTTTATATGGCATCGATCCGCTTGAAATGCAAAAACTAGTAATGGATGCCGTTTCATTGGATGATGAGATCGATGAGGAAGTGCTCAGAAAGGCGGCAAGGGACTGGTATCAGATTGAACGACAGGCCGATATGCCTTCCCTTGTCAATCGGGTGCAGCCGATTCGTGAACGGACGCAAAAAGAGGAACCGAAAACACAGGAACAAGAGTTAATCCGCCATTTGGAGACGATTTCCCCAAGGGAGCGGCTGATGCAATTGTCTGGCGGTGCAGAGCCATCAAGCGGTGATTTGAAAGTCGTTGAGGGCGTGATGATCAATCAAAAGCTGAATCCGGGTGTCGTCAATGTCTTGATTGAATATGTCATGCTCAAAGCGGATATGAAGTTCACGAAGGGCTATGTCGAAAAGCTGGCAGGCCATTGGGCACGACTGAAGGTCTCCACGGTGGTCGAGGCGATGGAGCTGGCTAAAAATGAACATAGGAAATATCAGGACTGGGCTCAAGGAAGCAGGAATGCTGCGAAGGGCGGCCGGAAAAAGGCGATACGTGAAGAAGTGGTTCCGGAGTGGCTTGAGAAAAAAGAAGAAGCACAGCAGGAGCAGAATGCAGATCAGCCTGAATTGGATGCCCAGAAACGCGAGCTTCTGGAGAAATGGAAGCAGTGGAAAGCAGGAGGTGAAATGAACGATGGAAAAGATTAATAGGTCTCTTAATAAATTGGCGAATACAAATCAATTTCAACAGCGTTATGAAAAGCTGAAGCAGGAGATTTTTGAAAACGAACAAGTGCGGTTATTTATGAATGCCAACAGCTCGACGGTCACGAAGGAAATGATTGATAAAAACTTGGGGAAGCTTTATGAGTTCACTTCACAAAGCAATAAGTGTGATAAATGTCCGAGCTTGGATGGCTGCATCAATATGATGCAGGGGTATTATCCCAAATTGGTGGTTCAAGGGAAAGCCCTGAACCTGCATTATGAAGTCTGCCCGCGGAAATTGGCAGAGGATGAAAAGCGGAAACGGGAAAAGTTGATCCGCAGCCTGTATGTACCGAAGGATATTTTAAAGGCGAGCATTGAAGACTTTACCCAAACGGATAATGAAAACAAACGCTTGTCTGTCTTAAGTAAAGCGATGTCGTTCATTATGGAATATGAGCCAGGTAAAAGGCAAAAAGGCTTATATATTTATGGGAAATTCGGCGTTGGGAAAACGTACTTATTAGGTGCGATCGCCAATGAACTTGCAAAAAGGCAAATTTCCTCCCTTATTGTCTATGTACCTGACTACTTGAGGGAACTTAAGGGATCGATAGGTGATAATACGGTCAATGAAAAAATTGAAATGGTGAAAACGGCACCTGTCCTCATGCTTGATGATATTGGAGCGGAGTCCATGACGAGCTGGGGACGCGATGAGGTTTTTGGTCCGATTTTACAATTCAGGATGCTGGAAAACCTGCCAACGTTTTTCACTTCGAATTTTGACTTGAATGGCCTGGAGAACCACCTGACCTTTTCACAGCGTGGTGAGAAGGAAGAAGTGAAGGCGGCCAGGGTACTGGAAAGAATTCAATATTTAGCTGAGCCGGTCAAGCTTGATGGTATGAATCGGAGAAGATGAAGAAAAGTGGTCTCTTAATGGAGGTCACTTTTTTCATCATACAAGGCTCATCCTACTTCTAAACACGTCCCCATCCCCATATACATGAAAAAAGAAGCAAGGGGGAAGGGGGGATGTCGTAGTGCAAATTTCGTTTCAAAACGATTCAGAGGCATTGAAATTACTGAATTTCGTTTCTGTCCATCCACTGGGGGCAGAATTTCAAGCATATATTCGATTTCTTCCGCAACAAGGCATGTATGTGGATATGACGGAGTCTTCAGGTGATGAATGGCTAATTCTGCTTCGTGATGCATTTCATTCTTTTTTATTGGAAGAAAAGACGCTTCCTGTTCTGGAGCAAATAATAGTCGGTAAATTTTTTTATAGGGAACGGGAAGAAATTGAAGCCATCATTGAAATTGCATCATCAATCATCGAGGTGGAAAGAGCCAGGAGTCAAGATGAAGCATTCAGTACGGAGAAACGATTGATTGAGGAGGGACTTCAAAGCATCTTGGCTGGAAAGGTATCTTTTTCATTCGATTCTTTTACGACCTTCCGTTTGAAATCATTTCAGCACACGTTGGAAAAGTTTGTCGTCAAGGCGATTGATGAATACAAGCTGGAACAGGACTATCAAAATTTCATTGCTACGCTCCGTGATTGCCTTCAAGGGCAGGAGTCGAAATTAAGAAAGCTTCACCTGGTCAACCGGGATGGTTTTCATTTCTATGATCAGAAGTTCAGCAAGCTCGACCGCCCAAAAATCAATAGTATGATCGACAGGAGGCTTCTTGCCAAAAGTTCACTATTTCTCGATACGGTGATACTTGCCCCGCTTTTATCGATTGCTCCTGAAAACTTATGTATCTATACCGATGACAAGGATGAGGGGCTGATCCAGACCATTTCAAGGATTTTCGAAGAACGGGCCACTATCCTGCCACTTTCGTCATTTTCTATGCATTTGAATGATCTTTCGTGGAAAAAAGAAAATTAACCTTGATTTTCACCGTATAACAAATTATAATTTCCTACATACTATTAAAAAACTAAAAGTTATGATGAGGACAAGGGTATTCTAGTCGCCGATTATCAGAGAGGGGAGCCAACAGGCTGTAAGCTTCCTATTCGCATGGAACACTTACCACCTTTAAACTTCGGCTCGGAAAGCAGGCATCCTGTGAATATGAGCTGACGGGAAGCTGCCGTTACCAAGTTACAAGTGCCATTTTGCCGTGAAAAGCAAGCTGGAACGAGGGTGGAACCGCGGGTTAATGATATTTATTACTAAGCTCGTCCCTGTTTTATACAGGGACGGGCTTTTTTGTGTTGTAATGGAATCAAATACCCGTAATTTGTTCGAACAATAAGAAGGAGTGAAACTCAATGTCAGAATTACTGAAAATATCTTTTCCTGACGGAGCGGTTAAGGAGTTTGCTAAAGGCACAACAACTGAAGACATCGCTGCATCCATCAGTCCTGGTTTAAGGAAAAAATCCATTGCCGGAAAATTCAATGGTGAATTATATGATGTGAAACGGCCGATTGAACAAGATGGTTCAATCGAAATCGTCACACAGGACACAGCGGATGCTCTTGAAGTATTGCGTCACAGTACAGCGCACTTGATGGCACAAGCGATCAAACGTTTGTACAAAAACGCTAAATTCGGCGTAGGTCCAGTCATCGAGGGCGGCTTTTACTATGATATGGATCTGGAGGAATCATTGACTCCCGAAGACCTTCCATTGATTGAAAAAGAAATGAAGAAAATCGTCAACGAGAACTTGGAAATTTCCCGCATCGAAGTAAGTCGTGATGAAGCGATTTCCCGTTTTAAAGAAATAGGCGACGAGTATAAATTGGAGTTGATCGATGCAATTCCTGCCGATCAGCAGGTAACGCTTTATGAGCAGGGTGAATTTTTTGACCTTTGTCGTGGAATTCATGTTCCATCAACTGGGAAAATCAAAGAATTCAAGCTATTGAGCATCGCTGGAGCATACTGGAGAGGCGATAGCAAAAACAAAATGCTGCAACGCATTTACGGTACGGCTTTCTATAAAAAAGAAGATTTGGCCGAACACCTGCGTTTCCTTGAAGAAGCAAAGGAACGTGACCATCGTAAAATCGGTAAAGAATTGAACTTGTTCATGAGCTCACAGAAAGTGGGGCAAGGGCTGCCGATGTGGTTGCCAAAAGGAGCGACCATCCGCCGGACAATCGAAAGGTATATCGTGGACAAGGAAGAACGGTTGGGTTATGACCATGTCTACACACCTGTAATGGGTAGCGTGGACCTTTATAAAACTTCTGGACACTGGGATCATTACCAGGACGGCATGTTCCCTGTCATGGAGATGGAAAACGAACAGCTTGTCCTGCGTCCGATGAACTGCCCGCATCACATGATGGTCTATAAAAACAGCATCCACAGCTACCGGGAACTGCCAATCCGGATTGCCGAGCTAGGCTTGATGCACCGCTATGAAATGTCAGGTGCCCTTTCAGGCCTTCAGCGTGTACGTGGGATGACATTGAATGATGCACACATTTTTGTCCGCCCCGACCAAATCAAAGAAGAGTTCAAGCGCGTTGTGAACCTGGTTCTGGAAGTATATAAAGATTTCGATATCAAGGATTATTCATTCCGTCTGTCATATCGCGATCCGCAGGATACAGAAAAATACTTCGATGATGATGATATGTGGGAAAAAGCGCAAAGCATGTTAAAAGGCGCGATGGATGAACTTGGTCTGGATTACTTTGAAGCGGAAGGTGAGGCGGCATTCTACGGTCCTAAGCTTGATGTTCAGGTACGTACTGCTTTAGGGAAAGATGAAACGCTTTCCACTGTTCAGCTTGATTTCTTGCTTCCTGAACGTTTTGATCTTAATTACGTCGGTGAGGACGGCAAGCAGCATCGTCCGGTTGTTATCCACCGCGGTGTCGTTTCCACAATGGAACGTTTTGTCGCTTATTTGATCGAAGAATACAAGGGGGCATTCCCGACTTGGCTTGCACCTATCCAAGCACAAGTGATCCCGGTCTCACCTGAGGTGCACTTGGATTATGCGAAAGAAGTACAGGAAAAACTTAAAGCGCAAGGCATTCGTGTCGACCTGGATACACGTGACGAGAAAATCGGTTACAAAATCCGTGAAGCGCAAATGCAAAAAATCCCGTACATGCTGGTTGTTGGAGACAACGAAGCCAAAGAAGGCAGCGTGAATGTACGTAAGTACGGTGAACAAAAATCCGAAACGATCGCTTTTGAAGATTTCGTTTCAGCGATTAAGGCTGAAGTAAGCCGTTAACATCAAAAAGAGGGGCACATATAGTTGTGTCCCTCTTTTTAATTATGGCATGATAAAATGAAACCATCATGTGAAAATATGTACAGCAATGAAAAGGAGGGGCAGCATGAAAAAGAAATTTACTTATCTATTCGGACCGACATTCCTTGTCATCATCATCTTATTGTTATTGGATGGTTATCGACAATATGCCATCGTCCCGGTCCTGTTATTTTGGATAGCCCTATTTTCTTGGGACGCCATTGAGAAAAAGAAAAAGGAGAAAGAAAACTCTTAACATTTGAAGGCTTCTGTCAGTATGGACTGTAACCAAAGGGGGAGTGGGGATAAATGGAGATTAGAAAGGCTTCAAGGGAAGACGCGGATAACTTGGCTGCTCTGTTCAATCATGTTGAAGATTCCGGGTATATGCTGTTCAACCCTGGAGAAAGAAAAGCGACAGCGAAACAAATGGAGAAGCAAATGGAGCAAATCGAAAAAAATCCCCTTTCCGTTTTCCTCGTTGCTGCTAGCGGCCATGAACTGTATGGTTACCTGATCTTATTGGGCAATCAAATGGGCCGAACGAGGCATTCAGCCAAAATCGTCATCGGCATCAATGAAACTGACCGGGGAAAAGGCATTGGTACGAAGCTATTTCAAAAAATGGAGGAGCATGCACGGACAAACGGAATCCGGCGCCTGGAATTGTCCGTGATTGCAAACAACGCCCCTGCGCTTTCCTTATATCGAAAGATGGGTTTTGAAAAGGAAGGAATAAAGCGGGAATCATTGTTTTTTGATGGGAAATATCATGATGAATATTTTTTGTCCAAATTACTTTAAAAAACGTATTGTCAAATAACTGAATGTCTGATAATATTAATTTTGTTGTGAAAAACGAATAAATTAGCATTTGACAAGTCATCAGTGTTTATGATATATTTCTAAAGTGAATTGAATACGTGTTTGATGAAAAGAAGAAGCACCCGCTTCTCACCTGGTTGACGCAAACAATGCAGTTAACAGGTCATGATTTGATTATTTGGATCTTTCTGAATGAGTCTATCAGTGTGGGTGCAGCATGCATCCACACTTTTTTATTATGATTATATCCTGTAAGCGAGTTGTGAGCGTGACCGAATTTATTCAAATATTCGTATTCGCCAATATCTTTGGAGGTGGCTAACTATTAGTAAAGACGCGATGGTAAACGAGGGCATCCGAGCCCGTGAAGTTCGTCTTATTGACCAAAACGGAGAACAACTTGGAATTAAAACGAAATTCGAAGCATTGGAAATTGCCGCTCGTGTAAATCTTGATCTAGTTTTAGTTGCTGCAAATGCAAAGCCTCCGGTAGCCCGGATCATGGACTACGGAAAACACCGCTTCGAGCAGCAAAAGAAAGACAAGGAAGCACGTAAAAATCAAAAAGTCATCAGTCTGAAAGAGGTTCGTTTGAGCCCGACGATTGAAGAACACGATTTCAATACGAAGCTTCGCAACGGTATTAAATTCCTTGAAAAAGGCGATAAAGTAAAAGCTTCTATCCGATTCAAAGGACGTGCCATTACGCATAAGGAAATTGGTCAACGTGTACTCGTTCGTTTTTCTGAAGCATGTAAAGAAGTGGCTACAATCGAGCAACACCCAAAAATGGACGGGCGCAGCATGTTCATTATCTTAGCACCGAAAAACGAAAAGTAATTGTAAAGTAATTTGTAATGAGGAGGAATACCTTATGCCTAAAATGAAAACTCACCGCGGATCTGCTAAACGTTTCAAAAAGACTGGATCCGGCAAACTTAAGCGTTCTAACGCTTACACAAGCCATTTATTTGCTAACAAATCTACTAAGCAAAAGCGTAAGCTTCGCAAAGCTAGCCTTGTAAGCAAAGGTGACTTCAAACGTATTCGTCATATGCTAGACAACATTAAATAAGTTCGATTTATCGAGTTAAATAGGAGGGAAATAACATGCCACGTGTAAAAGGCGGTACTGTTACTCGCAAACGTCGTAAAAAGGTAATAAAATTAGCTAAAGGTTACTATGGCGCGAAACATATTCTTTTCAAAGTAGCTAACCAACAAGTAATGAAGTCAGGAAACTATGCTTTCCGTGACCGTCGTCAAAAGAAACGTGATTTCCGCAAACTTTGGATCACTCGTATCAACGCTGCAGCACGCATCAACGGTCTTTCTTACAGCCGTTTAATGCATGGTCTAAAGCTTGCTGGTATCGAAGTGAACCGCAAAATGCTTGCTGATCTTGCTGTTGCTGACGAACAAGCTTTTGCTCAATTAGCAACTGCTGCTAAACAACAATTAGACAAATAAGTCTGACTGATACAGCCACTCTCTTTTCAAGAGGGTGGCTTTTTACATATTTAAAGGAGGGAATAAGGATGCAAGGAGTATGGTTCATTGCTGCTTATATGATCATCACAAACATCATCGGGTTTGCCTTAATGGGAATCGACAAAAGGAAAGCGCGTAATGGGGAGTACCGGATCAGTGAAAAGACACTTTGGTTTTGGGCGGTCATAGGCGGAGGGACTGGGTCCTTTTTGGGGATGAAGCAATTCCGCCATAAGACGAAGCATGCCGCTTTTAAGTGGGGCCTGCCGATATTGATGATTCTTCAGATAGGCTTATTGATTAAGATATTCATTCAATTGTAATATGTAGCCGCTATAATGTATATGCTTGTAGAAGCAGCAAAGAGTAGCTGGAGGGAGAGCATGAATGATAAACTGACACTTGTGATGAGCTACGTTCAATCAGGAAGCGTGTTTGCACCGTTGATTTTTATCACTTTTCATTTATTAAGGCAATTTTTATTCATTCCCGTCATTGTGGTTTGCATGTCTGGAGGAGTATTATTCGGGGCAGCTTTTGGAACCATCTATTCGGTAATCGGTTTGACGTTGTCCAGTATGGCCTTTTATTTCGTGATAGGCAAATTTCCGAAAACAAAGGATAGGCTGCTGCGACTTAAGAATAAGCTTTTTGGAAACCGAAAGCTAAACAGCCGGCAAATTGCAGTACTGAGGCTAATACCATTCATTCACTTTTACTTGCTGTCGCTTTGCTTATTGGAATCCAATAAAGGGCTGAAAAATTATTTTTATCTATCCTTCATGACTAATCTCCCTGTAGCATTCGTATATACGGTTTTTGGCCACTATATTTCAGATTTCAGTCCAACCCTGATCGTCATCATTTTATTATCCTTAACCTTATTGCTCTATTTATTGAGAGAGAAACAGACGGTCGTTCCCTGGAAGGAATTTTTTCGTTCAGATGATTAATATAGAGCCTTGAGTACATTTTTCTCAAGGCTCTTCATTACGTGTGATTTTTTTTTCATTTTTGTAAAAATTCCTTAACAGGGCTTTTCCAATCAATAACGGCATCCGGATATTGTTTTTTTATGGCTTCCTCGATTTTTAAAAAGTCATTTCGCTTCAAGCCTTTTAGGCCGGCCACTTTCTTGGGCCATATGAAGATGGAGATGACCTCAAAGGAGCGTTCCGTCGTCCCTAGATACTTTTCCCCTTCAAACATCACCCCGTTGTACGTCAATAAAAAATTCTTTCGTATATTGGCTGTATCGTCGAGCAGAAAGAACTTTTTCTGTTCATGTGCCAGCTCTAATTTTCTTTTCGGATTAAATAGATATTTGATGACTGTATATATTAAGAAAATGATGAGAGCCAAAAGAATGAACCGCATGATCAATACCATGGAGCTACCTCCTTAAACAGAGTGATTCCCTTCATTTACGTATGGGTTTTTAATAAGTTTCATTTATTTGATATAATTTAGGGGAAGACAAGGAAAGAAGTGATGAAAATGAACATAGGTAAATTAATGGAAATGCAGGCAGCTTTGGATGAGCATATACAATCAAAGCATGAATTGGGTTCTGAAGACTTGGTGGAACGGAAGATACTTGCTCTTTTAGTGGAGCTTGGTGAGCTAGCCAATGAAACGAGATGTTTTAAATTCTGGAGTCTTAAAGGCCCCTCTGATAAAGAAACGATTTTGGCTGAATACGTGGATGGCATTCATTTCATTTTGTCACTCGGGATCGAACGGGGATTTGTACCGAAAGTTCCATCTGGCCCAACCATGCATCAGGAGGATTTGACTGTTCAATTTACTGCTATTTACGGCTACATCAGTGAATTTCGCACACAGTTGACAGAGTCATCTTTCCAAAGGGTATTTGCTGCGTATTTACATTTAGGGGAGTTGCTTGGATTTTCGGCAATGGATGTGGAAAAAGCGTATGTAAGCAAAAATGAAGTGAATTACGAAAGGCAAAAGCAAGGCTACTGATTGTTTATGTAATCGATTGTCTGTATAATTATTCTTGTAATGTAAGTTATAGGGAGGTAAAAGAATGGCTCAATTGGATGAAACGTTAAAGATGCTTCGGGACTTAACGGATGCTAAAGGCATTGCAGGAAATGAAAGTGAAGTAAGAAAAGTGATGACCGAATACATAACACCATTTGCGGATGAAATATCGACAGATGGCCTGGGGAGTTTGATTGCCAAGAAAACGGGAGATGAAAACGGACCGAAAATCGTCGTTACCGGGCATATGGACGAAGTCGGTTTCATGATCACCCAAATTGATGATAAAGGATTTTTGCGTTTTCAGCCGGTAGGGGGCTGGTGGTCACAGGTAATGCTGGCCCAGCGCGTGACGATCGTTACAGGTAAAGGTGATATAACTGGCATTATCGGTTCCAAGCCGCCACATATCCTGTCAGCCGATGCAAGGAAGAAGCCGATTGATATTAAAGATATGTTTATTGATATTGGTGCATCCAGCAAAAAAGAGGTTAAGGAATGGGGCGTCAAGCCAGGGGATATGGTTGTGCCATATTTTGAATTCACGGTCATGAATAATGAAAAGATGCTTCTCGCCAAAGCCTGGGACAATCGAATTGGCTGTGCAATCGCCATTGATGTGCTTAAACAGCTGAAAGAAAGCGACCATCCTAATGTAGTATATGGAATTGGCGCAGTGCAAGAAGAGGTCGGCCTGCGTGGCTCCAAAACATCCACATTCAAAATTCAGCCGGATATCGGCTTTGCCGTCGATGTCGGCATTGCTGGTGATACACCGGGGGTTTCCGAAAAAGAAGCGATGAGTAAGATGGGGGAAGGCCCGCAAATCGTCATCTATGATTCATCGATGGTGGCACATAAGGGATTGCGCGATTTCGTCACCGACACGGCTGATGAAATGAATATTCCTTATCAATATGAATCGATTCCAGGCGGCGGGACGGATGCCGGCTCCATCCATTTAACGGCAAATGGTGTTCCCGCTCTGGCGATCACGATTGCCACACGCTACATTCATTCACACGCAGCAATGCTTCACAGGGATGATTATGAGAATGCAGTTAAGCTCATTGTCGAAGTGATTAAACGCCTCGATCGCGAAGCGGTTGATCGGATCATTTACGAATAATATAGTGAAAGTTAAAAATGGAGGGGCCTAATTTAGGTCCTCTCCATTTTCTATTTCTTATTTCTACTTATCTTCGACGATTATATAGACCGCTTTGATGGGGCCATGGACTCCGACGACAAGGTCCATTTCGATATCAGCAGAGTTGCTCGGGCCTGTTATGAAATTGATGCAGGAAGGAACGACCTCGCCCCGTTTAACTTTTGAACGGATGGCCGCAGCAGCCTGGGTCATTCGCGGTACGATGGTGCTTTTTGGAATGATGGAAACATGGCAAGAAGGAAGGAAGCTGATGGAACGGCCGTGATCCTTGTCGCTGAACAAGACGACGGTCGCTGATTCTGCTAATGTCATCTCACTGAATGTGATTCCGATGTTAGCACTTTCGGCTTTTTCGATATTTTCTTTGCCGGCTTGGTGATCCCATATATGGACATCTTTTTCCTTTAAGATACCCTCTAACCCATAGTCGGAAAACCGATCGTCCTTAGGGATGATCAAGGGTCCGTTTCCAAGCTCCTCGATCACCTGTGTTAAACAATGCATCACTTTCTTGGAGTCGGTAACGTGAAATTGAGTATGCACCCGTTTACATTGCTCCTCCAATTCCGCGACAAGCTCATTTGGTGTCGCATGTATCAAAACTTCTTTTTGGGGGGCGTGCTTCCATTCCGGAACGGAGATGCCTTCCGTAATAGGACCCCTTCCCAGGTTTTTTGCTATATTGTTTAAAAATGTCCCTTCATTATGGATGGTTCCATTCATGATGGTTTCCCTCCTTTTTCCCGATTTTTGAACCAGTCCCGAAAGCTCTCTTTCCCTGGAGCAGGGAACTCGCGGCTTTCTGTCCAAGTTTTGAGCGGTCCCGGTCCTTTCGAGATGATATCCCCCGTTTTAAAAGGGGACATCGCTGATGGTGCGATTTTGGAGCCGAATTTATAAAGCATAGGCGATGCCGCACCAATTCCGAAGGCCTTCATGGCCATCTTTTCTGAAAACGGCGCCATTTTTTCCTTTTCAACGATGACTTCCCGATGCTTCCTCAGTAAATCATGGAGAGGAATCTTTACCGGACAGGCATCTGTACAGGCGGCACAAAGAGTGGAGGCATATGGAAGTTCCTTAAAATCATCATATCCTCCGAGTAAAGGTGAAAGCACAGCACCGATTGGTCCGGGGTATATTGAACCATATGAATGACCGCCAACCTGGCGATAGACCGGGCAGACATTTATACAGGCAGCACAGCGAATGCATTGAAGAACGGATTGAAACTCAGTTCCCAAGATGGAGGAGCGTCCATTATCCACGATCACAAGGTGAAACTCCTCGGGTCCGTCTACATCACCTTCATCACGCGGACCGGTAAGTGCGGTGATGTAACTGGTCAATCTTTGGCCGACAGCGCTTCTTGTCAATAAGCTGACAAGGACTTCGAATTCATCGAATGTAGGTACAAGCCGTTCCATTCCCATCACGGTGATTTGCGTTTTTGGGAGGGCGGTGACCAAATCTGCATTTCCTTCATTCGTCACCAGTCCGATCGAGCCCGTTTCCGCAATCGCAAAATTACAGCCGGTAATGCCCACATCGGCGCTTAAGAAATCTTTCCGCAGAATGCCCCGGACATGGGCGGTAAGCTCTTCCGGCTTTTCAGTTTGCGTATATGCAAGCTTTTCTTTAAAAACATCCCTAATCTGCTCCTTATTTTTATGGAGAGCAGGTGCGACGATATGGGAAGGGGGATCATGATCATCCACTTGTAAAATGTATTCACCAAGGTCCGTTTCAACGACATCGAGGCCAACTGCCTCAAGAGTGGCATTCAAATTGATCTCTTCCGTGACCATCGATTTGGATTTCACGACCTTTTTGGCATTCTTTTTTACAATAACATCCTTGATGTAACCGCTTGCTTCTTCAGCCGTTTGAGCGAAGAAGACATGACCGCCTCTTTTCGAAACATTTTCTGCGAGCTGGTGCAAATAGAAATCAAGGTTACTAAGCACATGCTGCCTGATTTCTTCCCCAAGGGAACGCCAATCCTCCCAGCTTCCCAATTCATCAACGGCAGTCAGCCGCCGTCCGTGTAATCGTTCTTGGGCACTCGATACGGCCAATCGCATAAAATCATTATGTATTCCTTCATCCACCCGGTCTTTAAACTTGGCAGAGCTGGTTTTCATAGCCATAATTTTTTCCCCTCCTCGCTTTCTTTAAATACTATTCAGGACTTCCGCAATATGAAGCACTTGCACCGGTTGCCCCTTCCTTTGGATCCGCCCGCCGATATTCATCAAACATCCTGCATCCCCGCCGATTAAAAAATCTGCCCCGGTATCTTCAATATTGCAGACTTTCTCCTCGACCATTTGCCCGGAAATGTCACCCATCTTGACCGAAAAAGTTCCCCCGAACCCGCAGCAGTTTTGGGCATCCGGAAGTGGTGTCATTTCCAGCCCCCTGACATGGCTTAACAAAATGGCAGGTGCTTCCTTGACCTTAAGCAGCCGTGTCATATGGCATGAAGTATGATAAGTGGCCTTTCCCTTAAGGGTCGCCCCGACGTCGGTCACTTTTAAGACATCCACGATGAATTGGGTCAATTCATATGTTTTAGCCGCTAATGATGCCGCTTTCTTTTCCCATTCGGCATCCCCTTTGAATAGGGCCGGATATTCCTTGAACATCGCTGCACAGGAACCGGAAGGGGTTACGATGTATTCAGCATCCGCGAACGTTTTAATCATCTTTTTCATGGCTTCCTTCGATTCCTTCGTATACCCGCTATTATATGCCGGCTGTCCGCAGCATATCTGGGATTCCGGGAAATCGATCTCACAGCCTAATCTCTCGAGTAGCTCCACTGTCGCTTTGCCGACATTGGATTGAAACAAATCGACTAAACATGTTGCAAAGAGAGTAACTTTCAATCTGAACTCCTCCTATTTCAAATAAGTTAACAGGTCATCTGATGACTAGAAAATGGAAAAAGGAAATGGTTTAGAGAATATACCAATTTCCATGATTTTTTAAATGAGATAATCGTTTTCAAAATAATATATCAATTTTATCCTTTTTTGTATAGGGTATTTTTGAAATTAATGAAAGGTCAACTATGCTTTTACTGATTTTTTTGGATGACCCGGTCAAGTGATTCCTCGACACTTTGAAGGTGAAACAGCATGGCACTGCGGGCTCCGTCTTCATCCTGTGCCAAGATTGCATCATAAATCCTGACATGCTGCTGATAAAGCTGCTTAAGTGTCATCTCTTCGGAATAAAGCGCAATCCGACGGATATCACGCATCTTTTCCATCATTAATTCTGAAACATGGTTCATCAATGTAATCAGCAGCTCATTTTGTGATGCGTTTGCCACTGCAACATGGAAGGCGATATCCGCTTTATCACTGAGTTCTTCATCATCTGATACCTTTTCCATATTAAAAAGCCTGTCCTTGAGTTCGATAAGGTTTTCTTCCGTTCTTTTTTTCGCTGCCACTTCTGCCGTACCGGACTCAAGTATTTTCCGAACTTCCAGTAAATGCTTGATATTGTCTTGATCCATCAAAAGGGCGGCAGACAAGGGGTGGTTCATGATGGCGGGGTCGAAGGTTTTAACGAATGTTCCTTCACCTTGTTTTATTTCAATAAGACCCATTGAACTCAATGCACTTAATGCTTCACGGATGGCCGGGCGCCCGACTTGGAAATTTTCCGCAAGCTGCTGAATCGAATCCAATTGTTCACCTGGTTTCAGGCTGCCTGACCGAATCATTTCATAAAGTTCATCGCTGACTTCTTCATAAATTTTTTTCGGCTTTATTTTTTTATATACCAAGTAGTAGCACCTCTATTTTCTATGAGTTTCTCTGATTAATATTATATAACACAAATGCTATATGACACTTCCAGAAGGGTGAAAAATCAACAAAAAATAAAAAAAATCTTGATTTTATATTTTCAATCATTTAATTTTAATGAGTACTCATCAAGTCATCTGATGACTTTGAATATTTCGATATGTAAGGGGTTTCAATTAGCGATTGATTTCTGAATTTTTTAAAAAATCTACAGAAAATGGAGTCGAAATGAATGACATGGACACAAAACTTTACGCCGATCACCGATAATTTAGTTTTATCATCTCTTGCCGCACTCATTCCAATTCTTTACTTTTTCTGGGCACTTACCATCAAACGTATGAAAGGCTACATTGCAGGTATAACCACTTTGCTTGTAGCTCTTGCAGTGGCTGTATTGATATATGGAATGCCTGCAGGAAAAGCAGTGATGTCTGCTTCACAGGGAGCCGTATATGGGCTGCTCCCAATCGGATGGATAATCATCACTTCCGTATTTTTGTACAAAATGACTGTTAAAAGCGGACAATTCAATATCATTCGTTCTTCAGTGCTTTCGCTTACGGAAGACCGCCGTCTCCAGGCATTATTGGTGGCATTTTCTTTCGGGGCATTTTTAGAAGGTGCCGCGGGATTTGGAGCACCTGTCGCCATTTCGGCTGCGCTTTTGGTCGGTCTCGGATTTAACCCGCTATATGCAGCCGGAATTTGTTTGATCGCGAATACCGCTCCGGTAGCATTCGGGGCAGTTGGAATACCGATTATCGCCATGGAAGGCCCTACTGGCATAGCCGCCATGGAGATCTCAAAAATGGTCGGCCGCCAATTGCCATTCCTTTCGGCTTTCATTCCGCTTTATCTCATTTTAATAATGACTGGGTGGAAAAGGTCGCTTGAAGTCCTGCCGGCAATTTTGGTTTCCGGATTTTCCTTTGCCATCACACAGTACTTAAGTTCAAATTTTCTTGGGCCCGAACTACCGGACATCCTTTCCGCGTTAGTGTCACTATTTGCATTGGCAATCTTCCTTAAATTCTGGAAACCTAAAACGATCTTTCGCTTTGCCTCCGAGGAAACGGCAGCCACTGTCGAACCTTTATATACAGCCGAAGCGGAGACAAAATACACGAAATGGCAGATATTCCATGCTTGGTCACCATTCCTTCTGTTAACGCTTTTCATAACAATATGGGGGATGAACCCAATAAAGCCGGCTCTCTCCGGACATTATGAAGGCAACAATGTGCTGCTTGGCGCAATCAATGAAATCGGGAAGCTATTAACCTTCCAAATCGAAGTCCCAGGTCTGCATAATGAGATAATCGGAAGCAATGGATTGCCGATTGCGGCTTTCTATAAAATAGAACTGCTCGGGGCAGCCGGGACTGCCATTTTACTGGCTGCAATCGTAACGAAGTTCATCGCACACATGTCTGCAAAAGACTTTTATAGCACCTTTGTTGAAGCGATGAAAGAGTTGGCAAAGCCTATCTTGATGATTTCTACCGTGGTGGCCTTTGCCTACGTGACGAATTCTTCAGGAATGTCGACAACATTAGGGATGACCCTTGCAAAATCGGGTGATTTATTTCCGTTCTTCGCACCGGTTCTCGGCTGGCTAGGGGTGTTCATTACCGGATCGGATACATCAGCCAACCTCTTATTTGGCAGTCTGCAGAAAGTGACCGCTCTTAAAGTTGGAATGGAACCGGTGCTGGCACTGGCGGCGAACTCTTCCGGAGGGGTCACCGGAAAGATGATCTCACCACAATCGATAGCGATTGCATGTGCTGCCGTTGGCTTGGCGGGCAGGGAATCGGAATTATTGAGATTCACGCTCAAACATAGTCTTTTCTTATTGCTGCTTGTTTGTGTGATTACCTTCTTGCAAAATGGCGTCCTTTCCTGGATGATTCCATAAGTAGAATGAGGCTCCCTTTTCATAGGGGAGCCTCGAAATATTTTTTTCAAGCCCATACAAAAAAGGAGGACATATAATGCAATTGGCAGCTGTGGCAGGGAAATTGGTTCATGAGGTTCGGAAACTGATTGAAGAGGAAATCATCATTATTGATAATGCTGGCACAATTATCGCCAGCACCGACAGCAGCCGTATTGGATCTTATCATGAAGGAGCCATTCACGCTTTCAACAATCGTGAGAAATTGATCATCAACAAACAGGATGAACGTAGTTGGAAAGGAGTGAAGGCAGGTATAAACCTACCTATTTTCTTCAACCAGGAAGCCGTTTGTGTCATTGGAATTACAGGTGACCCCAAACATGTTTCCCCTTATGCGGAACTATTAAAAAAGATGACGGAGATGTTCATTCAGGAAAGCTATCATATCGAACAAGCAGAATCCCAATCACGTCTGATGGAATTCTTTGTATTTGAATGGCATCAGCTGCAGACGTTCAATGAACATTTCCTTCAGAAGGCCAAGTTGCTTGGGGTCGATGTTCATGCAGACCGAATCATCACTCTTGGGGAATTCAAGACTGAGGAAATCATTGAACCTCATGTATGGAGAACGCTTCAGATTTACATAAGCCAGCAGCATCCCAATGACATCGCAGTCCGTTGGGGGAGGAACCAATTCGTCATTCTTTCAATAGCCGATTTCATCGGTTCAAAAAACCAGCAATATAAGAAACTAAGTAAACTGCAAAAAAAGCTAGAGGAGAGTTCGGGTTATAAAGTGTGTGCAGGAGTAAGTTCGCGTGCATCAGGATCCGCCTTCAGGTCAGCGTTTTTTAGAGCGGAACGTTCCTTGAAAATCGCGTGTCCTTCATCAGGGATCATATTTGACGAGAACTTGAAGCTTGAGGTCCTGTTTGATGAAGTTACCGCTGAAACAAAACAGGAATATTTATCCAGGACGATTCAGGAGCTGCTTCCTAATGAGGAGCTGCTTAAAACCCTCTCCATGTATTTTGCATGTGATCTATCTTTGAAGGAAACAGCCGCAGCCCTGCACATCCATATCAATACCCTTCATTACAGGCTTAAGCGCATAGAAGATTTGACCCGACTGAACCCTAGGAAGCTAGCCGATTTAGTCACTATGTATCTAGCGGTAAGAGTATTGGATAAACATACAAAATAATTATCTGGAAAGCACTAAATTCTATATATTCATACATAGAAGGCCAAGTGTTTTTTTTCTTATACTTACAACATATAAAAAATCTCGAAATTTCCTATGTTTATGAGGAGGATGTACATGTTAACAAAACAGGTTAAGCAGCTACTTCTTACCATCGTCGGTCAGGAGAATTACGATGACTCCAAAGTGGAATGTCTAGTCTATTCATATGATGCAACGCCAGGCTTTCAAGCGATGCCGGATGCTGTCATTAAACCGGGCAGCACAGCTGAAGTCGCAGCCATCGTCAAAGTTTGTAAGGAATATAATGTTCCGATCGTTCCACGCGGGTCTGGGACGAATTTGAGCGGAGGCACCTGCCCGACAGAGGGTGGGCTTGTCCTTTTATTCAATCGAATGAATTCATTACTTGAAATAGATGAGGAGAACTTAACGGCTACCGTACAGCCTGGGCTCATCACATTGGACTTGATTTCAGCAGTTGAAGAGAAGGGATTGTTTTATCCCCCGGATCCGAGTTCGATGAAAATCTCCACGATTGGCGGCAACATTAATGAGAACTCTGGTGGACTGCGAGGATTAAAGTACGGAGTCACCCGTGATTATGTCATCGGGCTTGAAGTTGTCCTTCCGAACGGGGACATCATTCGAACAGGGGGCAAGCTTGCCAAAGACGTAGCCGGATATGATTTAACGAAACTATTTGTCGGATCGGAAGGGACCTTGGGAATCGTTACGGAAGCGATCCTAAAGCTGATCCCCATGCCGGAAACGACAAAGACGATGCTTGCCTTATATCAAGATCTGGATGCTGCAGCCCAGTCAGTGGCCAAGATCATTTCAAATAAAATCATTCCTGTTACATTAGAATTTCTGGATCGGCCGACTTTGATAGTTGTTGAAGACTTCGCGAAAATCGGTTTGCCCACCAATGTGGAAGCGGTCCTGCTGATTGAACAGGATGGGCCGCCTGAAGTGGTGGAACGTGATATGAAAAGGATGGCCGATATCTGTCTAGAGGAGAAGGCGGTTTCAGTGGAAATTGCCGAAACGGAATCTGACGCTGTCGCCTTGAAAACAGCAAGAAGGACAGCCCTTTCCGCACTGGCACGCCTAAAGCCGACAACCATTTTGGAAGATGCCACCGTTCCCCGCTCGGAAATTGCCAAAATGGTTAAAGCAATTAATGAAATCGCAGACAAGCATGACGTGGATATTTGCACTTTTGGTCATGCTGGGGATGGGAACTTGCATCCAACGTGCATTACCGACGCTCGGGATCATGAGGAAATGGAGAGGGTGGAGCTCGCTTTTGCCGACATTTTTGCCGCGGCTATCGACCTTGGCGGGACGATTACCGGTGAACATGGTGTAGGAGCGATGAAGGCCCCGTATCTTGAATGGAAGCTGAAGAAAGAAGGGATTGACGCAATGAGGGCGATTAAACAAGCTTTCGATCCCAATAACATCATGAATCCCGGCAAAGTATTTGCCAAGGAAACCAGGAAAAGAGTGGTGGTTACTTCATGACGACAGTTCAGGAAAGGAAAACTATTGCCATTCAATTCGCGGAAAAAATGAATGAAGATGAATTGTTGAATTGTATGCGCTGCGGCTTTTGCTTACCCCATTGCCCGACATACATAGAATCGGGGCTAAAGGAATCCCATTCACCAAGGGGCCGGATCGCACTTATGAAAGCGGTGGCGGATGGTGTGATTGAGCCTGATGAGGATGTAGAACGTTCGTTGAGTCTTTGCCTCGGCTGCAGGGCTTGTGAGCCTGTGTGTCCTTCAGGTGTCAAATATGGACATCTTCTTGAAGAAGCAAGGGATATCATCCATCAGAATAAAAAACACAGTTACCCTGTAAAAACGATTCGCAAGGCCGTCTTTAGTGGGTTATTCCCACACCAGGAGCGAATGCAGGCCATGACGAGTTTGCTTGGCTTCTATCAGAAATCAGGACTGCAATACATTGCCCGTAAAACGGGAGTCCTCAGCCTGCTTCCGGAAAATTTGGCAACCATGGAAAAAGTGCTGCCGAAAGTCCCGAAAAAATCAGAAATGAAAAATAGGCCGACCAAGCTGCCTGCAACCGGAACGCCGCTCAAAAAGGTGGCTTTCTTTTCCGGCTGCTTGATGGATACGATGTTTTTGGAAACGAACAAGGCCACATTAAAGCTTCTTCAACTGGCCGGATGTGATATCGTGATTCCGAAATCCCAGGCATGTTGCGGGGCGCTGCACGGGCATAGTGGCGAAAAAGAAGGTGCTAAGCAACTGGCCAAGCGTAATATAGAAGCTTTTGAAGCAGAGGAAGTTGATTATATTATTACGAATGCCGGCGGCTGTGGAGCTTTTCTCATAGATTATGACCATCTGCTCCAAGCTGAACCAGAATGGCACGACCGTGCAATCGCATTTAAAAATAAGTTGAAAGATATCAGCGAGATACTTGTTGATTTGCGTTTCCAGGAAAAGGTTCGCTTGAAATTGCCGGCTCAATCGGTAACTTTTCAGGATTCCTGTCACTTACGGAATGTGATGAACACCTCATTGGCTCCGCGAGTTCTCCTTCAATCGATAGAAGGAATCGACTTCAGGGAAATGAAGGATGCGGATCGGTGCTGCGGCTCCGCAGGGATTTATAATATTGTTGAATCAGAGATGTCCATGAATATTCTTGACTCTAAAATGGAGAACACGAAATCGACACACGCCGATATTGTTGTAACGGCAAACCCTGGCTGTTTGTTACAAATGCAATTGGGGATCGAGAGGGAAAACTTGGGGGATTGTACGAAAGCAGTGCATATTGCAGACCTGCTAATAAAGGCTGTGGCTTTATAATAGAAGAAAAAAGAATGTAAATAGAAAACAAATGTAATTATTTGGTTAAACATTACATTTTTATAAATGAGGAATCCCTTGCAAAGTCTGGGTTTTAGAAAAAATGCGTTCTTTGCTGAGAACGAATTGTAAATGTTATAACAAAAAAGAAATATTGATTCCTCGTTTACTTAGGACCATGGCGGGTAGTGTTTATATATAGCATCCACTAAACGAAACAACAAAACCTAAGGAGGAATGTAAAATGAATAAAACAGTATATGGAGTTTATGAATCAAACGCAGAAGTGATCCAAGCAATTAATGCACTTAAGGCAAAGGGTTTTGAAGGGGACGATATTACTGTCGTCGCGGACAAGGAAGAAACATTGGATTTCACGAACCACAAACGCGAAACGGATGTTCATACAATGACCAATGTTCCTAACGACGAATCGTTTATGGACAAGGTGGCACGTTTCTTCATGCCGGAAGATACGGCAGATCTTTCAACAAGATTGGCCAATGCAGGCCTTTCGAATAGTGAAGCGGCTGAACATGTCTTTGATGTAGAGAACGGAAAAGTCCTGGTTCTGGTAGAAGAAGGCGAAGGCCATCTTGGAACGGCAAAAGATAAATTCACGACCGGAACAATGGACACTGCCGGTACAAGGCTTGATACAAACTCCACCAACCAACTATTTAACGGCACTGAAAAAACCGATGCATTAAATAAAGAAGATGTATATGGAGTCAACGGACACGGCCGTGAATTGCCAGAGGATGAAAGGACGCTTACACTACGCGAAGAACAGCTGAACATCGATAAAGAAAAAGTTCAGACAGGTGAAGTCGTCATTAACAAAGAAGTCAATGAACAGAATAAAACGATAAATGTCCCTGTTGAACACGAAGAAGTGACAGTCGAGCATAGATCAGTTTCAGGACGTGAAGCGAATCTGGAAACCGGGAGCATTGAAGATGGGGAAACAATCAGGATCCCTGTTGTTGAAGAAAAATTGGAAGTTTCGAAAAAACCGGTCGTCACTGATGAAATTGTCATCAAGAAACATGCTGTACAAGAAACGGAACAAGTTCAGGATACTCTTAAAAAGGAAGATATTCAGCTTGATAGTACAGATGATTCGATCGTGAATGAGAAAAAGGCAACTGAACATAGAACCGACCGCTTCTAAGCTTGAAGGAAAAAGCCTGCAGTTTTAAAACTGCAGGCTTCTTTTTGATTTTAGAGACTTATTAAAGGTTCGAGCCTAGGGAAGGCAAACCTTTTTGTTTAATTAGCACCCATCAGGGTATAAATACACATAAGAAGAAATATCGGAATAATAGGAGGAGGAAGAAGCATGGGAAAAACATTATATGGTGTTTTTAATGCGGAAAAAGAACTAATCCAGGCTATACAATCCCTCAAGGGAAAGGGGGTCCATGAAGGAGAAATAACGGTAATGGCTGATAGGAAAGAAGATTTGGATTTCGTCAATGAAAAGCGTGATCCGGATGTCGAAGTCGTTACTAACTTAAATGAGGATTCCTTCATTGATAAGATGAAACATTTTTTCCTGAACGAGGGTTCTGAAGATATAAGGAACCGACTAGGTGAGTTAGGGCTTGCCGATAGTGAAGCCACTGCTTATATAAATGAAGTGGAGGCTGGAAAATTCCTGATTCTTTTAGATGAATCGAAAACCGTATCAGCACGAGAGAACATAACTTCCGACCGCATCGAGGATACGGACGAACCTGCAGAGAATCCGCTTAAAACAGGAGTGGTGAACAATCCGGACCCTAACCTTTTTCCTGAAACAACAGCGAATGCCTATCAATCAGGAGAAGTGGAAGCACAGCCAGGAAGAAGTGAAGAGCTTCACGGGAATTCAGCTAACATCTTTGAAAATGAAGAACTGGGTACGAAGCGAGCTCAAGAAAGGGAAATCTGGGGGAACTCCACGGAAAAATTCAAGAAGCAAAAACCAGGTAATCATGAAGGAACACTGGCAAGCGACCCTCATGCAGACTTGTTTTCTGCCGATACTGACAAAGCCCTCGATGCCCAAGGATCACTGGATCAGACTCTGAGCCCGAATGCGAGCGGACAGCCAGAGGAAGGCCTGCAAGAAGAATACATCAAAAATCGAATCAATACCGACAATCTGTAATACGCAAAAAGAACAGCCTGCACAAGGCTGTTCTTCAGTTTGTGGATAAAGAGGGTTTCGGAAAATATATCTTTATCTTATGTTCCCGAAAAATCTGACCCAAAGCAACATCTTATATCCTCCGATTTGATATAGTTGATTGGAGCGAGCGGGTGCCTGGAATGGAAATCAACGTCCAAGTTGTACAAGCCATAAAGAAATTGCAGGCAAACTCGATTCTTCATCTAGTTTGTCTACAGGCTGTTTTTTAAAAATCCTTTAGGCAAAGGGTTTTCCCGTTAATTAGTTGCGAATTTCCGCTATACTATTTGCTTGTTTAAAGTTAAAGCCGCAAGGTATAATGACTAAGGAATTTTATTTTTAGTAGAGTAACAAGGAGAGGGAGAAACATGGAAAAAAACGTATATGGTGTTTTTGACTCTAATCCGGAAATACTTGCTGCAATTCAAGACTTAAAAGCTAAAGGCATATCTGGCACCCAAATGACAGTGGCAGCTGATATAAAAAATCACGTGCAGCTTGGAAATGAACATACGGATATACTGATCATTGCCAATCAGGATAAGGAGGACACTCTTTTCTTGAAAATTTTCCATTACTTCACAGATGAAGGATCTGGAGATTTACGCAGCTTTTTCACGAAATATGGCTACTCTTTTGCTGAGACAAAAGCGATGCTTGAAGAAGTGAGCTCAAAAAAACTCATCTTGCTGCTTGATGAAGAAGTCTCCATCGAAAAACTTAAGGCTGGCGAAGCGAAATCAAAAAAATAACAGCCTGCTAAGGCTGTTATTTTTTTAATCCTGCTTCGAGGGCAGTGATCATTTCCTGTTTTTCCTGCTCGGATGAATTTTGCCAGATGACCTCGAATAATACTCCCAATCCAGGAAGCATTTTTTCCTCGCCATTTTGTATGGCATCGACAATCGTGTCTTCCAGCTGCTCTTGCGAATTTCCAGATACATTTTGGATGATCGCATTACGTAAGTTTAAATTCATAATTATTCCTCCTCTAACACATAATGACTGACATTAATAGCATTTCACAAACTCGCATGCAATATGTATGCGAATTGCGTTATAATAGGAAAATCAGTGAGAAGTTAAAGGAGCGTTTACCCTTGAAATATATCGAATCCGTAAAAAACCCGCAAGTTAAGCATTGGAAAAAACTTTTGACAAAAAAAGAACGCGATAAAACAGGTAAATATTTAATCGAGGGTTTTCACTTAGTTGAAGAAGCCTTAAAAGAAGAAATCGTCTTGGAAGTGATCATAAATGAAGAAACTGAAATGCCTGCCCATTTTAAGGTGGAAGGCACAGAACTCATTTATGTGAAAAATGATATTATGAAGGCGATATGCGATACCGAAGCCCCGCAGGGAATTGCCGCGGTTTGTGAACAGAAATCAACGAGCATGGCGTCCATCAATCCGGATAAGCTATTGTTGATCGATGCCGTTCAAGATCCGGGTAATATTGGAACGATGATCAGGACAGCGGATGCTGCTGGAATCGATGCGGTCATACTTGGCGAAGGGTGTGCCGACTTGTATAATCCCAAAGTGGTCCGTTCGACGCAAGGAAGCCTCTTTTATATGCCTGTCATTAAAGGGAACCTTTCCGAAATCATCGATGAGCTGAAGCAAGGCGGCACACCGGTTTATGGCACGGCATTAGAAGGCGCATCGCCATTTGAGGAAGTGGAAAAGTCTTCCCGATTTGCCCTCCTGGTCGGTAATGAAGGCCAAGGGGTATCGAAGGAATTATTGGTGAAAACGACTAAAAACCTTTATATTCCCATCTACGGAAAAAGCGAATCATTGAATGTGGGTATCGCTGCCGGGATTTTAATGTACCATTTACGAAAATCGATTTGAAACGGCCGAAGAATTATAATATAATAAAACAGAATTTTATAATGAAACGACGATGACAAAGACTAGTAGCTTTAGTTAACCATATCCAGGGAGAAAATGCCTTGACTGAAAGCATTTTTATGGCACTGCTTAAGTGAATTCACCTTTCGAGTTGGCATTGGGAAGACAGGATGTCTGAAAAATGTTCCGGTGAAGAGCCGTTATTTTTAATGAAGTGAGTGCAGAAGTTGTTTTGTGCACTAATAAGGGTGGTACCGCGATACATAAACCTCGTCCCTTTAGGGATCGGGGTTTTTTTGTGTTCATTTTTACAAAAGGAAAATAAAGGAGGAAGACATGATGCAGGAACGTTTATTAGAACTGCAGGAAGAAGCGTTGCAAAAAGTTGCCGCCGCTTCCGAATTAAAAGAACTGAATGAAGTCCGTGTTGCTTATTTAGGGAAAAAAGGGCCAATCACTGAGGTATTGCGCGGCATGGGTAAATTATCTGCCGAAGAACGCCCGAAAATCGGGGCACTTGCCAATGATGTACGGGAAGCGATCGCAACAAAGATCGAGGAGAAACAAAAAGCACTTGAAACTGCGGCAGTCAATGCAAAGCTAGCAACTGAAACGATTGACGTCACACTTCCAGGACGTCCGGTAAACAAGGGGAACCTTCATCCATTAACACGTGTCGTGGAAGAAATCGAAGACTTATTCATCGGTATGGGTTATACCGTCGCGGAAGGTCCTGAAGTTGAAAGCGACTATTACAACTTCGAGGCACTTAACTTGCCAAAAAGCCATCCGGCACGTGATATGCAGGATTCCTTCTACATCACGGATGAAATCCTGATGCGTACGCATACGTCACCTGTTCAAGCAAGAACGATGGAAAAACATAAAGGTCAAGGTCCTGTTAAAATCATTTGCCCAGGAAAAGTATACCGCCGTGATAACGATGATGCGACACACTCCCATCAATTCCAGCAAATTGAGGGCTTGGTCATCGATGAGAACATCAGCATGAGCGATCTGAAAGGAACACTAGACGTATTTGCGAAAAAAGTATTCGGGCAAGACCGTGAAATCCGTCTTCGTCCTAGTTTCTTCCCATTTACCGAGCCTTCCGTCGAAGTCGATATTTCTTGTAAAATCTGCGGCGGTAAAGGCTGCAGCGTTTGTAAACAAACAGGCTGGATCGAAGTGCTTGGCGGTGGAATCGTTCATCCGAACGTCCTTGAAATGGCTGGCTTCGATTCCAAGAAATACTCTGGCTTCGCATTTGGAATCGGTGTGGAACGGATTGCCATGTTGAAGTACGGCGTGGACGATATCCGTCATTTCTATACGAATGATGTCCGATTCTTAAAACAATTCAACCATCACGAAGCATAAATTTTTTATTTTAAAAAGGAGGACCTACCATGTTTGTGTCATATAAATGGTTACAAGATTATGTTGACCTTTCAGGCATCAATGCGACGGAGCTAGCTGACAAAATCACGAAAAGCGGCATTGAGGTTGAAGGGGTAGAAAAGAAAAGTGAAGGGCTAAAAGGGGTCGTCATCGGGCATGTCCTAGAACGTGAACAGCATCCAAATGCGGATAAATTGAATAAATGCCAAGTTGATATCGGGGCTGAAAATCCCGTTCAGATCATCTGTGGAGCACCGAATGTCGATAAAGGCCAAAAAGTCGCAGTCGCTACTGTTGGCGCGGTCCTTCCAGGTAACTTCAAAATCAAGAAAGCGAAACTTCGCGGAGAGGAATCGCACGGGATGATTTGCTCGCTTCAGGAATTGGGCTTCGAATCCAAGCTCGTTTCCAAGGATTATGCTACAGGTATCTTCGTCTTCCCGAATGATGTGGAAGTAGGGAAAGATGCATTGGAGGAACTTGGTTTAAGTGATGAAGTGCTGGAACTTGGGCTGACTCCAAACCGTTCCGACGCTTTGAGCATGCTTGGTGTTGCATACGAAGTGGGAGCGATTCTAGGCCGGGAAGTGAAATGGCCGGTTGTCGAGAAAGAAGAGGCAGCTGAAAAAGCAACTGATTATATCAGTGTCAAAGTGGAAGCGAAAGAAGATAACCCGATATACATGGCTAAAATCATCAAGGATGTTAAGGTCGGCCCTTCACCGCTTTGGATGCAGACTAGGTTGATGTCTGCAGGTATCCGACCTCATAATAATGTCGTGGATATCACGAACTACATTTTACTTGAATACGGCCAACCGCTCCATGCCTTTGATTATGACCGCTTTGGTTCAAAGGAGATCGTCATCCGCAGAGCGAAGGATGCTGAAAAAATCGTAACATTGGATGAAACTGAACGCACTTTGACACCTGACCATTTAGTGATCACAAATGGCAGCGAGCCTGTTGCGATAGCTGGTGTGATGGGCGGAGCTGATTCCGAAGTTAAAAATGATACGACGAACATCATTATTGAAAGTGCATATTTTGCAGGTACAGTAGTTCGTAAAGCATCAAAGGACCATGGATTACGCAGTGAAGCCAGTGCCCGCTTTGAAAAAGGCGTCGACCCAGCACGTGTACGTGAAGCTGGAGAACGTGCTGCACAATTGATTGCGCAATATGCAGGCGGAACAGTCTTACAAGGAGCAGCAGAAGTTGACGAATTGACAATGGAACCTGCAGTCATTAGCATCACTCTTGAAAAAATCAACACACTTCTTGGCACAAGCATGACCGTATCAATTGTGGAATCAATCTTCAAACGTCTGCAATTCGGCGTTGAACTTGACAATGAAACATTCACAATCACAGTCCCGACGCGCCGTGGTGATATTACGATTGAAGCTGATTTAGTCGAAGAGGCGGCACGTTTATATGGATATGATAACATTCCTGCTACACTTCCAATCGGCTCTGCTACCCCAGGCCAATTGACTGACTATCAAATTAAACGGCGGAAGGCACGCCGTACACTTGAAGGCGCAGGCCTTTATCAAGCGGTGACCTATTCACTGACAAGCCAGGAAAAAGCGTCCCAATTTGCATTGGAAGCAAGAGAATCCATACGATTAGCAATGCCAATGAGTGAAGAACGGAGCCAGCTGCGTTTAAGCATCGTGCCTCAATTGCTGGAAGTCGTGAAATATAACAATGCCCGCCAAATTGATTCACTGGCACTGTATGAAATCGGTTCGGTATTCTTTAAGCGTGACGAACAAGAGCTGCCTGAAGAAAAAGAACATATTGCTGGAGCAATCACAGGCCTATGGGAGTCACATCTATGGCAAGGTGAAAAGAAACCAGTGGATTTCTTTGTAGCCAAAGGCGTGATCGAAGCATTATTCGACACACTTGGATTAGCTGATCAAATCAGTTATCGCCAAGCGGAAATCAACGACATGCATCCAGGACGGACAGCGGAAGTACTATTGAATGGTGAAGTGATTGGCTTTATCGGCCAAGTGCACCCAACTGTCCAAAAAGACTTGGATATTAAAGAAACATACATTTTCGAACTTTCCTTAAAAGCATTGGCAGAAGCCGAAG
This sequence comes from Peribacillus sp. NPDC101480, assembly GCF_050277335.1. Lineage (NCBI taxonomy): Bacteria > Bacillati > Bacillota > Bacilli > Caryophanales > Bacillaceae > Peribacillus > Peribacillus sp. NPDC101480. The sequence continues at coordinate 693,407 of NZ_JBNNSB010000001.1, forward strand.
TCGCGCCGATTGCTTACCAAACCATTCCGCGCTATCCATCAACCACACGCGATATCGCGCTCGTTGTGGATCAAGCTACGAAAGCCGGGGACATTCAGGAAATTATTGAAGAAGCCGGTGGCAAATTGCTGAAAGAAGTAAGCATCTTCGACTTATACGAAGGTGAAAGAATGGAGGAAGGCAAGAAATCCATTGCCTACTCACTGAAATACTTCGACCCGGAACGTACTCTAACGGACGAGGACATTACAAAAGCACATGATAAAGTGCTTGAAGCCGTTAAAGAAAAAGCTGGCGCAGAGCTAAGAGGATAAAACCAAAAAGACAGCTCCCTGAATCTTGGGGAGCTGTCTTTTAGGATTTTACGAGTAAATAGTGCAAACTCACGAGTAAATTGCGATAATTCACGAGTAAATGGAGCGAACTCACGAGTAAATGACGTGAATTCACGAGTAAATAGCGTAAACTCACGAGTAAATGGTGCAAACTCACGAGTAAATAGCGTAAATTCCCGAGTAAATGGCGCGAACTCACAAGTAAAACGCAAATTCACGAGTAAATAGCTCAAACTCAAGAGTAAATGGCGTAAATTCACGAGTAAATGCTCGAACTCACAAGTAAATGATGCAAACTCACGAGTAAAACGCAAATTAACGAGTAAATAGCGCAAACTCACGAGTAAAAAGCGTAAATTCACGAGTAAAAGGCGCGAACTCACAAATAAATGGCGCAAACTCACGAGTAAAACGCAAATTCACGAGTAAAAAGCGCAAACTCACGAGTAAAAGGCGAGAATTCACGAGTAAATAATGCGAACTCACGAGTAAAACGCAAATTCACGAGTAAATAGCGCAAACTCAAGAGTAAAAAGCGCAAACTCACGAGTAAATGGTGCAAATTCACGAGTAAAAGGCGAGAATTCACGAGTAAATGGAGCGAACTCACGAGTAAATGACGTGAATTCACGAGTAAATAGTGTGAACTCACGAATATGGAGCGAACTCACGAGAAAAAGGCGGCTTTTCCAAAAGATCAGCCGCTTTCTTCTATTTATGATATTTCTGTTGATATAGTCGCTTCGCTTTTTCTGTATTGGCGAAGTGGGTTTTCGTGAATTCGTTTAATGAATCGATTCCTTTTTCATGAATCAATCTTGCGGCCGCTTCATCGACTGCAAACCCGGCTCCTTTAGGGATTTTGAATCCGGCCTTTTCACTCAGCAAGTCAAAGCGTTTCACGAATGCATATCGGGCCAGGATGGATGCGGCTGCTACTCCAAGGTGTATGCCTTCCGCTTTTGTGCATAGATAGGTGGCGTTAGCTTGAAATAGTTCTTGCCCTTTAAGGTAATTGAAAAATACCTCTGGTTGGGCGAATTGATCAATAAGGACCGCTTCCGCTTGTTCCGGGTGGATTTTTTGCATGAGATTCTTGATTGCTTGGTTATGGAGGAGTGCCTTCATTTTTCCTTGTGAAATTCCCTTTGCCTGGAGCGCATTATATTTCGGGTTGTCGCATGTGAGTAGGCTGAATGGCACTACATCCTTAATCTGTTTGGCGATTTCGATGATCTGTGGATCTTTAAGATTTTTGGAATCCTGGACACCAAGCTCCTTTAATAGGGCTAGTTGTTCCTTTTTTGCATATACGGCTACGACGGTGATCGGGCCGAAATAGTCTCCTGTTCCGACCTCATCGGATCCAATCACAGACATGGTTCCGATATTTGCAGGCGGCGAATATCGATGGACATTGACTGATGCAGAGGATGTCGTTTTTTTCTTTGGAGCAGCAACAGTGGTGCCATTTTGCCATTTTACTGCTTCTAGCTCGGCATTTTTACCCTGAAAAAGCACCTTTCCAGATTTATAGGCGGTCACCGTACATAACGGCGGTTTGGCGGAAAAGATGCTCCCGGGCGGCAGCTTGGCGGCCAAGGATGAAGAATAGTGGGACTTCATAGCCTTTATTTGTTCAGGGCTGATAAGTAAAACAACATGGGACATAATGGGTAAGCTCCTAACTTCATTTTGTTTATTAGGTAATCCTCTTCCTAAAATTCGTTTTCGTTTGACAAATTATTGAAATTTTTATGCGAGAAATGACGATGTACTCTCTTTCATGACGAAAAACTTCGTGATATGATAGAATTAGGATTGTTTAGATTGGGGGCATCATTTTGTCAGACGATAAACGAAATAAAACAACAGTTGATATATACGGACAACCATATACAATCGTCGGCACAGAAAGCGCAAGTCATATGCGCCTGGTCGCTTCGATGGTTGACGAAAAAATGAGAGAGATCAGGATGAAAAATCCATACTTGGATACAAGTAAGCTAGCGGTGCTAACGGCCGTGAATACCATCCACGAATATATTAAATTAAAAGATGAATTAGACCAGCTTCAACTGGAATTAAAGAGAGAGAAGGACTGAGTACATGCTTGATTTAGCAATTCTGGCCATTCTTTTAATCGGTTTATTAATCGGTTTAAAGCGTGGCTTCATTTTACAAACGGTTCATATGACAGGGTTCATAGTAGCCTTCATCGTCGCCTATGTATTTTACGGAGATCTTGCTCCCAATTTGAAATTGTGGATTCCTTTTCCAACGATGGGAGATTCCTCGACCCTTAATATGTTTTTCAATACAGTCGGGCTTGATACGGCGTATTACAATGCAATTGCCTTTGCAATCATTTTCTTTGCTGCCAAGATTCTTTGGCAAATGATAGGATCCATGCTCAACTTCATTACCCATCTTCCGATATTAAAGCAGCTGAATCGCTGGGGTGGAGGGATATTGGGCTTTCTCGAAGTCTATCTTATCATGTTTATTATATTATATATAGCTGCCATGCTACCAATGGATTCAATCCAGAAACCATTAACGGGCTCGTTTCTGGCAGAATCGATCGTGAAACATACGCCGTTCCTATCCGAGCAGGTGAAGGAACTTTGGTTTCATGATCTAAAACAATCTTAATGTCAGTATAAGTGGGCCTGCCTCCCTTTCTCAAAGTCCTGGATTCCTATACTTTGAACGGGGGAGGCCCCTTTTTATGTAGCAGCATGTAACTCCCCCTAAGTTAAGAATCGGACTGCTTGTACTTTACCTCCAAGAAAGGTATCTTTAAGAAAGTGAACATGGGAGACCCTACTAATTTTTCCGGCGGTGAATTAAATGACAATTAATAAAAAAGATATCATTAAATTATTAGAAAAAATTGCAATATATATGGAATTAAAAGGAGAGAACCCGTTCAAGGTTTCAGCTTTCCGAAAGGCAGCAGGCGCCTTGGAAACGGATGACCGGAGCCTGTCGGAGATCGAAGATTTTACCGCTTTAAATGGAATCGGGAAAGGAACGGCATCCGTCATCGAAGAGTATATAAATGAGGGGAAATCGACTGTACTTGAAGAGCTTCAGGAGCAGGTGCCAAAAGGATTGATTCCGCTCTTGCAGCTTCAAGGTTTGGGCGGGAAGAAAATTGCCAAGCTTCATAAAGAGCTGCATGTCAAAGATGTGAATGATCTTAAAATCGCCTGTGAAGAAGGCAGGGTCGCGGCGCTTGCCGGTTTCGGCAAAAAAACGGAAGAGAAGATCCTGTCTGCAATTGCCGAGGCGGGTTCAAGGCCCGATCGACTCCCCCTTGCCTTCATGAGGCCGATTGCGGCTGATATTGAAACGGCCCTTGCTAACATGGAATACATCATCCGTTCTTCCAGGGCCGGCAGCATCCGGCGCATGAGGGAAACGATCAAGGACCTAGATTTCATCATTTCGACAGATCATCCCGAAGAGGTTAAAAATCAACTGCTAGCAATAAAAGGGATAAAGCAGGTAATTGCGGCCGGTGATACAAAAGTATCGGTCGTGCTTGATTATGAATATGATATTTCTGTTGATTTCCGAATCGTTAAGGATAAGGAATTCATCACGACACTCCATCATTTTACAGGTTCGAAGGATCACAATGTGCGGATGCGCCGGCTTGCTAAAGATCGCGGAGAGAAAATCAGCGAATATGGGGTGGAAGTGACTGAAACCGGTGATGTATTGACGTTTGAAACGGAAGAACAATTTTATAACCATTTTGGCCTTCCTTTCATTCCGCCAGAAATACGTGAAGATGGAACGGAAGTCGAGCATTATGATGCTAATGAACCTCTCATATCTTTAGAGGCCATTAAAGGTGATCTGCATATGCATACCACATGGAGTGATGGGGCTCATACGATTGAAGAAATGATTGAAGCATGCCGTGCAAAAGGGTATCGATATATGGCCATCACCGATCATTCGCAATATCTGAAAGTGGCGAACGGCTTGACCGCGGAACGTTTACGAGAACAAAAACGAATCATCCATGAACTTAATGAAAAATACGCTGACTTTACCGTTCTTTCAGGGATTGAAATGGATATACTTCCTGATGGGACACTTGATTATGACGATGAGCTGCTTGCAGAGATGGATTTGGTGATCGCATCGATTCACTCAAGCTTTTCACAGCCGCGGGAAACGATCATGGAGCGCTTAAAAACGGCTCTGAATAATCCGCATGTAGACATCATCGCCCATCCAACGGGAAGGATCATTGGCAGACGCGCCGGATATGATGTGGATATAGAGATGCTGATCGAACTGGCTCGTGAAACGAATACCGCCTTGGAATTGAATGCGAATCCGAACCGATTGGATTTGGCACCTCCCCATCTGCGCAAGGCGCAAGAAGCGGGAGTTCCTATCATAATCAATACGGATGCCCACAGCATCGACATGCTTGAACATATGCCTGTTGGGGTCTCGTCAGCCAAAAAGGGCTGGATTAAAGAATCAACGGTTCTTAATGCAAGGGATACGGATGGATTATTCGCGTTTTTAAAGAGAAATGATTAACTATTTGCCCATAAATAAGGAGGAGCTTTAACTCCATGCATAATAAAGCTTTAAAGACATTGGAATTTCATAAAATAAAAGAACAATTAATCTCACAAGCATCCTCATCCATAGGAAAAGAGAAGGCAGAGCAATTAATGCCTTCCACGGATTTTGAAGAAGTGTCGAGATGGCAGGAAGAAACAGATGAGTCAGCCAAAATCGTCCGGTTGAAAGGTAACTTGCCATTGGGCGGGATTTTCGATATCCGTCCACATGCAAAAAGGGCACAGATTGGCGGAATGCTCTCACCGATGGAACTGATGGAACTTGCGAGTACGATTCGTGCCGGCAGGATCCTCAGCCGTTTTTTCGAAGAACTCGCAGAGCAGGAAATTGATGTTCCGCTATTAGCTGAATATATCGATTCCCTTCATCCGTTGATTGATTTGCAACAGGAAATTACGTTTGCAGTAAGCGAACATGGCGAAGTGATGGATTCTGCCAGCGACAAGCTTCGTACCCTAAGAAACCAAATTCGGACGAACGAAAGTCGCGTCAGGGAAAAACTGGAAAGTATGATCCGTTCTTCAAATGCATCAAAAATGTTATCCGATGCCATCATCACCATCCGAAATGATCGATTCGTCATCCCGGTAAAACAGGAATACCGCAGTGTATATGGCGGAATCATTCATGATCAATCATCATCAGGGCAGACGTTGTTCATTGAACCGCAAGCAATTGTTCAACTGAATAATGTCCTGCAGGAAACCCGGGTGAAGGAAACGCAGGAAATAGAACGGATATTGGTTGAACTATCGGAAAAAGTCGGTGCGTTCACCCCTGAATTGCTTCATAATGTCAAAGTGCTTGCACAAATCGATTTCCTTGTTGCTAAGGCAAAATATGCAAAAGCGATAAAAGGATCCAAGCCGATTCTGAATAATGAGGGACGCGTGAAATTATTCAAAGCGAAACATCCGCTCATTCCGAGTGATGTTGTCGTAGCCAATGATATTTTTCTTGGTGATGAATTTACGACAATCGTCATCACCGGTCCAAATACAGGAGGGAAGACGGTTACCCTGAAAACGATAGGCCTCTGTACGTTAATGGCCCAGTCGGGTCTGCAAATCCCTGCGCTGGATGGTTCCGAAACGGCTGTGTTTTCTTCTGTTTATGCCGATATTGGCGATGAACAGTCGATTGAACAAAGCTTAAGTACATTCTCTTCGCATATGGTCAACATTGTCGATATCCTTAAGCATGTCGATTATGACAGCCTTGTTTTATTCGATGAGCTTGGAGCGGGAACAGATCCACAGGAAGGTGCCGCTTTGGCCATTTCCATTTTGGATGAAGTGTATAAGCGCGGAGCACGTGTAATTGCAACGACACATTACCCGGAATTAAAAGCGTATGGATATGATCGGGAAGGCGTCATTAATGCTAGCGTCGAATTTAATGTGGAAACCTTGAGTCCCACCTACAAACTTTTGATCGGTGTACCAGGGCGGAGTAATGCTTTTGAAATTTCCAAGCGTCTTGGTTTGGAAGAAAGCGTGATAAGCAGCGCCCGCAGTCATATTGGTGAGGACACGAATAAAGTTGAAAATATGATAGCATCCCTTGAGGACAGCCGCAAGAAGGCTGAAGAAGAGGAGCTGGAAGCCAAGAATCACCTGAAAGAGGCGGAAATTCTTCATAAAGACCTTCAAAGGCAAATTGATGAGTACCATGAAGAACGGGATGCGATGGTCGAAAAGGCAGCAAAACAGGCAGCAGCAATCGTTGAAAATGCACAAAAGGAAGCGGAAGCGATCATTGCCGATTTACGTAAACTGCGACTGGAAAAGCATGCCGATGTTAAAGAGCATGAACTGATCGATGCCAAAAAGCGGCTTGAAGAAGCAGCGCCTAAAGTGAAAAAAACGTCAAATAAAGCTGCTAAGCCGCTGGATAAAAGCTTGAAACCTGGAGATGAAGTTAAGGTAGTAAGCTTTGGTCAAAAAGGTCACTTGATTGAGAAGGTCTCAAATAATGAATGGCAGGTTCAGATCGGCATCATGAAGATGAAGGTGAAGGAGTCTGACCTGGAATTCATCAAGAGCACAAAAGTAAAAGAAACAAAGCCGCTTACCACAATCAAAGGCCGCGATTATCATGTTAGCGTGGAACTTGACCTCCGTGGAGAACGCTTTGAAAATGCAATTTCAAGAGTGGAAAAGTACATTGATGATGCTCTTTTGGCCGGTTATTCGAGTGTTTCCATCATTCATGGTAAAGGAACGGGCGCTCTTCGGTCCGGAGTCCAGGAATACTTGAAAAATCACCGCTCTGTCAAAAGGATTCGCTTCGGGGAAGCCGGTGAAGGCGGAACAGGTGTTACGGTGGTGGAATTTAAATAAAGGAAAGCGGTCACTCCGGCTATTTAGCCAAGCCGGGTGGCTAGTTACCATTCGGGAGTTGGACCATGGAGAACATGTGGGAAAATGAATATGTATATATAGCTGCTCGTTACAGTGTCGTTATTTTGTGCATGATTGTTTTTTTAGCCATTTTTGAACTTGTCACAAAGTACAAGAACTGGGAGGAAATCAAACAGGGAAACCTTTCTGTCGCATTGGCAACAGGTGGTAAAATATTTGGGATCGCCTATGTATTCCAACAGTCCATTCTCCTTCAGAATTCGCTTCTTACCATGATTGGCTGGGGCGTATACGGATTTGTCCTGCTGTTAATCGGGTATTTCATTTTTGAATTTATGACTCCTGGATTTAAAATAGATGAAGAAATACAAAAAGATAATCGGGCAGTTGGATTCCTATCGATGATCATATCAATCGCATTATCTTTTGTCATCGGCGCCGGAATTTCTTAATGCCCTTCATGAGAGGGAGTAAGCTGTGGAGAAACTTGCAAAAGTATTAATTGTTTGTTGCGGTATCTTTTTTCTGTTTGGAATCATTTATATGACATTCTTCAATTGAAGCGGCCATTGTGCCGCTTCTTTTATTTGAACTCTTACAAAAGTTAGAAATAACATTGGTCAAATAGACTTTACGGCAAAGGAAGAGAAATAGGGTTCACTCCAAATTGATACAAAAGATTGAAGCATTATCGCTTAATGCTTTACCGTGCATGCAAACTTATATGAGATGAAACTTTCACTAGAATTGAAGGTAAACTGGTTCTACCCTAATTTGTCTACAGTCTGTAAGGAGTGGATCCACTCCTTTTTTTTCTCTCTTTTAATGTATTTCGTTCCCTGTGGTTGGCATAGGATATATACTGGTCTGCTTCTCATCATAAGGTCTTTATACTCTGAAATTCGGCAATTGTAAGAAAATCCCGATTGTATTATAATGATTAAGAGTATTGAGAATATTCAGAAGGGGTGGGCAAATGAGCAATAAGCCATGGCAAGCTATTTATCCGGAACAGATACCCGCTGTTTTGTCGTACGAAGATAAACCTCTTTATTCTTTTTTGAAGGAATCAGCTGAAGAATTCCCTGATAAAGTATCGATTCATTTCCAGGGAAAAGAATTAACTTTCCGGGAAGTGCATGAATCGGCTTTAAAGTTTGCAGCCTATTTAAAAAGTATCGGTCTTCAAAAAGGTGAACGCGTTGCCGTCATGCTTCCAAACTGCCCTCAGGGTGTCATAAGCTTTTTTGGGATTTTGATGGCCGGCGGAGTCGTGGTTCAAACGAATCCAACCTATACGGAACGTGAATTAGAATATCAAATGAAAGATTCCGGAGCGAAAATAATTTTAGCGATGGATATTTTATTTCCCCGTGTCACAGCAGTGGCATCAAGAACGGATATAGAACATATAATTGTAACCGCTATCAAGGAATATTTACCATTCCCGAAAAATCTTATCTATCCTTTTATCCAAAAAAAGCAATACGGCATTGTCATTAATGTGGAGCATGAAGGGAATCATCATTTATTTTCCGAAATCATGAAACGAAAGATCACTGAAGAAGTCACAGTGCCAATCGATGTGGATAATGACCTTGCGCTTTTGCAATATACAGGTGGGACAACAGGCTTTCCCAAAGGGGTCATGCTTACCCATAAGAACATGCTGGCAAATACGAAAATGTGCAATGCATGGCTTTATAAAAATAAGCGCGGTGAGGAAAGGATCCTTGCGATTCTGCCTTTCTTCCATGTATACGGTATGACTACAGTTTTGGTTTTATCCGTCATGGAAGGGAACACCATGATCATCATGCCAAAATTTGATGTCGAAGCGACGCTTAAAACCATTCAAAAACAGAAACCGACCATGTTTCCAGGAGCACCCACGATGTATATTGGCCTCTTGAACCATCCGGATATCGCCAAATATGACCTTTCTTCCATCAATGCCTGTATAAGCGGTTCTGCATCATTGCCCTTAGAGGTCCAGGAGCAGTTTGAGAAAATTACCGGCGGAAAGCTTGTTGAAGGCTATGGGCTTTCAGAAACCTCACCGGTGACACATGCTAATTTCATTTGGGATCAGCCGCGTGTAAAAGGAAGCGTTGGACTGCCTTGGCCAGATACCGACTCGGTGATTCTGTCCCTGGAAAACTTTGAAGAGCTTCCTCCGAATGAAATTGGAGAGATTGCAATAAAAGGACCACAGGTGATGCAAGGATATTGGAATCGTCCGGATGAAACGGAAAAAACCTTTAAAAATGGCTGGCTGCTTACTGGCGATCTGGGTTACATGGATGAGCAGGGGTTCTTTTATGTCGTCGAGAGGAAAAAGGATACAATCATTGCAGGCGGTTTCAATATATATCCACGTGAGGTGGAAGAGGTGCTATACGAGCATGAGGCCATACAGGAAGTGGTTGTGGCAGGTATCCCTGACCCATATCGCGGGGAAACCGTCAAGGCCTATGTCGTACTGAAAAAAAATGCGAGGGTCACAGAAGAGGAATTGAATGAATTTGCCAGAAAGAACCTGGCTTCCTATAAGGTGCCGCGCAGCTATGAATTCAGGAATGAACTTCCAAAAACGACGATAGGAAAGATCCTGAGAAGGGTCCTAATCGAGGAGGAAAAGAAAAAAATATCCGAGGAAAGAAAAGAAGCTTAAACATGCACCCCCCTTTTAACGGAGCAGCGGAAGAGAGCTCCGTGTTTTGCAAAACGGCTGGACAACCTATGGATGGGGACTGTACAATGAACAGAAGTGGAATGTCAGGCCCCTTAGAAGTTTTGCTTGACAGTAAAGGGTCATCATTTTATGATAGAAATATGAATGATGATTCATTCATTTTCTGAAAGGGGACATCCAGTGAAAAGCAACAGACCTAAGTATAATCAAATTATTGATGCGGCCGTTATCGTCATTGCCCAAAACGGTTACTATCAAGCCCAAGTATCCAAAATCGCCAAGCAGGCAGGGGTAGCGGATGGCACCATATATCTTTATTTTAAAAATAAAGAAGATATCCTAATATCATTATTCCATGAAAAGATGGGCTATTTTGTGGAACAGATCGAAGAAGAGCTAAAAGGAAAGACCACTGCTTCGGATAAACTGCATGTGCTCATCCAAAAACATTTTAAAAACCTTTCAGAAGACGTGAATTTAGCAATTGTCACTCAGTTGGAATTAAGACAGTCGAATAAAGAATTGCGCCTAAGAATTAATGATGTGTTAAGAGGGTATTTAAATTTAATCGATCAAATCATTATAGAAGGAAAAGAAAACGGCGAATTCCTGCCTGATTTAAATAATTTACTTGCCAGGCAGATGATTTTTGGAACGATTGACGAAACAGTGACGACCTGGGTCATGAATGAGCAAAAGTATTCGCTCCCAGACCTTGCACCAGATGTTCACCGCCTTCTGATTGGCGGCTGTGGCCTGAAAAGTTAACGATTTAAATAGAGGATGGCGAGCCATCCTCGAAAGAATCGGTTAATTCTGCTTCCAGCTTTATCGGGAAGTGATACATATTAAATTTTCTAAAAAGTTCGACTAGTATGCCTGGAGGGATTGAAATGGAATATCTTAAGCTTTCTGTCGAAAATCATGTGGCTTTTATAACGATTGATCATGCACCTGCAAATGCACTTTCTTCGGCTATCATCGGAGAGCTGTCACAGGCTTTCGACCAAATTGAGAATGATGACGCCGTACGGGTTGTCCTTCTTCATGGTGAAGGAAGATTCTTCTCTGCAGGAGCAGACATTAAGGAGTTTACGGAAGTGAAAGACGGGAAAGCTTTCGAGAAGCTGACCAAGAACGGGCAATCTGTTTTTGAGAAAATCGAATCTTTCCCAAAACCGGTCATTGCAGCCATCCATGGAGCGGCCCTTGGCGGAGGATTGGAGCTGGCCATGGCCTGTCACATCCGTTTGGTAACCGAAAGGGCTAAACTGGGTTTGCCTGAGCTGCAGTTGGGCTTAATCCCTGGATTTGCTGGGACCCAACGTCTTCCTCGTTATGTGGGCATGGCAAAGGCAGCTGAAATGCTGTTTACAAGTGAACCGATTTCAGGTACCCAAGCTGTACAATGCGGATTGGCGAATCATGCCTTCACGGATGAAGAATTGATTCCGAAAGCTAAAGAACTAGCCAATAAAATTGCCAAGAAAAGCCCGCTTGCTTTAAAGTCGGCCATAGAGTTATTAAATTATTCCAAGCATGATGCCTACCATAAAGGTGTGGAAAGGGAAGCCGCCCTCTTTGGCCAAGCTTTCGATACTGCTGATGCACAAGAAGGAATCGGCGCTTTCATTGAAAAAAGGGAAGCTGTATTCACAGGGAAATGATGATTCGAGTATAAATAACTATTTTTATATATCATGCAGGATTTTGATGAAATCTGTAGAATACAATACTATATATCAATAAAATTCATAATCTTCAAAACTCAAACTATTCGGGAGGTATTATCGTGAACATTTATGTACTGCTGAAAAGAACATTTGATACAGAAGAAAAAATTACTCTATCCAACGGGAAAATTAATGAGGATGGAGCAGAATTCATCATTAATCCATACGATGAGTATGCAGTTGAAGAAGCAATCCAGGTGCGTGATGCACAAGGCGGCGAAGTAACGGTTATTTCCGTCGGAACCGAAGAGGCTGAAAAGCAATTACGTACGGCGCTGGCAATGGGTGCTGACAAAGCCGTATTGATAAATATAGAAGACGATATTGAAAATGGAGACCAATTCACGACTGCCAAAATTATAGGCGAATACTTAAAAGATAAAAATGCCGATTTAATCATTGCAGGGAACGTTGCAATTGATGGCGGTTCTGGTCAAGTGGGACCACGCGTGGCCGAAATTTTAGAAATTCCCTATATTACTACCATTACTAAGCTGGACATCGAAAATGGAAATGTAAGCGTTATCCGTGATGTCGAAGGGGACTCTGAAACGATCGAAGCATCCCTTCCGTTGTTGGTGACGGCTCAGCAAGGGCTAAACGAACCACGTTATCCATCATTGCCGGGAATCATGAAAGCGAAGAAAAAACCGCTTGAAGAATTGGAATTGGATGACCTGGATTTGGAAGAAGAAGATGTTGAGGCAAAAACAAAAACGATTGAAATTTACCTTCCTGCTAAAAAAGAAGCTGGAAAAGTATTAAACGGCGAAATCGGTGATCAAGTAAGCGAACTTGTTCAATTATTACGAAGCGAAGCAAAAGTGATTTAATCGAAACGGTACTTTTTCAAAATAACAACACACGACAAAAAGATAAAATAGTGCACAGGAGGTTTTTATAAATGGCTAGAAAGTTTCTTGTATTGGGCGAAGTTCGTGACGGTTCACTGAGAAATGTATCATTTGAAGCTATCGGTGCGGCTAAACTTGCTGCAGATGGCGGGGAAATAGTAGGTGTCTTGGTTGGTGACAGTGTTCAAAATTTCGGAAATGAATTGATCCAGTATGGGGCAGACCGGGTTGTTGCAGTCGAAAATGATCAATTGAAACAATATACTTCAGATGGTTATGCGCAAAGCTTGCTTGCCGTCATCGAACAGGAAAAACCAGAAGGAATATTCTTTGGACATACGGCCCTAGGAAAAGACCTTGCACCAAAATTGGCTGGAAAGCTTGAATCAGGATTGATCTCTGACGTTACATCCATTGAAGAAGAAGGCGGAAATATCGTTTTCACCCGTCCGATCTATTCCGGTAAGGCATTTGAAAAGAAAATTGTAACAGATGGCGTGATATTCGCGACAATCCGTCCGAACAATATCGAACCATTAGCGAAAGATGAGTCCCGCTCTGGTGATGTTTCTACATTAAGTGTGGATATCAAGGATTTACGTACAATCATTAAAGATGTTGTAAGAAAAGCCAGTGAAGGGGTCGACCTTTCAGAAGCGAAAGTAATCATCGCTGGTGGCCGCGGCGTGAAAAGTGAAGATGGTTTTGAACCATTAAAGGAACTGGCACAAGTTCTTGGCGGAGCGGTAGGAGCTTCCCGCGGAGCATGTGATGCGGATTATTGCGATTACTCTCTGCAAATCGGGCAAACGGGTAAAGTCGTAACACCTGACCTTTATATCGCCTGCGGAATTTCCGGTGCGATCCAGCACTTAGCTGGGATGTCCAACTCGAAGGTTATCGTTGCGATCAATAAAGACCCGGAAGCTAACATATTCAATGTGGCGGATTATGGAATTGTCGGAGACCTTTTCGAAGTCGTTCCGTTACTAACGGAAGAATTCAAAAAACTTAAAGTTAACGCGTAATAGAAATAATACAGATGAGGGGCAAGACATTTGGCATAAGCCGATACATGTCTTGCCCCTTTATTTGGCCTGCATATTTACTCTTTCTTTGGACATCCTACCACTGAAGCAAAATATTAGCATCGATTCGAGCAACAATGATATACTGTTTTTAGTTATTTGAGTAAATTTGAGGAGGAAATATATATGGCAATTATAAATGCAACTGACCAAACGTTCACAACAGATACTAGCGAAGGTGTCGTTCTTGTAGATTTTTGGGCTCCATGGTGCGGACCTTGTAAAATGATCGCTCCTGTTCTTCAAGAGCTTGATACTGAAATTGGCGATACAGCAAAAATCGTAAAAGTGGATGTGGATGAAAACCAAGAAACAGCTGGAAAATTTGGTGTGATGAGCATCCCTACATTAATCGTGCTTAAAGACGGTGAAGTGGTTGATAAGGTTGTTGGTTTCCAACCTAAAGAAGCACTTGCTGAACTTATTTCAAAACACGCGTAATAGTAGGTTAGCTAAAAAAAGCTTCAAGTCTGCGGACTTGAAGCTTTTTTCGCTATCTTGATATATAATAATTGTAAAAAAGGGAGAACAGGAGGCTGAATGCGTGAATCAACAAATAAAGAATAAACTTGCCCTTCTTCCCGATCAACCTGGTTGTTATTTAATGAAAGATCGTCAGGGAACGATCATCTATGTAGGCAAAGCGAAAGTGTTGAAAAATCGTGTCCGTTCTTATTTCACGGGATCTCATGACGGAAAAACATTCCGGCTCGTGAATGAAATTGAGGATTTTGAATATATTGTCACCTCTTCCAATATCGAGGCTCTTATTTTAGAGTTGAACTTAATCAAAAAACATGACCCAAAATATAATGTCATGCTAAAGGATGATAAGACGTATCCCTTCATAAAGCTGACTGCGGAACGCCACCCACGTCTAATCATTACGCGAAAAGTCAAAAAAGACAAAGGTAAATATTTCGGTCCTTATCCGAATGCATTTGCAGCTAACGAAACGAAAAAATTGCTCGACCGCATCTATCCCCTTAGAAAATGCAATACTTTACCTGATCGCGTTTGTCTCTACTATCACCTTGGCCAGTGCCTGGCCCCATGTGTATATGATGTAGAGGAACAGGAATATAAAAAAATGGTGGATGATATCAACAGGTTCTTGAACGGCGGGCATACTGAAATAAAAAAAGAACTGACTGAAAAAATGCTGGAGGCATCGGAAGATCTCGATTTCGAGAGGGCCAAGGAGTTCCGTGACAAAATTGCCCATATCGATATTACGATGGAGAAGCAGAAAATGATGACGACAGATTTCATCGACAGGGATGTATTTGGTTTTGCCTATGATAAAGGCTGGATGTGCGTTCAGGTATTTTTTGTCCGGCAGGGTAAATTAATAGAAAGGGATGTTTCACTTTTTCCGGTCTACGATGAACCCGAACAGGAACTTCTTACATTCCTCGGTCAGTTTTACGAGATTACGAACCACTTTAAACCAAAGGAAATCTTGCTGCCTGAATCAGTGGATGCCGAAATGGCCGAAGGGCTGCTTGGTGTCAAAACGATTCACCCGAAACGGGGAGCGAAAAAAGACATGCTTAAATTGGCGAATAAAAATGCCTCCATCGCGCTTCAGGAAAAATTCTCTTTGATTGAAAGGGATGAAGAAAGAACGATCAATGCGGTGGAAAACCTCGGGAAGCAACTGGGTATCTACACCCCGCATCGAATTGAAGCTTTCGATAACTCCAACATCCAGGGAAGTGACCCAGTTTCCGCTTTAGTCGTGTTCATTGATGGAAAGCCGGAAAAAAGGGAGTACCGCAAATATAAGATCAAGACGGTCCAAGGGCCTGATGATTATGAATCGATGCGTGAAGTGGTCAGAAGAAGGTATTCACGGGTATTGAAAGAAGGGCTGCCGCTTCCGGACTTGATCATCATTGATGGCGGAAAGGGACATGTTGAAGCCGTACGGGATATTCTGGAAAATGAATTGGGCCTTGATATTCCACTTTCAGGCCTCATTAAGGATGAAAAGCATAGGACCTCGCAATTGATGATCGGAAATCCGCTTGAAATCGTACCTCTTGATTCACGGAGCCAGGAATTTTACCTATTGCAAAGAATTCAGGATGAAGTGCATCGGTTCGCGATTACATTCCATCGTCAGCTACGCGGGAAAAATGCAGTTCACTCCCAGCTTGATGATATTCCAGGAGTCGGGGAAAAGCGAAGGAAGCAATTATTAAGGCATTTTGGATCATTGAAGAAAATCAAAGAGGCAACCGCCGAGGAAATCATGGAAGCTGGCATGCCAAAAGGGGTAGCAGAGGGAATCGTTAGAAAATTACAAGAATAATCTTGCTACCGATAAATCTCTATGCTATGATTAAAAAGAATTTTTAACTAGACAACTTAAAAGTGCTGATAGAGGTGCGGAATTCAAGAGTAAAAACCTGGAGAAGTATGAGCTTCCATGAAAGGTTTTGAAAGGGGATGACGCCGAAGGAAGACAAGACTCATACCTTGTTTTCCTGGTCCGACATTTAATAAATGGCGGATTGTCAGGGTTTATACCCTGGAGAGCTATCTCACTGTGTTTACAGTATTTAGATATGTGATCACAGCAATGAGATATTTCTCATTGCTTTTTTTATTGCCTAAAAAGGTAGAGAGGGTGCATGAGGATGGCATTAATCGTTCAAAAATTTGGCGGAACATCCGTCGGAAGCGTAGAAAAAATCAAAAATGTTGCCAATCGGGTAATCGAGGAAGCGCAGAATGGAAATGAGGTAGTCGTCGTTGTTTCAGCCATGGGGAAAACCACGGATCAATTGGTTTCCATGGCCCGGGATATTTCCGGAACCCCGAGCAAGAGGGAAATGGATATGCTATTGACTACGGGGGAACAGGTAACGATTTCCCTGTTAACGATGGCATTGATTGAAGAAGGACATGAAGCCATTTCGTATACTGGCTGGCAGGCTGGCATGCAAACGGAATCCGTTCATGGGAATGCCCGGATTTTAAACATCGATGCCACGAGGATCCAAGCTCAGCTTCAGGAGAAGAAAATAGTGGTCGTGGCTGGTTTCCAGGGGAACGATGCAAATGGGGAAATCACTACCTTAGGGCGAGGCGGTTCCGATACGACAGCGGTTGCCATCGCTGCAGCGCTGAATGCGGATAGATGCGATATTTATACGGATGTAACGGGTGTTTTCACAACGGACCCTCGCTACATAAAAGGCGCACGAAAACTCCAATCGATTTCTTATGATGAAATGCTGGAACTTGCCAACTTGGGGGCGGGCGTCCTTCATCCAAGGGCTGTCGAATATGCAAAAAATTATCAAATACCGCTTGAAGTCCGTTCAAGCATGGAGAGAGAATCAGGAACGATCATTGAGGAGGAAGCAACTATGGAAGAAAACTTAATTGTACGCGGGATTGCTTTTGAAGACAGTATTACGAGGGTCACAATATATGGTTTGCCCCAATCACTTGGTGCATTATCCACAATCTTCACAACACTTGCGAAAAACCGGATTAATGTGGACATCATCATTCAAAGCATGACTGCCGAGGATACGACCAATCTATCTTTTTCCACAAAAAGTGAAGATACGGAAGCGGCCTTGATCGTGCTGGAAAATAATAAAGAACAATTGGGATTCGACCGAGTCGAAACGGAGAGCGGATTGGCAAAAGTGTCCATCGTCGGTTCTGGTATGGTATCCAATCCGGGAGTGGCTGCCGAGATGTTTGAAGTGATGGCCAATACAGGCATCCAGGTGAAAATGGTCAGCACATCGGAAATTAAAGTTTCGACTGTCGTCAATGAAAAGGAAATGGTGAAGGCGGTCGAATCTCTTCATGAAGCATTTAAACTAGGTCAGCATGCAAATGTGCTAGCTTAAGTGTCAGGAGTCCAATAAAAAACAGACTTCCGGTAAAAAGGGTAAGTCTGTTTTAAGGGCTCATTAGATTGGATCTCTGGGATCCCATTGGATGGTGAATATCACTTTTTTTGCGCGGCGTTTAATTTCTTCCGTTGATTCGCTGAGGAATTTTTTTTGCAGTGTAAACTGCTCGGCAAGGAAACCGGCTTCAAGTTGGAAGTGACAATCAGGGTGTAAATCCAGGCGGCGGCTGATTATTTCACCCGTCAGGGATAATTCCATCTCGTGTTTTGTATACTTCAAGATTTCCAGATTGCCCCATCCAGCGCTTTGAAAAAATTCAATCACTTCCTGATCGCCATTCAATGGGAATTTTCTTGCTAATTGTTTACCTGCCCAATAGAGGATTTGATTAGAGTCTTTTCCGAGAATATCGTTCAATAGAACTTCTCTGATTAATTCGTATCCGAAAGCTGGAACCAGGAATTCTTCAGTTTGAATTTCTTCAGTTTGAATCTCTTCTTCTATCGCAGCAGCAATATTTTTTTTCATAATTTATCGCCTCTTTCTGTAAATCTATTATAAACGTATTTCTTTTGCAAATTATACTGTTTTTTATTTATTTAAATATCAATTGGAAAAAAATGAGAAATTATATCGAGATATTAATAGTTAAATTAGAAATTTATTTAAAATATCATCTTGACATACAAAAAATAGCTAATTTAATCCAATAAAATCTATTCTGAAAAAGAGATTTCTTGTATCCGTTTTCTTGACGCATATAGAAGTCAGGAGTAAAATGGACATGTCACATAATTGTAAAGGAAGTATAGAGGAGTTTTTTTGACTCTATACTGTATTTTCACGCGGAGATAAAAGGTAGCCACCAGTTTATCTTTGCATGATTTTTCACAAATTAAGGGGGGGCACTTAGTGGCAAAAAATCGTGAGTTTGGAAATCGCAGGCTTCATTCACTTCTAGGAGTAATTCCAATTGGTCTATTCCTAATTTTTCATTTATCGGTAAACTTTATGGCAACAAAAGGAGAAGAGACTTTTAATGGGGCAGTTCATTTAATTGAGTATACGCCCGTGAAGATTCTGGTAGAATGGGTCGTCATCTATCTACCGCTCATTTTCCATGCTGTGTACGGAATTTATATTGCCTTTACAGCAAAAAACAATTTAGGCAGATTTAGTTTCTTCCGTAACTGGATGTTCATGCTACAACGTCTAACTGGAATCATAACGTTGATTTTCCTTGTTTGGCATATATGGGCAACTAGAATTCAAGCAGCTATGGGTGCTGAAGTTAACTTTGACATGATGGCTGAAATTTTCTCTAGTCCATTTATGATTGTGTTCTATATTGTTGGTATTATCTCGGCAATCTTCCACTTTGCTAATGGATTATGGTCATTTGCAGTTAGCTGGGGTCTTACAGTTTCACCAAGATCGCAAAGAATCATGACTTACTTTACATTGATCGTTTTCGTTCTTCTTTCTTATATCGGAATCAGCGCAATTTTCGCTTTCGTATAAGAAGATAGAGTTCATTTATAAGAATTAGGAAAAACATAGCTTGGCTAATGGAAATAAGGGAGTGACAGAATTGGGTAAAGGTAAAATAGTTATCGTTGGTGGAGGTCTAGCTGGATTAATGGCTACGATCAAAGCAGCAGAGCTGGGACAACAGGTTGATTTATTTTCTTTAGTGCCTGTTAAACGCTCTCACTCAGTTTGTGCCCAAGGCGGAATCAACGGGGCAGTAAATACAAAAGGTGAAGGGGATTCTCCATATATCCACTTCGACGATACAGTTTATGGCGGAGATTTCTTGGCTAACCAACCGCCGGTTAAAGCGATGTGCGAAGCAGCACCATCGATCATCCATATGTTTGACCGTATGGGTGTTATGTTCAACCGTACTCCGGAAGGTCTTCTTGATTTCCGTCGTTTCGGTGGTACTCAACATAGCCGTACAGCATTCGCTGGTGCAACAACTGGTCAGCAATTACTTTACGCATTGGACGAGCAGGTTCGCCGTTATGAAGTTGAAGGCCTTGTAACGAAATATGAAGGCTGGGAATTCCTTGGAGCTGTAATCGATGATGAGCAAACAGCACGCGGTATCGTAGCTCAAAACCTGACTTCAATGGAAATCAAATCATTCCCTGGAGACGCAGTCATCATGGCGAGCGGCGGCCCTGGAATCATTTTCGGTAAATCAACTAACTCAATGATCAATACAGGTTCAGCAGCTTCCATCGTTTATCAACAAGGTGTAAATTATGCAAATGGTGAGTTCATTCAAATTCACCCGACAGCAATCCCTGGAGATGACAAACTTCGTCTAATGAGTGAATCCGCTCGTGGTGAAGGTGGACGTATCTGGACATATAAAGACGGAAAACCTTGGTATTTCCTTGAAGAAAAATACCCTGCTTATGGTAATCTAGTACCTCGTGATATCGCGACTCGTGAAATCTTCGACGTTTGCATGAACATGAAGCTTGGCATTAATGGAGAAAACATGGTTTACCTGGATCTATCACATAAAGATCCGAAATTACTTGATATTAAACTTGGCGGAATCATTGAAATCTACGAGAAATTCATGGGTGAAGATCCTCGTAAAGTTCCAATGAAAATTTTCCCTGCGGTTCACTATTCTATGGGCGGACTTTGGGTGGATTATGACCAAATGACTAACATCAAAGGTTTATTCGCTGCAGGTGAGTGTGATTACTCACAACATGGCGGTAACCGTCTTGGTGCTAACTCACTTCTTTCTGCAATCTATGGTGGTTCAGTCGCTGGACCGAACGCCGTTAAATATATTGAAGGCCTTGATAAAACTTCAGAATCCATTCCTTCTTCATTGTATGAAGGGTACGAAAAACAAGAACAGGAGAAATGGAATGAAGTCATGTCTCTTGATGGTAACGAAAATGCGTACGTCCTTCACAAAGAACTTGGTGAGTGGATGACACAGCATGTTACTGTAGTTCGTTACAATGACAAGCTGAAAGAAACGGATAACAAGATACTTGAACTAATGGAACGTTACAAGAAAATTAACATCAATGACACGGCTAAATGGAGTAACCAAGGAGCTGCATTCACTAGACAGCTGCAAAACATGATGCAATTGGCTCGTGTAATCACAATTGGTGCGTTAAACCGTGACGAAAGCCGCGGAGCGCATTACAAACCTGATTTCCCAGAACGTAATGATGAGGAATTCATGAAAACTACTATGGCAACATTCAAAGGCTTGGATCAAGCACCAGAATTCCATTATGAAGATATTGATGTATCACTGATCGCACCGCGTAAACGTGACTACACTACGAAACACTAAAGAGGGGGAGCAAAAAAATGGTTGAAACTAAATCTGAGACTAAAACAGTCCGTTTTATAATCACTCGTCAAGATACACCGGATTCAGCTCCTTATGATGAGGAATTCGAATTAGCATACCGCCCGAATATGAACGTAATTTCGGCTCTTATGGAAATTCGTCGTAATCCGGTAACTGTACAAGGCAAGCACACTACAGCAATCGCATGGGACATGAACTGTCTTGAAGAGGTATGTGGTGCTTGTTCAATGGTTATCAATGGTAAACCAAGACAATCATGTACAGCTCTTATCGATCAATTGGAGCAGCCAGTTCGTCTAGCTCCAATGCGTACATTCCCTGTTGTTCGTGACCTGCAAGTCGATCGCAGCCGTATGTTCGACTCATTGAAAAAGGTAAAAGCATGGATTCCAATCGATGGAACGTACAATCTTGGACCGGGACCGCGTATGCCAGAAAAGAAACGTCAATGGGCTTACGAGTTATCTAAATGTATGACTTGCGGTGTTTGTTTGGAAGCTTGTCCGAACGTAAACAGCAATTCAGACTTCATGGGGCCACAACCATTATCACAAGTTCGGTTGTTCAACGCACATCCAACAGGTGCAATGAACAAAGCTGAACGTTTAAATACAATCATGGGTGATGGAGGACTTGCAAACTGCGGTAACTCACAAAACTGTGTGCAGTCTTGCCCTAAAGGCATTCCATTAACTACTTCGATTGCAGCGTTGAACCGTGATACTACGATCCAACAATTCCGTAACTTCTTCGGCAGCGATGAAGTTTAATAATGAACATGAAAGAACCTATATCTTATGGTATGGGTTCTTTTTTTATCGATTGATAGCTTGGATTGATGTGTAAAATGATTTGTGGCACCCGCAAATGCTGAATGACTAAATTAATGAAGTGAGAATGATAAAATTAAACATCTTCCAATATAAAATACTTTTCATTATGGCTTTTTTCTTATAAAATGAGTGAATAGTCATTCATTTCAGAAAGGGTGTGCACAAGTTGGGCAAAATATCATATATCGATAATATAACGGAGTGGATCAATGATTTTTCCTTTAAACATGAGATTAAGGTCCGCTTTTCAGAAACTGATATGTTTGGGCACTTGAATAACACGATTCCTTTTACTTATTTTGAGGAAGCACGGATTGAGTATTTCAATAGCATGGGATTCATGTCGGATTGGACCTCTGCTGAATGCTGTGAGATGCCGGTTGTTGCTAACTTACAGTGTGATTACCTGAAGCAGGTTTTTTTCAATGATCGATTGACGATCCATGTGAAAGCTGACCATATCGGAAATTCTTCAGTGGACATACATTATATGGGGACCAAACAGGATGGATCAATTTGTTTAACGGGCAGGGGGACGATTGTGCAAGTCTCCAAGGCCACCGGAAAGCCGATACCTTGGACGGAAGAGATGAAGCACTCGATGTGGCAAACTGTGCTGGAACATTCCTAAAAATATTTCCATTTAGACAAGTAAAATAGTCACTCCATTGCCCCAGCCGACATACTATATCTTGACTAAATAGACACCCACTCCGGGTTTTATGCTGGTGAAGGCAAGGAGGGTAACATTACTTGAAGGAGAACGAATTCACTCATAAGCCACTACTCACCAAAAGAGAAAAAGAAGTATTTGAGTTACTAGTACAAGACAAAACAACAAAAGAAATCGCAGGTGAATTGTTTATTAGCGAAAAAACAGTTCGAAACCATATTTCGAATGCGATGCAGAAGCTTGGAGTTAAAGGACGTTCGCAGGCAGTCATAGAACTCCTTCGTATGGGAGAACTTAAGCTTTAATGTGTTAACTCTTAATACGTAAGCCTAATAAATATTTTCTCTCCCGTTCATTGGCAGCATATAAGGAAGGGCAAAACAATTTGGTTGTTTTGACTTCTTTGGATGCTGCTTATTTTTATGAGAGCGTTTCATTATGATTCCAGGTAATCAATCTTGAAAATCATTTCACTTTCATCCAAAATGGTAGTATGATAAGTTTCATGAAGTGGGGAGCTGTGTGTATGGATGAAGAGAAGCAGGCGGCATATGTAGCCGATATCGAGAGGGAATTGCGCTATGTATCGTCATGGCTTAAACAAAGGGGGAGAGAAATTCTCCATGATTATAAAATTACCATTCCTCAATTCGTGGCTTTGCAATGGCTTTTTGAATCAGGTGACATGACGATTGGCGAATTGTCCACGAAGATGTTTCTCGCCTTCAGCACAACGACGGATCTGATTGACCGCATGGAGAAACATCAGCTTGTCCAGCGTGTCAGGGATGAAAAGGACCGGCGTGTGGTTCGAATTCACCTTCTTGAAGAAGGTGAACGGATAATCGAAGAAGTGATTAATAAACGGCAGCAGTACTTGAGTGGCGTGTTAGTCAATTTTAACGAATCTGACATCATGTCCCTCAAAGGGATTCTAGTAAAACTACATCAAGAAATGAAAGAAAAATGAGGCGAGTTTTTTGAAACAACCGATAGGCATCATTGATTCAGGGGTAGGCGGTTTGACAGTAGCTAAAGAAGTCATGCGTCAGCTTCCAAATGAAAATATAATTTACTTAGGTGATACAGCAAGATGCCCTTATGGGCCAAGGACCAAAAAAGATGTCCAAACCTTTACATGGCAAATGACGAGGTTTTTGATGAAGAAGGAAATAAAAATGCTGATCATCGCCTGCAATACAGCGACTGCAGCTGTACTGGATGAAATCAGGGCAACACTTCCGATTCCTGTGTTGGGTGTCATCCATCCAGGGGCAAGGGCGGCATTGAAAGTTTCTGATTCCTTGCATATTGGCGTGATTGGTACGGAAGGCACGGTGAAAAGCAAAGCATATGACGACGCGCTTGCCTCCATCAATTCCGATGTGAAAGTAGATAGTTTAGCATGCCCGAAATTTGTCCCAATCGTAGAAAGCGGGGAGTTTGAAGGGGGTATCGTCAATAGGGTCGTGGCACAGACCTTGAACCCGTTGAAGAAAACGAAGATCGATACATTGATCCTTGGATGTACCCATTATCCACTGCTGGGGCCTGTAATCTCTTCCTATATGGGGGATGAAGTACAAGTCATTTCCTCTGGGGAAGAAACCGCCCGTGAGGCAAGTGTCATTTTGGATTACTATAAATTAATCAATAAAAGCAAGCTCCGCCCAGTTCATCGCTTTTATACAACCGGTTCCAGAGATATGTTTGGTTCCATCGCGTCGAGCTGGCTCGGTATTCATGTCAATACCATTGAAACAATTAAAATCGATCACTTATAAGACTTCCATTTGGAAGTCTTTTTTTCTTGTCTTGAACAGACGGTGTTAGTATCGATACGGTGATTATGAGACATATGACAGATTCATATTTTGGAACAAGAATTTCCCTATCAACATAAAGCCTGCTTTCAAGAAGTGCGAAAGGGTTATGGACGAAGATGTAGATGATTTCATCGGAAGACAGAAAGAAGGTTCAAGGATCTGGCTTGTCGGCAGTGCAGAATTAGTGGGTGATTTCATAAGGGAAACGCAGGTGGATGAAATGATTCTGTCCATCATTCCGGTTATATTGGGGAATCGGATTCGATTGTTCCATTCAGGTAGTCCCGAAATCCCAGTGAAGCTGACAAACGGGCAAATTGCCCAGCCCCATTATCAAAGAGAAAAATAATTGGTCTATTTTCCCCTAGGGCTCGTATAAATAGGAGTACAAACTGTCCTAGGAGTGATTTTATGTCCAATAAATCAAAAGTAACAATGGCTGTGACCATTCTGGCATCTTCTTTTTGGCTTTCAGGCTGTGGATTATTTGGCGGTGAAGAGAAAAAGGAAATAGATCCGCCGAAGGATGTTTCATTAGTCGAGGATGAATCTTCATTAAAAGAAACAGAAATGAATGGTGAGGAAAAGCCCGCGACTGATGGAGAAGAGGGCGCTGTTGAAACGAAAACAGTGAAGACGGAGTTATATTTAATTGATAAAAGCGGGTATGTGGTTCCACAAACATTGGAACTTCCTAAATCGGAAGCTGTTGCCAAACAGGCTCTTGATTACCTTGTCACTAACGGACCTGTCACGGATAAACTTCCGAATGGATTCAGGGCCGTCATTCCTGCCGATACCCAAATAAGCGTGAACATTAAAGACGGAGTGGCTGTGGCGGACTTTTCGCCGGAGTTCAAAAATTATCAGAAAGAGGATGAACTTAAAATCCTCCAAGCCATTACATGGACACTGACACAATTCGACTCGGTCGAGAAAATCCAAATGAGAATTAATGGGGAAGATATATCCGAAATGCCTGTCAATGGCACACCGATAGATGAGAATGTCTCAAGGTCGTCAGGAATCAATATCGATACGAGTGACGTAGTCGACATTTCCAATACCAAATCACTGACCGTTTATTATGTAGGCGGTGACGAGGAGTACACCTATTATGTTCCGGTGACACGCAGGATCAGCGAAACGGTGTCTGATAATGTAACAGCGGTCATTCAGGAATTAACGAAGAGTCCTTCAGGTTCAAGCCTGCAAACAGGGTTCATGAGTGATGTAGCTTTACTTGACGAGCCTAAAGTCGCAGAAGGTAAGGTCAGCCTCAATTTTAATGAAAATATCCTTGGAAGCTTTAAAGAGAAAAAGGTATCACAAGAAGTCCTTGATGCCTTGGTCCTTTCCTTAACGGAACAGAAAGGAATTGAAAGCGTTGAAGTGCAAGTGCAGGGCAGCGCAGATGTTCTTAATGAAGAAGGCAAGAAATTATCCGAACCAGTGGTCCGTCCAGAGAAAGTCAACACAGGTAGTTTTTAAAGAGCAATTTATATCTGGAAATCACAATGAGGCAGCCTGCAGCTGCCTCTATTTTTTATTCCACAATTGAATTACCACGCTGTTATTGCACCTGTTGTATACATTGTTTTTAGTTGAATACTAATGCCGCCGCAAAGCATTTCTAGTATCAAGAGAAAGTTTTTACATAAATAAATTTTTAAAAGGGGAAATTACTTTTAATCGTGTAATTAATGGGGGGATATTATGGATCAAAAGATCATTCAGGCTTTACACATCTATGTTTTAATCATCATGAATACAGGATTCATGGTACATGTCCTACTCCTTCCCAATATATTGACCGCATCTCAACGCGACGCATGGATAAGTGTCATAATAAGTGTTGTTCCATGTATCGTTTGGACCCTATTTATTTTTTATATTTATAAAAAACTAGATAAAGAAGATATAATCGCTTTTCTAAAAAAATGGTCTACACCTTTTGTTACATATATTTTCACTATAGCATTTGGGTTGTACTTTATATTTAACGCCTTCATTACCGTCAAGTTTACAGTGATTTGGGCAAAAGCTAATTATACTCATGACATACCGAACATTGTAGTCGTTAGCCTATTCACTTTTATTTGTATTTTTGCAACTTATAAAGGAATACGCACCATAAGTACTTTGGCTCTACTGTTTCTTCCGTTCGTCACTTTTTTTGGGATATTTGTGGGGCTGGGGAATACGAGTAATAAGAATTACGAATTATTGTTCCCGATATTTGAAAGCGGGTATCGCAATACTCTAAATGGTATTTTGTATACGAGTGCAGGATATTTAGAAATTATCGTTTTTTTATTTTTGACTCCTTACCTGAAAGATAAGCTAAAAGCCAAGTGGCTTTTATTAGTTAGTTTAATTTTAATCATGCTTACGTTAGGACCCCTGATTGGGGCGATTGCAGAATTTGGTTCTGTGGAAGCAGTGAAAATGAGGAATCCAGCTTATGAACAGTGGAAGTTGTTAAGGTTTGGCTATTATATTACTCGACTCGATTTCCTGTCCATTTTCCAATGGCTTTCAGGTGCCATGATTCGAATAAGTTTATGTTTATTTATAGGATATAAATTAATCTCAAATTCAAAACATCAGAAGTGGATACTGCTCTCACTATATTCATTAATTGTTATTGGAACGCTAATCCATTGGGATGCCACTTCATTTTTTTATTTTATATACAAATATTTCTTTCCGATCAGTAGTCTGTTTCTCTTGAGTGCTGCAATTATACTGTTATTCCTTATTATAAAAAAGGGAAAAGGAAAAGGTGAAACATTATGAGGAAGGGAAAATTGAATGGAACTCCTTCTTGCGTTGACCAAATCCAAAAATGGTTCGAACATTCCTCTGATGTTGTTTTAAGAAAAAAAACATTTGATCCTGAAGGTCGTTATTTGTTGGGGTTTTTATATGCGCCAAACTTAGTCGATATGCAATTTATCAATGAAGTGATACTGCCTACAATATCAAAAGCGGTTCAAGAAAATGGGGAATTAACAATTGATCAACTAAGCAATATTATGGAGATCAGTACGCTAAAAAAAGACGCCGATTTAAAAGAGGAAGTAGAAAGCATTCTATTTTCAGGAGACCTAATCATTATTAATGAATCTTCTAATGAAATTTACTATACTCCATTAGCTAACTCCCCTAAGCGTAGTCCGGAAGAGTCCAATATAGAATCTTCCATTCGCGGACCTAGAGATGGATTTATTGAGAATATATCGGATAACATGTCTTTAATTCGCCAAAGGTTAAAAACGTCAACACTTAAATGCATTGAATATACAATCGGGAAAAGAAGTAAAACCAAAATATTGCTACTTTATATAGATGACATTATTAATCCTTCGATTCTTTTGGATATTAAAAAACGATTGGATTCATTAAATGTTGATATCATAGTCAGCAGTTATCAAGTTGAAGAACTCCTATATGATACTCAACTTTCCATCTTCCCTTTAATGGATTATATCGGTCGACCGGACTATGTTGTTGAATCCTTGAATCAAGGACGCTTTGCCATCCTGGTGGACGGGAATCCCACATGCTTGATCGGACCGACCAGTATTAATCAGTTACTTTATTCTGCTGATGACGCACATGCAAGCTTTTTTTACATTAGTTTTATGCGCATCATTCGTGTAGTCGCCTTATTTGTAACGGTTGCGTTACCGGGTTTTTTTATAGCGTTAGTTTCCTATCAATTCGACCAAATTCCCTTTTCGCTTCTTGCGACGATTTCAATCACGAGACAAGGATTACCGATACCTGCTTCTTTAGAGGCATTCATGATGATCATATTGTTTGAACTATTTAAAGAAGCTGGTCTTCGCCTGCCAAAAGCTGTAGGTCCGACGGTTTCTGTGTTGGGTGGATTGATTATAGGTGATGCAGCGATTCGGGCAGGGCTGACTTCACCCTCCATGTTAGTAGTAATAGCTGTTACAGTTCTCTCAAGCTATACCTTAATCAATCAGAATATTGCTGGAAATATCGTTCTTATAAGGTTATTCATATTTGCTTGTTCAGCGTTTTTAGGCTTGTTTGGATTCTTCATGGGAATATTCCTTATCTTGATTGTTGTGGTTTCCTTGGAAAGTTTCGGACAGCCTTTTGTGAATCCATTTTCCAAACCGAATAAATCGGATATGTTAAAAGTCTTATTCAAGCTTCCGTATGGGATGTTAAGGCAGCGGAATCAAGCTATACAGTCCAGTGATAATGAACCGCAAAAGGAGTCGAACAAATGAGAAAGCTAATTGCAGTCATGGTTATTGGCTGTCAACTTTTATTGACGACAGGATGCTGGGGAATGAAGGAAATTCAAGCTCAAACATATGGATCCGCTCTAGGGATCGATTATAAAGAGGGTGAATTCATCATATACTTTCAAGCGTTGAATTTTGCGGATATAGCAAAACAAGAGGGGGCCACTGCATTACAAGAAAGATCTACTGTTGTCATTGGGGAAGGTAAAGGGGAAAGTATCGAGGAAGCATTTACCGAATTAGAACAACATGCCGCATTACCGCTTTATATCGGGCATATTAACTCCTTCATTTTAAGTGAGAATGTAATCAAGAATAAAATGAAGGATTTCATTGAATATGTAGGAAAAGAGCCCTTATTGCGATACAATTCATGGCTGTTCGTTACGAAAAAGGATATTAAAAAGGTGTTTGACAGTGATAGTTTCTTTAATCTTCCTAACTTATTCACGATCATTCAAAGGCCAGAGACCGTTATTAACGAGAACTATTTCATTTCCCCGTTAAAATTCAGTGAACTGGTTTCGAAGTTTTATCAACCGGTTGGTTCCATTTTAATTCCCTCTTTGGTCATAAATGAGCATCATTACTCAGAGGGCGGGAAAGAAAAGAAGATACCAACGTTGAATGGCGGCTATGTTTTATCAAAACAACAATATAAAGGGTACGTAAGTAAACAAGATTTGATAGGTTTAAAATGGGTTGAAAACAAGGCGACAGTAATGTTTTTTTCCCTGAACAAACAAAAGGTAAGTGTTGAAATCATGGACCCTAAAACAAACATCATAGTATTGGAACAACAAAAGAAACCCTTATATGACTTAGAGGTTAGAGCAAATGGAATATTGAAACAAAATATAGCTAACTTGGATATGGAAAAAATCGAAAAAAAGGTAGAAACAAAAGTTAAGCATGATATTTTGAAGACATTGGAGACGGGGGAGAAAATCAATACAGACCTATTTAACATAAGTGAAAAGGCATACAGATACCATGTCAATAAGTGGGATAACAGAATTATTAATTCCTTTGATAAGACTTCAATAAATAACATAAAAGTTAATATCCATATTGAACATAGTGAAAATTACAAGCGTTAGTTTATAAGTTTCAGGTTATTTCAGATGAGGGAGTTGTGTTAGACTTAACTTATCTGGAAAATTCAGCAGCCGTTATTGATCATGAAAGGCAGCGTTGAATTCGTCCGTTTGGCACTGGAGAATAAGCGGCTTAACATATAATGAGTACAGCAAATTCTTTCTTAGACCGAAAAGAGCTCACATGCCGATAAAATGAAAAAGGGTGAAATGAAAAATGAAGACAGTAATAATTGCAACGAAAAATAAAGGGAAAGCAAAGGAGTTCGAAAGCTTATTCTCTGCTAAAGGATATGAAGTCAAAACACTTCTTGATGTACCGGATGCTCCGGATGTTGAGGAAACAGGGACGACATTTGAAGAAAATGCAATCCTGAAGGCAGAGGCCATTGCCCATCAGCTAGGCCGTTTTGTCATTGCTGATGATTCCGGATTGATTGTAGATGCATTGGAGGGCCGTCCAGGCGTATATTCTGCGCGCTATGCTGGAGAGTCCAAGAGTGATGAAGCGAACACGGAAAAAGTCCTCCGGGAACTGGAAGGCGTGCCAAAAGAGGATAGAACGGCGAGGTTTTATTGCGCATTGGCACTAGCGTCACCCAACCAGGAAACGATTACGGTATCGGGAACGATGGAAGGCTTGATTACAGAACGGCCTTCAGGAGCGAATGGATTTGGTTATGATCCCATCTTTTTTGTTGAGGAACAGGGTAAAACAAACGCAGAATTGACAAAAGAGGAAAAAAACAAAATCAGCCACCGTGCCAATGCATTGAGGGCTCTAGATGAAAAACTTGATCTATTTCTAAAAAGGGAAGAAGGAATGTGACGATGAAAGTGCTAATAATGAGTGACAGTCATGGCTTAACTCATGAAATCAGCATGATTACCGACCGTCATAAACAAGAGGTTGCAGCCATGATCCATTGCGGTGATTCAGAGTTGGAAAGAAATGACCCTCACATGTCGGGGTTCTTAGCCGTACGCGGGAATTGTGACTATGATTCGGCATATCCGAATGACATTGTGGAGAACATCGCAGGCAAGCGTTTCTTCCTTACACATGGACACCTCTATAACATAAATATGACCTTGATGAACCTATCTTATAAAAGTGAAGAGACAGGGGCGGATATTGTTTGCTTTGGTCATTCCCACGCTGCAGGCTCTGAATTGATTGACGGCAAGCTCTTCATCAACCCGGGAAGCATACGTCAGCCGCGTGGACGAAAAGAAAAAACCTATGCCATTTTGGAAATCGGAAATGACCAACTTGAAATCATCTATTATGACCTTGAAGGAAAAATCGTTGAAGAACTAAGAAATGCTTATCAAATGGAATGACTTCATGTATAATGAACAGGAAGCGTTTTTCCCCGCTTCCTGGTTATTAAAAAAAGAAAAAACTTTTTTTGAAAAAGCGTTGACTTTCTTTTGATATCCTACTATAATAAGAAGTGTCCTAAGGGAACAGTTAAGGTAATACATAAGTTTTACCGCAACTTATATCATAAACGTCTCAGTAGCTCAGCTGGATAGAGCAACGCCCTTCTAAGGCGTCGGTCGGGAGTTCGAATCTCTCCTGGGACACTACTAAAAAAAGCCAAAACCTTCAAAGGTTTTGGCTTTTTTACTTTTGGCTTAAGACAACGAGGGTAATTTAAATTTGCTATCCTTTTAACTGTTAAAGTTCGTATGACGACAAGAAGTTTTTTATTTCATATTTATCGCAGGTGGATGACCTTTTATGTCGAACTTGTTATAAATAAGGAGATGTTTAAATGAATAAAGATAGATTATTCAAGTTCATTCAAACTTCCACTCGGGGCAATTTCTTCTCAGTCGAAATAACCGAAGATGGAACAGAAGTGGTCCAATTAGCCAAGGAGTTAGAAAAAGAAGGAAGAATCAAGTTGAGGGAATGCACACGAAAAGAGCAAGGTGTTTATCTGGAAGGGATACTTAAGTTTGTGCCTAGCTAATACTTAAAGAGCTCAACGAAGGACTTATATTAGGAATTTCATATGTTCCACAAACTCAGGCATCCATGATTGGATGCCTGAGTTTGTATCTGAATTTTAAAGCAAAGTTGATTGGAGCCGGTGTGCGAGACTCCTGCGGGGAAAGCGCGTCCAAGGGAGACTCCGCAGGCGCAAAGGGCGCCGAGGAGGCTCCCGGACCGCGGAAAGCGAGTGCCTCGAGTGGAAATCAACGTTCGGATAACAAAAACCAATTATTATCGAGTTTGTCTACAAATTCAGGCATCCATAATCGGATGCCTTTTTTCTATATCAAATTCTATTTAATGTTTGGAGATTTTTTTTAATGATTTCACGGTTTTTGATTATTGCCGTATTCAATTCTTCGACGGGGGAACTTTTATCATCTCCTAAACTAAGCTGCATCCCACTTGATTGGTTTTGTATAAGTAATTCAATCGTATCGCGTAATTCTGGCAGTGATACCTTGAATTGTTCAGATAAATGTTGTATTGCCTTGTGTAAATCGGTGTTATGGATTGATGGAACAATAGCATTGTTTTCATCTTTCAATATATATCCTCCTCTAAAGCTTATTCACGCTTATATAGCATATTATTGGGGAAATTAAGCTTATTATTCAATGTGCTATACGGCATTAGTGTCATGGGGATCGTTTCGTTTAATGGATGGTGTATCGCCTGTCAGCTGTATTGTATGTTATGAAGCCCTCTGGCCATCAAGTTCATCTTTGGATAATTTGCTGGAGTTAAATTAGAAAAAACATTGACATAATTCAAACGAATTAATATTATGTTTATTATATTATAAACTTTATAGGGAAGTGTTTGTTTTATGAAGAACGCTGAAATGTTTTGGAGCGCATCTCAGGATGAGCTTAAACAAGGGTATATAGAAGGTGAGAACCAATATGTTTGTTTGCTGTGCGGAAATGCAGTTGAAAAGGGGGTGGTATACCCGAAAGATGGGGTTCTTTATGAAGCAAAGAGGTATATGCGGATTCATATTGAACATGCACACAACTCCGTTTTTGAATACTTGATCGATCTCGATAAAAAACTTACAGGTCTCACGGACCATCAAAACCGCCTTCTTCGCCTATTTTTCCAAGGGAAGAATGATGCTGAAGTTCAGGAGGAAATGGGGATAGGCAGTCCGTCCACCATTCGGAACCATCGTTTTGTGTTGAAAGAAAAAGAGCGTCAGGCTAAGTTGTTTTTAGCCCTGATGGAACTTTTGAAAGATAAAGATGAACATGCGCCGGCATTTATCCCGCTTCATCAAAAAGCGACGATGGTTGATGATCGTTATAACGTTACCGAGGATGAAAAGGTGACTGTACTGAAAAAGTACTTCCCTAAAGGCAGTCAGGATGCATTAAAGTCTTTCCCGCCAAAGGAAAAACAAAGGCTGATCATTCTTCAAGAAATTATGAACCGATTTGAAAATGAGCGGAAATACGAAGAAAAAGAAATCAATCAAATTTTGGGTGCCGTTTATCATGATCACGTTCTTTTGAGAAGGTATTTAATAGAATATGGATTTTTGGATAGAAAGCCTGATGGGAGCCAATATTGGCTGAAGAAATGATGACTGGAGGCAAGAAAAATGGATCGTAAAAAAGAATTGAAGCAATTATATAAAGAAACGAAAGTTGAAGCAGGTGTATACCAAATCAGAAATACGGTAAATAATAAAGTTTTTATCGGAAGCACGAGGAATTTAAAGACGTTGAAGGGGAAACAATTTGAATTGGAAGTCGGAACAAACACCAATAAAGTGCTGCAAGGTGAGTGGAACCAATATGGGAAAGATGCTTTTTCTTTTGAGGTGCTGGAAGTATTGAAGCCGAAAGAAACAGGATTTTTTGATGTTAAACGGGAATTGAAAAAACTTGAAGAAATGTGGATGGAAAAAATACAGCCATACGAAGAACGGGGATACAATAGAATGAAATCCACTGACTTGTAAGTGGCCTTTAAAACAGGGAGTCATTTGTGGCTCTTTTTTTGTGGGAAAAAAATCAGAGGATCTCACTTGTTGTAAGTTTTTAAATGGTTTAAGCTAATAATGAGGGTCCTGTTTATGAAATAGGGGGAAACCAGTGGAGACCTTCACTAAATAATTTATTTTAGGAGTTGCGAATGAAAAAAATAGGATGGACCATAACGGGGATAGGAGCAATCATAGCGCTGGGGGCCTTACTTTATCCTTTGAATGTTATTGATAAAACTCTATGTATATATTTATTGCTCGGCGGTGCAGGGCTTATGTTTGTCGGGTCTATGTTCAGGGCCTTTTCACTCCTGAAAAGATGACTGATTTTATTAAGGTGATGACATGGAGAAAAACCAATTGAAATATGTCCAGCAGCAGCTGGCTAATGAACGTACCTTTTAGCCTGGGTAAGAACGGTGATTGCGATAGTGGGGGTTGGTTTTCTTGCGACTAGCATACATTTTACGTTTGGTGTGCATCGGGATCCCCGGATTGACCTGATTAGTATCGTGCTGGGGATGTTTACATGTGCATTGGGCCTTGTGATTACAGTGCTGGCGAAGTTCGGTTATCTTCAGAAGAAGCGGCAAATCTATGAAGGGACATTCCGGCCCTCGAGTTCGACGTTATTCTAATCGCTGTTTTTATGTTCATATTGTTATCGATGATCATTTTATATTTTGTTTTCATAAAAGTGTAAAACTGTCCTAACATTTAAAGGGCAGTTTTTTTCAATTTCTACTATTATATACTTATTCTTACATCATTACGGGAAGATTTCTTCCATTGATTAAATGCAATCAAAAAACGAAAGCTTGAAAAACACTGTATTTCAGGTTATGAAGAATTATTCAGACTGTAGAAAATTCGAAGAAAACCTGTTGCCTGCAGTAATTTTATGGTGTTTACAATTTGGACGTTGATTTCCGATCCAGGCACTCGCTTTCCGCGGGCGGCCCGGGAGCCTCCTCGGCTGATCTCCTCTAGACGCGCTTTTCCCGCAGGAGTCTCGCACCTTCCTCTACAATCAACTTCGTAATAAAATTCAGATGGAAATCATACTTAAGGTTTGAAGGTATGGCTACTTTGTGTCCGTTGATTCGGGGGCATCATTTGATGAAAGATAAATTTTCTGAACCCTATTGTCGACAAACTGGAATAATTAAAACCTTTTTATTACATTAAATACAGTGTTGTGCACGTAGCCATGGTGAAATTTGAAGTACCGGAAGGGCATATAAGCGGTAAGGAAAAATCGGTCAAGTTTTGCCTTTCTTGAAAAAATATATATTAGCCACCATCAGTTTGTGAATAAACTTCACATGGGCAATGCTATCATTAAAACTTTTGAAAGTACTTTACTTTATTCAATTTCAATCGCATTTTAAATATTTGTTTAATTTCCATTTTGTGAGATATGATAAAGAGGAACTAAAAGGAGGTCATTAACATGGTTGATATTAGAAAAGGTGAAAGTTCTTTTTTTGTCGAAGAATCTGGTGAGAAATTAGCGGAAATCACATTCTTTAAATCAGGTGATGATGAAATCACGGTCGATCATACCGTTGTTTCTGACAAGCTGCGCGGACAAAAGGTAGGAAATGCCCTTGTTGAAAAGGTAATAGGATTCGCAAGGGAGGAAAAACTGAAAATTGTTCCGGTATGTTCGTTCGTTCAAAAACAATTTGAAAAAAATGAAGAATACGAGGATGTATTGGCTAAATGAACTAGAGGGCTGGACCAGGGGATGATTAATATCACCTGTGTTCAGCCCATTGTCATTTTTTTAGATAATCTTCACTCCATCAATTCCCCAAGAAAAAAATATAAAAATGCCTTTCCGCCTACAGTGTTGTTCGCATTTAATATAGGGGAGGTGCTAGGATGGCCATCAAATTACAAACCCTATTGAATCGCGCAAAGGAAAATATGGGAGGCGGTATGGACCCGGTCGTGAACGAGACGATACTCGAAGTAGTTAAATTAGCTTATGAAGCGGGGATATTTGTTCAAATAACAGCTGGTTATCGAAGTTTCCCAGAACAAAATGAATTGTATGAACGGGGCAGAACGAATAAATCAATGCCTATCGTGACTTATGCCAGAGCTGGCCAGTCCTTGCATAACTATGGACTTGCTGTAGATTTTGTCATTGTTAGTGATGACGGCAAGCGGACATTGTGGACAGAGGGCGAAAAGTGGACAAGGGTAGCGGCCATAGCAAAATCCCTGGGATTTGTTTGGGGAGGGGATTTTGAATTGTTCCGTGATTTTCCTCATCTTGGAATGTCAGGCGGTTTATCCACTAGAGATCTTCAAAAGGGATTGAGGCCGAATCTTATATCAAGAGTGGGTTTCAGCGAACAGTGAAAGGGAAAATGGATGATCCGCTGTTTGAGAACACTAATACTAGTGACTGGCATCATGTGCGTAGTGCGAGGATATTTCAGTGGAGAAGTTTTGTTATCACTTTAATAATTTTAATGGGATATCTGACGTTTTTAAAAATTAAATATTGAAAAAACTTTTTTTATAGAATGTGGCCATGATAGGTATGTAAGCGGATACAACAAATCTTTCAATTTAGAATTATCAAAAAATTTAAAAAAACCTGTTGACTACTACCTGAAATACACGTAAGATAATCACAAATACAAGACATCAAACATAAGCGTTTCAAAAAATATGAATAATGCGAAAAGCATTGAAGAGGATAAGTAGTCTTTTAAAAAGGCAGTCACAGAGAGCCGGGTAGCTGAGAGCCGGTATTGTCCCGAAAGATGAACTCACCTTGGAGTTTCAGCTTGAACGTCAGACTAGTAGGGCTGAACGGGTGCGTACCAGTACCCGTTACCAAAACAGAGAATAGTGTAGGCTATTCAAAGTGCGCATGGAGTTTCATGCGAAAAAGGGTGGTACCGTGGAGTGGCTCATCAAGCCTTTTCACCCCTTTAACTTGCCGAGTGCAAGTACATTTGGGGTGAAAAGGCTTTTTTGTATGCATAAAAAGCTGAAAATTCTGAATGTTAAGAAATATTCAATAGAAAAGAGAAGGAGGTTTTTTACGAAATGACACAAAAGTCAGTTGTTGCTGATCGGAAAAGTGGAAAGAAACATTATACTGGTGCTGAATTTCTGCTGAATGCATTGAAAAAGGAAAATGTTGAAGTCATATTTGGTTATCCGGGAGGTTCTGTATTGCCGATTTATG
Organism: Peribacillus sp. NPDC101480; assembly: GCF_050277335.1. Classification (NCBI taxonomy): domain Bacteria; kingdom Bacillati; phylum Bacillota; class Bacilli; order Caryophanales; family Bacillaceae; genus Peribacillus; species Peribacillus sp. NPDC101480. Next base: position 730,270 of record NZ_JBNNSB010000001.1, read on the forward strand.
ACAAGCTTTACAGTTCAGAACTTTTTCATATTTTGACAAGGCACGAACAAGGTGCGATTCATGCAGCGGAAGGATACGCCAGGATTACCGGCAAGCCGGGAGTGGTCATAGTTACATCCGGTCCAGGGGCAACGAACATTGTCACCGGTTTGGCCGATGCAATGATTGATTCTTTACCGCTTGTGGTAATTTCGGGTCAGGTAGCTACCAGTGTAATTGGCTCGGATGCTTTCCAGGAGGCTGATGTACTGGGGATTACTACCCCGATCACAAAACATAACTATCAGGTAAGGAGGCCGGAAGACCTTCCGCGCATTATAAAAGAAGCTTTTTATATCGCTTCAAGCGGACGGCCCGGTCCAGTATTAATCGATATACCTAAGGACATGGCCATTATAGAAGGTGTATCGACTGAAGAGGAGCCAGAGATGAATCTCCCGGGCTATCAGCCGACGACCAAGCCGAATTACTTACAGATCAGAAAGCTTGTTGAAGCCGTAAGCGGGGCGAAAAGACCGGTCATTCTTGCAGGGGCAGGTGTCCTGCATGCAAAGGCCTCCCATCTATTAAAGGAATATGTCGAGCAGCAAGGCATTCCCGTCGTCCACACTTTATTGGGTCTTGGGGGCTTTCCGGCGGAACATCCTCTCTTTATCGGTATGGGTGGTATGCATGGCTGCTATGCAGCAAACATGGCGTTAGCGAAATGTGATCTATTAATCAATATCGGTGCCAGGTTCGATGATCGATTGACTGGGAACCTAGCGAAATTCGCACAGCATGCAACGGTGGCCCATATCGATATTGATCCAGCGGAAATCGGTAAAAATGTGCCGACAAAAATTCCGGTCGTCGGAAGTGCCAAGGAAGCACTGGCAGAGTTGATTGCGCAAAATGGCAAGAAACCGGAAATTGATGAATGGACAACACAGCTTACTGCATGGAATGAAGAGTTCCCATTGCGTTATACCCATGAAGAAGGCGTATTGAAACCTCAGCGGGTCATCCAGATGCTTCACGAAAAAACGAATGGGGAAGCCATCGTTACGACGGATGTTGGACAGCATCAAATGTGGGCAGCGCAATACTATCCATTTAACAAACCGAATTCATGGGTCACTTCCGGTGGATTGGGGACGATGGGCTTTGGCTTACCATCGGCTCTCGGAGCGCAACTGGCGAATCCGAAAGCGACGGTGCTTTCCATATCTGGGGATGGTGGATTCCAGATGTGCCTGCAGGAACTTTCAGTCATTGCCGAAATGAATCTGCCAATCAAAATCATCATCGTCAACAACGGGGCACTAGGTATGGTAAGACAGTGGCAGGAACTATTTCATGAAAAACGTTTCTCGCACAGTATTTTTCAATCGCATCCGGACTTCGTGAAATTGGCTGATGCTTATGGAATTCCGGGGTACAAAGTGACGACGGAGGAAGAAGCAAGCAACTGCCTGGATGTAGCGTTAAAGACTGATGGTCCAGTGTTGATTGATTTCCGGGTAAAACAAAATGAAAATGTCTTTCCGATGGTAGCACAAGGAAAAGGGCTTGATGAAATGGAAGGAGTTTAATCAATGAAGGGAATTCTTAGCCTCACAGTGAACAACAGGCCAGGCGTCCTGAATCGGATTACGAACCTGTTCACGAAAAGAAATTATAACATTGAAGGCATGACTGTCGGACCTTCCGAACAGGATGGCATTTCAAGGATGACCTTCGTGGTCGATGTTGATGACGAAGCTGTCATTGAACAGATCACCAAGCAATTGAATAAGCAGATCGATGTTTTGAAAGTATATGATATTACGAATCAATCGATTGTGGCGAGGGAACTTGCACTCATTAAAATATTGGTGACTACACAAACCCGAGCCGAGATTTATTCAGTCATCGAACCCTTCCGAGCTTCAGTTATTGATGTCAGTAAAGATAGCCTGACAGTTCAAATCACAGGGGAATCGGATAAAATCGAAGCCTTCATTGAACTGATCAAGCCATATGGCATCAAGGAATTGGCAAGGACAGGGACAGCCGCCATCCCGCGTGGAATGCAAATTGCACACGCTAAGAGTGCGACAATCGTATAAAAATAAAAATAAAAACCAAAACAAACCAAAACAAACCAAAACAAAAAACAATGATGAAAAGGGAGATGTAATTATTATGGCAAAAGTATATTATAACGCAGAAGCAAACGAGAATTTCTTCAACAATAAAAAGGTAGCGGTAATCGGATATGGTTCACAAGGACACGCACATGCACAAAACCTACGTGACAGCGGTGTAGATGTAATCATCGGAATCAGGAAAGGTAAATCCTTCGATAAAGCGGTGGAAGACGGCTTCAATGTTTACACGGTGAAAGAGGCAGCTGAACAGGCAGACGTGATCATGAACCTATTACCGGATGAAACTCAGCCGAAAGTATACCAAGAAGAAATCAAGCCGGTATTGCGCGCAGGTCAAGCGTTAATGTTCGCACACGGATTCAACGTCCATTTCAATCAAATCGTTCCTCCGGCAGACGTAGATGTATTATTAGTCGCTCCAAAAGGTCCGGGACATCTTGTTCGCCGTACATATGAACAAGGCGCAGGGGTGCCGGCATTATTCGCCATCTATCAGAATGTTACGGGTGAAGCAAAAGATTTGGCCCTTGCGTACGCTCGGGGAATCGGCTCTTTAAGAGCTGGCGGTTTGGAAACTACATTCCAAGAAGAAACGGAAACGGATCTATTTGGAGAACAGGCAGTACTTTGCGGCGGATTGACTGCCCTTGTGAAAGCTGGATTCGAAACATTGACAGAAGCTGGATACCAACCGGAAGTAGCATATTTCGAGTGTTTGCATGAACTTAAATTAATCATCGACCTTATGTATGAAGGCGGTATGGAAAACATGCGCTATTCCATTTCTGACACAGCTCAATGGGGAGATTTCGTTTCTGGACCACGCGTTGTGACGGAAACTACGAAAGAGGCAATGAAAGCGATCTTGAAAGACATCCAAGACGGTGAGTTCGCTAAAGGATGGATCTTGGAAAACCAAGCGAATCGTCCAGTCTTCAATGCTATCAATAATCGTGAAAACCAACATCAAATCGAAGTGGTTGGCCGTGAATTAAGAAAAATGATGCCATTCGTAAAACCTCAACAAAAAGAGAAAGAAGTGGTAGCCGTTGCGAAAAATTAATATATTTGAAACTACACTTCGAGATGGGGAGCAATCAGCCGGTGTAAATTTGAATTTTACCGAAAAACTTGAAATTGCTTATCAGCTTGAAAGATTAGGTGTTGATATTATCGAAGCCGGTTTTCCGGCAGCATCCAAAGGGGATTTCAACTCCGTACAGGAAATCGCGCGCAAAATCAAAAACAGCTCTGTCACAGGGCTGGCGCGCGCTGTAAAAGGCGATATCGATGCAGCTTGGGATTCATTAAGGGGCGGGGAAGAACCAAGGTTGCATACTTTCATCGCCACTTCGCCCATTCATCGTGAATATAAGTTGAAAATGACGAAGCAGCAAGTGATTGAAAAGGCAGTTGATATGGTCAAGTACGGGGCAGCGCGTTTTCCGATCGTACAATGGTCTGCAGAAGATGCAAGCCGTACAGAACTTGACTATTTGGCTGAAATCGTTGAAGCGGTCATTCAGGCTGGTGCCAAGGTCATTAACATCCCGGATACTGTTGGATATGCAGCTCCAATCGAGTACGGAAACATTTTCAGATACCTTCGTGAACATGTTCCTTCTATTGATAAAGTTAGTTTATCCGCACACTGCCATGACGATCTTGGAATGGCGACGGCCAATTCATTGGCTGCCATCGAAGGCGGAGCTACGCAAGTCGAAGGCACAATCAACGGAATTGGGGAACGTGCCGGAAACGTGGCCCTTGAAGAAGTGGCCATGGCACTCTACATCCGTAAAGATTTCTATCAAGCGGAAACGGGTCTTGTATTGAATGAAATAAAAAGGACCAGTGATTTGGTCAGCCGCCTTACGGGAATGCAAGTACCTGCTAATAAAGCCATTATTGGTGCCAATGCATACGCACATGAATCTGGCATTCACCAGGATGGCGTGTTAAAAGAAAAAACGACATACGAAATCATTTCACCAGAACTTGTCGGGGTTTCGTCCAATTCGTTAGTTTTAGGAAAGCATTCAGGACGCCATGCTTTCAAAGAAAGATTACAAGAGTTGAATTTTACGGTAACGGATGAGGAAATGAACTCATTATTCATTCAGTTCAAGGAATTGGCCGATAATAAAAAGAACATGACGGATGAAGATATCGTTGCGCTAGTGCTTGAAGAGAAAGCGACGGATATCAGTTTTTATGACATGATTTCCTTGCAGATTTCCCATGGTACCCATCAGACGGCGACAGCAACGGTCACGCTGAAAAAAGGCGATAATGAAGAGATTCAGGAAGCGGCTACAGGTGCAGGAAGTGTAGAAGCCTTATATAACACGCTTGAAAGATGTTTGGGCAGCGAGATCAGCTTGCTGGACTATCGAATTCAATCGGTGGGCGGCGGAATGGATGCCCTTGCTCAGGTTTTTGTAAAAATTGATTATAACGGTGTGGAAACAAGCGGCAGGGGTCTTGATCAGGACGTCTTGGAAGCATCCGCCAAAGCGTATTTGAACGCTGTGAACCGTGTGATCATCATGAAGGAACTGGAAGAAAAAGCAGTATTACAATAGGAAGGGGAGATTTCGATGAAAAGGAATATTGCGGTGCTTCAAGGAGATGGCATCGGGAAAGAAGTAACAAGAGGCGCTGTAGAAATCCTCGAAGCCGTTGCCCAAAGATATGGACACGATTTTGAATTTCAATATGGTGAGATTGGCGGCGGGGCCATCGATAACACAGGTGCACCCCTGCCGGATGAAACAGTGGAGATTTGTAAAAACAGCGATGCGGTATTATTAGGGGCCGTTGGAGGACCTAAGTGGGATGACCAGCCTGCGCACCTAAGACCAGAACGAGGTTTGTTGAAAATCCGCAAAGATTTGAATCTTTATGCTAACATCCGTCCAATCAGCTATTATTCCAGCTTGTCGGAATCTTCTCCTCTTAAAAAGGAATTCATTGAAGATGTGGATTTCGTGATTGTCAGGGAACTGACAGGCGGCCTTTATTTCGGAAAGCCAAGTGAGCGCGTGGAAAAAGAAGGGCAAGAGGCGGTCGTCGATACACTTTTCTATCAGAAAAGCGAAATGAAGCGCATCATTGAACTTGCTTTTGCATTAGCATCGGATCGCAAGAAAAAAGTAACATCCGTGGATAAAGCGAATGTTCTTGAATCAAGCAGGATGTGGCGTGAGACGGCTGAAGAAATTGCCAAGGACTATCCGGATGTAATCCTTGAACATATGCTTGTTGATAATGCGGCCATGCAATTGATCAAAAACCCGAAACAATTTGATATTATCGTGACGGAGAATATGTTCGGTGATATTTTAAGCGATGAAGCGTCGGTATTGACTGGCTCGCTTGGAATGCTTCCTTCCGCCTCCATATCAACAAATGGGCCTAATCTATATGAACCGATTCATGGCTCCGCCCCGGATATCGCAGGCAAAAACCTGGCTAATCCGATTGGGACGATTTTATCAGCGGCTTCCATGCTTCGTCTATCCTTTGGTTTGGAAGATGAGGCGAAAGCCGTTGAGCAAGCTGTGGAAACGGTCCTTGAATATGGCTTAAGAACAGGCGACATCGCAAATGGCCAACCAAATATTACATCCACTTCAGAGATGATCGCAGAAATAAAAGCAAATCTTTTAGACCAGGAAGCCATTTCCAATATCATGGGAGCTTACGCATAAACTTCTTTCACGGCCTAACAATAGGCCGTGTTTTTTAAAAAAACACAAGATTGATCGAGGTGGGATAGTGATGGGAAAGTCGATAATAGAGAAAATATGGAATCGCCATATTGTAAATGAAGAGGAGAATAAACCGGATTTAATTTATATAGACCTTCAATATATTCATGAAGTGACCTCTCCGCAAGCATTTGAAGGATTGAGATTAAAAGGACGCACAGTCAGAAGACCAGACCGTACTTTCGCGACAATGGATCATAATGTGCCAACCGTTAACCGCTATTTCATCGAGGATGATATTGCAAGGAAACAACTAGAGGCGCTTGAACAAAACTGTAAGGAGTTCGGCATCCGCCTTGCTGATTTAGACAGCCCGGATCAAGGTATCGTTCACGTTATCGGGCCGGAATTAGGGCTTACACAGCCAGGAATGACGATTGTCTGCGGAGACAGTCATACTTCCACACATGGTGCGTTTGGCTCGATTGCGTTTGGAATCGGTACGAGTGAGGTCGAGCATGTTTTGGCTACACAAACCCTATGGCAAACTAAACCGAAAACATTAAAGCTTGAGGTTAATGGCAAGCTTGGTCATGGTGTGATGGCGAAAGATGTCATTTTATATGTGATTTCTAAATTCGGCGTCAATTTCGGTACTGGACATATCATTGAGTATTGTGGGGAAGTTTTCCGGGATATGTCGATGGAAGAGAGAATGACGGTTTGCAATATGTCGATCGAAGGCGGGGCAAGAGCGGGGCTGGTAGCTCCCGATGAAACCACTTTCTCTTATTTGAAAGGTCGTAAATATTTGCCGAAAGGAGAAGAGTTCGAGCGATGTGTTCAGGACTGGAAGTCACTTTCCAGTGATGAGGATGCAGTTTATGACCAAGAAATCATTCTTGATGGCAGTTTGATTCCACCGATGGTGAGCTGGGGGACGAATCCTGGAATGGCTAGTGGCGTGGACGGTAAAGTGCCTACCTTCGCGGAAGATATCATGGATCCCAAGGAACTGAATCGAGCCATTGAGTATATGGGTCTTAAGGAAGGTATGCCGATCACGGAAATTCCCGTACAACATGTTTTCATAGGATCGTGTACCAATTCGCGCATTGAGGACTTACGGCAAGCTGCAGAAATGATCGAAGGCCAAACTGTTCAAAAAGGAGTTCGGGCGATGGTCGTTCCCGGTTCACAAAGCGTCAAAAGGCAAGCGGAAGATGAAGGGTTGGATGAAATCTTCAAATCTGCGGGCTTCGAATGGCGTGAATCGGGCTGCAGCATGTGCCTGAGCATGAATCCTGACGTGGTTCCGTCCGGTGAGCATTGTGCCTCCACAAGTAATCGGAACTTCGAAGGCAGGCAAGGCGCTGGAGCAAGAACGCACCTGGTTAGTCCGGCTATGGCTGCCGCGGCCGCCATTCATGGGAAATTTGTAGATATTAGGAATTTGAAAAGAACTGAACAAGTCCATTAAGAATACGAATTAACCGGAGGTGCATAGAATGGAACCCATTACTATATATAAAGGAAGAGCGGCGGCACTTGACCGTAAAAACGTGGATACGGACCAAATCATTCCAAAGCAATTTTTAAAACGGATTGAGCGAAGCGGATTTGGCGAATTTTTATTCTATAACTGGCGTTTTGATGAAAATGGACAGAAGCGTCCTGATTTTGAATTGAATCAGCCTCATAATCAAAACACGTCCATTTTAATAGCAGGAGAAAATTTTGGCTGCGGTTCTTCGCGTGAGCATGCCCCTTGGTCATTGAAAGATTATGGATTCGATATCATCATCGCTCCGTCTTATGCTGATATCTTTAAAAGTAATTGCATGAAGAATGGCATGGTCCCCATCGCTTTAACCCAGGCTGAAGTAACCTATTTAATGGAGAGAGTGTCGGCACCTGACTATGAGTTGACGATCGACCTCCCCAATCAGACATTGAATGATGGTCAAGGGTTTGAAGCAAGCTTTGAAATTCATCCATATTGGAAGGAAATGCTCATCAAAGGCTGGGATGAAATTTCGATAACGCTTCAATATGATAAAGAGATTTCTGCCTATGAATCTCAAAAAAAGGCTGTTTCGAGCATTTAATATTAATAGAAGAAGGTCATATCCCGTTCTCCTTTCTAGATTTAGAAAGGATGCGGGATTTTTTTATCTGGGAAAGAGAGAAAGGTGTTCATCCGCCCCATATAAATTTTGTGTTTCCTACTATTACATGCTAAACTGTTTCTCAAAAAGCGAACGGTGAGGCGGAAAATAGGATGGATAATGAGAATAACCAAAAGAAGGCCGAAGAAACCAAGATTATCGCCTTTCCAAATCTCGGTGATAGGCTGATAGCAAAGGGACTGGATGAGCTTGGAAACAGAAACTTTAAAGCGGCTGCACAGCTTTTCAGCCAAGCCAGGGAGTATGAGCCCGAGAATGATGAAGTTTGCATGGGACTAGTGGTCTCACTAGTCGAACTTGAGCATTACAAGGAGTCAAAAGAGTTGTGTATAGAGATGCTGAATAAAGGCATCGGTGACTATTTTCAACTGATCAATATTTATTTGATGGTACTGCTGCAATTAGGCGAGCATCAGGAAATGGTCACGACGATCGAACTGCTATTTGAAGAAAGCCAAATTCCTTTTGATAAAGAGGAACATTTCGAAAAGATGCTTCAGTTCAGTAAAAGGGCCCTTGAGGATAAAAAAGAGGAGAAGGAAAGGCAAAATCAGCAGCTTTCAGAGGAATTGCAGGAGGATGAACTTTTTGAAGGGAAAACGGATAATGAAATGCTAATGGTCATTTCAAAACTAACGAATATCAATATTCGACCATTTATCCCTCAAATCGAAAAATTTCTACAAAAAGAAGAGGGACACCCTTTCTTTAAAACGATGCTCCTTAACATTCTTATCGACCAGGAATATAACGAGGAAGTGACGTTGAGGAAATTCAATCAATCGAAGTCGGTCATACCAAGGGAATTGAAAAGTTTGAAGGAGACGGACTTCTATAAGAAGGTAACCGGACTGACCGAAGAGGAAATCAGTCAGGATAATCCGAGCTTATTTGAAATGGTCCATAGTTTGATTGAACGTCATTCTTTTTTATTGTTCCCTTTTGAACCCGGACCTGAAAGCTTTCCTGCATGGGCAGCTGCCTATCATGCCTTGGCGGAAGAATACATGACCGGGGAAGTTTTCGGTAGGGACTTAGCGGACCTGTACCAGGCTGATGAGGAAAGCATTGCGGATATTCTTTCCTATATAAAAGAAATTGAAGAAATTTCTTATCCCATTATTTAAGCTATTGCTGTTGTAACAGATTAATCCTGTGGTATAATGTAGTGGTTGTAATGTATATTCGTCTAATTTTGACGATTTCCCCAATATTTTTTGGGTATATTTGAAGGATGACTTGTTAACACTTGCAAAGCATATTCATCCAATGCTTATTATTGAAGTATATAGATTTTTTGGAGGGAAACACATGTCTGTAAAATGGGAAAAACAAGAAGGTAATCAAGGCGTACTAACAATTGAAGTTGACGCTGCAAAAGTAAACGAAGGTTTAGACGCAGCTTTCAAAAAAGTAGTGAAACAAGTAAATGTACCTGGCTTCCGTAAAGGTAAAATGCCACGTCAAATGTTCGAAAAAAAATTCGGCGTAGAATCACTTTACCAAGATGCGCTTGATATCATTCTTCCAGATGCTTATGCAAATGCTGTCGAAGAAGCTGGAATTCAGCCTGTAGATCGTCCTGAAATCGACATCGAGAAAATGGAAAAAGGCGAAAACCTGATCTTCACTGCAACTGTAACAGTTAAGCCTGAAGTTAAATTGGGAGATTACAAAGGTGTTGAAGTTGAAAAATTCAATACTGAAGTAACTGACGAAGATGTTGAAAACGAATTGAAAACTTTACAAGAGCGTCAAGCTGAGCTTGTCGTTAAAGAAGAAGGACAAGTTGCTGAAGGCGATACAGTTGTTCTTGACTTTGAAGGATTCGTTGATGGTGAAGCATTCGAAGGCGGAGCTTCAGAAAACCATTCATTGGAAATCGGTTCAAACTCTTTCATTCCAGGATTTGAAGAGCAACTTGTCGGTCTTGAAACTGGCGCTGAAAAAGATATCGAAGTTACATTCCCTGAAGAATACCATGCTGCTGAACTTGCAGGTAAACCAGCAGTATTCAAAGTGAAAATTCACGAAATCAAAACAAAACAACTTCCTGAGTTGGATGATGAGTTCGCGAAAGATGTCGACGACGAAGTGGAAACTTTGGCTGAACTTAAAGAAAAAACAAAACATAAATTAGAGCATGACAAAAAGCACGAAGAAGAAAACTTCATTCAAAACACTGTAATTGGTAAAGCTGTTGAAGGCGCAGAAATGGACGTTCCTGAAGCGATGATTTCAAATGAAGTTGACCGCATGATGAATGAGTTCTCTCAACGCATTCAATCTCAAGGTCTGAATTTGGAGCTTTACTACCAATTCTCAGGTCAAGACGAAGAAGCTTTAAAAGCGCAAATGAAAGAAGAAGCTGAAGGACAAGTTCGTACGAGCCTAACTCTTGAAGCAATCGCTGAAGTTGAAAAACTTGAAGCGACTGACGAAGACGTAGAAGCTGAACTTGCACAAATGGCTACTATGTACAATATGGAAGTTGATGCGATCAAACAAGCTCTTGGAAACTTAGAAGGAATCAAAGGCGATCTTAAAATTAAGAAAGCAATTGACTTCTTGGTAGAAAACAGCAAAACAGTTGACGCAAAATAATTTTTATAAATAAGTAGATTTAAATATTTCCTTTAAAAAACAAGGCGCGAGTAATCGTGCCTTGTTTTATACATATTGAGAATTAGTGTAAATTTCAAATATCGGTTATTTCCTGATTGATTTTTTTTGGATTTCAGTGTAGATTAGTTCTAATACCGCATATACATATTTATACAGCAAATCCTGCTTTTAAAAATCCAAAGTTTTGGGCAGACTGGTAAAGGGCAAATACATATTGATTGATTATTGTACTTATTTAACAACTCGGACGCGTGAGCATTTTTGTTACTAAACTTCCAAGAACATGATAAAATGCAAAACATACTAGGGATTTTGGAATGTTTAAGTAGATGTGTGCCTCGTTTTTTTTCATTACGATTGGGTACCGCTATGTAATAGAGTTGGAAGAGTATTTAAAGGGGTGAACGTACATGTTTAAATTTAATGATGAAAAAGGACAGTTAAAATGTTCTTTTTGCGGTAAAACACAAGAACAAGTCCGTAAACTGGTTGCTGGTCCAGGTGTCTATATTTGTGACGAGTGTATAGAACTTTGTACGGAGATCGTCGAAGAAGAGCTGGGCACTGATGAAGAAGTAGAATTCAGGGATGTTCCTAAACCTATGGAAATCCGTGAAATTCTTGACGAATATGTTATTGGACAAGAACAGGCAAAGAAATCTTTGGCTGTCGCTGTTTACAACCATTATAAACGTATCAATTCCAATAGCAAAGTCGACGATGTGGAGCTTTCTAAAAGTAACATCGCCCTGATCGGACCGACGGGAAGCGGGAAAACCCTTCTTGCGCAAACATTGGCGCGCTTACTGAATGTTCCATTTGCGATTGCTGATGCCACTTCATTGACAGAAGCTGGATATGTTGGGGAAGATGTCGAAAACATCCTTCTAAAGCTGATCCAAGCCGCTGATTATGATGTGGAAAAAGCGGAAAAAGGCATCATTTATATTGATGAAATCGATAAAGTTGCCCGTAAATCGGAAAATCCTTCTATTACACGTGATGTGTCTGGTGAGGGTGTGCAACAAGCATTATTGAAAATCCTTGAAGGAACGGTTGCAAGCGTTCCGCCACAAGGTGGACGTAAACATCCACATCAGGAATTCATCCAAATCGATACGACCAATATTTTGTTCATCTGCGGCGGTGCCTTTGATGGCATCGAACCGATCATCAAACGCCGTCTTGGTCAAAAAGTCATTGGATTTGGCTCTGACGTGAAAAAGGATGATGTTGCAGAAAAAGAATTGCTTTCAAAAGTCCTTCCTGAAGACTTGCTTCGTTTCGGATTAATTCCGGAATTCATCGGTCGTCTTCCGGTAATTGCGACTCTTGAGCAATTGGATGAAGCTGCGTTGATTGAAATCCTGACAAAACCGAAAAATGCCCTTGTTAAACAATATCAAAAGTTGCTTGAACTAGACGATGTTGAATTGGAATTCGAACAGGAAGCGCTAAGTGAAATTGCTAAAAAGGCAATTGAACGTAAAACTGGTGCACGTGGTCTGCGGTCCATCATCGAAGGCATCATTCTTGAAGTGATGTTCGATCTGCCTTCACGTGATGATGTAGCAAAATGTGTAATCACAGGCAGCACGATTTCGAAAAATGAATCTCCAAAGCTCGTCCTTAAAGACGGTACAACCATCAAAGGACAAGAAAAGAAAACATCTGCTTGATAATATGGAAAAGAAAGGCTGCCAGTTAATGCTGGCAGTCTTTTTGTTTATAGACCAAAGTTGATTGTAACGTAAGGTACGAGACTCCTGCGGGAATACGCGTCCAAGGGAGACCCCGCAGGGGCAGAGCGCCGAGGAGGCTCCCGGACCGCCCGCGGAAAGCGAGTGCCTGTAGTGGAAATCAACGTTAAAACCTCAAAACAGTAGGTAAAACCAGTTAATTTCGAGTTGTTTACAGTCTGAGACTGCCGGTTCATCCTGGCAGTCTTTTCCTTTGTCTTTTTTTCAATTTGTTGTTACTTAGGATAAAAACGCCAAAATTTTCAACACGAATTTCTTGGATAATATCGCCCTTCCAAAGGAGATACTAACAGAAATGACAAACTAGGAGAGTGCAGGAGGGAATACGATGAATTGGACAGGATTGGCGTTGTTTATCCAGCTGTTTTTTGGGATTATTATTGGATTGTATTTTTTGAACTTATTGAAAGGCCAGCGGACACAAAAAGTTTCCATTGACCGTGATTCACGTAAGGAGATGGACCAATTACGGAAAATGAGATCGATTTCGTTAACAGAGCCATTGGCAGAGAAAGTCAGACCAAGCACATTTAATGAAATCATCGGTCAAGAAGATGGGATTAAATCTTTAAAAGCTGCTTTATGCGGGCCTAATCCCCAGCATGTGATAATTTACGGTCCTCCAGGGGTAGGGAAAACGGCAGCTGCCAGACTTGTTTTGGAAGAGGCGAAGAAAAATGGCAAGTCCCCTTTTAAGAATTCAGCCGTTTTCGTTGAATTGGACGCCACCACAGCCAGGTTCGATGAACGGGGGATTGCCGATCCGCTCATTGGTTCTGTGCACGATCCAATCTATCAAGGAGCCGGGGCAATGGGACAGGCAGGCATTCCGCAGCCAAAGCAGGGTGCAGTCAGCAATGCTCATGGAGGCGTACTGTTCATAGATGAAATAGGGGAGCTTCATCCAATACAGATGAATAAACTGTTAAAGGTATTGGAGGATCGTAAGGTCTTTCTTGAAAGTGCTTATTATCAAGAGGAAAATCAAAATATTCCCACTCACATCCATGATATTTTTAAAAATGGACTGCCGGCTGACTTTCGATTGATTGGGGCCACAACAAGAACACCGAATGAAATCGCGCCTGCGATACGCTCAAGATGCATAGAAGTGTTTTTCCGTGAACTTGACCGTGAGGAAATAATCACCGTGGCTAAGAATGCCTCAGATAAAGTGGGAATCACCATCAGTGAAAAAGGCTTGCAGTCGATCTCGGATTATGCCCGAAATGGCAGGGAAGCTGTCAACATGATTCAGACCCTTGCTGGTATATCAATTAATGAAAACAGGACTTTTATCAGAGAAGAAGATATAGATTGGATGGCCCATAGCAGTCAGCTGACACAAAGAATGGATAGAAAAATAGAAGCGAATTCTAAAATAGGTCTTGTCAACGGTCTTGCAGTTTATGGTCCCAACAGCGGGGCATTGCTGGAAATCGAGGTTACGGTCATGGCCGCTACTGATGAAAAAGGATCGATAAATATTACTGGTATCGTTGAAGAGGAAAGTATCGGCGGTGGAAGCGGCAAATCGGTTCGCCGCAAGAGCATGGCAAAAGGTTCAATTGAAAATGTCATTACGGTTTTACGGTCGATGGGAGTGCCTGCCGGTCAATTTGATATCCATGTGAACTTTCCAGGCGGAAGTCCAGTAGATGGCCCTTCTGCAGGAATTGCAATGGCCACGGGCATATACTCGGCCATTTATAAAATCCCTGTTGATCACACAGTGGCAATGACTGGAGAAATAAGCATTCATGGCGGCGTTAAACCGATCGGCGGTGTCATTCCGAAAATAAAGGCAGCAAAACTGGCCGGGGCAAAGAAAGTAATCATCCCAGCTGAAAACATGCAGCCACTTCTATCTGAAATCAAGGATATAGAAATCATTCCCGTTTCAAATGTGAAAGAAGTGCTGGATCAGGCATTGAAAAAAGAATTGATGTCGGAACAAATCCTCACAACCTTGGACCTATCAAAAAAAGAAAGTGTATAAAGGAGATGCCCCGGGAAAAACAAGAACCGGGGCATTTTAAGGACCATATTGGCGTTCCGGACAAACCTGAAGTATAAAATAAACACGCATTGAGACGTGCTTTTTTATCTAATATTGGAGATAATAATAGCAGTCGAAACGTGTTAAGGTAAACGAATAGACACTTCTATATAAATAGGATAGAATTGTTAAAAGGTTGAGAACATGGGTAAATAGTTTACAACGACGATACTAATTAGATGGAGGTGTCAGGAAATGACTGATAAAGAAATCATCGTCCCCCTCCTGCCGCTTAGAGGACTGCTTGTATATCCAACGATGGTACTTCATTTAGATGTAGGCCGAGATAAATCGGTACAAGCCCTTGAGAAAGCAATGGTGGAAGACCATCTTATATTTTTGACGACACAACAAGATGTTTCGTTGGACGAACCAGGTGAAGAAGATTTATTTACAATGGGAACTTTAACAAAGGTAAAACAGATGCTGAAGCTTCCGAATGGTACAATCCGGGTGTTGGTGGAAGGGTTGAACCGCGCAGAAGTCATGGAATTTTACGATTATGAGACACATTATGGTGCCAAGATTAAAATATATGAAGACAGTGATGAAAAGGATGCTGAACATCAAGCATTAATGCGCACACTACTGGATTATTTTGAACAATACATAAAAATGTCCAAGAAAATAACCGGTGAAACGTTTTCGTCCACTTCGGATATTGAAGAGCCTGGGCGATTAGCGGATATAATCGCTTCCCATTTGCCTTTGAAATTGAAGGAGAAGCAAGAAGTGCTTGAGACCATTGATATGAAAGAGCGTTTAAGCCGTGTAATCGAGATCATCAATAACGAGAAAGAAGTTCTTTTTCTCGAGAAAAAGATCGGCCAGCGTGTTAAGCGTTCGATGGAACGGACTCAAAAGGAATATTATTTACGAGAACAAATGAAAGCGATCCAAAAGGAATTGGGAGATAAGGAAGGAAAAACAGGGGAAATTGAGGTTCTCAACGAAAAGATAGAGGAAGCGGAAATGCCTGAGCATATCAAAGAAACGGCACTAAAGGAATTGGACCGTTATGAAAAGGTTCCTTCCAGCTCGGCCGAAAGCTCTGTCATCCGCAATTATATCGAATGGTTGATCTCGCTTCCTTGGACCAAAGCGACCAAAGATGACTTGAATATTCATAAAGCCGAAAAAATCCTGAACAGGGACCATCATGGTTTGGAAAAGGTGAAGGAGCGGGTACTTGAGTATCTGGCCGTCCAGCAATTGACCAATTCATTGAAGGGACCGATCCTTTGCTTGGTGGGACCTCCAGGGGTCGGGAAAACCAGCTTGGCTAAATCGATCGCTTCATCGCTGAATAGGAATTTCGTCCGTATATCTTTAGGTGGGGTGCGCGATGAATCAGAAATCCGCGGACATCGCCGTACATATGTAGGGGCGATGCCAGGAAGGATCATTCAAGGCATGAAAAAAGCTGGAACGATCAATCCAGTCTTTTTACTGGACGAAGTGGATAAGATGTCCAATGACTTTAGGGGAGATCCATCTGCAGCGATGCTGGAGGTGCTCGATCCAGAGCAAAATCATAATTTCAGTGATCATTATATTGAAGAAACTTACGATCTTTCCAAAGTCATGTTCGTGGCGACGGCGAATAATTTGGGATCGATTCCTGGCCCGCTTCGTGATCGTATGGAAATCATTTCGATTGCAGGTTATACTGAGATAGAGAAACTTCATATAGCCAAGGATCACTTGCTGCCTAGACAGCTGGAAAACCATGGTTTAACGAAGACACAACTGCAAATCCGTGAGGAAGCTCTTACAAAAATCATCCGTTATTATACTCGGGAAGCCGGTGTTCGAAGTTTGGAGCGACAGCTTGCAGGCATCTGTCGGAAGACTGCGAAAATCATCGTGTCCGGAGATAAAAAGCGGGTCGTCATATCAGAAAAGAATGTCGAGGAGTTTTTAGGGAAAACCATGTTCCATTATGGACAGGCTGAGGTCGAGAACCAAGTCGGTGTAGCTAATGGATTGGCATACACATCGGTAGGCGGCGATACGCTGCAAATCGAGGTTTCCTTATCACCAGGTAAAGGCAAGCTGATCCTGACAGGAAAGCTTGGCGATGTAATGAAAGAGTCAGCCCAGGCTGCTTTCAGTTATGTCCGTTCAAAAACCGAGAAACTTCAGATTGATTCGAACTTCCATGAAAAATATGATATTCATATTCATGTCCCTGAAGGTGCGGTCCCAAAAGATGGTCCTTCTGCAGGCATCACGATTGCAACAGCGTTAATATCGGCCCTTACAAATAGGCCGATCAGAAAAGAGGTAGGCATGACAGGCGAAATTACATTACGCGGACGGGTTCTTCCGATCGGCGGGCTTAAAGAAAAATCTTTAGCGGCCCATCGCGCAGGACTTACGAAAATCATCATCCCGCAAAATAACGAAAAGGATATTGATGATATCCCGGAAAGTGTCCGTAAAGCATTAACATTTGTTCCAGTTTCACACGTCGATGAAGTCCTTGAGCATGCATTGGTAGGTGTGAACGAATGAAAGTGACAAGTTCAGATATTGTCATCAGTGCTGTGAAGCCTGAACAATATCCCAATACTCCAATACCGGAATTTGCCTTGGCAGGCCGTTCCAACGTTGGAAAATCCAGTTTCATCAACAAAATGATCAATCGAAAAAACTTGGCGCGCACATCCTCTAAACCGGGTAAGACGCAGACCTTGAATTTTTATATCATAAATGAAGCACTCCATTTTGTGGATGTACCGGGTTATGGCTATGCAAAAGTATCCAAGACGGAACGTGATGCTTGGGGAAGAATGATCGAAACGTACTTCACTTCCAGAGACCAGCTCCGCGCTGCGCTTCTGATTGTGGATTTGCGTCATCCGCCTACAAAGGATGATATCGCGATGTATGAATTCCTGAAGCATTATGATCTGCCCCGGATTGTCATTGCAACCAAAGCGGATAAGATTCCAAAAGGCAAATGGCAGAAACACTTGAAAATCACGCGCCAAACGCTAAATATGGAAAAAGAAGATGAATTGCTTCTATTCTCTGGTGAAACAGGCGAAGGCAAGGAACAAGCCTGGGGCGTCCTTAAGAAATATATGTAAAAGAAAAGGGTATTCCGCATCTGGAATACCCTTTTTCATCATGGAATTTGCAAAAATGCGAATCGGCAATTCTCACTTTTTTCGAACCAAAAAATAAATGCCGATTGCCATCAACGCAAATGGCCAAAACCTTTCGATGTTCGCAGTGCTTGTTTCAACAAGCCCAAAAGAAGAAGTGATTTGATCATAGAATAAGAAAGTGATCGAGATGAGAAGTATTACCATCCCGTGAAACATTCCAGAATTTGTTTTACGTGCCCGGAGAATAAATCCGAGCGAGATGATTAAAATAAAGATACCTATATTATCCGGCCAGATATCCAGATTCTCGACGATATGGAAGTGAGCCCCGAAACCCAGTAGGATGACGCCTGGCAGGATGGACTCATATTCATTACCGCTATATGCCTGAATCAGGAAGGCTGCACCAACTATACATAATAAAGTGGGCCAGCTGAAAAAGCCTGGAAAGATTTCGATTTGGGAATGTTCAAGAAAAAAATAGAGCCCGAAACCGATTAATACGATTCCTGGGAAAATACGCTGCGTTTTCATTTTATCCTCCTATGCAATTCGATTACTTGAAGTTTTTTGCCATTTTTGATATGGTACTTTTGTACACAATGTCGAAATATGTATGTAACTTACCAATCCTGCTAAGACACCTTTTGTAGCATTACGGGCGTTTTGGCTGTCTTTTCATGGTAGCATACGTTATTCATAAACTGTTCATATTATTTGCGTAAAACCATTTTAGTACATGGTATAATAAATTTACATGAAAAATTTTGGGGGTGCAAAACAAAAGGATGCATATTCTAGCGGTTGGTATAAATTACAAAACTGCCCCTGTAGAAATTCGGGAAAAACTATCGTTTAACGAAGCCGAACTTGCCGAGGCAATGAAAGCTCTTAAAAATAAAAAAAGCATCTTGGAAAATATTATTATTTCAACATGTAACAGGACGGAAATATATGCGGTCGGTGACCAGCTTCATACAAGCAGGTATTATATAAAGGAATTTCTTTCGGAATGGTTTAATATCGATAAAGAAGAATTTTCTAAATATCTGTTCATTTATGAAGGCGATGGGGCTGTTGAGCATTTATTTTCAGTTACCTGCGGCTTGAATTCCATGATACTGGGCGAAACTCAGATTTTGGGACAAGTACGTTCAAGCTATCTGTTAGGGCAGAAGGAAGATACGATCGGTACCGTTTTTAACCATCTCTTCAAGCAAGCCCTTACATTGGCTAAAAAAGCTCATTCGGAAACCGAAATCAATACAAATGCCGTTTCCGTCAGCTATGCGGCAGTCGAGCTTGCCAAGAAAATCTTTGGAGGCCTGAACGGCAAGAATGTCTTGATTCTTGGGGCCGGTAAGATGGGTGAGCTGGCCATTCAAAATCTGCATAGCAATGGTGCCGACAGCATTACAGTCATTAACCGCACCTTCCAGAAAGCGGTCGACCTGGCGGAAAGATTCAATGGTACGGCGAAACAGCTTCAAGAGCTGCAATGCGCTTTAGTGGAAGCTGATATCCTGATTACTTCCACCGGATCAAAAGATCTCCTTGTAACAAAAGAAATGATGTCATTCATCAATAAGCTTCGTAAAGGCCGTCCTATTTTCATGGTCGATATCGCAGTGCCGCGTGACCTCGATCCAACATTGGCTGAGCTGGAAAATGTCTTCTTGTATGATATTGACGATCTTGAAGGGATCGTGCAAGCCAATATCGAAGAACGTAAAAAAGCTGCCGAGAAAATAGAATTGATGATCGAATCAGAAATCGTTGATTTCAATCAATGGATTAATTTACTTGGTGTGGTTCCCGTCATTTCTTCTTTACGGGAAAAATCCCTATCGATACAAAAGGAAACGATGGAAAGCATCGAAAGAAAGCTACCGCATTTGAGCGAACGTGACAAAAAAGTTTTGAATAAGCATACGAAAAGCATCATCAACCAAATGCTGAAAGATCCGATTCTTTATGCAAAAGAGCTGGCAGATGAGCCGAATGCAAAAGAGCAATTAAATAATTTCGTGAAAATCTTCCATTTAGAGGAATTGATTGAAGACCAGCTGGTTACGGATGAAAAAGAACGGAACAGCTCCAAGTCATCCCTATTGAATCCAGTTCCTGTCCAGTAATGAGGTAGATATGGAATTACTAATGACAAGATTGCATGAAGCCACTGTATTGTTGTATGCCATCAGTATGCTTTTATATTTTATCGATTTCCTCAATAATAACCAGAAGGCGAACAGGGTCGCCTTCTGGTTGCTTTCTATTGTTTGGGTACTGCAAACAATTTTTTTATTTCTGTATGTGTTGAAAACGGGAAGGTTCCCGGTATTGACGATTTTTGAAGGATTATATTTTTATGCATGGGTCCTCATATCGTTATCTTTAATCATTAACCGATTGCTAAGAGTCGATTTTACGGTCTTTTTTACGAATGTATTAGGTTTCATGGTTATGGCCATCCATACCTTTGCACCTGTTCAGATAGAATCTCAAGTGCTTGCCCAGCGCCTGGTTTCAGAGCTACTGCTCATACATATCACTTTTGCCATCCTATCATATGGGGCATTCACGCTTTCTTTCGTTTTTTCACTTTTATACTTAATCCAATATGATTTACTGAAACGGAAGAAATGGGGAAAACGCCTGCTTCGACTCGGCGATCTAACAAAGCTCGAGCAAATGTCTTATGTCCTCGCAGTAATAGGTGTTCCATTATTAGTGGTTTCCCTTATCCTGGGGATTCAATGGGCATATATAAAAGTGCCTGGGGTATCCTGGCTGGACATGAAGATCATCGGCTCATTTATTTTGCTTATCGCTTACAGTGTGTTTTTATACTTGAAAATTCGGAAACAAATGTATGGAAGGACGCTAGCCTTTCTGAATATTGGATCTTTCATGATTGTGTTAATAAACTTTTTCCTTTTCGGAAGCCTTTCAACATTCCACTTTTGGAATACATAGGAGGAAACTATGAGAAAAATAATTGTCGGTTCTAGACGTAGTAAATTAGCGATCACCCAAACTAACTGGGTTATCGATCAACTTAAAGAGCTTGGGGTCCCATACGATTTCGAGGTGAAGGAAATTGTCACAAAGGGTGACCAAATCCTTGATGTAACACTTTCCAAGGTAGGCGGAAAGGGCTTATTCGTTAAAGAAATCGAACAAGCGATGCTGGATAAAGAAATTGATATGGCTGTACATAGTATGAAAGATATGCCAGCAGTGCTGCCTCCAGGCTTGACGATTGGCTGCATACCACCGAGGGAGGACCATCGGGATGCCTTGATTTCAAAAAATCATGAAAATCTTTCCGAACTGAAGCCGGGTTCCATCATAGGTACAAGCAGCTTGCGCCGTGGCGCGCAAATATTGGCTAGAAGGCCGGACCTTGAAATTAAATGGATTCGCGGTAATATCGATACCCGTCTGAATAAGCTGAAAACGGAAGATTATGATGCTATCATTTTAGCTGCTGCCGGACTGTCAAGAATGGGTTGGGAGAAGGACATCGTAACGGAATTTTTAGATGAAGATATTTGCATTCCGGCAGTTGGACAAGGAGCACTTTCCATTGAGTGCCGTGAAGACGACAAAGAGCTGCTGGCGGAACTTGCGAAATTGACCTGTGAAAAAACTAAAAGAACGGTTGAAGCGGAACGTGCCTTTTTGGATAAAATGGAAGGCGGATGCCAGGTACCGATTGCCGGATTTGCGGTGGCAAAAGATAATGGATCCGTTTCCTTGACGGCTTTGGTCGCTGCCCCGGATGGAAAGGTGATTTATAAAGAAATGGTTGAGGGAACCGATCCCGAGGCGGTTGGGCATGCTGCTGCCAAACAGATTAGTGAAATGGGCGGTAAAGAATTGATCGATCGCGTAAAAGAAGAGCTTGATCAGTAATGAATCCCTTTCAACCTCTTAAGGATTATCAGGTATTAATCACCAGAGGGAAAGGACAGGCAGATGGTTTAAAAGAGTCGATCGAAAAAAATGGCGGAACGCCGCTTCTTGTGCCATTGCTTGAGTTCACTCTTCCTGATCATTTGGAAGATGTACAACAGCGGTTAGATGAGTTACTTACATATGACTGGATCATTTTGACCAGTCAAAATGGGGTGGATTTCTTCTTTAAGCTTCTTGGTAACCAGCCTTTAAAGCTTCCGAAAATAGCCGTAATCGGCTCCAAAACAGAAGCAGCCCTGAAACGGCTTGGATATAAGGCGGATTTCGTTCCAACTCAGTTTGTTGCCGAAGGGTTCGTGGCGGAGTTCAATGCCCTGCTTGATAAAGGGGCCCGCGTGTTGCTGGCAAAAGGAAATCTCGCAAGGGCGGTTATTGCGGAGGCAATCAATGAAGCTGGTGCATCCTGTGATGAAGTGATTATTTATCATACCGTGCTTCCTCGAAGCAGTGAAAAAAAACTGGTGCAGCTTATAAGGAACGACGATATCGACATCATAACCTTTACGAGTTCATCGACGGTCAATCATTTTTTACAGATCATGAAACGCCATGAATTGGATACATACATAGACCGGATCATCATCGCCTGCATCGGGCCGATTGCCGCTAAAACGGCTGAAAAACATGGGCTATCCGTCGATGTCTGTCCAGAAGTTTATACGACGGATGCCATGGTTGCTGAGTTAATACGCTTCATTTTGAAAAGAAGTAAAAAGGAGGAACTTTAAAATGAAAAACATTCCATTCAATCGCCACCGTCGCTTGCGTGCAAGTGCCGGCATGAGGGCTTTAGTCCGTGAAACACAATTACATAAAGAGGATTTGATCTATCCGATCTTCGTCATCGACGGAGAAAATGTGAAAAATGAGATCAACTCCATGCCAGGTATCTATCAGCTATCCATGGATAATCTGGGGGCCGAAATGGATGAAGTCGTGAGTCTGGGCATTAAATCAGTCATTTTATTCGGTGTCCCTTTTGATCATGATAAAGACGAACAGGGTACAGGGGCATTTCACCATAACGGACTTGTGCAAGAAGCAACCCGTTTTATTAAAAAACAATATCCCGATGTTATTGTCATAGCGGATACCTGCCTATGTGAGTATACAAGCCATGGCCATTGCGGGGTCGTAGAAGGGGAAAAAATCCTCAATGACGCTTCACTTGACCTTCTTGCCAAAACGGCAATCAGCCAGGCAGAGGCCGGCGCCGATATCATTGCACCTTCCAACATGATGGACGGTTTTGTTGCGGCCATCCGTGCAGGTCTGGATGAAGCGGGTTATGAAGATATCCCAATCATGTCCTATGCGGTGAAATATTCTTCGGCTTTTTACGGCCCATTCCGTGATGCCGCAAATGGTGCGCCGCAATTCGGCGACAGGAAAACTTACCAAATGGATCCCGCCAATCGCCTTGAAGCATTCCGTGAAGCTGAATCCGATGTTGCTGAAGGTGCGGACTTCCTAATCGTGAAACCGGCCCTTTCCTACATGGACATCATCAGGGACGTTAAAAATAACTTTAATCTTCCGATCGTTTCCTATAATGTCAGCGGTGAATATTCAATGGTTAAGGCAGCTGCCCAAAATGGCTGGATTGATGAAAAAGCGATAGTGATGGAAATGCTGACAGGCTTGAAACGCGCAGGTTCCGACTTGATCATTACGTATTTTTCTAAAGAGGTAGCACGCTGGATAAACGAAGAAAATCAATGATATAAAAATATAACCTGTAATGGAAAAAGGGGATTGAATCATGCGGTCATATGAAAAATCGAAAAAAGCGTTTGCTGAAGCAAAAAATTTGATGCCAGGCGGCGTGAACAGCCCGGTGCGTGCCTTCAAATCTGTGGACATGGATCCCATTTTCATGGAGCGCGGAAAAGGCTCAAAAATGTATGATATCGATGGAAATGAATATATCGACTATGTTCTTTCATGGGGACCGCTTATCCTGGGTCACACGAATGACCGTGTCGTGGAATCATTGAAAAAGGTAGCGGAATCAGGTACAAGCTTTGGGACCTCGACACTGATTGAGAATGAACTGGCCAAGCTGGTCATTGAACGGGTGCCTTCGATTGAAATGATCCGTATGGTATCTTCAGGCACGGAAGCGACGATGAGTGCACTAAGGTTGGCACGAGGCATTACAGGCCGTGATAAAATCCTGAAATTCGAAGGCTCCTATCATGGACATGGCGATTCCTTGCTGATCAAGGCGGGTTCAGGCGTTGCGACATTAGGCTTACCGGATAGCCCGGGAGTACCGGAAGGCATTGCAAAAAATACGATTACCGTAGCATATAATGATCTAGCTGCGACCAAATACGCATTTGAACAATTTGGCGAAGACATTGCCTGTATCATCGTAGAACCTGTTGCAGGGAACATGGGTGTGGTTCCGCCACAACCTGGTTTCCTCGAAGGCTTACGTGAAGTGACCACCCAATACGGGGCTCTATTGATCTTTGACGAAGTTATGACAGGGTTCCGTGTCGGCTATAATTGTGCACAAGGCTATTTTGGCATCGTACCTGATTTGACTTGCCTTGGGAAAGTTATTGGCGGCGGCTTGCCTGTAGGTGCATTCGGAGGCAAGCGAGAATTCATGGAACAAATTGCCCCGAGTGGGACGATCTATCAAGCGGGAACATTGTCGGGTAACCCCCTTGCCATGACGGCCGGTCTTGAAACGCTGAGCCAATTGACTCCAGAATCTTATGATGAGTTCACCCGAAAAGGGGATATGCTCGAAAAAGGTATTGGGGAAGCAGCGAAAAAGTACGGAGTCCCGTATACATTCAACCGTGCCGGTTCCATGATTGGACTTTTCTTTACGAATGAAGAAGTGGTAAACTATGATACAGCAAAAACATCCGATTTAGAGTTCTTTGCTTCTTACTATAGGGAAATGGCGAATCAAGGCATCTACTTGCCGCCGTCACAGTTTGAAGGTTTATTCCTTTCCACTGCACATAGTGATGAAGATATCGAAAAGACCATTACAGCGGCAGAACAGGCTTTTGCAAAATTAAAAAAATGATGCAAGGCTTCACGAACTACCGATATATTGAATAATGATAACTTTGAACTGGCTGCCATTTTCCAAGAACTTTTGGAGAAGGGTAGCCAGTTTTTTTGAATTCAATCAGTACGTGGAAAGTCGAATTAATGGTTTCATTCAGGATTTTCATGCCTATTGTTACAATCCCACATGATTTTAGCCTGAAATATTTGAATCCCTTCTTTTTAAGAGGTTCAGGAAATAAAAGGTCTCGAGTGCGGCGTATGAAATTAAGGAATAATCGGCTTCCTTCATTCATAGATTGATATTGGTATAGGTACCGTTTCCTGAAGCTGAAAGGAGGAGTTGTTTTTGTCGCAAGAAAATGAATCGTATTTACGATTTTCTTTAGAGGAATCCGTTTGGTTCCAGAAGGGACAGGAAGTGGCTGAGCTATATTCCATTTCGCTTGATCCAAATGTGACGATTCAAGAAAGTGACCAATATGTTTTTATACGAGGCTCGTTGGATTTAAGCGGTGAATATAAAGACTCGCAAAATGGTGAAGAAGAGGAGTTTTCGCAGACCTTTTTGCCAAAAGCGGTTCAAAAGGTCGAGAGGCATCCCAATGGACTAAATGAGTTCACACACCGTTTTCCGGTTGACATAACGATTCCGAATAATCGGATTGCCTCATTGGATGAGGTCGATGTCTCGATTCAAAGCTTTGATTATGCCCTGCCAGAGCATAACTGTTTGAAATTGCAGGCGGATCTTTTGATAACCGGAATCTATAATGATTCATATGTGGAAGAACGGTTCGATACGGAGCAGGAAGTTGGGGAAACAGAGGAACAAGAAGAAACGGATGGGGAAAATGAGTCGTATATTCCTTATGCGGCTGCAGTGCCGCCGATTCCGGACTTTCAGCCTGTTTTCCGTGATGAGGAGGAAGAAGAGTTATACGCGCCCTTTTCTGCAGAGTCAAAACGAGTTTCTGAAGCAAATGAAGAAGAGGAAGAGGAGCCGATTTATTTAAGCGATCAGCATAGTGCCCCAGTTTTTGAAATTCCCGTTTCACCATATCCTGAAGAGGAGGAGTGGGAAACGGAAGTGCATAGACAGGAAGAAGCTGAAGCTGTAGAGGAAGAAGTTATTGGAGATCCGTCTGACCCAACGGATAAGGTACCTTCCATGGAAGAGGGGAAACTGGAGGAAGAACCAAGCAGGCAGGATCCAGTGGAGAAGATAGAGATTCCTAGAGTGACATTGAAAGAAGAAGTAGAAGAAGTAGAAGAAGAAGTAGTAGAAGAGCCAAGTCAAGCAGCCATCCATCAAAATAGCCCTGTTTCCAATTTAGAAACCGAGGAGGTCATACGGCAGGAGGAGGATGGCGTTGCAGCGGGTCCTATTCTAAATGAACATGTAAAGGTGGAGCAGGAAGAGGAATCTCATTCGTCCTTAAGCGATCTATTCAAAAAGAGGGAAAGACCTGCGCCACCGGCTAAGGAGGTTAAGAATTTCAAAGGCAGGAAACAAGCCGCGGAACGTGATGATAAAGAAACGGCCGATCATGGTGAGAAGCAGCCTTCCATCATGGATTTATTCGGACGGAAACAGGAAGAAGAACTGGTAAGGATGAAAGTTTGTATTGTTCAGCAAGGGGAAACGCTTGATGACTTGGCTCAACGATATGATGTTACGGTTCAATCGATACTTTTCAGCAATGAATTGGAGTCGAATCAAAACGTTCATGAAGGGCAAGTCATCTATATACCGAAGGCGGTTGCATATAAGAATTGATCGGGACAGAGAGCAGAGCATATGGTCTGCTCCTGTTTTTTAGGTGCTGGAGAATCTTTAGTTTTTTAGAGAAAGTGAGTGAGTCTCGTGAGGGAAAACGAGAATCAGCAGCCTGCCAATCTGAATCGGGACACGGAAACCGTATTGAAGGAATATGCCATGTATGTACAATATATCGAGGACTTCGGGCGTGTGAAAAAAGTGTACAGTGATCGCGGTACATTTGCCTTGAAATCGATGTTACCGCAGAACGGCATTGATTTTATCAAAAATGTTCAAAAACTGTACCATCGCGGCTATAATCGGATCGTTCCGATTTATCAAACGATGGATCAGCGTTACGCCGTTCTTCATAATGGCCGTTTGTATTACCTGATGCCCTGGCTCAATAATCAGGGGGACGGGGAGCGCGATGAAAAACATAAGCAAATGTTCAGGGAGCTTGCTCGGATGCATACACTTTCCGTTAAGGAAATACAAGTGGATATTGAGGAAAGGGAAGCCCATTATGAGCGGACGCTTGATGCCTGGAATAACGAGAAGGACTTTATGGATGAGTATATTGTCAGCTGTGAAAAGAAGTGGTATATGTCTCCATTCGAAATGACGGTTTGCTCTTTCTACACTGATATTTCACAGGCGCTGAAGTACTCGATCAAGAAGTTTGAAACCTGGTATGAAAAAACGAAGGATAGTGAAAAGGTGCGAACCGTGGTCACGCACGGAAAGGTTTCTTTGAAGCATTTCGTTTATGATGAGCGGGGGTATGGCTACTTCATCAATTTTGAGAATTCGAATACGGCTCCGCCGCATTTCGATTTACTGCCATTTCTCGTTAAATCGGCCAGGACCTATCCTGTCCAATGCGATGACTGCGTTGACTGGCTATATAACTATTTTCGTTATTTTCCGTTGAAGGAAGAAGAATTGCTGCTCATGCAAAGTTATCTGGCATTCCCTGGATCAGCTTTGGAATTAGTGAAGAGTTATTCCGATGGCAGGATCCATCGTTCAGAGCTTGAGAATGTTACTCAACTGCAGCGGCAATTTTGGCTTCTGAAAAATATTGAATATATGGTGATGAAAATCGAAGAGATCGAACAGCAGAAAAAGGCTGCTGCCGAGGCTGCCAAAGAAGAACAATCACCTCCAAGCTAAATATACATGATTGGATTATCTCCAGTCATGTATATTTTTTTGCTGTAAGGGAATAATTATATCCATTCGAAATATAAAGACATGGCCAGGAAAATAAATGCGATTAGCAGGAGCATATCGAAGAAAGTCGGAAAAATCAACGTGCGTAATCCTTGGAATACGATAAAGGGGACGATGAACTGCTGGCAGACACCGCGGAATTTCTTCATCCAAGGCGGTAAAGTATAGGGAGTATATCTTCGCTTCATATTATTACCTTCCTTTTTAGGACTTCTTATATTCTATGGGTGGGCAGTGGAAAAGGTGATAAAGCCGTCACATTCACTGTTCCTGGAGGATAAAATAAAGAAAACGACCTTGAATGTATCAAATGGGATGATTCCTGGGAAAGTAAGCGAAAAGATGATTGACTGGAGCCCCATATTTTTTGTACTATATACTATATGCATTCAATGAATTTACATATGAATATAAATCAATGCAAAGACCGGAAATAGTAAGATGATATGCACTTTTCAGAGAGGAAACCAAATTGGTGCGAGGTTTCCAGGCAGCAGCATCCGAAGTCGTCCGCGAGCAGTCTTCGTGAACCTCTTAGTAGCGAAGGCCGGTGAAGAGCCGTTATCCGATTTGAGAGCCGAAAGAGTTTTTTTCTTTTTCGGAAAAAAGGTGGCACCGCGAACAACTTCCTTCGTCCTTTTGTGATGATGGAAGTTTTTTTTATGCCTAAAAAGGAGGAAATGATATGGAAGAGAACCAAATTTCTATGCCGACTAAATATGATCCGCAGACGATAGAGAAAGGCCGCTACAAATGGTGGCTTGATGGAAAGTTTTTCGAAACGACGGGTGACGATAAAAAAGAACCATACACGATTGTCATCCCGCCGCCTAACGTGACAGGTAAGCTTCATCTTGGTCACGCTTGGGATACGACACTTCAAGATATTTTAACACGCATGAAAAGAATGCAAGGCTATGATGTTTTATGGTTGCCGGGCATGGACCATGCCGGTATCGCCACTCAAGCGAAAGTAGAACAGAAACTTCGTGCGGAAGGCATGAGCCGTTATGACCTTGGACGTGAAAAATTCGTAGAAGAGACATGGAAATGGAAAGAGGAATATGCGAGCCATATCCGTGAACAATGGTCAAAGCTGGGTCTTGGACTTGATTATACACGTGAACGCTTCACTCTTGATGAGGGGCTTTCAAAAGCTGTGCGCGAAGTGTTCGTTTCGCTTTATAACAAGGGCTTGATTTATCGCGGCGAATACATCATCAACTGGGATCCATCGACGAAAACGGCCTTATCCGATATCGAGGTTATTTACAAAGATGTGCAGGGCGCATTTTACCATATGAAATATCCGTTGGTTGACGGATCAGGTGAAATCGAAATTGCCACCACCCGTCCAGAAACGATGCTTGGTGATACTGCTGTTGCTGTACATCCTGAAGATGACCGTTATAAACACTTGATCGGCAAAATGGTCCGCTTGCCAATTACAGGCCGGGAAATCCGGATTGTCGGTGATGATTATGTCGATATGGAATTCGGTTCAGGCGCGGTCAAAATTACTCCGGCTCATGACCCGAATGATTTCGAAATCGGGAACCGTCACGATTTGGAGCGCATCCTTGTCATGCATGAAGATGGCTCGATGAATGAAAAGGCTGGTAAATATGAAGGCATGGACCGGTTTGAATGCCGTAAACAAATCGTCAAAGACCTTCAGGAAGAAGGAGTACTCTTCAAAATCGAAGATCACCTTCACTCAGTCGGACATTCAGAGAGAAGCGGTGCTGTTGTTGAACCATATCTTTCGACGCAATGGTTCGTTAAAATGCAGCCGCTGGCTGATGCATCCGTTGAGCTTCAAAAAGGATCAGATGAGGAAAAAGTTCATTTCGTACCGGATCGTTTCGAAAAAACGTACCTGCATTGGATGGAAAATATCCGTGACTGGTGCATTTCCCGTCAGCTTTGGTGGGGTCACCGCATTCCAGCCTGGTACCATAAAGAAACAGGTGAAGTGTATGTAGGTCACGAAGAGCCTGCGGACGCTGAAAACTGGGAACAAGATACGGATGTTCTGGATACATGGTTCAGCTCGGCATTATGGCCGTTCTCGACTATGGGCTGGCCTGACAAGGACAGTATCGATTTCCAACGTTACTATCCAACCGGGGCACTTGTGACAGGCTATGATATCATATTCTTCTGGGTATCACGGATGATTTTCCAAGCTCTTGAGTTCACGGGTGAACGACCATTTGAAGATGTGCTGATCCACGGACTCGTTCGTGACGAACAGGGGCGCAAGATGAGTAAATCGCTTGGCAATGGTGTCGATCCGATGGATGTCATCGATCAATACGGTGCCGATTCACTGCGTTACTTCTTGTCTACTGGCAGCTCGCCAGGACAGGATCTTCGTTACAGCACGGAAAAAGTGGAAGCGGTCTGGAACTTCTCCAATAAGATTTGGAACGCATCCCGTTTTGCTTTGATGAACATGAATGGCATGACTTATGACGAAATCGATTTAAGCGGTGAGAAGTCTGTAGCCGATAAATGGATCTTGACGCGCTTGAATGAAACGATTTCCAACGTAACCAGACTTGCGGACCGTTATGAGTTTGGTGAAGTGGGCCGTGTGCTATACAACTTCATTTGGGATGACTTCTGTGACTGGTATATTGAAATGGCGAAGCTTCCGCTATATGGCGAAGACGAAGCAGCGAAGAAAACGACGCGCTCGATCTTGGCTTATGTACTGGATAACACGATGAGATTGTTACACCCGTTCATGCCTTTCATTACAGAAGAGATCTGGCAGAACCTTCCGCATCAAGGTGAGTCCATCACTGTTGCCGCTTGGCCGGAAGTGAATGAAGGATTGACAGATACAGCTGCAGCCGAGGAAATGAAGCTGCTTGTTGAAATAATCCGCTCCGTACGTAATATCCGTGCTGAGGTGAACACACCGCTTAGCAAAAAAATCAATTTGATTTTAAAAGCGAAAGATGAGTCAATCTTAGAGACGTTACAGAAAAACAGCAGCTATATCGAGCGTTTCTGTAATCCTGAACAATTGACGATCGGAATTGAAGTCGAGGAACCTGCTCAAGCCATGACAGCTGTCGTAACTGGCGTAGAACTGATCCTTCCGCTGACAGGACTGATCAATATTGACGAAGAAGTGAAACGTCTTGAAAAAGAACTCGACAAACTTAATAAAGAAGTTGAGCGTGTACAGAAAAAACTAGGCAACGAGGGCTTCGTCAAAAAGGCGCCGGCAAGCGTCATCGAAGAAGAACGTGCCAAGGAAAAAGACTATAGCGAAAAACGCGACTCTGTAATCCACAGGATCAGCGAACTGAAACAACTGTAAACAAAAGGATGAACCAGCTTTATGCCGGTTCATCCTTTTTGTGCTTCGTTAGGAGGATATTCTTTCTTTTATGAATGTAAGGTACTCCGATACGATATTCATATCACTTAATGCACTTAATGTCCGGCTGCCGACGACATCCTCGATTTCGTTGAGCATGGGGCTGCCATCTTCGGCAAATATGAAATCGATTCCGACCAGGCCGAAATCAAACGACTTCATTACTTTTTCGACAAGGCCTAATTCAGCTGCAGATAGCTCATATAGTGAAGCCGATCCGCCCAGCGTATAATTTGCCTTGAAACTTGAAGCGGACTCCCTAAGTACAGCAGCCTTCACTTTTTTTCCAATTACAAAAACGCGGATATCTTTACCGAATAAGCCGGGTTTTTGGACTATCCAATTTCCATCTTTCAGTATGGCAAGATCATCGGCATGTTGTATTAGATATACTTGTTTCCCGCCGCGTCCACTTGTTTCTTTAGCAATGAAAGGGAACTCCATGTCATCGGCACTCGGTCTTCCGTTACAATATACGGTATCGGCCATTGGAATCCCAAGCGAGGACATATATTGGTGCGTCTTTGCTTTGTCATTCGCGATTTCCGATACGAAGGAGGAGTTAAAGCAAGCAATCCCCAGTTGCTCAAGCTGCTTTGTAAAAAAAGGATCGATGGTCCGGACGATAGCGAAGTCCGGCAATGAAATTGGCTGCGTCTCATGTTCCACGTACAACTCGTTGAAACGATGACCGATCCTAAGGTCTTCCCGAAAGTGAAAGTGTAAATCAAGATCAAGCTTACTGGCTTCGTCAAGCATCCAATCTATGTATCCTTTGTTTTTCAAGGCATCCTCACGGTTATAAATCAACCAGCCTGCTTGTTTTTTCATTAGATGCACTTCCTTTTCCTAATTCTTTCAAGATATAATCGAACATGCTTTCAGCGATGTTGATGCCTGTACATTCATAAATATTCAGTAAATGAGAATTCGAATTCACTTCGCACAAAAGCGGACCTTCTTCACCGAACAACAAATCGACGCCAGCGAAGTCGGCACCCAGAATTTGCGCACATCGGATGGCAAGTTGTGCTTCTTCATTGGTGGGTATATATGGTGCAGCCTGCCCTCCGGCAGTCATATTAGCTCGGAAGTCTTGCTCCGAATGGCGTTGCATCGCTGCTATGACTTGATTGCCCACGACATTCACACGAATATCCCGACCTTTACTGTGCTCGATGAATTCCTGGATTATAAATGGTTTGTGGCCAAGATTACAGATCGTCTTTAGTAACTCATCCTCTGTTTGGATCAAATATACTTGTTCCCCAAAAGAACCGTATGCTTCCTTAACGATAAGCGGATACCCAAGCTCATTGCCGATTTGGATAAAAGCATCCATATTGACCCTTTCAATCCCTTCGTACGTAAAAGGGGGAAATAAGGTTTTCGGCATTGGTATGCCATGCCCGGTCAATGCTTGATGTGTTTTTGCTTTACTGTCGCAAATATCGATCGCTTTACTGCTGTTATAAACGGGGATGCCGAGCAATTCCAAATGGCGTGCCAAATGAATGTCTTTATCCATGAACAGAACAAAATCAGGAAGCTTATCAAAAGCTCCTTTAAGCAGTGGCACTCCTTTTTCGATTATGGGAATGAGATCTGAATTACGGATAAGAGTTGCCATGATATCTTTCCTTTCAGCCGCCTCTTTAATGAACAAAGCTAAACTGGAAAACTTATCATGCTGTAAATAGCCGTTAACGACAATCCAACAGTGGTAATCTGAAGGTTTCATGGTAAAACACTACCTTTCATCTAGGTTAATCGTTCATATATTGATAAAATAATCTTAACGCATAAGAGCGGTATAAAGAAAGAGGAGGCACAACGATAATGGTAACGACCATGAAAGAAATCAATCATTTTTTTGAAAGGCGCCAAGTTCAATTGGGCATGAATTTTGGCCTATCACGGATGGAAGCATTGTTAACTGAATTAGGAGACCCGCATAAGGCGCTACAGTATATTCATATTGCAGGATCTAACGGGAAAGGATCAACACTCCAATATATTAAAGAGATCCTACTTGCCCAAGGGATTCGGGTCGCTTCCTTCACATCACCTTATTTAATACGGATGAATGAACAGCTCAAGATTAATGAAGATGAAATCAGTGATAAGGATTTTATCGCTGTCTTCCGGGAGCTTTGGCCGATTATCCAAGAGATGGACAGTAAAGGGGACGGTCCCACTCAGTTCGAAATTTTGACTGCGGTGGCATTTTCTTATTTTAGCAAAAAGGAAGTGGATTTGGTTTTGATGGAAACCGGTTTGGGAGGCAGGCTCGATACAACGAATGTCATCCAGCCGTTTCTTTCGATCATTACCTCGATTTCTTTGGAACATACGAGCATCCTGGGTAACACACTTGGGGAAATTGCTTTTGAGAAGGCTGGCATCATTAAAAGCGGGGCGCCGATCATCAGCGGAGTCACAGCCGGGGAACCAGCAAAAGTAATTGAAGAAAAAGCGTCATCATTAGGGGTACCTTATTACCAATTAGGTAAAGACTTTCATATAGGCAATATAAAGCAAAGTGAACGAGGGCAAAGTTTCTCATTTTCGCTTGCCGACAGGTCCATCGAAAATGTGGAAATGCGGATGCTAGGACGTCATCAAATGGAGAATGCGGCACTGGCCATTGCTGCTGTCACATTAGGAATGGAAAATATCGATAAAAGAAGCATCCTTAAAGGAATAGGCGAAGCGAAATGGGATGGCCGCTTTGAAAAAATATCGGATGAGCCGTTGGTGATCATCGATGGTGCACATAATCCTGCCGGCATCGACGTGCTGAAGGAAACGCTAAAAGTGCATTACCCCGATTATAAGTACCGATTCGTATTCAGTTCATTTAAAGATAAAAATTATTCCGAGATGCTTCATGGACTGGAAACTGAAGCGATGGAAATCATCATTACCGAATTCGACCATGAACGGGCGGCGGATGCGAAAACGCTATATGAAAAATGCAGTCATCCCAATAAACGGATAAACAAGGATTGGCAGGAGGCGATAACGGAAGGCAGCAGGAAAACAGGGGAAAAAGAGATTCTTGTCATCACAGGGTCGCTCCATTTCCTTTCACTTGTGAGGGAGTTCCTAATCAGAGAAGATGCCTAAAGGGATGTGCCTTTACCGGTGGACTAATTATTTTTCCCGATTGTCGAGAAATGAGGCGCTTTATCATGGAAACCAAAGCCTAAGAACCAACGGTAAGCCATATTTGTTTCAACTTCTTCAATTGCTTTATGCATTGAACGAATACCGAGGGTAAATCGAATGAAAGTCAGTTTGGCTAATATAACTGGATCAATACTTGGGCTTCCTATCTCTGAATATATATCTTTCAAATCATAAATGAAAGTGAAGTCAATGGCAGCCTCAATTTTACGAACCAAATGATTCGCCGGCACCAGTTGATCTAAAGTAATCATTTCAAGTTGGTCTCGCTGAATAGAATAATGTTTCAAAAGCATCCTCATCACCTCAGGTTTTAATAGTTCTATTTTAAAACAAAAAAGACTATAGGCAAAAGGTTCCATCTGAAATTTTAAACATAGTTGATTGGAACGGAAGGTGCGAGACTCCTGCGGGAATAGCGAGTCCAAGGGAGACCCCACAGTCGCAAGTGCGCCGAGGAGGCTCCCGGACCGCCCGCGGAAAGCGAGTGCCTGAAGTGGAAATCAACGTCCAAAATTGTACAAACCAAAAAAAACTGTAGACAAACTCGATTTTCAGGTCCTTTTCCCTTGTTAACAGAGCTGTTTGAAAAGAAAAAACTCTAATAGGGTGATTGATAACAAATCACCAAGTATTTTTGTTAAAATATGTTTATATATTGATTCTACATGATTGATGAATAGTAGGATCTACTTAATGAAATGACGGGAGGAATGAATGATCATGAAGAGCCCCAGTGACGATTACATAGCGGAAGGGACTTTTTTATTAGGGTTTCATAGAAAAGCAATCGAATCCTCATGCACTTTGTATAAATGATGGCTATCCATATCTATCTCTTCGTCTTCGGCTTAATTTTAGGCTCATTCTTTAACGTTGTCGGTTTAAGTGTTCCAGCTGGTCAGACATTTGCAAATCGTCGCTCCGCCTGCCCTTCTTGCGGGCGTACATTGACATTCTTCGAGTTGATGCCGGTTATTTCCTATATGTTGCAAGACGGAAAATGCCGGGGATGTAAAGCAAGGATTTCCCCACTTTATCCGATAGTGGAAATGCTGACCGGTGTTTTGTTTGCCTCTGCTCCCATATTCCTTGGCTGGTCGAGCGAACTCTTGGTTGGCTTGACATTGATTTCATTATTTATGATCATCTTCGTGACTGATGTCGCCTATATGCTCATACCTGATAAAATACTGCTTTTCTTTACGGTGATTTTTATCGTTTTAAGAGTCTCATTTCCGCTGTCGCCCTGGTGGGATTCAATTGTCGGGGCAGTGGTGGGCTTTAGCCTGCTGTTATTAATCGCAGTCGTGAGTCAGGGTGGTATGGGTGGCGGTGATATCAAGCTATTTGCAGTGATTGGCTTTGTACTGGGACTGAAGATGGTGCTGTTATCGTTTCTTTTTGCGTGCTTTTATGGGGCATTCCTGGGCTTCATCGGATTGCTGAGCGGAATCCTAAAAAAGAAAACACTTATTCCTTTCGGTCCGTATATCGTTTTTGGGACATTGACTGCTTATTTTTGGGGCGATTCCCTTCTGCATTGGTATGTAACTTTTTTAAGATGAGCTTAAAGAACCAACCTGATCCAAGAGGAATTTGTCAAAAATCACCTTAACAATAGCTCAGTAGGGAACTATCCCCAATTGGCTGCAAGTGAAGCTGGCATGAAAGAGTGATGTATGTAATTGGTGAGAGGCGATATTGAATGGTTTGTGAACCAGAAGTACCAGTACCTGGAATTCTATTTTCGTCACCCATATATGAATAGGGAAATTTGACGAAACCTATTAATGACAAGACGACAAAAGTCTTGTTATTTTTTTTTACCTCTATGTTAGGATGAAAAAAATGATCTAGAGGGGAGGAAAAAAATTGGGCAAGCCGGAACAAAGCAAGGGTGTAACGATTAAAATAAATGGGGAAGAAAAAGTATTTGCCGATAAAAAGGCTGAAAGTCAAGAGGCGGCGAGTAAGGAGCAGGAACAGGGACACACAGACGAGAGTTTCGAATGGATACTCCCTGAGGATTCAAACGAAAACAAAATCGTTTTGGTACCCTCACCGCCAAAGAAAAAAATGCCGAAGCTCATCGGTTTTGGTACCAGTTCGCTGAAAAGTTCTAATAAAAGACCGATCAAGACATTCATGATCGCTGTCATTTGTGCTGTTTTTTTTGGGTCGATTCTTGGCTTGATCGCCGTTAAAACGATTACAAAGGAAAAAGCCGAAGTATCTTCGGTCGAGACCCCGGTTCCAACGGAAGCCACTGTTGAGGATAAAAAAGCGGCAGTGACTGAACCAGGAAACCAGCTGAAGACATTCCTTGTACAGGGAGGAGTATTCAGCAGCGAGGATGCGGCAAGGCAAATACAAAAGAAAATCATTGAAAAGCAGGTTCCTGCTGAAATTTTCAAATTGGAAGACAGCTATTATCTATTCTTGGGGTCGGCAGAGAGTCTAGCTTCAAGTAAGGAGCTGGCCTTATTCTTAAAGTCCTATGATGTGGACGTATATTGGAAGGAAATCAATTTTGAAGCGGCTGGGACAAGCCAGGAAGATGAGAAAACCCTCGACAAGATGAAGGAAATATATACTTCCTTGGCAGAAACATCCGCAACCAAGCTTCGCGGAAAGGAAGGGACGGTAAACAAAGAAAACCTGAAAAAAAACTTGGATGAACTGAAGGCGGGGAAATTATCGCCTGAGTTTTCGAATATGAACGATGACCTGACTGCTGCCGCAAAGTCGATTGATGAATATGAGACTTCCAAAAACGAAGAAAAGCTATTCCAGGCTCAAGAAAGTCTTCTTGATTTTTTATTGAATTACCAAAACAAATCGAGTTAAGTAAAGAAAAGAAGGGGGGCTGCCAAATGGACAAGCTCCCCAATATGAAACCATCTGTGACACCTTTTTTATTTTCCGGGAAATACTTACAGGCATTTGTCGATTCATAGTAAACAATAATTGTGGATTGCACCATAATTTGATAGGATAGTTATGTATCTCCCTATGTAAAGAAAGGTGACTTTTATATTATGCAGCCATTGATTTTAGCTTCTTCATCACCACGTCGTAAAGAACTTCTACAATTTCTTCAAATCCCCTTTGAAAGCATGAATTCCAATGTCGATGAAAGTATTGATGAAAACATGTGTCCTGATGCAGCGGTGAAAGAACTGGCATCCCGTAAGGCGGAAGCCATCGCAGCAAAATTTCAGGAAAGCTGGGTAATCGGCTCGGATACCGTTGTTGTCCTTGATGGAGAGATATTGGGTAAGCCGACAAGCCGTGCGGATGGAAAAAGAATGCTGGAAATGTTATCGGGACGGACACATGAGGTATACACAGGTGTCGCCATTCTATTCGGCAAGC
This sequence comes from Peribacillus sp. NPDC101480, assembly GCF_050277335.1. NCBI lineage: Bacteria > Bacillati > Bacillota > Bacilli > Caryophanales > Bacillaceae > Peribacillus > Peribacillus sp. NPDC101480. The sequence continues at coordinate 767,843 of NZ_JBNNSB010000001.1, forward strand.
ATCGCAGAGTATTCGCAGAAAAAACGGAAGTGACATTTTGGGAGCTGCCAGAAGCTGAAATCGAACGTTATCTGGATAGCGGGGAACCTTTTGACAAAGCTGGCGGCTATGGGATTCAAGGATACGGATCTCTTCTTGTCGAACGAATCAAAGGGGACTATTTCTCAGTCGTCGGGCTTCCGGTCTCAAGACTGGCCCGGGAACTTAAAGCGATGCAGCAAGAGTTAGAATGATCGATTTCCTCTGGCATCTTCCCTTTTCTAAGGAAGGGTTGATTTTTTGAGCGAAAAAATGTTAATACGGGATTACCCGAAAGAGGAGAGGCCGCGCGAAAGGTTTCTGCAAGACGGACCGCAGGGTCTCTCCAATCAGGAATTGCTCGCTCTGCTATTGAGGACGGGATCAAGGGAAGAATCCGTCCTGCAGCTATCCGGCAGGCTCATCAATTCCTTCAAGGGCCTTCGCCTGCTAAAAGAAGCCTCAGTGGAAGAACTGACCGTGATTAAAGGGATTGGTGAAGCGAAAGCGATTCAAATCCTGGCCTCTGTCGAACTTGGCAGGAGAATTAACAATTTGAATGATCAAGACCGTTATGTGATTAGATCTCCAGAAGATGGAGCCAATTATTGCATGGAAGAAATGCGGTTTTTATCACAGGAACATTTCGTCTGTCTTTATTTAAATACGAAAAATCAGGTGCTTCAAAAAACTACGGTATTCATCGGCAGCCTCAATGCCTCGATCGTGCATCCGCGCGAGGTCTTCAAAGAGGCTTTCAAAAGGTCCGCTGCCTCTATCATCTGTCTTCATAACCATCCCTCCGGAGACCCCTCTCCCAGCAGAGAAGATATTGAAGTGACGAAAAGGTTAGTAGAATGTGGTAAAATAATCGGGATTGAAGTATTGGACCATATCATCATCGGGGAGCATAAATATGTTAGTTTGAAGGAAAAAGGTTATTTATGACACTATCAAAATTTTTGACGATGCGATATAATATTGTTTATGATTTTTAAAAGAGGAAACTTTTTCAAAACTCTTATTGTCAAAAAACGACAAATTATTATTTGAACTTATAAAAAGGCATTTTTGTTTACGAAAGGGAGATACCATAATGTTTGGAATTGGCGCTAGAGATATAGGGATTGATTTAGGAACGGCGAATACGCTTGTCTATGTGAAAGGAAAAGGCATCGCAGTACGTGAACCATCGGTTGTAGCTGTGCAAACAGATACAAAGCAAATCGTTGCAGTCGGAAACGACGCGAAAAACATGATCGGCCGTACACCTGGTAACGTGGTTGCCCTCCGCCCGATGAAGGATGGAGTAATTGCCGATTATGAAACGACGGCTACCATGATGAAGTACTATATGAAGGAAGCTCAAAAGAAGGGCGTATTTGGCAACAAGCCATATGTCATGATTTGTGTGCCTTCTGGGATTACTGCAGTTGAGCAGCGTGCAGTCATCGATGCAGCAAGACAAGCTGGAGCCCGTGACGCATATCCAATCGAAGAACCGTTTGCAGCAGCGATCGGTGCGGACCTTCCTGTTTGGGAGCCTACAGGAAGCATGGTCGTTGATATCGGCGGAGGAACGACGGAAGTGGCAATCATTTCCCTTGGCGGAATCGTTACAAGCCAATCGATCCGTATCGCAGGTGACGAAATGGACGACGCCATTATCGTTTACATCCGTAAGAACTACAATTTGATGATCGGTGAGCGTACTGCTGAAGCGATCAAAATGGAAATTGGTTCTGCTGGGGATACGGAAGGCGTAGAAAACATGGAAATTCGCGGCCGTGACCTATTGACTGGATTACCAAAAACAATCGAAATTACAGCTGAGGAAATATCCAAAGCATTAAGCGACACAGTTTCTGCAATTGTGGATTCCGTGAAAAACACTTTAGAGAAAACACCACCTGAATTAGCGGCTGACATCATGGACAGAGGCATTGTGCTGACAGGCGGGGGCGCTTTGCTGCGCAATTTGGATAAAGTCATCAGTGAAGAAACGCAAATGCCGGTGATCATCGCTGAAAACCCGCTGGATTGTGTTGCAATCGGAACGGGAAAAGCGCTGGACCACATTCACTTATTCAAGACTAAATCAAGAGATTCGCGATAAGCATTACTTCTCAAATAGGGCCGGCTCAACAAAAGGTGCAATTTTGAGCCGGTTTTCTTATGTTTTGCTGTTTAATTAAATCCATAGTGTATTTTTAAGAAATTTTAGATAGAGGTGTAATCACCATGCCACAGTTTTTTAATAAAAAGCTCCTTCTCTTGCTCGTTAGTATTATCGTTCTCGTGGCATTGATCGGTTTTTCATTAAGGGAGAGAGAAGAGTTGACTTGGCCGGAGCAATTCCTGAAAGATACGACAGGCTGGGTCGGAAATGTGTTTAATAAGCCAGTATCGGGTATAACAGGTTTTGTAGGGGGCTTAAAAGACCTACAACATACATACGATGAAAACAAAAAATTGAAAGCCCGCTTGGATGAATATGTATTATTGAAAACGCAAGTCCAAGATTTAAAGGAAGAAAATGAAGAACTTCGCGATAACCTCAAAAAAGAAGATGACCTGCGCAAGTATTCGCCCACTCAGGCGACGGTCATTGGACGCAATCCCGACCGCTGGCATGAAATGCTGACGATTAATAAAGGGAAGCGCAATGGGGTAGAAAAAAATATGGCTGTCATCACGTCCAATGGGTTAGTCGGTAAGGTGAAATCAGCGACGGATTTCACGGCCTCGGTTCAACTTTTAAGCTCGATCGATAAAGCCAATCGTGTCTCATCGATCGTCCAAGGTGATGATAAAGCATATGGCTTGATTGAAGGATTCGATGATAAGAAGAACCTTTTGCTGATGAAACGGATCCCATATGATAAAAAGATCAAGAAAAATTCATTGGTCATCACATCCGGTTATGGAGGGATCTTTCCGAAAGGTCTGCTGATCGGGAAAGTTGTCGATGTTAAAGTGGATCAATATGGATTGAACCAGACTGCATATATTGAACCTTCGACGGATTTTTATGATATTAATAATGTCATGGTCGTTCAGCGCGAAGTGGACGGTGTACCGAAAGAAAGTGAAGGGGAGGATGAAGCTGAGTGAGATATTTCATCCTTTCTTTTATAGCCTTGGTTTTTTTTGTTTTTGAAAGCATCTTCGCCCAGATGTTCGCTGGAGATGCATTCGGGGCCGATAAAATCCTCGTGCCCCATTTCATGATGGTTTTCGTTTTTTTCCTGACCATGTTCGGCTCAAGGAAAATGGGTATGCTTTATGGTGCGATTCTTGGGTTGACTTATGATGTCGTATATACGGAAATCCTTGGGACTTACATGTTCCTGCTGCCTTTTCTTGCCTATTTGATATCGAAATGCATGAAAATCCTGCAAAATAATATATTGATTGCCTGTCTTACTGCGCTTTTATTCACGGCAGTTTTAGAGGTTGTCATCTTTCAGATGAATATCATACTCTCTTTTGCAGATATGGGGTTTGCTGAATTTGCGGAACGGAGATTGATTCCGACATTATTATTGAATCTCGCATTCATTATTATTAGCTGCTACCCTTTAAAGAGAATGATTGAAAAGCTTGATTTGCAAGGAGAAACGGAATAACGTTCCTGTGTCTTAAGAAGCAGGTGGGAAATGTATTTTCTCATTTCCGTGTACGTAGAAAAAGGAAATTTGTTTTCCTATGTCGAATTATATTTCATTGAGGTGAAACAAACGTCATGAATAAAAGAATTCAGCAAAATGTCATGATTAAGGGAACAAAAGACGGGTTTATGCTTCATCTCGATGATTCTTGCTCATTTTCCGAATTATTGAAAGAGTTAGAAGTGAAGCTTTCGGCAAACTATCAGTTTCAAGAAAATGACCCGTCCATTTCCGTAAAAGTACATACAGGGAACCGCTATCTTGATGAACAACAAGAAGAACAGATTAAAGAGGTCATCCATAAAAAGAAGAAGCTTTTCGTGGATGAGATGATTTCGAATGTCCTGACGAAGGATGAAGCGAAACGATGGAAAGATGAAAACCAAGTGACGACCGTGACCAAGGTGATAAGGTCGGGACAGGTTTTTGAAGTTCCCGGGGACTTACTGCTGATAGGGGATGTCAATCCCGACGGAACGGTTCGTGCGGGTGGCAACATATATATCATGGGACAGTTAAAGGGAATAGCCCATGCCGGATATAAAGGGAATAACGAGGCCATTATAGCTGCCTCTGTCATGAAGCCTGCCCAACTGCGTATTGCCGGAAAAGTGAATTTATCTCCTGACCAATATACGAAATGGGGACATGACTTGGAATGTGCCTTCATGGATGAAGAACAAAATATCATAATAGAAAAATTGCAAGTCTTAAAGAAATATAGACCTAATTTAAATAGATTAGAAGGGGGTCTCTAATCGTGGGAGAGGCAATAGTTATAACATCCGGTAAGGGTGGTGTCGGGAAAACGACCACCTCCGCCAATTTAGGAACATCTTTAGCTCTTCTAGGCAAAAAGGTTTGCTTGATTGATACGGATATTGGTCTTCGGAATTTGGATGTGATCATGGGATTGGAGAATCGCATCATCTATGATTTGGTCGATGTGGTCGAAGGGCGCTGTAAGATACACCAGGCGCTTATCAAAGATAAACATTTCGAGGATTTGCTTTATCTGCTTCCCGCTCCGCAAAATAGTGACAAAACAGTGGTGAATGAAGAGCAGATGAGGAAACTCATCAGCGATATGAAGCCTGACTATGATTATGTCATCATTGATTGCCCTGCAGGCATTGAACAGGGCTTCAGGAATGCCATAGCTGGGGCAGACAAGGCTATCATCGTTACGACTGCAGAGAGACCGGCTGTCAGGGATGCTGACCGTATTATTGGCCTGCTTGAAAAAGAAGAGCATATTGAACCGCCCCAATTGATCATCAACCGGATCCGCGGCCATTTGCTTCATGAGGATGAAGAAATGGATATCGATGGAGTTGCCGATTTTCTTAAGATTGATTTGATCGGCGTCATTCCTGATGATGACCAGGTCATTGTGGCAGCGAATAAAAAGGAACCCATTGCCTATAATCCGGATAATAGAGTTTCGCTTGCCTATCGGAACATCGCCAGAAGGATCCTTGGTGAATCTGTGCCCTTGACTCCAATTGGCAGCGAACCAAAGGGCTTCATGTCCAAATTGAAAAAATTCTTCAGCGTGCGGTAAATCTATATTCTTTTGTCAAGAAGCGGGGAGCATTTGATGCCCTCGCTTTTTTTTATGCTTCTTGTGAAATAAAAAAGGCAAGCCATATACTGGCTTGCCTGATCTATATGCTAAAAATGCAGCGGGTTATCCGCGTCTTCCGCCTCTGCCGCCGCGTTTTGATTCGGTGCTGCGTTTAAGTGTCGATAAATTTTCTTCACTAGTCTTTAAAAAGCGCACCATTTTATCTTCGAAATTTTCCTTTGGTTGGAAATTACCTTTTGAACGAAAATCTTTAGAACGGCTATCCCCTTGGCGTGGTGGGCGTTTGGTATAAGAAGAGGTTTGCCCTTCGGGTCTATCTATAGCCTTTTTGATGGACAAGGCAGTTTTTCCGTCTTTCTCACTAATCACTTTTACTTCAATTTGGTCGCCTACTTTAAGATGGTCATTTACGTCTTTTACATAGCTATCTGCTACCTCACTGATATGCACAAGACCTGTTGAGCCTCCTGGTAATTCTACGAATGCTCCAAAATTAGTGATACCTGTTACTTTACCTTGTACTTTGCTGCCTATTTCGATTGACATAAAAAAATGTTCCCCCTCAATAATGTTAAAACCACTTTATTATAACAAATTCCGGGGAACAATATCAATCTCAATTATTCGATTTTCTGAATCGATTGCCCGAACCACCTTGGAAATTCATAAGTTTCAGTGAATTTTTCATCGGAAAAAATTTTTTAAGGGAAGTGCAGAATAGTCTGGACAAGTTGCTCATACGTTGTAATATAGCGCTTTGACATGAGCAGGGGGGGAAGTCTGGAATGGATGATCGCAGGAAAGATATCCGCAATCGTATCGCCAAGAGACGCAAGTTTAATGATAAACCTGCAGGAAGCAGTAGTTGGACGGAGATCAACAATGAGGAACCATATGGGATTGATTCATATAACGGATATTCCGAAAAAGACCATCCGCTCTTCAAGAAAGAATATTTTTTCTTTAAAATCCTTGCCAGTGTATGCCTGTTCCTGATTGTCGCGGTGATGTTCAAACACCCTTCTGTGCGGCTTGACCCTGCCAGGAGTTTTGTCATGGAGAACATGAGCAAGGAATTTCAGTTCGCTTCAATCTCCAATTGGTACGAAAGTGCGTTTGGTAAACCAATCGCTTTTTTACCGAATGAAGCCAATACGGAAACTGTTGATTCGAATGAAGAATATGCAATGCCAGCTTCTGCAAAGATTACCCAAAACTTCGAGACGAACGGTGAGGGAATCATATTGGAAACGAGCAAAGGCTCAAAGGTCGAGGCCGTTAATGAAGGGGTAGTCATTTTTGCCGGTGAAAAGGAGGGGATCGGAAAGACGGTAGTCATTCAGCATGCCAATAAAACTGAATCTTGGTATGGGCAGCTGAAAGAAATTGATGTGAAATTGTATGAGTTCGTTAAAAAGGGCAATGAAGTCGGACAGGTTACACTAAGTGAAGATGGATCCATGGGCAGGTTTTATTTAGCGATAAAGGAAAATGATGCTTTCGTCGATCCTAAAAAGGTGATTTCCTTTGAGTGAATATGGGAAGTTACTGTTTAAAATCAGGGTGCATCCGACATTGTGGTTTGTCATTGGCATCGCCATCCTCACAGCCCATTTCGTTGAAGTGATGATGCTGTTGCTCATCGTCTTCATACATGAGATGGGGCATGCCGTCTGTGCGCAGCACTTCAAATGGCGGATAAAGTCAATCCAGCTTCTTCCTTTTGGCGGGGCTGTCGAGACTGAGGAATATGGAAACAAGAGTTTGAAGGAGGATTTGGCGGTGGTGCTTGCCGGTCCGCTTCAACACGTTTGGCTCATTGGCGCAGCTTTTCTGCTCTATTTCTTTACCATTATCCCATATGAGCTGTACCAGCCATTTTTGTATATGAATCTTATGCTGCTGATTTTTAATCTGCTGCCAATTTGGCCCCTGGACGGGGGAAGGCTGCTATTCATCGGTGTTTCCCTATACTGCACCTTTCTGGAAGCGCAGAAGCATACACTTCACTTTTCTGCAGTATTCGCTTTCCTTGCTTTTTTGACCTGGCTCATTCTGGATCCGCTCAATTTGAACATCTGGCTCATCATCTTTTTCATAAGTCTGTCACTCGTCATGGAATGGCGGCAGAGGTATTATGCGTTCATCCGCTTTCTTCTGCAGCGCCATTACGGGCATACGAATGATTTGGCGAAACTGAAGCCGATCTCGGTGGATTCACAAGAACCGATTTATAAAGTGCTGGAAATGTTTCAACGCGGCTGTAAACACCCCGTGATCATCATGAAAAACGGGAAAGAGAGCGGCTCGTTGGATGAAACGGAAATCCTTCATGCCTATTTTTCCGAGAAAATGACAAACGGGAAAATCGGCGACCTATTATATTCTTATTAAATATGTTATCCTTTCTTCAAATTGAGGAGAGGATTTTTTTGATGAAAAAAATGATCGCGAACCTGGCTTCACGCGAAAAAAGAGTGGCTGTACTTGAGAATGGTGTTTTACGTAAACTTGAAATCATTCCGCCTCAAAAGCGCAGTACGGTCGGTAATATTTATCTTGGGAAGGTGACGAAGGTGTTGCCGGGCATGGATGCCGTCTTCATTGATTATGGAGCAGAGAAAAATGGTTTTTTACACCGTGACGAGATTCCCTCTTTCCAGCTGATAAAAAAAAGTGATGGGAAAGCATCGATCGGTCAATTTGTCCGTCAGGGAGAAAAGCTGCTAGTTCAGGTGACGCGGGATGAAGCGGGCACCAAAGGAGCTAAATTGACTGGGCTGATCGAGTTTTCGACAGATTCCCTCGTATACATACATGGAATAGATTATGTTGGTGTTTCAAAGAAATTCAAAAACAATGATCTTCAGAAGCAATGGCGGGAAACTGCTTTGCAGCATAAAAAGCCTGATGAGGGATTGATTGTCCGCACCTCGATGGAGAACGAAAGTGAATCGGTCTTCCTTGACAGGTTAAATGGATTGCGGGAGCTCTATAAAGGGCTTGAACTTAAGGCTGCGTCCCTCAAGGCCCCTTCCCTTCTCTATGATAGGGATGAATACCTTGATATGATCATTTCCGAAATGTCGGGAACGGCGACCGGGGAACTTGCCATCGATGACTTCGAGGCCTATCTCGAGTTGAAAAAATGGATACAGGAAAACCGTAAGGAGTGGGAAATATCCCATGTATCGGGTACAAAGAATATTTTTTCCGAATGGAATGTGGAAGCGCAAGTTGAGAAAATGGCCAAGAAAATCGTTTGGCTTGAGAATGGCGGATATTTAATTTTTGAAGAAACGGAAGCTTTCACCGTAATCGATGTCAATTCAGGTAAGTTCACCGGCAAGGTGGCGAAGGAAGCAACATTGTTTGCGGTTAATCAGGCTGCGGCGAAAGAGGTCGCCCGTCAACTGAGATTGAGGAATATCAGCGGAATCATCCTGATAGATTTCATCAATATGGAGCAGTCCCGGCATAAGCAGGAAATCATCGAAATCGTTAAAAAGGAAGCGGTGAGGGATGAGAAGCGAACCCAGGTCATCGGTTTTACGGAACTGGGCATTTTACAAATGACGAGAAAGCGAACCTCCCCGTCTTTAAGTGAGATGACGACGGTGCCTTGCCCAGTGTGCAGTGGAAGCGGTAAAATCGAGAGCCCTGAAACGGTTGCCTTCCGGTTGGAACGTGAACTGCTGGAACACAGGAAGACAGATGATGAAGCGGTCTGGGTGGAGGCCAGTAAAGCGGTGGCGGACGTGCTGCTTGGTGAAAAGGAATCATATCGGCCGACATTGGAGGAATTGATCGGTAAAAAGGTATTCCTGTCTTTTATCCCAGGTTCGAGGAATGCTTACTCCATCAAGCGCTTCGGGAGCATTCAGGAAATCGGGAAGGCTTTCGAGTGAAGGGCGGGAATTGTTATAAATATATTGACAGCCTTTCCTGTTTCATGTTAGGATTTTAATGTTATGTTTGTAGCACCCGTGCTACAACCGCTCAACATCAGGTTTTAAGCTTTTGCCTTTCTGGTAAAACGCCTGTGATTGGCGAGTCTGAGACATTTAAGGAGGTGCAAGTATGTACGCAATTATCGAAACTGGCGGTAAACAAATTAAAGTAGCAGCTGGCGAAGCGGTTTACATTGAAAAATTAAACGCAGAAGCAGGCGAAACTGTTACATTTGACAAAGTTTTATTCGTAGGTGGCGAAGACGTGAAAGTCGGTGCTCCATTAGTTGAAGGCGCTACTGTAACAGGTACTGTCGAAAAACAAGGTAAGCAAAAGAAAATCACTGTTTTCAAATACAAAGCGAAGAAAAACAATCGTAAAAAACAAGGTCATCGTCAACCATACACTAAAGTTGTTATCGAAGCAATCAACGCGTAAGGGCTGATTCTAGATGATCAAAGTTGTATTTGATGCTCCGCAGGAACGGATTGCTTCGTTCACCTTAAGCGGACATGCTAATTTTGCTAAAAAAGGTTCTGATATCGTTTGTGCAGGTGTATCGGCTGTATCCTTCGGGGCAGTCAATGCAATCATGTCCTTAACGGACGTAGAGCCTGAGATTGAGCAAGGGAGAGAAGGCGGCTATCTTCGCTGCGTCATTCCGGGGAATCTTTCTCCGGAATCGGAAGAGAAGGTTCAGCTGCTTTTGAACGGCATGCTCATATCGCTGCAAACCATCGAACGTGATTATGGTAAATACATGAAAATTATCCTCAACCAGTAGGAGGTGGAACAAATGTTAAGATTAGATCTTCAGTTCTTCGCTTCGAAAAAAGGAGTAGGTTCTACAAAGAACGGACGTGACTCAATCTCCAAGCGCCTTGGTGCTAAACGTGCAGATGGTCAATTCGTATCTGGTGGTTCTATCCTTTACCGTCAACGCGGAACAAAAATCTATCCTGGTGAGAACGTAGGCCGTGGTGGAGACGATACTCTATACGCTAAAGTAGACGGTGTTGTTAAATTCGAACGTTTCGGACGTGACCGTAAAAAAGTAAGCGTATATCCAGTTGCACAAGAAGCATAATTGGCATCTTTGAACAGAGGCTGACTCAAAAGGGTCTGATTCCTTCTACAAGACACTATATACCGCGTCATTTTTAATAATGGTATGCTATATAGTGATGAAGGGGTCCGGCCCTTTATTTATACTATAGGAAATGAACCAGCAGTTTGCAGGAGACTTTAGTCATTAGTATAAGGAAAACAACCTCTGACTTACAAAAGGCTCGCCAATCGGCGGGCTTTCTTAAACTTTCAGGGGGAAATCCAAGATTACTCATCCATCCGATTTGGTTTAAACCAAATAGACACTCCAATTCAACTATAATATCTCCAATTGGTGCATAAAAGGCCCATTCTCTTTTTTAGTTCAAATGGCTCTACCATCGTCCAAAGAACTCAGGGTGTGCGGCTGTATTTTTTGGACGGGGGCTTTCATGTGAAGGCATGTGAATCGAGCTTCATTTCCTGTTTGTTGTTTTTTTGATATACTGTACAAATGGAAGTATTCAACATGATAGAGCTGAAAAAAAAGTTTCTTTATCATAATTGAAGGTGTTAATAATGGACAAAAATTGGACGACTATTGAAACTCTGCGTCAAACCAGGCATGACTGGCTGAATAAAATTCAAATCATCAAAGGGAATCTGGAGTTGAACAGAATTGATCGTGTCAAGGGCATCATTGATGAAATCATTGTTGAAACCCAGAATGAAGCACGCCTCTCCAGTTTGAATTTACCTAAGTTCACCGAGATGTTGTTGACGTCGAATTGGAATAATGGATCATTTTATTGCGAATATGAAATCATTGATGTTTTTGAAGGCTCAACTGAGATGGACGGGCTGATGTATCGCTGGACAAATGATTTCTTTAAAATTCTCGATAAGAATCTCGATCCGTTTTTTGAAAATATACTGGCTGTTTCCATGTGTAAAAAAGAAGTGAGCGATATGCGCTGTTCATTTCATATGCAAGGCAGGTTCATTGATCAATCCCCAGTGATCGAGTTTTTGGAAAGTTCATTGACGGCCGAGCAATCAATTGAAATTCTTGAATGTAATGAGGATGAAATATTTTTTAAGATGGATATTAACTTTTAGAGAAGTATACAGCAAGAAATGACTTGCAGAAAACAAGGAAGTGATAGCATGTTTGTCGATCAAACGAAAGTCTATGTAAAAGGCGGAGACGGTGGTAACGGGATAGTTGCTTATCGTCGTGAGAAATTCATACCTAAAGGCGGACCTGCCGGCGGAGATGGCGGAAATGGGGCCAATGTCGTTTTTGAAGTGGAAGAGGGCTTGCGTACATTAATGGATTTCCGTTACCAACGTCACTTTAAGGCACCTCGCGGAGAACATGGCATGTCCAAAAACATGCACGGTGCGGCTGCAAAGGATATGGTCATCAAGGTTCCACCAGGCACCGTTGTCATTGATGATAAGACAAAGGAAGTCATTGCTGATTTAGTTGAGCACGGACAACGCGCCATTATTGCCAAAGGTGGCCGCGGAGGCCGGGGAAATTCCCGTTTCGCCACACCTGCCAATCCTGCACCTGAAATCGCGGAGAACGGCGAACCGGGCCAAGAACGTGATATAGTCATGGAATTGAAACTGTTGGCTGATGTCGGTTTGGTTGGTTTCCCAAGTGTAGGGAAATCCACTTTGCTTTCCGTCGTATCCGCAGCAAGACCTAAAATTGCCGAATACCATTTTACGACGATCGTCCCGAACCTCGGAATGGTGGAAACGGAAGATCACCGCAGCTTCGTCATGGCCGATTTACCTGGTCTGATCGAAGGCGCTTCAGAAGGTGTGGGCCTTGGACATCAATTCCTGCGCCATATTGAAAGAACGAGGGTAATCGTTCATGTAATCGATATGTCGGGTCTTGAAGGTCGGGATCCATATGAAGACTACCAAACAATCAATAAAGAGTTGGAAGAGTATAACCTGCGCTTGACTGAACGTCCGCAAATCATTGTAGCAAGTAAAATGGATATGCCGGACTCAGAAGATAACTTAGCGGCTTTCAAAGAAAAGCTGGAAGAAGACTACCCTGTCTTCCCGATTTCTGCCGTGACGCGTGAAGGGATCCGTGAGCTTCTTTATGCTATTGCTGATAAAATCGAAGAGACCCCAGAGTTCCCTCTTGAACATGAAGAAGAGAATACTGGAATCCACCGGGTTCTATATAAACATACATCACAGTCGGATGAATTTAACATTGAACGCGAACCCGATGGCAGCTTTGCTGTATCCGGATTCAAGATCGAGCGTTTATTCAAAATGACTGACTTCACCCGTGAAGAGTCCATACGTCGTTTCGCCAGACAGCTTCGTTCGTTCGGAGTCGACGAAGGCCTTCGCCAAAAAGGTGCGACAAATGGCGATATCGTCCGTATCCTTGAATATGAATTTGAATTTGTTGATTGATTGGAGACCATGATGGCAGGCAAAAGGAGGCGTGCGGAGTTTGAATAAGTCCGATCAGAAATTTTTCCTCGTTCGAGAGGATGTCCTTCCCGAAGCGATGAAAAAAACGCTGGATGCAAAAGAAATGATTGAACGGGGAAAAGCGGAATCAGTTTGGGAAGCGGTACAGCGAGTGGACCTAAGCAGGAGTGCTTTTTACAAATACCGTGACACGGTTTTTCCGTTTCATACAGTTGTTAAGGAAAAGCTGATTACACTGTTCTTCTATCTCGAAGATCGTTCTGGTACTCTATCGGAGCTTTTACGGCTCGTCGCCTCATCCGGTTGCAACATCATGACCATCCACCAAACGATTCCTTTGCAGGGACGTGCAAATGTCACCCTATCCCTGAATACGGGTGGGATGACGATGGATATTAATGAACTGCTTACTAAACTGCGTAAAATGGAGTTCGTCGAAAAAGTCGAAATCATTGGTAACGGCGCATGAAAACAGCCTGTACATTTCACATGTACAGGCTGTCAGTTTGTAGACAAAAGGTTTCGAATTGGTCTCATTAAGAAACCTTTTCCAACTGATCATTAGAGTGTCTACTATGTAAAGATGAACGAACAAAACAGTTTGCCTATTCGTTTCATGCGGCGCAGACCGTGATGGATGTATGTTGGGGAGGATAGTAGCTCCGAGAAAATCAAACAGGTCAGTATCTTTAAAACGTGGCTCATAATTTTGGCCGAGCGTAGAGAAGTGAGGCATTTATCATGGAAACCGTAACCTAAAGACCAACTGACTCTAGTAATCATGTCAAATTGAACTCGTTGATTGGAACTTAAGTTACAGACTCCTGCGGGAAAAGCGCGTCCAAGGGAGATCCCGCAGGCGCGATGGCGCCGAGGAGGCTCCCGGTCCGCCCGCGGAAAGCGAGTGCCCTCCGTTCCAATCAACGGTCAAAGTTTAAAAACCTAACAGCCTGAAGGCAAACTCATTTATTATCGGGTTAGTCTTCAGGCTGTTTTCATTTGAAAGAGGAAATTAACGATTAACTATTGTAAAAAATCAGAAAATGGCATAACATAAACAATAGATTTTCCGTGAAAAGGAGTTTATAATATGACATCAAAAATTGCATTTCTTGGACCAAAAGCAACGTTCACGGATTTAGCTGTATCGCGACTATTTCCTAATGATATAAAAATACCGATGAACACGATTCCGGACTGCCTAGATGCTGTTCGGGACGGGGAAGTGAATCACGCGCTCGTGCCGATCGAGAATGCTTTGGAGGGTTCGGTAAATATAACGATGGATTACTTAGTCCATGAAGTCACATTGCCTATGAAAGGTGAAGTGACGATTCCAATCCAACAGCATTATATGGTGCATCCTGACCATGCATATCCTGGTTTCAAACCTGACATGGTATATTCGCATTCCCATGCCATCGCTCAATGCCGCAAATTTCTACATAATGAGCTAAGGGGCATTCCGTATGAGTATGTCACATCCACAGCTGCCGCTGCGAAGATGGTGATGGAGAATCCCGATATCAATATTGCAGCGATTGCAAATGATATGGCTGCAGAGGAATACGGTTTGACGATTGCAAAACAAAATATTCACGATTACGAACATAATCACACCAAGTTTATTGTCGTATCCAACAGTGAAGTCGACTATGAAGGTCATTTGACCGTTGAAGGCGACAAGAAAACGACCTTGATGATTCAGCTGCCTGCCGACCACTCAGGACAGCTGCACCAAGTCCTTTCCGCTTTTTCCTGGAGGAAACTTAACCTTTCCAAGATTGAATCAAGACCTATGAAAACTGGATTGGGCAATTACTTTTTCATCATCGACATCGAAATGCCCCTTGACGATGTCCTTATCCCAGGAGCGATTTCCGAGCTTGAGGCCTTAGGATGTACGGTATCGATCATGGGAAGCTATTCATGCTTTAAAGTCCAAACAGGTGTACCGCAGCGCTGATTTTTCTTTTGTGAAAATTTTTTTCTAAAATGATAAATGGTACAACCTCAGCTGAGTTTTATCCAATGAATATGTAAGTGCCCCGGGGTTTTCCCGGGGCATTTTTTTGCGAAGGTTTTGTATTCCCTTGGCGTGCATTTTATGAAATATATAAAAGTAGGCAGCATGATTTTGGATGAAAAACAAACACCGATTGTGATGAAAGCAAATACAATAAGTAAATCCCGGTAGGCCACATGGAAATAGGAGCAGTAATACATACCTTGATGACTGATTCAGTGGATGCACCTTTTTAATCAAAAATGCAGAGAGAGGGTGGTGGTCAGCAGAGATGGATAGTCAATTCAAAGAAACTTTCGGTTCTTGGACTCAAGCGATAGGAACCGTCATTTCTGCTGTTGCTGGTACACCATCCAAAGTCTTGGACGAAGAATTTCGTACGAACTTGGATTTGATTGGAAATGAACTTCAAGCAACAGGTAATGCCTTATTGGCTGATGCGGAAGAAACCTGGTCACTGGATAAATTCGGTAATATAATACAGGCAATCGGGAATTCGACCGTTATCTTAGGCCTAGTCATTGATTTTGATGAAATAACGAAACAGGAATTAATCATCAAAGGTAATCTGATTCAAGCGTTGGGCGGAGGCACAGCTTTGGCGGGGGCATACGAAAATCCGGATGAACCGGAGCAGGCCTTAAATGCTACGGGAAATTTGTTGCAGGCGATTGGGAATTCGATGCAAGCGATAGGTGGAATTGCCGAACTTAAAAATAGCATTCTAGAAAAAGACCAAGATAAGGATCAAGAGCAAGAAGAACAAGATAAGGAGCAGGAACTGCAAAAATATCAATATCCTTATTTGGAAGAGAAGCCATCTGATGCTGAATCAATCCAAGTGATGGGAGGCTGGGTACAGGCGGTCGGTTCCGTCATTAGTCTTATCGGGCAGTTAAGAAGTAACGAAGATGAAAACTCCGGGGATGGCAGCTCAAATGAAAGCAATTCCAATGATGAGTGAACATAAGGCCCATAAAAAAAACCTCAAAAGATATGGCTTTTGAGGTTTTTTCGTTCATTCAATCGACTAAAATGCCGGCATCCCTCAAAGCACACTCCGCTTCGTCGAGCAGTTCTTCAGATGATGCGCTCAGTGTATGGAGATGTATGCCGCTCGTTAGCTCCGATAAAAAAGATGCATTCGTTGCCGTCACCCTTGAAAGGAATTGCTGGACTTCCTTACGGCTGCTGACCATGATGGAAGCAGTTAGGTCACCGTATACGGGGTGCTCGATTTTGACATCTTTCACCGTGATGCCGATATCCACGAGTAAATATAGCTCTTCTTGGGTCCGGGAAGGATCATGTTGGCAAGCAATGATCCGTTCCGGCTTTTGCGTGCTCCCCGTTTGTAAGTACAGATAGCCTTGGCTCGTCGCAATGATAGGCTCATTCCGCGCTTTCAGGAGGGTTATGTCACCAACGATAACCTGCCGGCTTACATTCGTTATCTGCGAAAGCTCGCTGCCTGTTACAGGCTCCGCGCTTGTTTGCAATAAATGTAAGAGTTTCGTCCGTCTTTCTTCCCCGAGTAATTTCTTTCTTTCCATAAACATTCACCTCTTTAATTACAAACATTCTAACACAGATTGGAGGATTTTATCGAATGGCAGCTATTCCTTCGATGCAGTCCGCCAACTTGTGAATGTCGTCGGCCGTCGTGTATTTGCCAAAGGAAAAGCGGACGAATTGATGGGCTTCATCTTCGCTTTTCCCAATGGCCATCATCGTTTTTGAAGGATCCTGTTTACCGATTTGACAGGCGCTTCCCGTCGAAACGGCGAATCCTTTCTGGTTTAATTCCAGCATGATGTACTGTCCTTGCAATCCAGCGAAGGTCAGCGCCAGAATGTGAGGCAATTGCTCGTTTTTTGCTTCGATGATTTGAAAATCGATTTTCAAATCCGTTAGCCGTTGGATCAATTGCATCCTAAGTGTGGAAATCCGTTTTCGTTCATCTTCCATGATATCCCCCAATTTCTTAGCAGCGGTTACAAAGGAAGCTATTCCGGGGACGTCCACTGTTCCTGGTCGGAAACCATATTCATGAGTGATATTCGGGACCGAAGCCTTCAACTGATGGATGGCCGGGAAAATGACGGCCCCAGTCCCTTTTGGACCATAAATCTTATGACTGGAAACGGATAGTCCATCACATGAGGCAGCTATCTTGCCAAGCGGTAATTTAGCAAATGATTGGACACAATCCACATGAAAAAAGGCCTGGTGTTTACGAACGATTTCACTTATTTGCTCAATGGGTTGAATGACCCCGATTTCCGAATTCACATGCTGGACAATGACCAAGCATGTTTTCTCCGACATACATTCCTGGAGATGTTCAATATCAACACGGCCATCTTCCAAATGCCGTAAATAAGTAACCTCGAAGCCATCTTGTTCAAGCTTTGTCACGAAGTTGGCAAGAGATGCATGTTCAGTTCGGCTTACGATCAAGTGGTTCTGCCAGGATGGTTTCGAAGCGATAAATGTATCTATGGCAAGCATGTTGCTTTCTGATCCGCCGCTCGTAAAGATGATTCCTTCCTTTTTTATGTTCAGCATTTCTGCGAGTTGCTGTCGTGACATATCCAATAAACGTGCCGCCTCAGAGCCAATATCATGCAAACTGCTCGCATTCCCGAAAAACTTCCGGGATGCTTGGCTGAATACGTCGAGAGCCTCCTCATCAATCGGAGTTGTAGCGGCATAATCCAAATAAATCAAGAAATCACTTCCATCCTTTAATCTTAAAAAACTTCTTGATAATAGTTTAATAATATGTAAATATAGTTGTCAAGACACCTGTCATAAACAGGAGGAATGAAATAATGGTAAAAGCGGAAATCATCGTGATAGGCAGCGGTATTGCTGCCTTGAAAACGGCATTGGAAGCAAGTGAACATAAGCATGTGATACTCATCACAAAATCAAATATCCGTCATGGCAATTCTTATTTAGCTCAGGGCGGGATTGCTGCTGCAATATCTGATCGTGACAGAGTATCCTTACATAAAAAAGATACGCTGGCGGCTGGTCAGCGATATAACAAGGTGAATGCAGTGGAAAAACTCGTCGAAGAGGCACCTTCGGTAATAGCTGATCTTATTGAATCGGGTATGCGATTTGACCATGATCATGACGGAACACTATTGCTTGGCATGGAGGGCGCCCACAGTGAACGAAGAATCCTCCATAGTCACGGAGATGCTACCGGGAAGTACATGATGGAACATCTTATAGGGTGCTTGAAAAAATCATCGATTACTGTGCTGGAGAATGTTGCTGCAGTGGAGTTGATCATCGGGAAAGATGATTCCTGCATAGGGGTCAAAACACTTGATAAGGCAGGTAATCTTGCTGCCTATCATGCTGAACAGACGGTTTTGGCTACAGGCGGCTGTGGTTCCCTATACCATTTCACTTCAAATTCACAAACGGTATCAGGTGATGGAATTGCACTTGCATTCAAGGCTGGGGCAAAAGTTCGTGACATGGAATTCATTCAGTTTCATCCGACCCTGCTTTTTGTAAATGGCAAAGCGCAAGGGCTGGTTTCAGAAGCGGTCCGCGGGGATGGTGCGAGATTAGTGACGGAAATGGGAAGGCCGATCATGGAGGATGTCCATAGCTTGAAGGATCTAGCTCCAAGGCATATTGTGGCACAAACGATTTTTTCCTATTTGCAGCGCGGTGAAAAGGTATTTTTGGATATTTCGATGATTAAGGATTTTAAGATTCGTTTTCCGACAGTGAGCTCATTATGTGAAAAAAGCGGGCTGGACCTTCAATCGGGGAAAATCCCCGTTGCACCTGGAAACCATTTTCTAATGGGAGGAATTGAAGTGGATGAATTCGGGCAGACCTCAGTTCCTTCTTTGTTTGCTGTTGGTGAAGTAGCGTGCACGGGTGTACATGGTGCAAACCGATTGGCAAGCAATTCACTTCTCGAAGGGCTGGTTTTTGGAAATACACTTGGCCGTTTCCTTGCTAAAGTGCCGGCAAGGACGATACCGGAAGAAAAAGAGCAGTCCAAGAGTTCCAGTCCAGTTACCTTTTTACCTGATCTCACGACATTGCAGGAAAAATTAATGAACGAAGCGGGAATCGTTCGAGATGAAGCGGGATTAACTCGACTGAAGGATTATCTTGAGACATTTGATATCGAAAAATTGCTGCATTTGGAAGTAACGGAATTAAAGATAGAAGAAATAACGAAAATAAATGCCATGATAGTGGCGTGGCTGATTGCCGAATCCGCATTGACCAGAACGGAAAGCAGGGGCGGTCATTTCCGCAGTGACTATCCAAGCGAAGATGACGCCAAATGGCTTGGAAATTCGGTTATCCTTGCTTGCACAGATGTGAAAAACCGAGTGAAAGGGAGACGACTATATGAATATATTGAAGCTTAAGCAGATGCTGCAACAATTTTTATTGGAAGATATAGGGGAATGCGATGTAACGAGTGATACGATTTTCGATCAAGGTGAACAAGGGACTTTGACATTCATCGCAAAAGAAGGCGGGGTCTTTAGTGGAGGGGACGTCATCAAGACGGGATTTGCATTATTGGATGAGCAAATCGAGGTTTTCCTTTTTGTTCAAGATGGCGAAGTCTTTGAAGAAGGACAGCAGCTTGCAAGAATGACCGGCGATATGGCATCTCTTTTAAAAGGGGAACGGGTCGTTTTGAATTTGGTGCAGCGTATGTCCGGCATTGCTACACAGGCTAATAAAGCTGCCATGATTTTAGCGGGGACGAAGACGAGAGCTTGTGATACGAGGAAAACTACACCTGGTCTGCGGATGCTTGAAAAGTATGCGGTCCGTTCCGGCGGGGCATACAATCACAGAAATGGTCTGTATGATGCAGTCATGATAAAGGACAACCATATTTCTTTCGCTGGGTCCATAACGAAAGCGGTTCAAACGGTAAAATCCAAACTGGGACATACCACTAAAGTGGAAGTGGAAACGGAATCACCACAACAGGTGCTTGAAGCAGTGGAAGCCGGTGCAGATATCATCATGTTCGATAATCGAAGCCCAGAAGAAATCAAGCAACTGATTAAATTGGTTCCCGCCCACGTCATAACTGAAGCTTCTGGAGGGATCAATTTAGACAATCTAGCCTCATATCGGGAAACAGGGGTAGATTATATTTCGTTGGGCAGCTTGACCCACAGTGTAAGGGCACTTGATATTAGCGCAAAGGTCAAAGAATGTGAGGGGATATTGAAATGAACATATTGGAAATGGCTAAAACAGCAGGAAATGCATTGCCTGAAACGTATAAAACGATGACAAAGGAAGAGATGGAGAATCGGGTCCGGGACATTAAGGAACGACTGGGGAACCGCCTTTATATCCCAGGTCATCATTATCAACGGGAGGAAGTCATTCAATTTTCGGATTCAACGGGAGATTCACTTCAATTGGCTCAGCTTTCAGCGCAAAATCGCGAAGCGGATTATATCGTGTTTTGCGGTGTGCATTTCATGGCTGAAACAGCTGATATTTTGACGGAAGAAGGGCAGACGGTTATCCTTCCTGACATGCGTGCAGGCTGCTCCATGGCGGATATGGCGGATATTGAACAAACGGAACGGGCTTGGACAAAGCTTCAGGATTTATTTGGCGATACGATCCTTCCGCTAACTTATGTTAATTCCACCGCGGCCATCAAAGCATTTGTAGGTAAAAATGGCGGGGCGACAGTGACTTCTTCCAATGCACAAGGGATGGTCTCGTGGGCACTTTCGCAAAAGGAAAGGATCCTTTTTCTTCCCGATCAGCATCTTGGTAGGAATACAGCCTTTGACCTTGGCATCTCATTGACTGAAATGGCTGTCTGGGATCCGCATAAGGATGAATTGATTTATGAAGGGGAGCTCGAAGATCTGAAGGTACTTCTTTGGAAAGGACATTGTTCAGTCCATGAAAATTTCACCACAACTAATATTGAAACGCTTCGAGCGGAGCAGCCTGAAATGAATATCATCGTTCATCCCGAATGCCGCCGTGAGGTAGTCGCCCTTTCAGATTATGCGGGTTCGACATCGTACATCATCAATATGATCGAAAGAGCCGAACCAGGCAGTTCCTGGGCAATCGGAACGGAAATGAACCTTGTCAAGCGACTTATCGCCAATAATCCTGACAAGAACATCATCTCGTTAAATCCGAATATGTGTCCATGTCTTACGATGAACCGAATTGATCTGCCTCACCTGCTGTGGGCGCTTGAATCCATTGAAGAAGGTATAATCATCAATCCGATCAAAGTGGAGAAGAACATTGCGGATAATGCAATCCTGGCTTTAAACAGAATGCTGGAACGCGTTTGAGTCAGTGCTTACTAAAAAGACTTTGGATCATAAGAAAAAGAGGGGCAATACCCCTTTGAGTTTGTCCGCTTGAGGTGGATTGGAATGGTCTTATCCCGTATCCCTATTACAATCTTATCAAAGAATTATTGCCATGACTTTAAAACAAGACCGAGTAATCCATGTATTTTTACTGTTTTAGCTGAACCTCACAGGATTGAAGAAATTTGCGACACTCCTGCCGAATAACTGACTAGCCTAGACCCTACAGACGCTTGGCAGACAGTCGGCGGAAAGGGAGCGGATTTCTGAAATCAACTGCAATTTTTAACATAAAAAAAGTAGACAAATTCGCTTTTCTTCGAATTTGTCTACAATCTGAAGGGGGGATAAGCCCCCCTTTTTTCTTTTAATCTAAACAGGTAAGAACTTTTAAAGGTTACTCGCTTTAAAAGTATTCCCTTCATTCATATCCCCGGATTTAAAACCTTTATTGAACCACCGTTTTCTCTGTTCGGATGTACCGTGCGTGAAGCTGTCCGGAACCGCATACCCCTGCGCCTTTTCTTGGATACGGTCATCCCCCACACCACTTGCTGCATTCAAGGCCTCCTCAAGATCGCCTTTTTCAAGCAAATTCTCTCCTTGGACATGATGTGCCCAAACTCCAGCCAAATAATCGGCCTGTAGTTCAAGACGGACAGAATACCTATTATATTCAGTCTCGCTGACCTGTGAACGATCGGGCATTTCCTTTTCCGTTGTCCCTAAAAGTGTCTGAACGTGATGTCCGACTTCGTGGGCAATAACATAGGCCATGGCGAAATCACCAGGTGCCTGGAACTCTTGCTTCAACTCTTGATAAAAGCTGAGATCAATATATAGTTTCATGTCACCCGGACAATAAAATGGCCCTACGGAAGAAGCTGCCATTCCGCATGCCGATTCGACACTGCCTGAATACAGGACAAGGTTCGGTTTCTTATATTCCAGTCCATTTTTTCGGAATTCTTCTGTCCAGACCTGCTCCGTTTCTGCAAGGACGACAGATACGAACTGCGCAAGTTCCTTCTCTTCATCAGTCTCGACATAAGTGCTGCCATTGTTAGATTCAGTAGAATTCAAACTGCCTAGCAATTCGCTAGGATTACCGCCAAGGAGCGTCACGATCAAGACAATTACCAATCCGATTCCTCCGCCGATTCCGGCCATGCCTTTTCCGCTCATGCCTCTTCTGTCCTCGACGTTCGAGCTGCCCTGTCTACCTTTCCATTTCATTATTATTCCCCCCAGGGATGTAAGATAAGTACCTGAAGACAAAGCCTTAGGTCATTTACTTTCTTATACCCGGATTTCCCTGAGTTTAGACAGAAGTTTGAAAGAAGCGTTTCATAACATGATGGCTTCAAACCTAAAAGCCATTGCCTCCTTTTTTTAGAATGAAGACAATGGTCCCAATTAAATTTCCTTTTTGAAGATGTCATATCATTTAGTTCCTCTCCAAAAAAGTACCTTCCATTTCCCTAAATCATTGATCCAATCATAAATGTCATTTTTCAAGCATAAGTTTTCATGATAAAAATAATAGCAATTCACCCACTGCTTCATAGAATATATGGACATATGCACAGGAGGGGTTAACAGCGTGAAAATTCATATAGTCCAAAAAGGCGATACACTTTGGAAACTCGCCAAAAAATACGGCGTCAGTTTTGAAGAACTTAAAAAAGTTAACGCGCAATTGAGCAACCCGGATATGATGATGCCCGGAATGAAAATTAAAATACCAGGGACATCCGGAGCTGTAATAAAAGAAACGGCTAAACCAAACGTGAATATTCAACCGGGAATTAAAGAATCCCAAATTCAACCGTACCAGGCTCAGCCAGCGCCTATAAAAGAGCAGCCAATTATGCAAAAACCGGCTGTTAAAGAACAGCCGATGTTTCAACAGCCGGTAAAAGAACAGCCGAAATTTCAACAGCCGGTAAAAGAGCAGCCGAAATTTCAGCAGCCGATGAAAGAGCAGCCGAAATATCAGCAGCCGGTAAAAGAACAGCCGAAATATCAGCAGCCGGTAAAAGAACAGCCGAAATATCAACAGCCGATAAAAGAGCAACCAATCGTTCAACAACCAGTGAAGGAACAACCTGTCAAGAAAGAGCAGCAGATCGTTCAGCCAAAGCCAATCATTAAAGAAAAGCAAAAAATCGTTCCAAAAGAAGTTCCGGTGCCCATGCCGGTGATTCCGGAAATCGATATCAATAATTATTATATGGTCAACATGACCAATATGAGTGTGCAAAAGCCTCCTGCACCACCACCTTTACCAAAGAAAAAAGAAGAGCCGGCAGTCACTAAAAAGAAGAAGAAAAAGCCAGCTGTACAGCCAGCACAGGAATACAGTGAGCCGGTGGATGATTGTATTCCAGTAACACCAATTTTGCCCGGAAGTGGTTATTGCATTCAGCCGCCACCGTGGGCGCAGATGCATATGCAAGCCCCATATCAAGGAGTTCCAGGGTATCAGGCGGCTCCGGAAGTACATGGTTATCAAATGATGGAAGAGAGCTCTGATGTTTGGGGAGAATCTTCTGACATGTACATGATGGATCAAGGATTCGTCCAAGGGGCGAGCATGAATATACCAAGCCAGCAACAATATCCATATCAAGCCTCCGCACCGGTTCCGCACCATTACTATGGAGGGATGAATCAACAAGCTCAAGTAGCAGGTTCATATATGCAGCAAGATTATGAGTCACCAGGCGAATCGCCATCTTCATACAACAACAATAACTATAACTTACCTCAGCAGTATAACCAGGCTGCAGGTGAGGAAGAGGAAGATTGCGGCTGTAATAAGGGGTTACTTGGAACTTATGGGCCGGATGTGAAAGGGCAGTATCAAGGAAACCAAAAAATGGATGCCAATGCACATCACAATCCAGATTATCACCAATATCAATCCGTTCAGTCACAGCAGCAACAGGCCCCATACCAAGGGATGTCACCTAAAGAGTCTCAAATGGAGAAAGAGATGCAACAATATGAAGAAGAGTCAGTAGAATCGGCTCAATATGAAGGATTCATGATGATGGGCGGCCAAAACGGAGGCCAGCCAGACATGATGATGGGCGGTCAAAACGGAGGCCAGCCGGACATGATGATTGGCGGTCAAAACGGAGGCCAGCCGGACATGATGATGGGCGGTCAAAACGGAGGCCAGCCGGACATGATGATGGGCGGCGAAAACGGAGGCCAGCCAGGCATGATGATGGGCGATCAAAACGGAGGCCAGCCAGACATGATGATGGGCGGCCAAAACGGAGGCCAGCCAGACATGATGATGGGCGGTCAAAACGGAGACCAGCCAGACATGATGATGGGCGGTCAAAACGGAGGCCAGCCGGACATGATGATGGGCGGTCAAAACGGAGGCCAGCCAGACATGATGATGGGCGGTCAAAACGGAAGCCAGCCAGGCATGATGATGGGCGGCCAAAACGGAGGCCAGCCAGGCATGGGTGGTCAAAACGGAGGTCAGCCAGGCATAAAAGAGATTCAAATAGGAGGTCCTCCATTCATGATGGGCGGTCAAAATGGAGGCCAGCCAGGTATGATGATGGGCGGTCAAAATGGAGGCCAGCCAGGTATGATGATGGGCGGTCAAAATGGAGGCCTACCCGGCATGATGATGGGCGGTCAAAACGGAGGCCAGCCAGGCATGATGATGGGCGGTCAAAATGGAGGCCTACCCGGCATGATGATGGGCGGTCAAAACGGAGGCCAGCCCGGCATGATGATGGGCAGCCAAAACGGTGGTCAGCCAGACATGATGATGGGCGGTCAAAATGGAGGCCTACCCGGCATGATGATGGGCGGTCAAAATGGAGGCCAGCCAGGTATGATGGGCGGTCAAAATGGAGGCCAGCCAGGTATGATGGGCGGTCAAAACGGAGGCCAGCCGGGCATGATGGGCGGTCAAAACGGAGGCCTACCCGGCATGATGATGGGCGGTCAAAACGGAGGCCAGCCGGGCATGATGATGGGCGGCCAAAACGGAGGCCAGCCGGGGATGATGATGGGCGGTCAAAATGGAGGCCAGCCAGGCATGATGATGGGCGGTCAAAATGGAGGCCAGCCAGGCATGATGATGGGCGGCCAAAACGGAGGCCAGCCAGGTATGAT
Organism: Peribacillus sp. NPDC101480; assembly: GCF_050277335.1. Taxonomy (NCBI): domain Bacteria; kingdom Bacillati; phylum Bacillota; class Bacilli; order Caryophanales; family Bacillaceae; genus Peribacillus; species Peribacillus sp. NPDC101480. The sequence continues at coordinate 793,145 of NZ_JBNNSB010000001.1, forward strand.
GATGGGCGGTCAAACCGGAGGTCCGCCGTGGATGGGCCGTCAAAATGGAAGTCAGCCGTGGATGATGGGCGATCAAAACGGAGGCCAGCCGGGAATGATGCCTAGACAATTTGGTGGTCAGCCGGACATGATGCGCGGTCAGCTAGGGGGGCAACCTGAAGCTATGTTACCTGGACAAATGGGTGGCCAGCCAGGCCAATTCGGGGGCGTTCGTGCGCCTGAAACATTTGGGATACCGACATATGTAGATGAAAGCGATGACTACTAATTATCAAGGAGACAGTGTTTTTAACACTCGTCTCTTCTCTTATTTAAATCGTAAGCCAAAGAATGTCCACCATATTCAAAGCAGTGTCTATTTAATAACTTTTGAAAAGGGTTATTCAATGATCCTTAAAGGATTTGACAGCTTTGAAAAGTGGGATCGTCAAAGAGAATTGACTTCATTGTTAAAACAAAAGGGTTTTCATCAAACGTATTATATTCATCAGAATTTAATGCCCTTTGAATTTAAAGGAAAATGGTATGGGACTATGGACTATTTTCCGCCGAGTAAGAAAAAATTCAGATATTCCAACCATAAGGACCGTTTAGAGGGAATTAAGTTACTGGAAAGCTTCCATGATGTGTCGGAACATCTCTCCATTAACGCGCCTGTGTTCAATCAATCAAAAAAGTGGAAAGAACGTTTATCACTTTTTAAAAAGAACTTTTCTTATGTTCGCCAATATGTTTCCGAAGATATTATCAAGGAATGGATTAGATGGGGTGAGTGGGCGCTAGAGGGGTTTGATAAAAATCAGTCTTCATGGAATAAGGAAAAGAAAGTAATCATTCATGGTGATTGTGCCCACCATAATTTCTTGCGGAGAGCGGACGGCACTTTGACTTTAATCGATTTTGACTTAATGGCAAATGCCCCGAGGTGCATTGATTATTTACAGTATGCAAATCGAATATCGCATCATTTGGAAGATGCGGCCACCGATCTGTGGGAAGTGCCGCAATTGCAAAGGTATCAGTCAGACCCGGCCTTTTTATATGCTTTAACTTATCCTACCGATATTTTCCGTGAATGGAATCGCCTTAATAAAAGTTCTTCCCAGCTTCATTCGGTCTGGAAAATGTCCGTGGAAGGTTTTTCGGAGCGGATGGCGATGAATGAAAAATTGGCAAAAAGGATTTCTTCCCTTAATAGGAATTAAAACGGTTTTTTGGCCGTATCTTACAGAGTACATTTCCCGTTCGACACCCATGCTAATTATGAGCGGAATATAGCTCATTCAATTGCAATGGGAGGGTTATTGGTGCAGAAAATAAAATGGGCACAGCCGCTTTGTACGGTATTGGCCGCCGTCAGTTTGGTTGGATGTGCTAATAATGATACAGCGGAAAATGAAAATATCACGAATGATACAGGATACCATGAAAAAGATGCATTGGTACGCAACATCAATTATGAGAATATGGTGCAAGGTTTATACAATAAAGATGATGCGTACAGTAAGAGTGACCGTAACTACCATGGACATGAGAGTAAACCGCTTAAGGCGCGATCATCTTATTATAATTCTTATGAAGGCGCTTTAGCCGACAAAGTCAATGGTGTCGCCAATAAAGTGGAGCCGGTCATCGATACCAGGACGATCATAATGAAAGACGAAATGCTGGTAGCCTTGCTGCTTGATGACTACAGCCAAGCAAAAGATGTTAAAGAAAGAATCAAGAAGGAAATCGGACCGCTTACCAATGGCCGTACCCTATATGTCACCACAGATGAAGGTGTCTATTTCAGGACGATGACACTTGATAACAATCTTCGGGATGGCGACACGAGGGAAATGATCATTTTAGATGCCAATGACATGTTCGATAACCTTAACATTCACGAAAATCACTTGAAATAATTAGTGAGCTGACCCGATATGGAGTCAGCTCTTTTTGATTTTTTTCTGGTTAATAATCCTTATTTGGGTCAAACTACATAAAAAGTAAACGCCTTAAGAGGTGAGTATATTGATTAATCAACTCAGAATCCAATTTTTCATGACGCTTTTCATATTGCCATTTTGCTTAACCGTTTTTGCCGAAGAAACCGTTCAAAAGGAAAATGATCCAATTGAGAGGAAGGTCATTCTTCAGCGTATGTATCTGGATGGCGAGTTAAGTGAAGAGAAATTGACAGAAACCATTTGGTCGATGGAGGACTTTTGGTCAAAATATGAAGGATGGAAAGTAGTCGATCAAAATGAAGAGCAGATTGTCATGAAGAAAATTGAAAATGACATATCTCCGCTCTTAAAAGCGAACGGTTACCTTGGTATGAGGGAAGATGGTACGTTATCCATTTTTATCGGAAGGCCTGAGCATGCCAAGATCATTCATACTTTCTACCAAATAGACGTTGGTAAACTAGAAGCATACAAGCAGGAGGAACTGCAAAAAGGGATTCCGATCATGAATAAAGACCAATATAAACAGCTTATTAAAGAATATGAGCCATATTCGGTAAACTAGGGTGGGATGATATCCGATCCTTCAGACTGTAGATAAACTCGATAATAATGGAGTTTGTCTACAGTTTTTTTATATTTACAATTTAACTGTTGATTTCCACTGCAGGCACTCGCTTTCTGCGGGCGGTCCGTCCTCGGAGCCTTTCTGCCTGTGGGGTCTCGCTTGGACGCGTATTTCCGGCAGGAGTCTCGCATACCCATTCCAATTAACATTGTTTTATGGATGATAATGACACCGGAAGTAATGTGAAAGGACTTTGCAGACTATGAAATAACTTTTAATGAACAACACCCCCTTTTTATGATAAAATGAGAGGTACAGCAAAATCAGGGAGAGAATTAATTTGTATGATTATATAAAAGGCAAGGTCGATTATATTGGGCCTGAATACATAGTTGTGGAAAATGGGGGGATCGGATATCAAGTGATGACGCCGAATCCTTTTATTTTTTCCGCTCAATACCAGAAAGAAATTCAAGTTTACCTATATCATTATGTTCGTGAGGATATGGCAGCATTATATGGATTCCAGACTCGTCAAGAAAAGGCGTTATTCACAAAATTATTGAATGTAACCGGAATCGGGCCGAAGGGTGCTCTAGCCATATTGGCATCAGGCCAGGTTGATCAGGTGGTGCAGGCAATCGAAAATGAAGATGAATCGTTTTTGGTGAAATTCCCGGGAGTCGGAAAGAAAACGGCAAGGCAAATGATCCTCGATTTAAAAGGGAAACTTGAGAATATAATTCCGGATGCGTTTCCAAGCTTGTTTAACGAAGGCGTCACGGCTGCACTAAGTCCAAATGGTTATACAGAGGAATTGGATGAAGCCGTTCTTGCATTGAAGGCTCTTGGTTATTCTGAAAAGGAAGTCCAAAAGGTTGCCAAGAAATTGCAGGCTGAAGATATGACGACCGAGCAATATATTAAGAAAGCATTGCAAATGATGTTAAGATAAGGAGTGGCGCAATGGAGGAGAGAATATTCAATCAGGAAGCCGATTTGAACGAACTGTCCTTTGAACAAAGCCTGCGGCCGCAAAACTTAAAGCAATATATCGGACAGGATAAAGTGAAAGCGAATTTAAGTGTATATATCGAAGCGGCAAGGATGCGTGAAGAAACGCTCGATCATGTACTTTTATATGGACCGCCTGGCCTTGGAAAGACGACGCTTGCCGTCATCATCGCCAATGAAATGGGTGTGAATATCCGCACGACTTCGGGTCCCGCCATTGAGCGGCCGGGAGATCTGGCGGCCATTTTGAGTGCACTTGAACCGGGTGATGTATTGTTCATTGATGAGATTCACCGTCTTCCCCGTGTCGTTGAAGAAGTGCTATACCCGGCTATGGAGGACTTCTGTCTGGATATTGTAGTCGGTAAGGGGCCGGAAGCCCGTTCCATCAGGATCGACTTGCCGCCGTTTACCCTCGTAGGGGCCACGACACGTGCAGGCTCACTGTCTGCACCGCTCAGGGACCGTTTTGGCGTTTTGAGCCGTCTTGAATATTATACGGAAAACCATTTGACTGATATCATCATCCGTACTGCAAGAATCATGGATACGGAAATGGATGATCAAGCAGCGGCAGAGCTTGCAAGAAGATCAAGGGGCACACCAAGAATAGCCAATCGGCTTTTACGGAGGGTCAGGGATTTCGCCCAGGTACGCGGTGATGGTACGATAACGGCCGAGCTTGCCGATTATGCGCTTGAATTAATGCAGGTCGACCGTTTAGGACTCGATCATATTGACCATAAATTACTTAAAGGGATTATTGAAAAATTCCGTGGCGGGCCCGTGGGTCTGGAAACGATTGCTGCAACGATTGGCGAAGAGGCGCAAACGATCGAAGATGTGTATGAACCATATCTGTTACAAGTCGGTTTTCTTCAGCGTACCCCAAGAGGCCGGATGGCAACACAGCTTGTTTATGAGCATTTCGGAATGGAGATGCCTGAATGATGAATATACCAAAGATGGTTATGATTCTGGGTGTGATAATATTCGTGATTGGTTTTGCGATGAAATATATCAGTCTCGGCAGGCTGCCGGGAGATATTTTTCTGAAAAAGGGGAATACGACGTTTTACTTTCCCATCGTTACATCAATCATCGTCAGTGTTGTATTGTCCGCGATTTTTTATTTGATCGGCCGTTTTAAATAATGATTACAGCTTGATAGACACGTAAGGAAGTGGAACAGATGAAATTGGATATGTTTGATTTTCATTTACCGGAGGAACTGATTGCCCAAGTTCCTTTGGAGGATAGGGAAGCAAGTAGATTGATGGTGCTGGACAAAGAAACCGGCAAGCTTCAGCATGATGTATTCAGCCATATCACGGAATATATCAAACCGGGAGATTGCCTGGTGTTGAATGATACGAAGGTGCTTCCGGCCCGGCTTTACGGCAGTAAAGAAGGAACGGGTGCAAAAATAGAAGTCTTGCTGCTTAAGCAAGAGCATGATGATGTATGGGAAACGCTTGTGAAGCCGGCCAAACGGATTAAAGAAGGCTCGACAATCGTTTTTGGCGATGGTAAGCTGAGTGCCGTTTGTACAGGTGTACTTGAGCATGGCGGCCGAATCCTTGAATTCAAATATGAAGGCATATTTTATGAAATACTGGAGAAGCTTGGCGAAATGCCGTTACCTCCATACATCAAGGAACAACTCGACGACCAGGACCGCTATCAAACGGTTTATGCGCGTGAACGGGGATCTGCAGCCGCACCTACCGCTGGCCTGCATTTTACGGAGGATTTGCTCGGGAAACTTAAAGAGATGGGTGTCCACATCGCATTCATCACGCTGCATGTCGGGCTTGGTACATTCCGTCCAGTAAGTGTCGACGATATTGATAGCCACGAAATGCATTCCGAATTTTATCAAATGACGGAAGGCACTGCCAGATTACTGAATGATGTGAAAGGAAAAGGCGGGAAAATCATTACGGTCGGCACTACGTCCACAAGGACATTGGAAACGATTGCGTCCCGCAATGATGGGGTTTTCAAGGAAGAGAATGGCTGGACGAGCATCTTCATTTATCCTGGTTATGAGTTCAAAGGAATCGATGCGATGATAACGAACTTCCATTTGCCCAAATCGACTTTAATCATGCTGATTTCTGCACTTGCGGGCAGGGAGCATGTCCTTCATGCCTATGAAACGGCTGTGGAAGAAAAATACAGGTTCTTTAGTTTTGGAGATGCAATGTTAATTAAGTAATATAAGAGTGAGAAGCTCTTGAAGGGAGTTATTGCGTTGACTGCAATACGATATGAGTTAATCAAAACATGTAAACAGACAGGGGCACGGCTAGGCCGGGTCCATACGCCGCATGGTTCTTTCGAAACGCCGGCATTTATGCCGGTTGGAACGATGGCTACTGTCAAAACGATGTCCCCGGAAGATTTGAAACAAATGGGGGCTGGCATCATCCTGAGCAATACGTACCACTTATGGCTGCGTCCGGGGCATGAAATCATCAAGGAAGCTGGCGGATTGCATAAGTTCATGAACTGGGATCGGGCGATTTTGACCGATTCAGGAGGCTTTCAAGTCTTCAGTTTGAGCGAGTTTCGCAAAATTGAAGAAGAGGGCGTGCATTTCAGGAATCATCTGAATGGCGATAAATTATTCTTATCCCCGGAAAAAGCGATGGAAATACAAAATGCGCTTGGTTCAGATATTATGATGGCATTCGATGAATGTCCGCCATTTCCGGCGACTGAAGAGTATATGAAGAAGTCGGTTGAACGGACATCGCGCTGGGCGGAACGCTGTTTGAATGCACATGAGCGTCCTAATGACCAAGGGCTGTTTGGTATAGTTCAAGGCGGGGAATTTGAAAACCTTCGCAAACAAAGTGCAAAAGACCTTGTCTCCCTTGACTTCCCGGGTTATGCTATTGGAGGGTTATCCGTTGGGGAACCGAAGGATATCATGAACCGCGTCCTTGAGTTTACAAGTCCGCTGCTGCCAAGTAACAAACCTCGTTACCTGATGGGAGTCGGTTCGCCGGACTCATTGATCGATGGTGCACTCCGCGGTATCGATATGTTTGACTGTGTACTGCCGACGCGAATTGCGCGTAATGGTACGCTCATGACGAGCAATGGGCGGCTGGTTGTGAAAAATGCGAAGTATGCACGCGATTTCGGTCCAATCGATGAAAATTGCGATTGCCATGTTTGCAAGAATTATAGCCGGGCATATATCCGCCATTTGATTAAGTGTGAAGAAACCTTTGGGATTCGTCTTACGACTTACCATAATCTTCATTTTCTGTTAAACTTGATGGAACAGGTCAGACAAGCTATTCGAGAAGATCGTCTTGGAGACTTTAGGGAAGAGTTTTTTGAGCAGTATGGTTTCAATGAACCAAATGCGAGAAACTTCTAATTCCATAAATATTTTAATGAGCGAAAGGAGTGAATATACAGAATGGGTTCTTTAACACAAATACTTCCGTTGATTTTAATGTTCGTATTGTTCTATTTCTTATTGATCCGCCCGCAGCAAAAACGCCAAAAGGCTACGCAAAGCATGCAAAGCAGTCTGAAAAAAGGTGATAAAGTTGCTACTATCGGCGGTATGCACGGAACAATCGATGCAATCGATGACCTGAAAATCGTCATTAAATCACCAGACGGCACAAAACTGACTTTTGACCGTGCAGCAATCCGTGAAATAACGGAAAGCGCACCGAATAAGGAAGTATCCGTATAAGACAAACGAAAACCGGGCCATGTGCCCGGTTTTTTTTGCTGTTTTTTTAATCGGTGCGGGAGTCGGAACTCATGTTGACCCCAAGCACGCCGCCCATCATGGCCGTAATCACAAAACAGCCATAGTATATCCATTGCTTGATGGTGAAAAGTGCATCGTGACCTAAATATTGAAAAAGGAACACGACCAACAGATAAAGCAGCCCAGTGCTCCCGCCCAAGAATAGTCCTTGCTTTTTCCCTTTGCCTCCTGAAATGAATCCACCAATGAACAGCGATAAAAAGGACACGATCATGATCACGTATGTCAGGGATGATTCAGTCAGTGAAGTAAAACGAAGAAGGATGGAAACGATTAAACTAGCAATCATCGCTATGGCAAAGATGGAGCCTACGCCATAAATTACGGCGACACTCATTTTTTTAGTTTCGATGGGTATTCCTCCTTTTTGAAAGGCTGATACGTATAGCCTGTTTATGTGTTTGTACAAGCATATTCCCGATATCGAACCTTTAGACCAGGTTTAGGAAGCTTCCCGCAAAATTAGAAAAGAATATAGAGTAATTTTTCAGTTCCCAAGCCATGCTATGGATGAAGGATGTGGTATTGAAGTGGATATCCTGGCTATTATTTTTAGAACAACAGTGATCTATCTAGTCATCTTAATCCTTTTTCGAATGATGGGTAAGCGGGAAGTTGGGGAATTGAGCATTCTTGATTTAGTAGTATCCATCATGATCGGGGACATTGCCGTCCTTTCCTTTGAAGATTTGGATAGACCATTTTTCAGGCAAATCATTCCGATGTTCGTTCTTGCTTTCATCCAAATAATATTGGCTTTCATTTCATTGAAAAGCATTAGATTTCGAAACATCGTGGACGGTACGCCCCAGATCATCATCAATCAAGGGAAAATAGATGAAAAAGCGATGCGTAAGCAACGATATACTTTCGATGATTTATTGACCCAGCTGCGAGAACAGGGAATTAGTGATTTAAATGAGGTGCAATTCGCAATCCTCGAATCTACCGGGAAGCTTTCGATCATCAAGAATACCAAAGATAAAAGGTCTAAAACCAAGGAAACACCTTATCCCCTTATAATCGACGGGGAGATACAGGAGAGGAATCTCGATAGAATTGGCAAAAATCATTTTTGGCTCCGGCACCAGTTGAAAAAGCTGGGAGAAACGAAGATTAAAGAGATTTCGATTTGTGGGTACATAGATGGCCAATTTTATATCGATAAAAATGAAACGAAGAAATGACCGAAGCCTTTTAATGCTTCGGTTCATTTTATTTCCAAGCGAATTTTGATAAAAAGCCGCCCACTACAGGAATCCTGATCAGATCCGCCTTTTTTATGCTGCCGGTCATGAGCAGGAAAAATGTGAACAGCAGGATGACGACGGTCACGGAAAGCAAAAGCCGTATGCCAAGTGGCTGTGAGGAGAGCGGGAATTGATAAAGATAATAACCGCCCCACCCGGAAATTAAGGCAAGGACCAAAGCTGACATATAGCTGCGGAAATGAAGCGTGAAAGGGACGACCTTCAGCACAGTAGAAAAATGCAGGAAGGTAACGAGCATCGTACCGACTGCTATCCCGATTGCGGCACCCATGATCCCGAAACTTTCCTTTGACGCCAGCAGCCAGATCACACCGATTTTAAGGATGTTACCAGCCAGGCTGTTGAACATTGCGGCCTTTGCAAGATCCAGTGCTTGCAGCATGGATTGCAGCGGATATTGAAAGTAATAAAGTATGAAAAAGGGTGCCAGGAATTTAATGAAAACGGCAGCATGCGAAGAGCCGTACATGACTTGTAAAATCGGTTCGGCAAAGATGAACAGAATGACGATAGCTAAACAGCCTGTGATAAAGGTGATTTTCAGTGCCTGCTGAAGCCTGTGTTCAACGAGTGAAAAGTTTCCGGTCGTACGGGCTTCGCTCACTGCCGGGACAAGTGCCGTCGCCAATGATGACGTAACGAAGGAAGGTAGCATGAGTAAAGGCAGGGCGTACCCTGTCAGCTCCCCGTATTGACTTGTGGCTGCGGCCGCGGTGACTCCGGCGAGTGCCAAACTCTGGGCGACCACTATCGGTTCGAAAAACCATGAAACCGATCCAATCATCCTGCTTCCGGTGGAAGGAAGGGCAATTCCCATCAATTCGGTGAACGTTCCTTTTCCGGATTTGACATTCTTGAAGAAACCCTTTCTGAACTTAAAATGTTTCTTTAATTTAAAGCTGGTCAATAAGTAGATGAGAGATACAAGCTCACCGATAATCGATGCGAACATCGCCCCGGCTGCAGCATATTCGATTCCATATGGCAAAAAGGCCTTTGTCAGGACGGCTATGAAAGTGATTCGGGCCACCTGTTCGATAACTTGTGAGAAAGCGAATGGCTTCATATTTTGCTTGCCTTGGAAATAACCGCGCAGTACGGAAGATATGGCGATGATCGGTACTATAGGGGCAATCGCCATGAGCGGCCATACCGTCCGTTTATCAGTGAATAGGTATTCTGAGAGAGCCGGTGCGAAAAGCAGCATCGCAGGAGTGAAAATCATCGATAGAGTAAAGGTGCAAGCCAAAGAGACGACAAGGATTTTCTTGATTTTCCGTTCATCACCTCTGGCATTGGCCTCAGCCACGTATTTCGAAATGGCGATTGGCAGGCCTAACTGGGTTATGTTCACGACGAGAAAGAGGGTCGGTAAAGCCATCATATATAAACCAACGCCTTCTTCGCCGATGAAGCGGGCGATGACAATGCGGTTAATGAAACCAAGAACCCGTGTAATCAGGCTTGCGATTAATAAAATCAGCGTCCCTTTTAAAAATTTGGACATTGAACTCCCTCCCTGCCTTCTCAAAAAAGCGGTTATGCTATACAATTATCTATATGCTTGTACTTGGACAAAGCATGACAAAAGTGTTTGTTTGCGTTCTAACAAATGATAAGAAACCCTTCTAAGAAAATGCGCATTCATTTGAGAATCATTTTTACTGGAGGCAAAGTGATGGCAAAAAAGAATCATCCCTATCAAAGGTATTATCTAAAGGTGCGTCCATTTTTAAAGAGCAAGCGTGAGGAATTCCAAATGGTCGGATTGAATGCCGTAACGGAGGAAGACATATGGGGAACCTTAACCAAAAATAAATGGAAGCGTCCTCAGGAAAACATTCACATACATGAACTTGTCGCAGATATCGTGACATTTTCGAGCAACCAGTTCATGACCTTCCAAATGGTCGAAGCTTATAAATCACCAAACCTATTTGAGCCGCTTTCTGAAGATGAACTGAAGGAACTTTTGAAAGAATGACGCAAAGATATACTTAAATTGACAGCTGTTTGTATTTGACTCATAATAGATATGGTCATGCTTTTTTTGGAAAAGCATGGAAAGCTGTGTCTTTTTTCTCAAGAAGAAAAGGGAATGCAGTTATCATATGAACAAAAAATGACAGTTTTTTTAACTTCAGGAACAGGCGTATTATAGAAAGGGGCCTACTACATAATGGTAAAAAGAAGCAGGATCGTTGCGTTTTTTCTAATCGCACTTTTGATTTTCGCAGCGATGGGGACGACTTCAAAAGGAATCCTAAAGGATATCAAGCTGGGTCTTGATCTTCAAGGCGGTTTTGAAGTGTTATATGAAGTAAAACCGCTGTCTGGGGAGAAAATCACCCCGGATGTTTTACGGGCTACAGTAAGCTCGCTTGAGCGGCGTGTCAATGTTTTGGGTGTTAGCGAGCCTAACATTCAAATCGAAGGGAAAGACCGGATCCGCGTTCAATTGGCTGGGGTCAAAGACCAGAACAACGCTCGGGAAATCCTTTCGACACAAGCTAAATTATCCTTCCGTGATTACAACGATAAGGAAATGATGACCGGGGCCGACCTGAAAGAAGGAGGCGCGAAACAAACGTTCCAAGATAATCAACCGGTTGTTGAAGTCACATTGAAAGATGTGGATAAATTTAAGGACATCACTCAAAAAATATCCACGATGGAAAGTCCGACTAATGTACTTGCAATCTGGCTGGATTTTGAGGAAGGAAAAGATTCCATCAAAGATACCTCTTCACAGGACAATATGATTTCAGCTCCAGCTGTCAGTGAAGTTTTTAATACGAAGAAGGTGTATATTACCGGTCAATTCACGGTTGAAGAAGCGAAAGAGCTTGCAGCCCTTCTGAATGCAGGTGCCCTGCCTGTGGATTTAACAGAAAAGTACTCCACTTCTGTAGGTGCCCAATTCGGTGCAGGTGCACTGAATGATACTATTTTTGCAGGAATCATCGGAATTGCACTTGTTTTTATCTTCATGCTTGTGTATTACCGCTTCCCGGGATTCATTGCAGTCGTTACTTTAAGCATATACATTTTCTTGACCCTATTAGTGTTTGATTGGATGAATGCAGTCCTTACGCTGCCTGGTATTGCGGCATTGGTACTCGGGGTCGGGATGGCTGTCGATGCCAATATCATAACCTATGAGCGAATCAGGGATGAATTGAAACTTGGTAGATCCGTTAAGGCGGCTTATAAAGAAGGTACTAAGAATTCACTTGCTACAATCACGGATGCAAATTTAACGACCCTGCTGGCTGCGGCCGTACTGTTCTATTATGGAACAAGCTCGGTTAAAGGGTTTGCCACCACTTTGATCATTTCGATTTTAATGAGTTTCATTACAGCCGTTTATGGTACACGCCTCTTCATGAGTCTGTGGGTGAATAGCGGGTTCCTCGACAAACGTACAGGATGGTTTGGCGTGAAGAAGAAGCACATTCACGATTTATCCGAGAAGATGGATTTAATGTCATTGCCAACACGCTTTGATAAAATCGATTTCGTCAAACATCGGAAAGTTTTTTATGGCATTTCAATCGGTGTCACCATTATCGGGATCATATTCCTGCTCGTCTTTAGATTGAATCTCGGGATTGATTTCACGAGCGGCACCCGAATCGAGATTGCTTCCAAAGACGTCTTGACGACACAGCAAGTCAAAACCGAAATGGAAAAGGTCGGTATCGACGAAGGGGATATCAAGGATGTCAGGCTCGCTGGACAAGACAATAAGAATGCTGTCGTTCGGACAGTCGGTGTCCTCGATAAACAAGAGATTGCTGAATTGAAGGACCATTTCAAGAAGGATTACGGAGCAGAACCGAATGTCAGCACCGTATCACCGACTGTAGGGAAAGAGCTTGCGAAAAATGCCATGTTTGCGTTAGCGATTGCATCAATCGGAATCATATTGTATGTATCGATACGATTTGAATGGCGAATGGCTGTTCCTGCCGTTGTCGCGCTAATACATGATGCTTTCTTCATCATCACGATTTTTAGCTTACTCCGGCTCGAAGTGGATATCACCTTCATTGCTGCGGTTCTGACGATCGTCGGTTATTCGATCAATGATACGATCGTTACCTTTGACCGTATTCGTGAAAACCTACGCTTCAGCCGTAAAATCAAAACCGCCGAAGAGCTTGAGAACATTGTTAACATCAGTATCAGGCAAACTTTGACGAGATCCATTAACACGGTTTTGACCGTTCTCATTACGGTCATCGCATTGATGATCTTCGGTAGTGAAGCTATCCGAAACTTCTCCATTGCCTTGTTCATCGGTTTGATATGCGGCGTTTATTCATCGCTATTGATCGCTTCCCAATTCTGGCTTGATTTAAAAATCAGGGAATTGAAGAAGAAGGGTCCGCTGAATACCGCAAAAGAAAAGAAACAAAGTCTTGAAGGACAAGTTTAATAGGTGAGAGGGGGCTGGCATGATGCCAGCCTTCTTTTTGTTAAACTAAGTTTATTGGATAGGGAATTACAGCCATTTATGAGTTTAAAATAAAATTGAAACTGGTATATTCGTTTTGTATAATGAGTAGGTTGAGGGGTGAATAAATGTTAAAGCCAAAAACACGGTGGAACTTGCAATCTGCCGATGAAAACAAAGTTGCTGTACTAGCTGAAGAGCTTCATATCACACCTTTGGTTGCAGCCCTGCTTGTGAATCGAGGCCTGGATACAATTGAAAGTGCCCGATCGTTTTTATTTGTAAAAAATCAAACTTTTCATGATCCATTTTTATTGAAGGATATGGATAAAGCAGTATATAGAATAAGAGAAGCCATTCAAAATGGGGAAAAAATACGTATATTCGGTGATTATGATGCGGATGGCGTGACATCGACCACAGTGATGATGACGGCGCTGATGAAATTGGGGGCCAATGTTGATTTTTATATCCCGAATCGGTTTACAGAGGGGTATGGTCCGAATCCGATGGCGTTCCGCCTTGCAGCTGAGCAAGGGGTGAAGGTATTAATAACCGTCGATACCGGAATTTCTGCAATCGATGAAGCGAAACTTGCCGGCGAGCTTGGCATGGATTATATATTGACCGACCACCACGAACCGGGGCCGGAACTGCCTGAGGCATTGGCAATCATCCATCCTAAACTTGAGAACAGTTCCTATCCATTTAAAGACCTTGCCGGAGTAGGGGTCGCATTTAAGCTTGCACACGCCCTGCTTGGGGAATTGCCTGAGGATCTGCTTGAAATAGCGGCAATCGGCACGATAGCGGATTTAGTGCCATTGCAAGGGGAAAACCGCCTCATTGCTGCGAAAGGCATCGAGCAGTTACGTTTGACTCGCCGCCCGGGACTTGTTGCGTTAATGAAAGTGGCGAATGTTCAGCAGGAAGCATTGAATGAAGAATCAATCGGCTTTGCGATGGCACCGAGGATCAATGCTGTCGGGCGCCTTGGAGATGCCGATCCCGCTGTCGATTTATTGATGTCACAAAGCCTGGAAGAAGCGGTGGAACTTGCGAATGAAATTAATGATATCAATAAAGAGCGGCAGGAAATGGTTGCAGCAATGGCGGCGGAAGCGATTGCTGAGGTCGAGGAAAACTTCCCGCCGGAGTCCAATGGCGTGCTCATCATCGGAAGGGAAGGCTGGAACGCAGGAGTCGTGGGGATCGTTGCCTCTAAACTTGTTGAACGCTTTTACCGGCCCACGATTGTATTGAGCTATGACCGGGAAAAGGGATACGCGAAAGGTTCTGCTCGGAGCATTGCCGGTTTCGATCTTTTTCAAAGTCTTTCCGCCTGCCGTGAACTGCTGCCTCATTTCGGTGGGCACCCGATGGCTGCTGGAATGACATTGAAAATTGAAGATGTCCAGGAGCTCAGGGACCGCATGAATTTGATTGCGAAGGAACAATTGAACGAAGAGGACTTCACACCGATTACAAACTTGGACGGTGCTACGACTTTAGCTGACGTATCCATTCAAACGATTCAGGAAATGAGCTTGCTGGCGCCATTTGGGGTAACGAATCCCAAGCCGAAGATATTGATAGATTCCGTACAGCTTTCAAGTGTCCGCAAAATAGGTGCCAACCAAAATCACTTGAAGGTCCAGTTGGAAGATGGTGAAAATCACAAACTTGACGGTGTGGGCTTCGGTCTTGGTCATTTTGTCGATGAAATAGCTCCACACGCTGAGGTCTCGGTTATTGGTGAGCTTTCCATCAATGAGTGGAATAATATGAAAAAGCCCCAGATCTTTGTCCAGGATGTCTCGGTGAACCATTGGCAGTTATTCGATTACCGCGGCAAGGGACAGGCAGAGAAGTGGCTTGCCGACATTCCTGCACAAAATCGGAAGATCGTCATATTCTCGGAAGATATTTATAACAGATATCCATTTTTACAAAATCATCCGGATCTCGTTATTATCAAGAATGAACTGGATGCAGAGCAGCTCGACTGCTTCGAAGGTCATTTGGCATTCATGGACATGCCGCCGTCAAGGGAATATTTGAAACGGGTGGTTGCCGATAAGCACCCTTCGCGTATCTACGCTCACTTTTCCCATGAACAGGACCATTTCCTAAGTACGATGCCAACAAGGGATCATTTCAAATGGTTTTATGCCTTCCTTGCCAAAAAGGGACCGCTCGATGTGAAAAGATATGGTGATGACCTAGCCAAATACCGCGGCTGGTCAAGAGATACTGTGGATTTCATTTCTAAGGTGTTTTTTGAGCTTGATTTTGTTACAATAGAGAATGGGTTAATTATGCTCACAACCAATGCGAAAAAACGCGATCTCAGTGAATCTGAATCGTATACAAGAAAGAAAGAGCAATTTGAGCTTGAACAAGAGCTTGTTTATTCTTCCTATCAGCAATTATTCGATTGGTTCAATCATTATTTAGTTCATGAGGCAACAGACCTTGAGGAGGAAACAAAGCAATGGATTTAAAGCAATATGTAACAATTGTGCAAGACTGGCCAAAACCGGGTATTGTCTTCAAAGATATTACAACATTAATGGATAACGGTGCAGCTTATAAATACGCAACAGACCAAATCGTCGAGTACGCTCGCGATAAGAATATCGACTTGGTGGTCGGGCCGGAAGCGCGCGGATTCATTATCGGATGTCCAGTCGCATACTCATTGGAAGTGGGCTTTGCTCCAGTGAGAAAAGAAGGAAAACTTCCACGTGAAACGATAAAAGTCGAATATGGATTAGAATATGGCAAGGATGTATTGACAATCCATAAAGATGCCATTAAACCGGGACAGCGTGTATTGATTACGGACGATTTACTTGCTACCGGGGGAACAATCGAAGCGACGATCAAATTGGTTGAACAGCTTGGCGGAATTGTAGCCGGGATTGCATTCCTCATTGAATTGACTGACTTGGATGGTAAAGATAAATTAGACGGCTATGATGTCTTGACATTAATGAGCTTTTAATAAAGAAGAGCACTCTGACCAGGGTGCTCTTTCTGTTTTTACCCGTTTTTTCTGGATTTTGTCGAATTTCCAGTGAAAAAAAGCAGTATTCTTTATAAAATACACGTTTATCTCTTTACATCCTTGCCTTTTTTTTCGATAATAGTAATAATAAAGAGTTTTTCTGCTAATAAGTTTATTTGCACTTTTATCCGTTTAAGCGGATTTATTTTTTTTCGCAAAAATTGTCACGTTTTGCAGAATAAAGGGAAGTGCTACCAATCATACTCAATCCGGATCAAATCCGGTGGCAGTTAAAGTGGGGTAAAGGTGATTAAATGGCTAATGATCAAATATTGACTGCCGAGCAGGTTGTAGAACGGGCCAGCTTATATCTTCAGCCGGAAGAAGCTGAATTTATTCATAGAGCGTTTAAGTATGCAGAATATGCTCACCGAGAACAATTTCGTAAATCGGGAGAGCCTTATATTATTCATCCGATTCAAGTGGCGGGCATTCTGGCTGAACTTGAAATGGACCCTGCAACCATTGCGGCAGGTTTTTTACATGATGTTGTTGAAGACACGGAGATCACTCTGAAGGATATTGAAGAAAATTTCAGTCCTGAAGTCGCCATGCTTGTGGATGGCGTGACAAAGTTAGGGAAAATCAAGTATAAATCACAGCAGGAGCAACAGGCGGAAAACCATCGGAAAATGTTCGTGGCGATGGCCCAGGATATACGGGTCATCCTGATCAAGCTTGCGGACAGACTTCATAATATGCGGACATTGAAGCATCTGCCGCAGGAAAAGCAGAGAAGGATATCGAACGAGACGTTGGAAATTTTCGCACCGCTTGCTCATCGTCTTGGTATCAGTACAATTAAATGGGAACTTGAAGATACTGCCCTAAGGTATTTGAATCCTCAGCAGTATTACCGAATCGTCAACTTGATGAAGAAAAAGCGTGCAGAACGTGAACAGTATCTGGAAGAAGTCATTGATGAAGTGCGTAAAAACGTTGAGGAAGTCAATATTAAGGCTGACCTTTCCGGGAGACCGAAACATATATACAGCATTTATCGTAAAATGGCTTTGCAGAATAAGCAGTTCAGCGAAATTTATGATTTGCTTGCCGTTCGTATCGTCGTCAATAGCATAAAGGATTGCTATGCCGTTTTAGGGATCATCCATACATGCTGGAAGCCGATGCCAGGCCGATTCAAAGATTATATTGCGATGCCGAAGCCGAATATGTATCAATCGCTCCATACGACGGTGATCGGACCGAAAGGCGACCCGCTGGAAGTGCAGATCCGTACTTCCGATATGCATCGCATTGCCGAGTTCGGGGTTGCCGCGCACTGGGCTTATAAAGAAGGAAAAGATGTCGGTGAACAGCCTTCACTGGAAGAAAAATTGACATGGTTCCGGGAAATTCTTGAATTCCAGGATGATGCGACTAATGCAGAGGAATTCATGGAATCCCTTAAAATAGACCTTTTTTCTGATATGGTATTCATTTTTACACCAAAAGGCGATGTCATCGAACTGCCATCAGGATCCAACCCGATAGATTTCGCTTACCGGATTCACTCGGAAATCGGAAACAAAACGATTGGTGCCAAGGTGAATGGGAAAATGGTGCCGCTGGATTATAAACTGAAAACTGGCGACATCATAGAAATCTTAACTTCTAAGCATTCATATGGTCCAAGTCAGGATTGGCTTAAACTAACGCAAACATCTCAGGCGAAAAACAAGATCCGCCAATTTTTCAAGAAGCAGCGCCGGGAAGAAAATATCGAAAAAGGCAAAGAGCTTGTTGAAAAGGAAATCAAGGATATGGAGTTCGACCTGAAGGAAATCCTGACGGCCGAGAATATCAGGCGTGTTGCAGATAAATTTAACTTCCTGAATGAAGAAGATATGTATGCAGCAGTCGGATATAACGGAATCACTGCCCTTCAGGTAGCTAACCGCCTTACCGAAAAATGGCGTAAGCAGAAAATGGTCGAGCAAGAAGCGGATATTTCTGAAGCTGTAGCCGATCTGAAAACCTTCTCCAATACATCGAAAAAACGTGACTCAGGTGTACAGGTACCGGGGATTGATAACCTGCTTATCCGTTTATCGCGCTGTTGCAACCCAGTGCCAGGGGACGAAATCGTTGGTTATATAACCAAAGGCCGTGGAGTTTCAGTTCACAGACAGGACTGCCCGAACCTGGATAGCGGGGATTCCGACCATCGCCTTGTACCTGTTGAATGGGAAAGTACGATTAATGAACGCAAGGAATACATCGTTGAAATTGAAATCAGCGGCTATGACCGTCGCGGCTTATTAAACGAAGTGCTGCAGGCCGTCAATGAAACCAAGACCAACATTTCGGCGGTCTCGGGTAAATCGGACAGGAATAAGGTGGCGACCATTCACATGTCGATCTATATCCATAACATTGCCCATTTACAAAAGGTCGTCGACCGTATCAAACAAATTTCAGATGTTTATTCCGTTAGAAGGATAATGAACTAAGGAGTTTTTATTGCCATGCGTGTTGTTTTACAACGTTCCAAAGCGGCAAAAGTCGTTGTCGCAGACCAAGTCATCGGGCAAATCGACAGCGGGCTCGTCCTGTTGGTTGGTGTCACCCATGGGGATACCATCGATGACGCCGCCTATTTGGCCGATAAGATTGTAAATCTCAGAATATTTGAAGATGAAAATGAAAAGATGAACCATTCACTCTTGGATGTGGGAGGTTCGATTTTATCAGTTTCACAATTCACCTTATACGGCGATAGCCGCAAAGGCCGTCGACCGAACTTCATGGACGCCGCCCGTCCTGAAGAGGCGAATGAAATATATGAAGCATTTAACGAGGAACTCCGCAAGAAAGGCGTCCATACTGAAACCGGTCAATTTGGTGCCATGATGGATGTTCAGCTTACTAATGACGGTCCCGTTACACTAATACTTGAAAGCAAAAAATAACCTGCTGCGGCAGGTTATTTTTGTAGAAAAGCCAGCTTCGATTCGAAGCTGGCTTTTCTAATTCTTATTTAAAATACCTCGCCAATCCATTATAGATGGCAGATGTGATTTTTTCTTGATACTCATTCGATGTTAACGTCAATTCTTCCACTGGATTGCTTAAATAACCTAGTTCAATAAGTGTAGCTACCCGTTTATTTTCGCGGGTAACATGAAAATTCCCGTAACGTGATCCCCGATTGGGCACCTGCATGGTTGAACCGAGTGAATTGGCCAGAGTAGCCGCCAATGCATGCTGGTAGTCATGATAGTAGTATGTGGTTATCCCGCTGGTGATCTGGTCCTTGGTGCTATCATAATGGAGGCTGATGAAAGCATCCGCGTTATGTATATGAGAAGTGCTGACCCGGGAAGGGAGTGGAACATAGGTATTTCCGCTTCTGGTCAGGATCACTTTAGCTCCTGCCGCCTGAAGTTTGTCCCGCAGCAGCTCTGCCGTACGAATCGTCAGGTTTTTCTCGAGTGTTCCACCGACGCCTATCGTACCGCTATCCCTGCCGCCATGGCCGGGATCGATCACAATGGTTTTATCCTTTAAGTACTTTTCAACGCCAGGTCGTTGGATCTGCTCCGAATTCCCTTCGATCGTCACGATCCATCCGGCCACATAAGCCGTTTTTCCGCTCTTCAGTTTAATGGAGTACCAGTCGCCTTCCATACCTGATGCGGAGAACGTTTCACCTGCATTGGCCTGCTCGACAATCTTCGAGTTGCCATCAGGCTCGCTTCTAAGAATCGTACCATCATGAATGATGGTAAGCTCGTTTCCTTTTACATCAACCTTTTTTTCCTTAGCCGTTTGTTCAACATTCTCTTTTTCCAGGTACCAACTCACGACCCAGCCCTTTTTTGAACCGGAGAGCTTGATCTGTGTCATATTTCCCTTTGTTTGCAGTACGGCGTACGTCTCATCCTTGTTCACCGAACCGATGACCTTGCTGGAGAGAGAGGCTTCTTTCCTGACATTTAAACCCGCAGCGGTCACCCTTGCAGTGGCGCCTGCCGTTTCATTTTTCATGTCTTCTTTACCTTCGCTTACTTGTATGTAAGGTTCAGCTACCCAACCGCGGACTCCTTGGAAATCTATTTCAGCCCATTCATTTTCAACCCTGTAAACGGTCACTGACGTATTTTTATTCAGCTTTCCTAGCGAGGCACTGCTTGTCGATGGTTCCGAACGGACATTGAGCCGGTCCACCAAAGTTACTCCGTTTTTTACGGATTGATTCGTTTCTTTTTTCATAGTTGAATCTTTCTTCGCTGCATTTCCTGATGCGGCGGGGAGATTAAGGTAGTCAGAAGAGACCCAACCTTCGATATCCGCCGTTTTGATCTTTATCCAATTTTCATTTTTTTCAATGATGTCAACAGCTGTACCTTTACTCAAGGACCCAACCGTTTGAAATGTAGTGCCTGGACCTGTACGGACACGGACCGAGCTGCCTGATATCACGCCTTGTCCGGATTCCTTTTTGACCTGATTGGTTTCAGACCCAGTTTGTTTCTCCACTAACCAATTGGCAACCCATCCCGTTTTGCCGGCGCCAATCCGGATTTCGATCCAGTCGCCATCCTCATTCAGAATGGGATACGAGTCCCCTTTTTCCAGTTTTTTCACGATAGGGAAACTGAGGCCTGCACCTTCACGGACATTGACCACTTGGTTCGTCACGATATTTTCCCCTTCATCTTTTCCAAAAGCGTGATTGACGGGGAAAATCGCTGAGAATATCAGCATCAGTGTCAGGCCAAATAAACCCGATTTCTTCTTCATAAGTTGTCTCTCCCTTTTAATGTCTATATGTATGTATTCTCGTTCAATGAAAATTTCCCTCTTTCCTTGTGCAAAAAACATTTTTTTTAGGAAAGAATAGAGCTTATATAACTCTAGGAGGGAAACCACATGAAATTCAGCGAAAAAGATCAAACGAGCTTAAGCGGAGGCAATCAAGTATTGGGTGTCGATTTTCACGATTTCATCCAAAAGGAACAAAGCGCAAACCTTGTTGAATTGGCATCTGAATTCGGAGTCAATGTCCGGACAATCAAAAATCTGAAAAAACGTTTGAACCAATAAAATGCGACAAAATCCTCAGTCTGCCTTGACATTTGATGTTAACGTCCGTATGATTATAAAATATCAGACTTATTACTGCAATAACCAATGATGGAGAAGAGTAATTAAGAAACACATGAAAAGAGAGGAAATGCCGAGGCTGAAAGCATTCCACATGATGACTTAATGAAAGAACCCTCCGTAGGCTTCACTCCGAACGGATTTACTTAATAGGAGATGAACGTAAAACAGGCGTTAACTGTTTTTGAGCGGGGGCACTTTTTTTGTGCTTCAACTAGGGTGGCACCACGGGATATCCAAACTCTCGTCCCTTGTAACATATAAGTTACAAGGGGCGGGAGTTTTTTGTTTGGAAAAAATCAGTATAGCGCGCCGTATCAGAAAGGGCGCCTTGCTTTAAAGGAGGAAACACATATGTCTATTCAGATTCCTAGAGGTACCCAGGATTTATTGCCTGGCCAAACGGAAATTTGGCAGTATATCGAAAACACGGCGCGTGAGATTTGTCACCGTTATCAATATAAAGAAATCCGCACTCCAATTTTTGAGCACACGGAATTATTTTTACGTGGTGTAGGGGATACAACCGATATCGTTCAAAAAGAGATGTATTCATTTCAAGATCGCGGTGAAAGGAACTTAACCCTTCGTCCGGAAGGCACCGCATCTGTTGTACGGTCATATATCGAGAACAAAATGTTCGGGTGGGCCAATCAACCGGTCAAGCTTTATTATATCGGGCCGATGTTCCGCTACGAACGTCCGCAAGCAGGCCGATTCCGCCAGTTCGTTCAATTCGGCATCGAAGCTTTAGGAAGTAAGGATCCAGGAATCGATGCAGAGGTTCTGTCACTTGCGATGAACCTGTACAAGGAACTTGGTTTGAAAAAGCTGAAACTTGTGATCAACAGCCTTGGTGATAAGGAAAGCCGGACAGCGCATCGCAATGCGTTAATCAAACATTTCGAACCCCGCATCGGCGAGTTTTGCGGCGATTGTCAAAACCGTCTGGAAAAGAATCCTTTGCGTATCCTGGATTGCAAAAAGGATCACGGTCACGAATTGATGAACACGGCTCCATCCATCATTGAATATTTAAATGATGAATCCCGTATTTATTTCGAAAAGGTGAAACAGCATTTAACCGATTTGGAAATCGATTTCGTAGAAGATCCGACTCTAGTGCGCGGCTTGGATTACTATAATCATACCGCCTTTGAAATCATGAGTGATGCAGAAGGCTTTGGCGCCATCACTACACTTTGCGGAGGCGGCCGTTATAACGGGCTGTCTGAAGAACTTGGCGGACCGGAAACACCAGGAATCGGCTTTGCACTTAGCATTGAACGCCTGATTGCAGCCCTCCAAGCAGAAAACATCGAGCTTCCGATCAAAAAGGGAATTGACTGCTATCTTGTTTCATTAGGTGAAACAGCCAAGGATTATACCGTCAAACTTGCCCATCAATTGCGGAATGCCGGTTTTACCGTCGAAAAAGACTATCAAGACCGTAAAGTGAAAGCACAATTCAAATCAGCCGACCGCCTTGAAGCAAGATATGTGGCGACACTCGGGGATGATGAATTGGCAAATAATAAAATCAATGTGAAGTTCATGGAAACCGGTGAACAAGTCCAGATGGATCTTGCTACATTCGTTGAACAATTTAAAAAGCTACAGGCTTAAGGGGGAAATACCATGTTTGGCAGAACATACTTCAATGGTGAAGTGACAGAAGCAGCAATTGGTGAAAAAGTAACATTAAAAGGATGGGTACAAAAACGCCGGGATTTGGGCGGTGTCATCTTTATCGACCTACGTGACAGAAGCGGAGTCGTCCAAGTCGTTTTCAATCCGGACATTTCGGCAGACGCGCTGGCTACAGCCGAAAAAATCCGTAATGAATACGTCCTTGATATCCAAGGGACAGTCATCAAACGTGATGAAGCCAACTTCAATCCGAACGTAACAACAGGGACAGTCGAAGTTCAAGCCGAAAACGTTACAATTTTAAACGAAGCAAAGACCCCTCCATTCATCATTGATGAAAGAACGGATGTATCAGAAGACATCCGCTTGAAATATCGTTATTTGGACCTGCGCCGTCCAGCGATGTTCGAAACGCTGAAAATGCGTAACCAAACAACAAAAGCGATCCGTGATTACTTGGATGGTGAAGGCTTCCTTGATATCGAAACACCTATCTTAACAAAAAGTACACCTGAAGGAGCACGTGACTATTTAGTGCCTAGCCGTGTGCACGAAGGGGAGTTCTATGCACTTCCGCAGTCACCGCAAATCTTCAAGCAGCTATTGATGGTATCAGGTTTCGAACGTTATTATCAAATTGCCCGCTGTTTCCGTGATGAAGATTTACGTGCTGACAGACAGCCTGAATTCACGCAAATCGATATCGAAACAAGCTTCATGAGCCAAGAAGATATCATCAAGACCGCAGAAAACATGATGGCTAAAGTGATGAAAGACGTAAAAGGATTGGACGTAACACTGCCATTCCCTAGAATGACCTACAATGAAGCGATGAGCCGTTACGGATCCGACAAACCGGATACACGCTTCGGAATGGAACTTAAAGATGTTTCCGAAATCGTCAAAGACAGTGATTTCAAAGTGTTCACCGGCGCTGTTGCAAGCGGCGGACAAGTAAAGGCGATCGTCGTTAAAGACGGAAATGCGGATTATTCCCGTAAAGACATTGATGGATTGGCTGAATTTGCAGCGATTTACGGTGCAAAAGGCCTTGCATGGCTGAAAGTTGAAGAAGACGGCGTAAAAGGGCCGATCGCCAAATTCTTCGCTGAAGATCAAGAGCAATTAGTATCTGTATTGGAAGCCGAGGTGGGCGATTTAATCCTATTCGTGGCGGATAAGAAAGGCATAGTCGCTGATTCACTTGGAGCACTACGCATCAAGCTTGGTAAAGAAAGAGGCTTGATCGATCAAAGCAAATTCAACTTCCTATGGGTGACCGACTGGCCATTATTTGAATATGACGAAGAAGAAGGACGCTACTATGCAGCACACCATCCATTCACAATGCCATTCCGTGAAGACATGGACAAATTGGAATCAGACCCAGCAAGCGTCCGTGCCCAAGCATATGACCTTGTTCTGAACGGCTACGAACTTGGCGGTGGATCACTGCGGATATTCGAACGTCACGTTCAGGAAAAAATGTTCAAAGTACTTGGATTCTCCGAAGAAGAAGCAAACGCACAATTCGGCTTCCTAATGGATGCATTCGAATACGGAACGCCTCCACACGGCGGAATCGCCCTTGGATTGGACCGCATGGTCATGCTGCTCGCCGGCCGCACGAACCTTCGCGACACCATCGCGTTCCCGAAAACAGCAAGCGCAAGCGACCTGCTCGTTGACGCACCGAGTACTGTAAGTGACAAGCAATTAGCCGAACTTAACCTAAGACTTGCTGCACTTAAAAAATAATTCATTTGGGAAAAATATGAAAAAATACCTAGGTGTTTTTTCTTGAAACTGAGCTAAGCATTATGATATGATATTTCCAATAAGTAAGAGTCCTGATGTGTTCGTTCTTTAACCTATAAGTTTTGACCGAACACTTATAGTTACCGGGAGCACTAGTTTCCTGGCCGCGTAAAAGCCTCCCTCGAAGAGGACTTACAAACGCGAGGAACCGAGCACCCACCTGCGGAGAGCGGGTTCAAAACAAAGGCGTAAACGGCACAATTGGGACTCTTACACCTTACAAAGCAACTCATGTTACATAACATGGGTTTTTTTGTGCGTAAAAATAGTCAATTTACAGGAGAATGTGTATATTTACGAGTAAATGGTGCGAATTCAGGAGTAAAAGGAGGGAACTCACAAGTAAATGGCGTAAATTCACGAGTAAATAGTGCGAACTCACGAGTAAATGGCGTAAACTCACGAGTAAAAGGCGTGAATTC
>NZ_JBNNSB010000001.1:818379-981914 GCF_050277335.1 Peribacillus sp. NPDC101480
TTCACGAGTAAAACGTATATTTACGAGTAAATGGAGGGAACTCACAAGTAAATGGCGTAAATTCACGAGTAAATAGTGCGAACTCACAAGTAAATGACGTAAACTCACGAGTAAAAGGCGTGAATTCACGAGTAAAACGTATATTTACGAGTAAATGGAGGGAACTCACAAGTAAATGGCGTAAATTCACGAGTAAATAGTGCGAACTCACAAGTAAATGGCGTAAACTCACGCGTAAATGACGATAACGTCCGACTGAGCTATAAATCTCAAGAAATAAACCGAGCAAACTCACGGTAAAACGCCTGATTTCAGTATTTTGGCAGGAATAATGGGCATTAACAAAGAAGCTAAAGGAGAAGGAGTTGATATATGGATGCTAAAACCGTGTGAAAGGCCTATGAAAATGCTCAAACTGGAGGCATTAAGCAGGAGGCTATCAGCAAATCATCCAAAACAGGAAAGAATAAGGAACGATCTCCGGAAAATCCGTACAGGATTTAACGGGGAGTGGAGTATCGGAAAAGAACTGAAGAATCTTCCGAAAGAATATCGAGTATTTCATGATTTGAGGTTAGGCTACGACGGGAGCCGTTATTTTCAAATGGATTTCCTAATAATCACCTGGAATTACGGCATCATCATTGAAGTGAAAAACTTTGCTGGAACGCTCTATTTTGACCGCACCTATCCCCAATTGATTCGGACAAAAGATGGACAGGAACAAGCTTATCTAGATCCGCTGATACAGGTTGAAGTGCAAAAATCCCGATTTAATGATTGGCTTACTTTTCACAAATTCCCCTCGCTGCCGATTGAAACGCTCATTGCCAATGCAAACTCGAATACCATCATCAGGACTACCCCAGGTTTTACCCCCATTCTCAAAAAAATCACGGGAAAAGAAACCCTGATCTCCAAAATTCATACTCTCGATGAAAAGTATTCTTCTAAGCCATTAACCCAAAGACAGAGCAATAGACTTTCGAACACGATTCTGCAAAAAAACACTCCGCATAATCCTGATATACTCGATTTGTATCAGATCGATGAGCAAGATCTGCTAAAAAGCGTTCAATGTCCTGAATGCTCTGCTCTCCATATGCAATATCACTGGGGCAAATGGTCTTGCAGTCACTGTTCTTACGCCTCCAAAGATGCCCACATTAAAACTCTTCGTGATTTTGCTCTCCTCATAAAACCCAATATTACGAATAAACAAGCTCGGCTCTTTTTACAAATAGATTCAATTGATATCATGCAGCGGATGCTGTCTGCACTGGAATTGCCTTATTCGGGTCAATTTAAAAATAGAGCTTATAGACTTGATGGATTAATTCACGAGTAAATGGCGCAAACTCACGAGTAAACGAGCCAAATTCACGAGTAAATGGCGCAAACTCACGAGTAAACGAGCCAAATTCACAAGTAAATGGCGCAAACTCACGAGTAAATGGCGCAAACTCACGAGTAAACGAGCCAAATTCACAAGTAAATGGCCCAATCTCACGAGTAAACACCCCAATCTAACGAATAAAACCCAAATACCCTCGAATATACTTCAAATCTTCCCATTTAAGTAACATTCGGCAATATAGATTCGTAAATTATAGTAAGGTTGAGCAATATTCAGCCAAGGATAGAAAGTAGTGAGGGCTTTGAAAGATTTATTATATGCAAAGAGGAAGGAAATGCTTCAATTAGTGGAGCGGCTAGTGAATATAGATAGTGGTTCTCATACGAAAAAAGGTATTGATGAAATTGGTTCGATTTTAAAAACGAAATTTGAAAGTCTGGATTTTATTGTGGATACCGTTGAGCAACAGAATTATGGCAATCAGCTGGTCATCCAGCATCGGGAGGCGAATCAACCGCATATTTTGATCGTTGCCCATATGGATACGGTGTTTCCGGAGGGGACAGCGCAAAAACGTCCTTTTAAGGTGAAAGGAAATCGGGCATACGGTCCTGGTGTGGCGGATATGAAGTCTAGCTTGGTTGAGTTATTTTATGCGATCCATTGCTTGAAACAGACGGGGCAGACAGGCTATAAGCATATCCAAATCATTCTTAATAGTGATGAGGAGATCGGGTCTCCGTCGTCCGCTTCACTCATCTCGGAAAAGGCGGCAGGTAAGAAGTTTGCGTTAATTCTTGAACCGGCAAGGACGGACGGTTCGCTTGTCACGGCAAGAAGGGGCTGCGGTCAGTTTAAAGTCGATATTATGGGAGTTGCTGCCCATTCGGGGATCGAACCGGAAAAGGGACGAAGTGCAATTGAAGAATTGGCCCATAAGATCATCGCCTTACACCTATTGAATGATCAAAAGAAAGGAATCAGCGTTAATGTCGGCAAAATTGAAGGAGGCTCCGCTGTCAATATGATCGCTTCCCATGCGGCTGCCTTCGTCGATGTGCGGATTTCGGAAAAAAAGCAGGAAGGCACCGTTCTCAAGCAGCTGAAAAAAATCTGTGCAGAAACCTATATTCCCGGAACGAAAACGACATTAAGCGGAAAAATGGACCGGTCTCCCATGGAAAAGAATGAGAAATCGAACTTGCTTTTAGAGACGATCCGTCAGGCTGGGAAGGAAATCGGCATCGAAATCACGGATACGGCCACGGGTGGAGGCTCGGATGCTTCCATCACTTCTGAATTGGGAATCGCTACAGTGGATGGACTCGGGCCCATTGGAGGAAATGCACATAGTGAAGAGGAGTATTTGGAAATTCCGAGCCTGACGGAAAGGACGCTCCTTTTGGCTACCGTCCTTCAAAAATTATCAAAAATGACCTAGTGCACTAATTCCGATTAGACTGCTCATATTTCACTTGTCATAAATGATGTTTATGATATATTGTTTATTGGGAAGCTAAATAAGAACAGAATTTATTGGAGTTGAATATATATGCTGCATCAGTTTTCACGAAATGAATTGGCAATTGGCAAGGAAGGAATCGATATTCTGAAAAACACGACCGTTGCTGTCCTGGGTGTAGGAGGCGTTGGTTCCTTTTCAGCCGAAGCTTTGGCACGTACGGGGGTAGGCCGTATTATTCTTGTGGATAAAGACGATGTCGACATCACGAATGTAAACAGGCAGATCCATGCTCTATTATCAACAGTCGGTCAGCCGAAAGCGGAATTGATGAAAAACCGCATTCAAGACATCAATCCCGACTGCGAAGTGATCGCTCTTAAAATGTTCTATACAGAAGAAACGTTTGAGGAATTCTTCAGTTATGGCCTGGACTATGTCATTGATGCATCCGATACGGTCATTTATAAAATTCATGTGATGAAGGAATGCCTGAAACGGAATATCAAGGTGATTTCAAGCATGGGTGCCGCTAATAAGATGGACCCGACGCGTTTTCAAATTGCCGATATCTCCAAAACGCATACCGATCCGCTTGCCAAGGTCATTCGCACTAGATTGCGTAAAGAGGGCATAACAAAGGGAATCCCGGTTGTCTTTTCCGACGAGAGCCCTATTGTCATTCGTGAGGATGTCCGAAAAGAAGTCGGCAATGATGAGGCAAAAATCCGGAAAGCGCAAATGCCGCCATCTTCGAATGCTTTCGTACCATCCGTAGCGGGCTTGATTGCAGCTAGCTGGGTGATCAATGATATTTTAAAAGACATTGAAGTTCGCCGGGTAAACGATTGATAAGAAAGTTAACTGACTCTATAAAGGGTCAGTTTTTTTGTGTCGAATAGTAGATATTCCCTTTTAATAACTTTTTTATCCATATCATATAGACGGGGTCGAAAGAATGAGATAAACTTGTTTTCAGAATATTATTTTTATTCAGATATTCTATTTGTTTAAAAGAACATACAAAACAAGGGGGTTTCAAATGAAGAAGAAAAAGCTAGCAGGAGTGTTTCTATCACTTTCATTGGTTGCAGGGGCGCTGGCAGGTTGTAGTGGCGGCGACTCGAAAACTAGCAGTTCAGGCGGGGGTTCATCAAACTCGGGTGACACGATCAAAATTGGGGCCAACCTTGAATTGTCCGGAGGCACGGCATCATTCGGCCAATCGGCTGCCGATGGTTTGCAACTGGCCATCGATGAGATTAATAAAGAGGGCATCGACGGTAAAAAACTGGAAATCGTTAAGGTTGATAATAAATCAGATGCTGCAGAAGCTACAAGCGGTTCGATCAAGCTGGTCAGCCAGGACAAGGTTGTGGCTGTAGTCGGATCTGCGACAAGCACTAATACATTGGCACAGGTTCAGGTCGCACAAGATAATCAAGTTCCTCTACTCACACCAACTGCAACAAATCCCGACATCACCAACAAAGCTGGAAAATTAAATGATTATGTGTTCAGGACGTGCTTTATCGATCCATTCCAAGGTACGGTGGCAGCCAATTTCGCAACTGACGAAATAGGGGCAAAGACGGCTGCGATCTATGTGGATAGTGCAAGTGATTATTCCAAGGGATTGGCCGCAGCTTTTAAAGAAGCGTTCACTGCCAAGGGCGGTAAAATCGTGGCGGAAGAAGCTTATGTAACTAAAGATACTGATTTCCGCTCTACATTGACACGTATCAAATCCGCAAAACCGGAGTTCGTTTTCCTTCCTGGTTATTATGAGGAAGTCGGATTGATCTTAAAACAGGCTCGTGAAGACGGCATAGACCTTCCATTCATGGGCGGGGACGGCTGGGATTCCCCGAAGGTCGTTGAAATTGCCGGAGCTGAGGCTTTGAAAAATACCTTTATCACGAATCACTATTCTCCGGAAGATGAAGATGCAAAAATCCAGGATTTCGTTGCAGCCTTCAAAAAGGAATACAATAAAACACCGGATGCCTTTGCCGCACTTGGCTATGACACTGGCTACTACCTGGCTGATGCCATCAAGAGATCTGGTGATGCTTCTCCCGAAAAAATCAGACAAGCGTTGGAAGATGTCAAAGATCTTCAATTAGTTTCTGGAACGTTGAACCTCGATGAAAACCATGATCCGATCAAATCGGCGACCATCTTGGAATATGTAGATGGCAAACAAACATTCAAAACAAAAATCAATCCATAATACCTTACGTGGATAGGGGGCAAGTCCCCCCTATTCTATATTCACTTAAAAAACACCTTAACGGGGAGAGTGCAATATGGAACTGATTCAGCAATTGGTAAATGGCATTTCACTCGGAAGCATTTATGCTTTGATCGCGCTTGGTTATACGATGGTATATGGAATCGTCAAGCTTATAAACTTCGCCCATGGAGACGTATTCATGGTCGGTTCATTTGTAGGTTTTTACGCCATTACCGTAATGGACTTATCCTTCATCCCAGCTTTATTGATTTCGATGGTCTCATGTGCCATCTTTGGCGTTTTAATTGAACGCATTGCTTATAAACCCCTTCGTAATGCAACACGGATCGCGGCCTTGATAACGGCCATCGGTGTTTCCCTTCTGATAGAAAACGGGCTGATTTACATCCGGGGCGCCCAGCCGGAAGCCTATCCAAATAACGTCCTTCCGATGGATAAACTCGATATATTGGGAGTTTCCATCAGCAGTCAATCGATATTGATCTTATCTGTTTCCATCATATTAATGATCATCCTACAATTCGTTGTCCATAAAACCAAAATCGGCAAAGCGATGCGTGCCGTTTCATTCGATTCCGAAGCGGCTAAGCTGATGGGAATCAATGTGAATAATACGATTTCAGCTACATTCGCCATAGGTTCGGCCCTTGCAGGGGCGGCTGGTGTCATTTTTGGAATCTACTATATTAAAATCGAGCCGTTGATGGGTGTCCTTCCTGGCCTTAAAGCATTTGTTGCAGCAGTCTTGGGCGGCATCGGCATCATTCCTGGCGCGATGGTCGGCGGTCTGCTGCTTGGAGTTATCGAGGCTTTGGTCAGTGCTGCCGGTTATTCATTATGGCGCGATGGTGTGGCTTTCGTTGTACTTATCTTGATTTTGATTTTCTTGCCGCAGGGTCTGTTCGGTAAAAATAAAAGAGAAAAAGTATAGGGGAGACATGGCGATGACTACTTTAAAGAATTCAAAGGGTTTTTGGCTCTCGATTGTGCTCGCACTTATTTTTTTCGGAATCATGCAGTACACCATTTCAAGCGGTATGCTCAACCCATTTTATATCAACACACTCATGTTCATCGGCATCAATATCATGCTGGCGACGAGCCTGCATTTAATCATTGGAATAACCGGACAGTTCTCGATCGGGCATGCAGGTTTTTTAGCGGTAGGGGCCTATGCTTCGGCAGTCATGACAATGAAGCTGGAACTTCCATTCATCATAGCTGTATTGGCTGGCGGCGTAATAGCAGCTGTTGCGGGCATGGTGATCGGGGTACCGAGCTTGCGCCTGAAGGGGGATTACCTGGCGATAGCTACGCTTGGATTTGGGGAAATCGTCCGGATCGTCCTTTTGAATATTGATTATGTAGGCGGGGCAAGCGGGATGCAGGTATCCCACCTGACTACTTGGCCATGGGTTTTTGCCTGTGTGATGATCACCGTCTTAGTCATCCGGAATTTCACCAATTCGACTCACGGAAGGGCATGCATATCCGTAAGGGAAGATGAAACGGCCGCTGATGCGATGGGAATCAATACGACCTATTATAAAGTGGCGGCTTTCGTCATCGGAGCCTTTTTTGCCGGAATCGCCGGATCGCTTTATGCCCATAATTTCTATATTATCCAGCCATCGAATTTCGGTTTCCTAAAATCCTTCGATATTCTGATTTTCGTCGTACTTGGCGGTCTTGGAAGTCTTTCAGGTTCGGTTTTGGCCGCAATTTTACTGACGATCGTGACGACATTCCTTCAGGATTATCCGGAAACGAGAATGATCATCTACAGCCTTGTCCTGATCCTGATGATGATTTTCCGCCCGCAGGGTTTAATGGGAACAAGAGAAATCACGGCATTGTTCACAAATAAAAAAACGAAAGGGGGCCCAAAGGATGGAAGCCACAATACCGTTGCTTAAAGTAGATTCGGTGGGTATCCGTTTTGGCGGTTTGAAAGCTGTGTCCGATGTGAATGTGGAATTATTTCCAGGGGAACTTGTAGGCCTGATCGGGCCGAATGGAGCTGGGAAAACGACCTTCTTCAATTTATTGACGGGTGTGTATGTTCCAACAGAAGGAACGATTGCCTTGAACGGGGAAAATCTAAATAAGCAGCCGCCTTATAAAATTACCCGAAAAGGGATCTCGAGGACCTTTCAAAACATTCGCCTTTTCAGTGAGTTATCCGTGATCGATAACGTGAAGGTTGCTTACCACTCGCTTGCCAAGCATGGAATTCCAAGCTCCATATTCCGGCTGACGGGACATTTTTCCGGGGAAAAGGAAATGGATGAAAAGGCGCTGGAATTCCTGAGGATTTTCAATCTTGACCATTTTAAGGATGAAAAAGCGAAGAATCTTCCATACGGACAGCAAAGGCGGCTGGAAATCGCGCGTGCCCTTGCCGCCAATCCGAAACTTCTTTTACTGGACGAACCCGCAGCCGGGATGAACCCGCACGAAACGAAAGAATTAATGAATCTCATTGCTTTTATCCGGAAGGAATTCAACCTTACCGTGTTGCTCATCGAGCATGATATGTCACTTGTCATGGGGGTATGCGAACGGATTTACGTTCTTGATCATGGACAGCTTATCGCTCACGGAAAGCCGGAACAAATCCGCAACGATCCAAAGGTCATCGAGGCATATCTAGGGGAGGAGGTTTCCTGATGCTGAAAATAGAGGACATCAATGTTTATTATGGCAATATCCAAGCGTTAAAAGGGGTTTCCATGGAGATAAACGAGGGAGAGATCGTGACCTTGATCGGGGCGAACGGAGCGGGAAAAAGCACGCTGCTCAAAACGATATCCGGTCTGTTAAAACCAAAGCAAGGAAAAGTTCTGTTCGAAGGCGAGCCGATTGGAGGAAAAGCTGCACAGTCCATCGTGAAAATGGGCATATCCCATGTACCTGAAGGACGACGTGTCTTTGCCAACATGACGGTAGCCGAAAACCTGGAGCTAGGGGCTTATTTGCGGAAAGACAAAGATGGCATCCATAAGGATATGGAAAAGGTATACGAGCTATTTCCTAGGCTGCTGGAGAGAATCAAACAGCAGGCTGGCACGCTTTCAGGCGGTGAACAGCAAATGCTTGCAATGGGCCGGGCCTTAATGGCCAAACCACGGTTATTACTGCTCGATGAACCTTCGATGGGCCTTGCACCGCTTCTGGTGAAGCAAATATTCAACATCATCCAGGAAATCAGTGAGACCGGAACAACGATCCTTTTGGTCGAGCAAAACGCCAACCTTGCATTATCGATTGCAGATCGGGCTTATGTAGTTGAAACGGGCCGAATCGTCCTGTCGGGCAATGCCGAGGAACTCACTTCAAGTGAAGAAATAAAAATGGCCTATTTAGGAGGACATTGAACCTCCGTTTCATAAATTAACTCCTGCGGGAAAAGTGCAACCGATGGAGACACCACAAGCGCAAAGGGCGCCGAGGAGGCTCCCGGACCGCCAGCGGAAAGCGAGTGCCTGCAGTGGATATCAACGGTCGAATTATACAAAAATCAATTATTATCGAGTTTGGCTACAGTCATGAACCGCCGTTTGGCGGTTTTTTTGTTTGATGATCGGGTTATGCAAAATATACAGAAAGAAAAAAAAGCAGAGGATCTTCATGCATGATTTTATACATCCAATATAGTATTATTCAATTTTGATATAGGAATTAAGACTAAAAAAGATCAAGAAAACTGGGTTTAATTCCCTATCAATATACTTCTATTTTGGTAAAAATGTAATTAAAAGGATGAAAAAAATAAGGAAATGAATAAATTTTTTTGAGCAGTAAATAAGGGATTTGTAATATTAATATAATTAAATTATCAGTTTTTTCTGATTATAACACCTGTTTTCGCAATATTTAAAATATATAAAGATAAAAATGATATAGCACTTCCTGTGAAAAATATCCTATTTGGCGCAATCTTCTCACAATTATTATATAGACGGAATGAAAATTATGCGGTAAACTATTTTTCGAAATATTAATTTAATTTCAAAAATTTCATCTAATCAACTTTTTCTGAGGCATCTTGAATAAATATTCATGCATCAGAGCGATGATTACAAAACGGGGGGATTATTTATGAAAAAGAAAAAACTAGCAGGTGCATTCCTTTCTCTAACACTTGCTGCAGGAGTGCTAGCCGGTTGTTCCAGCTCTGGTTCATCAGAAAAATCAGGCGGAGATGGAGATACGATAAAAATCGGTGTCAACCTTGAATTATCAGGCGGTGTTGCTTCATATGGACAATCGATTGCAGAAGGTCTGGAGCTTGCGACTGCAGAAATAAATAAAGAAGGCATTGACGGTAAAAAAATCAAACTTATTAAAGTCGATAATAAATCAGAAGCGTCAGAAGCGACTAGCGGAGCGATCAAGCTGACATCACAAGATCAGGTTGCAGCAATCGTAGGTGCGGCGACAAGCACGAACTCGATTGCACAAGTACAGATTGCCCAAGATAATAAAGTGCCGGTCATCTCACCTTCCGGTACAAGCCCTGAAATCACTTTCAGCAAGGATAAATTGAACGATTACGTTTTCAGGACAAGCTTCATCGATCCATTCCAAGGGACGGTAGCTGCGAACTTTGCCACTAAAGAAATCAAAGCGAAAAGTGCAGCCATCTATATTGACAGCTCAAGTGATTATTCAAAAGGATTAGCTGCAGCCTTTAAAGAACAATTCGAAAAAAATGGCGGAAAAATCGTTGCTGAGGAAGCTTACATCGCGAAGGATACTGATTTCCGTTCCACATTGACTCGTTTGAAATCGGCAAAACCTGATTTCATTTTCCTTCCTGGTTACTATGAGGAAGCTGGTCTTATCGTGAAGCAGGCACGTGAAACTGGACTTGACGTTCCTTTCATGGGCGGCGACGGCTGGGATTCTCCTAAGCTAGTTGAAATTGCTGGTACAAAAGCTCTAAATAATACGTTCATCACGAACCATTATTCTTCAGGTGACCCTGATGAGAAAATTCAGAATTTTGTGTCTGCATTTAAAGCGAAGTACAAAGATAAATCCCCGGATGCATTTAACGCTCTAGGATATGACACAGGATACTTCCTTGCAGACGCGATTAAACGTGCTGGATCAGCGGATTCGGAAAAAATCAAAGAAGCGCTGGAAAAAACGGCTGACCTTGAGCTTGTAACGGGTACATTCACATTGGATGAAAAACATAATCCAATCAAATCTGCTACCATCCTTGAGTTTAAAGAGGGAAAACAAGTATTCAACACGAAAATCAATCCTTAATTTCGGAGAACAACTCCAACCCTTTCGCCGGCCCTTCATAAATAAGAAGGTGCTGGCGAATTCTCATTTTTCAAGCATGCCAGGTCGCTGATCTTCCCCTAAGCGGAATGAAAAGAGTCTGGACCAACCAATCATAAAATTAGATTTTCAAGGAGAGTCGAACATGGAATTGATACAACAGTTAATAAACGGGGTTTCACTAGGAAGTATTTATGCCCTTATCGCTCTCGGATATACGATGGTTTACGGGATTGTTAAATTGATAAACTTCGCACATGGCGATGTATTCATGGTCGGCTCATTCGTTGGGTTTTACTCGATAACGGTCCTGGATCTGTCATTCGTGCCCGCCCTATTAATCTCGATGACGGTCTGTGCGCTGTTTGGTGTATTGATCGAGCGTATCGCGTACAAGCCATTGCGTAACGCAACACGTATTGCTGCGCTTATCACTGCCATCGGTGTTTCCCTTTTGATCGAATACGGATTCATCTACGTCCGCGGTGCACAGCCGGAAGCTTATCCGAATGATGTATTGCCTACAGACAAGTTCAATATTTTTGGAGTTTCCATCAATAGTCAATCGGTTTTGATTTTTGGAGTGGCTGTAGTGCTGATGATCATCCTTCAAATCATCGTTCATAAATCAAAAATAGGAAAAGCGATGCGTGCCGTTTCCTTTGACGCGGATGCAGCCAAACTGATGGGGATAAATGTCAATAACACGATTTCTGCCACCTTTGCAATCGGTTCCGCATTGGCTGGGGCAGCGGGCGTCATTTTCGGTATTTACTATATTAAGATCGAGCCGCTCATGGGTGTGCTTCCGGGATTGAAGGCATTCGTTGCCGCCGTACTTGGAGGGATCGGGATTATACCGGGCGCGATGGTCGGTGGCCTATTGCTAGGTGTCATCGAAGCTTTGGTCAGTGCCGCCGGTTACTCATTATGGCGTGATGCTGTAGCCTTCGTCGTACTGATTCTTATCTTGATTTTCATGCCACAAGGCTTATTCGGTAAAAACAAAAAAGAAAAAGTATAGGGGAGACAAAGCAATGACTACAATTAAGCGAGCAAAAGGTTTTTGGCTCTCGATTTCACTATCATTGATCTTTTTCGCCGCAGTTCAAGTGTTAATCGGCGGCGGATCGCTAAATCCTTTTTATCAAAATACGCTCATGTTCATCGGGATCAATATCATTCTGGCAGCGAGCCTGCATTTGATCATCGGGATAACCGGACAGTTCTCCATCGGACATGCCGGATTCCTGGCAGTCGGTGCCTATGCTTCAGCCGTTATGACGATGAAGCTGGAAATGCCATTTTATGCGGCATTGATAGTCGGCGGTTTGGCATCAGCGCTGGCAGGCTTGATCATCGGAATTCCAAGCTTACGCTTAAAAGGTGACTACCTGGCGATTGCGACCCTTGGTTTTGGTGAAATCGTCCGGATCATGCTTTTGAATATCGATTATGTCGGCGGGGCGAGCGGCATGCAGGTTTCCCATTTGACCACTTGGCCGTGGGTATTCGCTTCCGTTATCGTAACGATCATCGTCATCCGAAACTTTACTAGCTCGACCCACGGCAGGGCCTGCATATCGATCCGCGAGGACGAAACGGCTGCCGATTCGATGGGAATCAACACGACGTATTATAAAGTTGTCGCCTTTGCGATCGGTGCTTTTTTTGCCGGTATTGCGGGAGGACTTTACGCTCATAATTTCTATATCATCCAGCCATCGAACTTCGGATTCTTGAAATCATTTGATATTTTGATCCTAGTCGTGCTTGGCGGACTTGGAAGTCTTTCCGGTGCCGTATTGGCCGCGATATTATTGACGGTTGTCACGACTTTCCTGCAGGATTATCCGGAAACACGAATGATCATCTACAGCCTTGTGCTAATCGTGATGATGCTTTATCGTCCACAAGGCTTAATGGGGACAAAAGAAATAACATCCATGTTCAAACGTAAAGGAGGAAGCAGCCATGAAAAAAATAAAAACACCGCTGCTTAAAGTCGATTCAGTCGGCATCCAGTTCGGGGGTCTTAAAGCCGTTTCCGATGTTAACGTCGAGTTATATCCAGGAGAACTGATTGGCTTGATCGGGCCGAACGGCGCTGGAAAAACGACTTTCTTTAACTTGCTGACAGGAGTTTACGTCCCGACGGAGGGCACAATTTCTTTGGAAGGTGAGAACTTAAGAAAACTGCCTCCATATAAAATCACGCAAAAAGGTATCAGCCGGACATTCCAGAACATTCGTTTATTCAGTGAACTATCCGTGATCGATAATGTAAAAGTTGCCTATCATTCGCTTTCGAAACATAATATCTTAAGTTCGATCTTCCGCATGCCGATCCATTTTAAAGGCGAAAAGGAAATGGATGAAAAGGCGATTGAGTTCCTGAAGATTTTCAACCTTGATCAATATAAGGATGAAAAGGCGAAGAACCTGCCATATGGTAAACAAAGACGTTTGGAAATCGCCCGTGCACTTGCAGCCAACCCGAAACTGCTTTTGCTGGATGAACCGGCTGCGGGGATGAACCCTCAGGAAACGCATGAGCTCATGAACCTGATTGCACTCATCCGTGAGAA
Organism: Peribacillus sp. NPDC101480; assembly: GCF_050277335.1. Lineage (NCBI taxonomy): Bacteria > Bacillati > Bacillota > Bacilli > Caryophanales > Bacillaceae > Peribacillus > Peribacillus sp. NPDC101480. The sequence goes on from NZ_JBNNSB010000001.1 coordinate 831,342, forward strand.
ATTTGATTTGACCGTATTATTGATAGAACATGATATGCCGCTCGTCATGGGTGTTTGCGAACGCATATATGTACTCGATCACGGACAACTGATCGCTCAAGGAAAGCCAGAGGAAATCCGTAACAATCCAAAAGTCATCGAGGCCTATCTGGGCGAGGAGGTTTCATAATGTTAAAAATCGAGGACATCAACGTCTATTACGGAAACATTCAAGCCTTGAAAGGAATCTCGCTTTCTATTAACGAAGGCGAAATCGTAACCCTGATCGGGGCAAACGGAGCCGGGAAAAGCACGCTGCTGAAAAGCATTTCCGGCCTATTAAAACCAAAACAAGGGAAGATCGTATACGAAGGGCAATCCATCGGCGGAAAGGCAGCACAATCCATCGTGAAAATGGGCATTTCCCATGTCCCTGAAGGCCGGCGGGTATTTGCTAACATGACCGTCGAAGAAAACCTTCAGCTAGGTGCTTATTTACGTAAGGATAAGGCAGGCATCAAGCAGGATATGGAGAAAGTCTATGAATTATTCCCGCGTTTGCTAGAGCGCCTGAAACAGCAATCCGGAACACTTTCCGGCGGGGAACAGCAAATGCTCGCAATGGGCAGGGCACTCATGGCCAAGCCAAGGCTCCTGTTATTGGACGAGCCATCCATGGGACTCGCGCCATTATTGGTGAAGCAAATCTTTAATATCATCGAAGAAATCAACAAAACGGGTACGACGATTCTGCTGGTCGAACAAAATGCCAACTTAGCACTATCCATCGCGGACAGAGCCTATGTTGTCGAAACCGGCCGAATTGTCCTATCAGGCAAATCAGAGGAACTGACCGCAAGCGAAGAAATCAAGAATGCCTATTTAGGCGGACATTAAACCGCTTTATAGCGGTTACAAACTGCAGACGAACTCGAGGAAAAGCGAGTTTACCTGCAGTTTTTTATTGAAAAAAGTACCAGTTGATTTCAGAAATCCGCTCCCTTTCCGCCGACTGCCTGCCAAGCCTCCTCGCTAGCGGCTGCGGTGTCTCGGCTAGCCAGTAATTCGGCAGGAGTGTCGCAAATTTCTTCAATCCAATAAGGATTACAGTAAAAAAACATGAAGAATAATTTAGTCTTGTTTTAAAATCATAGTTTAGGATTAGACCAATCGGAACTTCCTTTATTAGACAAAAGGGCTTCTGTCTGAATTTTTCAAGCGAAGTTGATTGGAACGGAAGGCACGAGACTCCTGCGGGAAAAGCGAGTCCAGGGGAGACCCCACAGGCGCGAAGCGCCGAGGAGGCTCCCGGACCGCCCGCGGAAAGCGAGTGCCTGGAGTGGAAATCAAAGTGCAAATTTTACAGTAAAATTATTACCTACAGTCAACCGCTTTGTTTTAAGATTTAGGTAGACCCCATTTTGTCGACAAGCTGAAGCCGCTTCATAGCGGTTTTTTTGTTGTGCAAATAAGTTAATTTAACTAGATAAAAAGGTTAGTAAATCCAAATCAGACGGTATACAATCTAGTTAGGAATAATAGTAGAATTGGTTCATGATCAAACCGCATCAAAAGCTATTCTTAATCATATTTTTTGGAGTGATTGTATGCACAAATTTATTCAGGGCATATTGCCGGTATTATTATTGTTTATGATTTTGCCAATCTACCAGCCAGATTTTGCTTCTGCAGAAGAAACGCCGCAATCTGATGGCGTCATCGTCAAGTATAAAGAGGAAAACGATGAGCCGATCAACGAGTTGATAGAAAAGGTGGAGGTTCCTAAAGGGGAAACAACCGACAACCTGATCGAGGAACTTGAAGAACAGAAGAATGTGGAATATGCAGAACCAAATTATCTTTTCAAGAAGATGGATAGTCCGAACGATCCAGCCTACATAGACCAGTGGCATCATAAAAGGCTTGGTACGAGTGCTGCGTGGACAAAATCAATGGGCTCGAAGGAATTGATCGTGGCCATCATTGACGACGGCATCGATCGCAACCACGAAGATTTAAAAGGGAGAATCGTCAATGCCTATGATACGATACGCAATCGGAAGCATATCGTCCCAAAAGGGGCGCATGGAACGCATATCGCAGGCATCATTGCCGGTTCTGCGAACAATGGCATAGGCGGAACGGGTGTTGCCCCGAACGTTAAACTAATGCCGATCAATGTCTTTGATGGGGAGTATGCCGATACGGCCGATATCATTGAAGCGATACATTATGCCGTTCAGCAAAAGGCAAACATCATCAATATGAGTTTAGGAGACACCAGTTATTCGGAGGCCTTGAACAAGGCTGTCCAGGAAGCCTATAAAAAAGGCGTTCTGATCGTCGCGGCTGCCGGGAATGAAGGGGATATGGGGAAAAATGTACAGCGTGTGTACCCAGCCGCATTCAGCCATGTCATTTCCGTTGCTGCCACTAACTCAAGTGACAAGCGTCCCAGTTATTCCAACTACCATTCAACAGTCGATATCGCGGCCCCTGGAGATGATATCCTTTCGACCCTGCCTTATGGTAAATACGGCTGGATGAGCGGAACATCGATGGCCACGCCGATGGTGGCGGGTGTAGCGGCACTGATTTGGTCCCATGAGCCCAAACTCAACACAAAGGAGGTCGAATACCGCCTCTATGATTCAGCCGTGGACCTAGGTGCAAAAGGGAAAGACATCTACTATGGAAACGGGCGGGTAAATGCCAAAAAAGCACTGGAAATGAAAACGCTGACCAAACCGGCCGTGACAGCAATATCCGATAAGGACAACAAGATAAATGGGAAAATCCCGACCGATTTCAAAACGGGGACCGTCTCCATTTATACCGGTAATAAACAACTCGCCACAGTGAAAATCAACGGCGAAAAAACTTTTGCGGCGATTATCGCAAAACAAACAGCCGGAACGACCATCTCTACTAGGGTCATCGATAAATCGGGAAATAAAAGTATACCAGTTTCATTTAAAGTGGCAGATAAAACGGCTCCAGCAAGACCATCGGTAAATACGGTAGGTGACAATACCGTAAAAGTAACCGGCAAAGCGGAAGCGAGCTCTTCCGTCACTGTCAAAACTGGCAGTACAGTTCTAGGCAAAGCAAATTCGAACAGCGCAGGGAATTTCACCGTAACGATGTCAAAAAAACAAAAAGCCGGAAAAGTCCTATCTGTTACAGCAACCGATAAAGCAGGAAATGTTAGCTCGATCAAAACCGTGACCGTTGCAGACAAAACAGCACCAAGTAAACCGACGGTCAACACAGTAACGACAAAAACGACAATAGTAACCGGCAAAGCAGAGGCCAACTCCACAGTATCCATCAAAGCATCAAAAAAAGTGATCGGCTCTGCCACAGCAACGACTAAAGGCACATTCTCGGTAAGAATTCCTAAGCAAAAAGCCGGGCAGAACCTTTATACCTTTGCCAAAGACAAGGCGAAAAACGTTAGCGAATCAAGAAAAGTAACGGTTAAAAAGTGATAAAAATACTGGAGCAGCCCCCAATAATAAATTGGGGGCTGGTCTTACATCAATCTTTATTTCCATACATCAATTCCGTGCTTCGGCTGTATAGCTCAATGATATTGCCGAAAGGATCCTCACAATAGATTAAATAATAGGGCTTGTTCTCCCAGGTATTCCATATATCGCTTCGCCTTTTACCGCCAGAAGCAGCAATATCATCAGCCAGCTTTTCGATATCATCCGATACTAAGCAAATATGAAAAAAGCCCTTATAACCGCGACTCTCACCTTTAGGCATTCTCGGCTCCTCAAACTCAAAAAGCTCAATCCCCACTCCATTATCCGCCATCAAATGAGCATTACGCATCTTTTTAATATGTCCACCAAGAAGATCATTCGTCATTTGTTCATTCTCCTCACTCGCATCAAACGAATAGGGACCCGCCAATAATTTGAATCCCAACACCTGCCCATACCACTTAATCGCCGCATCCAAATCAGGTACAGCCAATCCAACATGAGTAATTGCTGTCATATGTATCCCCCCTGATCATTAAAATACCCTTTTAAGGGGAGGGACAAACGGTACCGTTTTTGAACAAAAAAAAGAAGCAATAGCCAATACTGCTTCTTTGATTACATATATCGACTCATGAAATTCATTAAATCTCACCCTCTTCAAGCCTCCTATTATACTCAACTTTACTTATTAACCCTTTTGCATTACAGGTAAGACAATCCGTATAAATATCGTAGGCACCTGTACCTGCGCAAACATGGCATTTAACATGAGTTTCCGGTATATCCTTATGCATGAATGAAAAAACTTTTCCAATATACTGCAGAATAATCATTCCCAAAACTCCTTTTTTTTCTATCATACAACGAAAAAGAGAGAAGAAAACTGGAAATACAATAACATTACTTAAAACAAATAAAACCATAACATAGTTTACATGGGGTTAAAAATTTGATGGGATTCGTGTCTAGTATTAGGATAGTTTTTCATGCTCGCAGAGTTCGTCTCGACCAAAGCAAAATAAAAAGAGCCCTAGGGCTCTAAATTAAACTATTAATGATCAATTTTATCCATCCAATAAAAGAAATCCATAACGGTATGCTCAAAGATGTACCAAACAAAAGTCCTTTAAAGAAATTCCCTTCATTTTCACCTACCATATAGAACACACCTCTCGGCTTGGTTTTCTTGTGATAATTATAAATGAAAGCGCTTTCCTTTCATATGAGACATTAGAAGCAATTACTTTACAATTTAATCCTTAGGAGTAAGAAGACAAGTTGAATCTTAAGGATTTCTCATGAAAACAATATAATCATAAATTAATCTTACCTGATTCTGATATGATGCTGGATTTTATAGCTTTTTTTCGAAGTACGACCAACTTGTGCCATCTCAACACCTGCTTATACCACTTAACCAGTATCCAAATCAGGTAAAGCCATGTGAGTAATTTCTCCCCTAATATTAAAATACCCCTTAAAAGGCGAAGATGGTATTACAAAAATGTCGAGTGTTGTCAGAATAAATTGGAAAAATATTCTTTATTGCTGAAAATTTGATAGTTATAATTAATGAGAGAAAAATAACCAAAAAAAGTGAAATAGAGTCTAGGCAATGTACTCAAATAAGAGTTTACTCTATTTAATAAGACTTCCATGTCAGTCATCAATGTTCAAATATGGGAGGTAAAGATGAGGAAATATGGGTTAATTATTATCGCTGGAATTTGCCTAGCAGTACTGGTTTTTGGCCATCTGCACTGGAAAAACATAAGCCAGACAGCAGGGGTAGAGGCTAGGGAAGCTGCAGCAAAAGTAAAAGAAAAGGAAAAAGAAGAAAGGGAAGCTTTGATACAAAGTTTAAAACCGGAAAATAATAAACAGCAGCCGTTAATAGATTACCTGCATTATAAGTCGCTTACGCAAGAAAGGGTTATTGTTTCCCTATTGGGAAGTAACGGTACCTCAGGAACCGGGGCAAGTAAGACTTCCAATAGTTGGGCTGGACGCTTAGAGAAGAGTTTGCGAGCAAATCGTGATGATTTAGAAACACTAAGTTTCATTAATCATGGACATGAGGGGTATTCAACAGAGGATTTGCTGGAAGGAAAGAAAATTGAAGCGGTCATACAAGATGATCCCGATCTGATTATTTTTGAAAATTCGCTGATAAATAATCATTATCAATCATTAACCTTAGAACAGACGCAAAAAGATTTGGAAAGCATCATGGCAAAGTTACAGAGAGAGCTGCCAAATGCAAAGATTCTAATACTTTCACCAAACCCAGTCGCAAATGGTAAAACGGAGAATAGTTTAGGTTTGAATTATTTAGAATATATTAAAGCTTCCGAGCAGGTCATCAAAACGAATAAATGGACTTATTTAAATAGCAAAGAAGAGATAGAAAAGAAATTAAGTAAAAAGAATATGAGATTGGCTGATATTCTGACGAATGATAATATCCATCCCAACGATCAAGGGCATTACATATGGTTCGAGGTGATGCAGGAATATTTTAAGATAAAGTAGTATATATAACAGGGGGAAAAGTGGCTATATCCACGTTTCCCCCTTTGATTTTATTCATTGCACCTAAAAGAAAGCGGTATCATAGTTTCTCAAGCCTTAAAGACATCACTTTTTACCTTGAATAAAATCGCGCATTTCCTCTTTCGATATTCCTGACCCCATAACATCCTGCATGATTTCCATCCACTCTTCATCCATGCTCTTGTCTGCTTGTTCATTCAACAGAGCATCCACTTTAATACAAAGGATTCTAGCGATCTTTTCCAAAACTAAAATAGTAGGGTTTGTTTGAAGGTTTCTTTCCAGTGAGCTTATATAGGATTTGGCAACGCCGGATTTTGCGGAGAGTTCACTTATTGACATTTTCCTTTCTTCCCTAAGCGACTTAACTCGGTAACCTATCATATAGACCACACCTAACCATTAATATGAAAATAATATACTAATTTAAACTATTACTTTCAGTTTACACATTTTCCTTTCATTTTTAATGATAACTAGGCACTAAAATACTTGGCACAATATTATATTGAAACGGATTTTCCTGTTTTGGTAGGCATTTAGTTAGGTTTACTACAAGAAAATATTGTAAAATAGATAAATCATATAAGGGAAATTGGTATTAGTGTATACTTAGGTTTATTGAAATTTAAGTCACTAATATTCTGGAAAAAGGGTTAAATATATATGATCAAGGCAATATTTAATAATTAGAAATTATTTCCTTTGTATTGCCGTTTTCTTTTTTGTAAAATTACTTTGGCATTTGTAAAGTATTCTTAGTTTGTAAGTTTCATGTAAATTTTCTTGGAAATAGATAAATATAGGTAATATTATGGTATAATGCAATAGGTCATTTTTAACATATCAGGAGGATGAAATGGAAGAAACTATTAGTATTCAAGATATTTTTAAAACATTAAAAAAACGTTGGAAGCTAATCATGCTGCTGACATTAATTGCGGCTTTGATTAGCGGCACGATTTCTTATTTCTTATTAACACCCGTTTACCAATCTTCAACACAGATCCTGGTTAATCAGAAACAGTCGGAGAACCAATTGGACTCAACTCAAATAAAATCTAATATTGACATGATCAATACATACAGTGTGATCATAAAAAGCCCTGCCATTTTGGAGAAAGTCATTGATGAGCTTGAACTAGACCAAAGCGTAGAACAACTTAGTGAAAAAATTACGATTAACAGTCAAGAAAATTCACAGGTCTTCTCATTAACGGTCCAAGATAGTAATCCGTCACAGGCAGTAGAAATAGCAAACACGGTTTCTGAAACTTTCCAAAAGGAAATCAAGGATATCATGAATGTCGACAATGTAAGCTTACTAGCAAAAGCTGAAATTAAGGATAATCCTACACCTGTAAAACCTAATCCGGTATTGAATGTCGCAATTGCGTTGGTGGTCGGGTTGATGGCCGGAGTCGGCTTGGCATTTCTACTGGAGTATATGGACAATACGATTAAGGACGAGGATGATATTGAGAGACTCCTAGAATTACCTATACTTGGATCGATTCAAAAGATTACACAGGTACATAATAAAGGATAATCCGGATAAGAAGATATATGAAAGGAAGCGGGATTTTTGAGAAGTAAAGATAAAAAACAGGTAAATTTAATTGCACAGACAAATCCTAAGTCACCTATCACTGAACAATATCGATTAATTAGAACGAACATTCAATTTTCCTCAGTTGACAAAGAGATCCAAACCATTGTGGTAACTTCAGCAGAGCCTAATGATGGGAAATCGACCACAGCAGCAAACCTCGCAATTGTGCTGGCACAAGAGGACAAAAAAGTTGTACTTGTGGATGCTGACTTGCGGAAGCCATCTGTTCATTATGCTTTTAGTCTTAGTAATATAGAAGGACTTACGAGTGTATTAACGAAGAAAATTAGCATAGAAAAAGCACTAATGAAAACAAATGTGTCTAATCTGGAGATTTTAACAAGTGGGCCAATACCTCCTAACCCTTCGGAATTATTAAATTCCAAAGCGATAGAAACAGCAATTGATGAACTAAAGGGAATATATGATTATATCATTTTTGATACACCGCCCGTTCTGGTAGTGCCGGATTCCCAAATCGTAGCCAATAAATGTGATGGCGTGATTATGGTAGTATCGAGCAGTAAGACAAACAAACAGAGTGCAATAAAAGCAAAGGAACTTTTAGAGAAAGCTAACACATCCTTGCTTGGAGTCGTTTTGAATGGCGTTGAAACCGATAACAGCAATTATTACTACTATCAAATAAAATGAAACAATTTTCGACAAAATAACACCCTGTTTAATGGCAGTTTTATATGCTACTATTAACCAGGGTATTAATTCCTATTTTAGAAGTAGGGGCTTTTTTTCTATTTATTATATAAAGGAAGTGTATGAAATTTGATTGACATACATTGTCACATTCTCCCAGGAGTTGATGATGGGTCTGCGGACATGAAGGAAAGCTTGAATATGGCAAGAAAAGCGGTAGAAGCAGGAATCACCCATTTATTTGCCACACCACATCACTTAAATGAGAAATATGTAAATGTAAAAAGTGACATCATTGACCGTGCAGTGAGGTTAAATGAGAGTTTGCAACAAAACAATATTCCTCTCACCATACATCCCGGACAAGAAGTAAGAATACACCGAGACATATTTTCTTCACTTGAAAAGGAAGAAATCCTAACGTTAGACGATAATGTTACATATTTGCTGCTAGAGCTTCCTTCGGGAAGGGTTCCTGCATACACACAAGAAGTGATATATGAGCTGCTGCTTAAAGGAATAACACCAATTATCGTACATCCGGAAAGAAATAAGGAATTGATAACGAATCATAAACTATTATTTGAATTGGTCCAGGAGGGCGCGCTAACTCAAATTACCTCAGGCAGTATCATCGGGAACTTCGGTAAAAGTATCCAATCATTTTCAAAAAAAATAATTGAACATAATCTGGCTCATTTTATTGCAACAGATGCACATAATATAGGATCTAGAGGGTTTACGTTACAACAAGCCTATGAAAAAATTACGAAAGTATATGGGATAGAACGTACATTTTATTTTAAAGAAAATACTGAATTGCTTCTTCAGGGGTTAAGTCTCATCATTGAAAAACCAGTACCTTTCAAAAAAAAGTTTATGGGTATCTTTTAATAAGGTTGTCGAATAGGAAACGCTTTCACTATTATATAATAAATTACGTTTATATTAAACTTTATATAGGTTTTTTTGAAAAAAAACAAAATATATTTTTCGGAGGGTCTGATATTTAATGAAAAAAGTACGTAAAGCGATTATACCAGCAGCAGGTTTAGGAACGCGTTTTTTACCTGCAACTAAAGCTATGCCTAAAGAAATGTTGCCTATAGTAGATAAACCTACCATTCAATACATTGTGGAGGAAGCGGTTGCTTCAGGAATCGAAGATATAATTATTGTAACTGGAAAAGGAAAACGGGCGATTGAAGATCATTTTGATAATGCATTTGAGTTGGAAAACAATTTAATGGAGAAAAGTAAACTTGAGTTGTTGGAGAAGGTCCAAGCTCCTTCTAAAGTTGAAATTCACTATATCAGACAGAAAGAGCCAAAAGGATTAGGCCATGCTGTTTGGTGTGCGAGAAAGTTCATTGGCAATGAACCATTTGCTGTTCTTTTAGGAGATGATATTGTACAAAGTGAAACTCCATGCCTGCGGCAACTTATTGAACAGTATGATGAAACAAAATCTTCTATTATCGGGGTCAAGCACGTAGCTGATGACGTTACTCATCGGTATGGAATTATTGATCCTATGTCTCAAGACGGTCGTCTTTATCAGGTTAGTAATTTTGTGGAAAAACCAAACACTGGTGAAGCGCCATCAAATCTAGCTATTATGGGACGCTATGTTTTAACACCTGAAATCTTTACGTATTTAGAAACACAGGAAAAGGGATCTGGGGACGAAATACAGCTAACAGATGCAATTCAAAAGCTTAATACTTTACAAAGAGTCTTTGCCTATGAATTTGAAGGGATTCGTTATGATGTAGGTGAGAAACTTGGATTCATTACCACGACTCTAGAATTCGCATTGAAAACTGATGAATTAAAGGAACCACTTCTAAAGTATATCAAAGATTTAGTCCAAAACGAATTGATAATACAAAAATAAGAATAGATAGGGAGGAGGAGCATTTTTATGGGTGCAAAAGAACAGAAGCAGTTTTATACAGATGTGGTACTTAGTAACGAATCTACCACTGATAAACATCGCTTATATTTTACTTTTAAAACACTTAGCGATTTTGTTTTAGCATTAATTGGTCTTTTAATTACGTTACCTATATTAATATTTTTTTGTCTTGCTATAAAGATAGAGTCAAAAGGGCCAGCTTTCTTTTTCCAGGAACGAGTAGGGATAAACGGAAAACTATTTAAAGTAATTAAACTTAGATCTATGTATGTAAATGCTGAAGAAAAGGGTGCACAGTGGGCATTAAAAAATGATCCACGGGTTACAAATGTGGGCTCTTTTATTAGAAAAACAAGAATTGATGAAATCCCGCAACTAATAAATGTTCTAAGGGGAGATATGAGTATAATTGGCCCACGGCCAGAAAGGCAAATCTTTACTGAGGAATTTAGTAAAGAGATTTCTGGTTTTAAACGTCGTTTAGTGATTAAACCAGGTATAACTGGATGGGCACAAGTAAATGGGGGATATGATATTTCTCCAAAAGAAAAATTAAGATTAGATCTATTTTACATACAAAATTTAAATTTTGTTTTAGATATAAAAATTATTTTAAAAACAGTTAAAGTGGTTTTCACAGGAGATGGAGCAAGGTAAGATATAAGGAGTTATAAACATTTTTATAATATAAAATTAATATTCTAATGGTATTCAGCACTTCTTAAACTTAAATTGCGTTTTCTGTGCACCTCTTTTATTGTAGATTCTTCAGTGAAAGTTTTTAATGTGAAATTGGTTATGTTTTTTCTATTCTTGTATTTTGCCTACTAGAAGCTCCCATAAATATGCAATTGTTAGCGCAAAAGGGTTGCTGCGGAACGAAACCTTCTTTAATAAGACGGAGTGTGTTTTCATTCATAGATATTTCTGGAAGTAAACGTTAGAACGATGGAGTAATATATGAAGGAAACATATTTTAGTTTGATATTCAAATGTTGATATTCAAGATCAATTACATTGAAATTTTTGAAATATTAATATATCTTTCTATGGGATTTTTTAAGTTGAAAGATAATTTAAAACAATGGATTTTAATACAGTCTAGTATAAAGGTTTTTTATTTTTAAAGGCAATTATTATTTACTGTTGATATTTAGATTCTTATATAGACTAATAAATATAGATGAAACCTGAGGAATATAAAATGAATAATTTAGTATCAATTATTACGCCAATGTTTAATTCGGAAAAATATATTGTAGAGACAATAACATCAGTTATTAACCAAAGTTATCAAAATTGGGAAATGATAATTATAGATGACTGTTCAACAGATAACAGTAAAAAAATTGTTGAAAGGTACCAGAAGAAAGACCCTAGGATTAAATTAATTGTACAACATGGTAACACAGGTGTAGCTATAGCTAGAAACAGGGGAATTAGAGAGGCTAAGGGAAAATATCTGGCGTTTCTTGATAGTGACGATATTTGGCATAAAATGAAGTTGTCCAAACAAATTGAATTAATGGAAAAGAAAAACTGTGCTTTTTCTTTTACCAGCTACGAAATAATGAATGATAATGGTGAAATGACTGGAAAGGTAATAAAAGTACCGGAAGAGATTAATTACCAAGAGCTCTTGAGAGGTAATATAATAGGTTGTTTAACGGTATTAATAGATTTAGATAAAGTTAGTAATGTTAAAATGCCAAATATTAGACATGAAGACTATGCTACTTGGTTATCAATTTTAAATAAAAATGAGTTATCTGCTCAGGGTATAAATACCCCCTTAGCATACTATCGTAAAGCAAATAATTCATTAAGTTCAAATAAGATTAAAACAATTTCTTGGACTTGGAATATATATAAAAGGCATCTTCAAATGGGCTTTGGTGAAAGTTGTTATAGACTAATTATCTTTGGGATAAATATATTTAAAAAATACTGGAATGCAAGAGTAACTCAGACTAAATAATTCTTGACGTTAAATTATAGTTATAGAGAAGAGAAATTTCGGCAAATATTAAAAAAGTACTCATGTTAAGTATAGATTTCATTTAATACAAAATAAAATATTTCTAAAAAATATAGGTATTTTTCTCAGTACTGAGATATTATTTTATGGGAAAAGGGACTGAGTCAATTTAGCATCTTATTGTTGAATGCAATTAAAACTTACAAACTTAAAAAATATTAAATTATAAAAAATCTTATACTATTTAGTAGTATTTTAATCATGGAAGGAAAATGAAATGGAAATAGATGTTTTATTATCAACGATGCACCAAGAAGATATGTCTATTATTAATAAAATGAATATTAGTGGAAATGCAATAATAATAAATCAATGCAATTATAATAATTTTAAAGAAATCAACGAAAAAAACAGAAATATTAAGATGTATTCATTCAATGAAAGAGGTATTGGTCTAAGTAGAAATACAGCTTTAATGAGATCAACAGCAGATATATGTATTTTAGCAGATGATGATGTAGTATATAGTGATAATTATCAAAGACTTGTGTTAGATGCATTTGAAAATAACCCTAAAGCAGACGTAATTGTTTTTAATGTTCCAAGTCGAAACGAGGATAGAAAGGGTCCTAAAAAAATTGAAAAAAACGCGCGGGTTAATTATTTAAATTGTATGCGATATGGAGCTTTTAACATCGCATTTAAAAGAGAAAGTGTAATAAAAGTAAACATTTCTTTCTCTTTATTATTTGGTGGAGGTGCAAAATATAGTGCTGGTGAAGACACTATATTCCTATTTGAATGTCTAAAAAAAGGATTGAAAATATATCAAAATACTGCTCAGCTAGGTATTGTCAGTCATGAAGAGTCAACTTGGTTTAAGGGTTATAATAAAAAATATTTTTATGATAGAGGAGTTCTATATGCCACACTTACAAAAAAATTATCCTATTTATTAATTTTACAGTATGCTATAAGAAAATATAATTTATATAAAAATGATTTAAAATTGACCACAGCTATTAAGTATATGATTGAGGGCAGAAGAAATTTTTTATTGTAAATAAATCTATAAATTACTTTTTGCTTCCTTTTGGGGTGAGTAACCTTTTTCTTAGACAAGTTATAAGAAAAAATATATCTTTTGAGAGTGATGTTCTGCTAGAGTATCCTTAAGATAAATAATTAATATCCCATTTGTATTTTACAACTCGACTAGTAATCAAAAGTGTCTGTAGATGGAGGTTCGTATTGAGTGCCGAAAAAAAAAGTTTTGATTGTGAATAATAATCTTGCAACAGGTGGAGTGCAGCGTTCTCTAGTAAACCTAATTGATCAAATAAAAGATAAATATGATATAACGTTATTTGTTTTTAACAATAGTGGAGATTATGCGAAATTTTTACCTATAAATATAAAAGTAATTGAGGCATCAGCGTTTTTAAAGTTGATTGGAATGAGTCAATCACAATCAAAAAAGTTGGGTTTTATGTATTACTCTATCAGGGCTGTTTTTGCGGTATATACAAAAATCTTTAGCAATCATGTGCCTATATCCATGCTTGTTTCATCTCAAGATAAATTATTAGGATATGATGTTGCAATTTCATTTTTACACAACGCTGATGAAAAGGTGTTTTATGGTGGATGTAATGAGTTTGTGCTAAGTAGAGTTGATGCAAAACAGAAAATAACATTTGCGCACTGCGACTTTTTAAATTACGGAGGAAACACAGCACGAAACCGAGAAGTGTATAAACATTTTGACAAGGTAGCTACTGTATCAGAAGGTTGTCGACAGAACTTTGTTAAAGCTGTTCCGGAGTTAAAGGATAAAACGTATTGTGTATACAATTGCCATAACTATTCTGAATATATTTATAAGGCCAACATAAATCCAATTGAATTTCCCAAAGATAGCCTTAATATTGTAACAGTTGCTCGGTTAAGTTTGGAGAAGGGAATCTTAAGGGGAATTGATGTCATAAAAAGACTCGTTAAAGAAAATCATAAAATACGCTGGCATATCGTTGGTGATGGTTCACAAAAAAGTGAAATAGAGAAGGAAATTCAAAGTAATAATTTGGCTGAGTACATTATTTTATATGGTAACCAAGAAAATCCATACAGATATGTTAAAAACGCAGACTTGTTTTTATTACCATCTTTTCATGAAGCTGCACCTATGGTGATTGACGAGGCTAAGTGTCTTGGTGTACCTATAATTACTACAAATACCACATCTGCAATGGAAATGGTTAAAGAGGGGTTGGATGGTATTGTTTGTGGAAATAATGAAGAAGAAATATATAAAGCAATAAAAAGAGCTTTTGATGAACCAAGCTTTTTTGAAAAATGCAGAGATTATCTAAGTTCACAAAAATACTCAAACGAAACCGCGATTAAGCAGTTTAACAAGTTGATTTCGAACAAGGAGAAGTGAAAATGACCCAAGTCAAGAGAAAATATGTAATATTGATTTTGACGTTGATAAGCGTATTTATCCTCTCCGTTGGACAGGCTTATAACAATCAAACTCTGTTGTGGGGTACAATGTTATTATTTTTTGCGATAACAGTGTTTTCACATAAAAAATACTTTTTGCCAATTATGCTTTTTTATCTTCCTTGGTCCCCAGTACTAAAAACCAGTCCCGATACTTTTACATTTTTCACACTCGTTGTGCCTTGTATTTTTCTTATAATTATCATGAGTGGGATTAAGATAAAGGATAAATATAGAAAAGAGTATATTTTCCTTCCTATATTTTTTACTGCATACACACTTCTGGTTAAATTACTAAATGGGTTCAATATTGATATGTCATATTTGTTTTTTATCATGATGCTATTCTTTATTCCTATTTATGCCAGGAAATATTGGGAGGAAATTGAATTTGAAACGTGTGTCCTATTTTTAACGTCAGGAGTTATATCCGCTTGCATTGCCGCAAAAATACTAATGAATTTCCCGCATATGCTCGTTTATATAGATGTTTATGAATGGGAAAATGTAGGTTTAACTCGTTTAAGTGGCTTTTATGGTGATGCTAACTTTTATTCCGTACATATCCTTGTAGCTATTGCTTCACTTTTAATTACTCTTAGCAAAACGAGTAAAAAAACATTAATAGTACTCCAAATAGGTGTAATTATTGCATTATTGTACTATGGTATGTTGTCTGTTTCAAAAATGTTTTTAATTTGTGCTGTTAGTATAGCTATACTTTGGTTTTTTACCGTAGTAATTGAAAAGCGCACACTTTTATACAAACTTGGTTTGGTAATGACCATATTTCTTGTTACGGTAATTGCAATTGCAAGTAACTTGTTCACAAAACAGTTAGATCAATATTTAATAAGATTTGGGATGGTTACCGACACCCAGTCATTAACTACTGGAAGAAGCGAATTGTATGAAATGTATTTTAATTATTTGTTATCCAGTACTGACAAATTGTTTTTTGGAGAGGGGCTTTCTTCGGAACTTGTCAATGAATTAGCCTCTCACAATATTATAATACAAATTATCTACCAGGTTGGTGTGTGTGGTTTGATTTTTCTTATTGTTTGGTGGTGGATAGTTTATTCTACCTTACCTAATAAAGTGAAATTAGGCACTACTGAAAAATACTATTTTTTGATAATAATATTTGCTTACTTCCTACCATGGTTATCACTTGATATGCTTTATTTTGATGAGTTTTTCTACATCACACTCTTGTCCATGTTAGCTAAAAAATATTTAGTGAGTCAAAGGAAAGTATCAACTGTGAAAAATAAATTTACCAAATAATGTTTATACCTACAATTATTTAAAGAAATGATAGAGAGATATTATTTCTTTAGTTCTACCGGTATTGTACAAGCTGTAAGACGGATTCAAAGATGAGGTGAAAAAATATGGAATTTAACAATCTTGTTAGTATTATTGTTCCAGTTTATAATTCAGAAATGCATTTAATTGATTGTGTGAATAGTATACTAAACCAATCATATAAAAACATAGAAGTTCTTTTAGTTAATGATGGATCAACAGATAATAGTGGAAGCATTTGTGAAGATTTTGCTAATAAAGACTGTCGTGTAAAATCTATACATCAGAAAAACTCAGGTCCTTCAATTGCCAGAAATACGGGAATTAAAGCCGCAATGGGTGATTATATTCAATTTGTTGATTCTGATGATTATATAGAATCTAATATGACTATGAAGTTAATGGAAGCTATGAATAAAAATGTTCAACTTGTTTTATGTGGATATAAATCGATAAATAATAATAAAATCTATACCGGTGGACATGTACCATCTATTGAAGGTGTTCACGAAATCCATCAATTTATGCAATCATTTGGTGAACTTTATAAAAACAATTTTATTAATTCGCCTTGGAACAAATTATATGTGACTCATATAATAAAACATTTTAATATACGTTTCATAGATAATCTAAATATGGGTGAAGACCTTTTATTTAATCTTGATTACATCAAAAATAGTAATAGAATTTGCATTATTAATGATCAATTATATAACTATCTGAGTAATGATAATTCTCTTACTGAAAGTTTTAAAAAAGATTTTTATGAGAATCAACAAATGTTGTTCCAAAAAGTTAGAGAGTTTTTATTAGAAGAAAAAAATTATACCCAAAACAATAAATATTACATTGAATCATCCTATACAGAAATGATTATTAACTGTTTAGGAAATTTATTTCATAAAAATAGTAATCTAAACTCAAAAAATAGGCGAAATCTTATTTACAATATTGTAAATGATGATTGTTTGAGAAAAAAACTTGTATATTTTAATAATTCCAGCATTCAAACTCGATTTATAGGGTTATTGATTAAAAATAAGTCAGTTATGGGTATTTATTATTATTTTAAAATAAAAAAATTTTTGAAATACTATATTAAACCATTATTTAATTTACTAAAATTAGTTAATAATAAGCAATTTAAGCGAAACTCCTATAATGCTACAATTTAGATGTACAATTTAATGTATAGAATAAATAATAACTGGATTTAGTATGGTTTCATGGACACTTTTTAGTTAAATCTCGATGATTAAAATAAGAGAGGGCGTTTTTCGATATGGGAGGATAATGCATCTATTGAATCCTACTATCCCTCTTAAAGAAGGAACTAGTTCATCACGTGACGCATTTAAATTTCGGAGTTTTCTTTGTTATTAATAGGATATTTATTTATTGGCAATTTAACATTCATCGGGTAGGGAGACAAGAATACAATTAAATTAATATGATTCAGAAAAGGAATTAAAATATGCCTAAAATAAGTGTTATTATACCTCTATATAATGTGGAAAAATACATGGGAAAATGTATTGACTCTGTACTTAATCAAACATTAGTTGAGATAGAAGTGATTTTGGTAAATGATGGATCTCCAGATAAATGTGGAGACATTGCAGAGGAATATAAAAAAAATAATGATAGGATTAAGGTAATACACAAGGAAAATGGTGGTCTTTCATCTGCACGAAATGCAGGATTAGATATAGCTACTGGTGAGTTTATAGCATTTGTTGATTCAGATGATTGGATTGAGCCTAATATGTTCGAAACTATGTATCAAAAAGCAATAGATACAGATGCAGATATTTCTATTTGTAATTATAATAAAATATTTGATGAACATTTAGAAAAGAACTTTTTGAGAATTACCGAAGAAGTTATCGATATTAAAGAAATAGGTTTAATTGAATATTTTTATAGATATTATTTCAATTATATTCATGGGGATGAAGCTTGTAACAAAATCTTCAAGAGATCAATTATAGAAAAAAATTTAATAAGATTTGAAAGAAACTCAGACATATTTTCGGAGGATAAACTTTTTAATCTTTATTTCATTATAAATACTGAAAAAATAACAACTACAAATGAATCATTTTACAATTATTTCCAAAGAGAAGGTTCATTGATGAATGTTCCCAAACCAAAGTTAATCAAACAATATATGAACTTAATGGATAAATTTTTAATTTATTCTCGTAAAAATAATAAAGATAAAGAAATTAGTAGTCTATATCCAGTTATTTTATTGGAGTTATTGAATAGTAGTATATATTATCAATTGAAAACTGGAGTTAATCCTAAGCAATTAAAAAACTTAATTAAAGAAGCTGCTAAGTCAAAAAATTACAAGACACTTATGTTCCAATTATTTATTGGAAAAAAAACCACCCAATTCTGTAAAAGAACAAATAAAAGAATAGATAAACAAATTAAATTAAGAATTTATGGTCTATTACATTACTTAGGTTTATATAGAATAATTTCAATTATTATGTATAATACCTTCAAAAGAATATCCTATTAACATTGAGAAGAAGGTATTCCTTTTATGTCTAAAAAGCAACTTAGTATTAATTTAATAGCTAATTTAATGTCTTTCCTTCTAAGTATGGGTATTAGCTTTATACTTACACCATTTTTAATTAAACATCTAGGGAAAGAAGCTTATGGATTTTATCCGTTGGCTAATAATTTTGTGACATATATTAACTTATTGGTAATTGCATTAAATTCAATGGCTGCAAGGTTTATTATGTTAGAGGTAATGAAAAAAGATATAGTACAAGCTAACATATATTTTAATTCAGTTTTTTACTCGAATATTATAATGGTTACTGTGTTGATAATACCACTTTCTTTAATAATTTTATTTATTGATAGTTTTTTAAATATACCAGCTAACTTGCATACTGATATTCAAATTCTCTTTAGCTTAGTTTTCCTGACATTTTTGATATCTGTTTTAGGATCAGTGTTCAACGTGGCTACATTAGCAACAAACCGAATTGATTTGGGTTCGTACCAACAAATAATTCAAAGCGGAATGAGGGCTATATTATTTATTGTTTTATTTTCAATATTTACACCTTCCATTATCTTTGTTGGTGTCGTCAGTTTAATCGTTATTATTATAGGCTTTGCTATTTCATTTTACTATACAAAAAGACTACTGCCAGAAATACGTCTCTCAATAACATATTACAATAAAAAAGCTGTTATGAAACTCTTGAGTTCAGGGGTTTGGGGCTCTTTTAATCAACTAAGCATTGTTTTATTAACGGGTTTAGATCTTTTATTAACAAATATCTTTTTTGGTGCAACGAAAGCAGGAGAATATTCAGTTGCTCAAACAGTACCATTATTTGTAGTGACTTTAATTGGGACGCTAGTAGGAGTGTTCTTTCCACCCTTAGCAGCGCACTATGCAAAGGACGATAAAAGTGCATTATTAAAAGAAATCGATTTCTCCGGTAAAGTATTAGGAATCTTAATAAGTGTACCGATATCTGCTTTTATCGTTTTTGGAGAAGATTTTTATAAGCTATGGGTGCCAGGCGAAGATGCACGTTACCTTCATTTATTATCGGTAATTATATTTACACCATATTTAATAAATGGGTCAATAAATATATTATACAATGTACAAACTATCCTTAACAAAGTGAGAATACCTTCAATTATTTTGTTGATTACTGGATTAATCAATGTGTTTCTAGTGTTTACCTTAATAAAGTTTACTAATTTAGGTCTTTTAGCAATTCCTATTTCGAGTGTTATATTAAGTATAATTCGTAATTTAACATTTACTCCGATATATACAGCCAAATGCTTAGATATTAAGTGGCATACGTTCTATAATTTATTAATTCGAAACATATTAACAGTTAGTGTATTAGTTTCTTTATTTTATAGTATTAAACATTTTAATCAAATTAATAACTGGACTGATTTAGGGGTAAATTCATTTTTCTGTGCAGTTTTTGGAATAATTATTAGTTGTGTATTAATGTTAAATAAAAAACAATTAAAGCAACTAGTTATGTTGATTATTCAAAAATTTAAATAGGAGAAATAATCTGTGAAGGATATTGTGAAAATATACATGGAAAATAATATTTTTATTTCAATTTATCATTGAAGAATTGAAAATGAAATAGTTCAAATATATGTTACAAAACTCCTTAAGCTGTGCTATCTTACTTCTAAATATTTGGTCTTTAAATATTCATTTTCATGAAATTGCCCAAATTTAAACAAAAGATAATTCAATTGCTACTATATCTATGAAAGGGTGTTAATCGATGATAAAAGTAATTAAAAAAGTTGCTAGCAGCAACAAATATATTTATCAGTTTTTATCAAAAAGTTACCATTTTTATAAATTAAGACAGGTTGTAAAGGAATCTCTAATTGATAGAAACAATAAAAGTATTTTTCTTCTTTTAGAACAAGAACATGGAAATCTGGGAGACATTGCTCTTGGTTATGCTCGGAAAAAATTTTTGCAAGATCATTTTCCTGAATATAATCTAATTGGAATTACGGAAAGAGAGTACAACAATTACACAAAATATATAAAAAAAATTGTGAAGTCTACTGACATTATTACTTTAATTGGTGGGGGAAGTTTGGGGGACCAATATTTAGAACATGAGAATAGTAGAAGGAGTATTATTGAAAATTTTAGAAATAATAAGATTATCTCCTTTCCTCAAAGCATGTATTTTAGTAATACTATTAAAGGAAAACAAGAACAAGAAATTTCTAAGGGTATTTATTCTTCAAATAAAAATCTTACCCTAGTAGCGCGTGATAAGGTGTCATATAAACTTATGAAGAATACGTTTGAAAATAATAAAGTAATTCTAACCCCTGATATAGTTCTATATTTAAACGAAACCATTCCTAAGAGGAATCGTGAAGGCGCATTAGCTTTAATTAGAAGTGACGTTGAAGGTGTATTAAGTAGTGATGAGAAAGAAAAAATTTTTGCTTTGCTAAAAGTTAATTATAAATCCGTAAATAAATCTGACACTTTAATAAATAGGGACGTTCCCCGACAAAAGGTTAGTGAAGAGTTAAGTGATTTATTTGAAATGATAAAAAAAGCTGAGTTAATTATCACTGATAGATTACATGGTATGGTTTTTGCTGCAATAACAAGTACACCATGTATTGTACTTAGTAATTATAATCATAAAATAAAATCTCAATATGAATGGATTATGAATCTTAATTATATAAAATTCTTAGATGATATAAATGATATTGAACATGCAATAGATAATCTTAAAAATGCGGATGGTATAGATTATAATAATGAATATGTTAAGAGTCATTATCAACAGATAATAAATGAGGTAGTTAGTAGCTGATCAATCAGGATACACTTTACTTAAAAGGATAGATGCTTTTAAAAATGCATTTGAAATGGTTTCATCTAAAATTTGTGGAATGTAGAACAGGTGATATTGATGACTCTTCTGACATTTATTGTGATTTCTTGAACAGAGGGGCAAAAGTCATTTTAAATCACGGTTTTTCCGATCATTCTTGGCCCGCACAGATGTAGTTCATTACAGGCTATCTGGTGGAAGGTGGACCAATTCTAATGATTTTGTTTCTTGCCTAATCTGTTAATGAATCCTCATGTGAATACCTATAAGAGACTTTTCTTAAGTGTACCTTTTCGAGTCGTACACTTCAGAAGGTCTTTTTAGTATATGATGCATTTTATGATCTCTAATTCCTTTCTACGATTTATATCCCGACACCTCGGTAGAAAACTAGGTTTCCTACCGTTCTTGAATTACATTTAATTCTTGTTAAGTCCTAAATGAGTAATATATCTTTGCTGTAAAAATTCTCATTTCTAAATCTCCGTTCATAGTGCTTTAGTAATTAGTTCTATTTGTAGTTGCTTCTTCTTTATAATGTTATCATTTTCAGTCTAATTTTAACTAATTCGCTTATTCCTAAATCTAGTCCAATACAATTCAGCTCTTTTTAGAAGCCGATTATAATGTCGGAGACCTCTTTCGGTTTTCTATATTGGCAATTTCTAATGCTGTATCTCTGCAGTTCTTAAACAACTTGTAGAAGACTTGTCTAATCGACTAACCAAGGGTTACTATACTCAAAGATAGTTAGCGCCTATCTGTCATATAATCACCTTAATCCCTTCACACATTCATAGTGTTTATTGGCGAGAGTCATGTTAGTGTCACTTTTAAAATCAATAAAAGAGAATACATTTCCTACTGTTTTTGAGAGGAGATTTAAACATTTCATATTTTTAAAATAGGGTCCATAGTGACTGGGGACGGAACCTTAAATTGAATCAATTCATATACTGGAATAGATTCAATTTACAGAAGAATCGAGGACAAACTTAGACATAGATCTGAACGGCTTGAGCCAAATTTATGCAGTAATATATTTGATACCAGTAATTTGTTATCCTTTTTGCTTATGCGCTTGAAATAACGCATTGGATAATTATATGTAGAGTCTAGTGTTTGCCCTTTTTATTTAAGGGGGATATAAAGGTGACTAATGAGAATGGAGTAAACGTATTAGACTTTGGGGCGATAGGTGATGGTGTCGCAGACGACACTAGGGCTATACAAGAAGCAATTAATTATTGCTCCGTGGCTGGAAGACCAACTAAGGTAATCATACCGAGAGGTAATTACAAAGTAACCTCAGCTCTAAGTTTGACTTCTAGTAGACAAGGGCTAGAACTTGTGGGTGAAGGAAACCGTGCAACGGTAATTAGTCCTTATCATTTGGGTAATGTTATTGAAATATCATCACAAGGGGCTAAAATTCGAGATCTTATGATTTATACAGAAGGGGTTTTTTTGAAAAAGTATACAGGCATTTATGTTTTAAACGCACACTCTGTATCAATTGAAAATGTCCATATAATGTATCCTAAAAATGGTATTATTTTAGAAGGTGATGTTTATTTCCTGAATGCTAGAGACATTCTCATTTTAAATTATATAAATAAGGGAATTTATCTTAAAAAATCTAAGAATGGTGCTACGCCTAATTCAAATGCGTTTGAAATAAAGATGGTAACGGGTGATAATAGCGTTACTACAGGAACGATAGGCGTACACATTGAAGGTGGTATACTTAACGAGTTTCGAGGTGGTCAAATTAGCCATTCTGACATTGCCTTTTATTTAGAAAACGCAAGCAAAAATTACTTTAGGAATATCTGGGTAGAGCACACCAAAAATGCAGTAAAGGCTATATCAGGTATAAACTTCATAGATTGTCATGGCTTAACAGAGAATATTCTTACAGAGGGGGCAATAATAAAAACGTCCTATGGTGAAGTAAGTCCTTATTCATTCCTACCACAAGAATCACCTAATATCACTAAGAGTTTGAAAGGATTGTATTTTTTCAACGAGGGAGAAGGCAACTTAGTTATTGATAAATCTGGAAACCAAAAACACCTAATGTTAACAGGTACCCCAGAGTGGACTGACGATGGTAAATGGGGGAAAGCTGTTAGATTTAATAACCAGATTGGCAACAGAATACTTGCTCCGAAAGATTTGTTAGATTGGAGCCAACCATATACATTTGGTATCCTCGCTAAAATAGAAAATAGGGGGGACAATTTGTATCCTCAATTTGGTCTATTCCTAGATGGGGGAGAGAAGTATGTAGGCTTTATTTTACACAGTTCTTATTTGCAAATAGTAAATCATAACAATTCTTCGGGGGCCAATCTCCACAGCAACCAGACAGTGGGTTACGGAGCTGGAAGTTTTGATAATTTTCAGTGGGTATTCATTTATGTTGATCCCTTAAACAATTTTGTTGAAGTCATTGACCCTACTCAAGATAAACCTGTAGGATTAACTACCACCATTCCAATTCCTATAAAAGATTCACAAAGCATCAGCAAACTATATTTATCAGGTAGATCAATTGCTGTGACCAATATGACGATCGGTGTAATGTCAATGTCTATGTTCTATCAAAGGAAGTTATTAAAAAAAGAAATTCTTGAAATAGTTAACAGTGTAGAAAGACCCCTTATTGAGATGAATGACAAAATAGTAAAATCCACAACTTTAATTTCTCCAAATGGTCTAAGTTATAAAATTTCAGTAGATGAGACAGGACAACTTGTAATCAATAGGGTGTAAGTATGTAAACTTCTAGTTTAATGACTGAAATCGGAAGAGGATCGTAGAGAAAAAATCCAGGAAAATGGAGTGAAAGCAACAGACAATAAATGAAGCACAAACATTAAATTTTTTTAATCAACATATTATATAAACAGTCCTGGTATCATGCTTCCTGATGGAAATAAAAAGATAAAGTGTATACTAAAGTTTTTATGTCGTCATAAGTAAAATGCTATGCTTTTTTTCTTTTAGGTCCTGGCTTAACGAATAGCCTTATAAATGAAAAATGGTCGATTTCACATTTTTCTTATATTTTACCAAACAGGTAAGCGTGATTCCTTGAAAAATACTAAAGATCTTTAACTGGTAATATAGTACAGATAAAACCTCAAAAATATATGAAAAGTATTAATCTTTTTAATGGTAGAGGGTAAAAATCTTAGGACTCAGATCCCCAGATATGAATAGGCTTAACCTAAATATTATTCTGCCTTTGGAAATTAGAATGGCTAAAAAGAGCTTATGATTAACAATGTTTTTATCCTCTAACTAGAAAATATATAACCTTAGAAGTTATCCAAAGCAACTAGTTATTAATAAACTTTGAGTATTGATGTAAATCTTCTATTTATTACGGGAAGCTTCAGAGAAATTCCGTTATTTATCTACTCCCTTCTCACGGAAGACTTATAATCAGGTAAAACTATTATCCGTGACGTCCATTAATTGCAAACGTAGTTCTTAAGCAGTGTTTAAAATAATTTATCAGAGGAGATAAAAAATGAAACGAAGAAACTTCTTACTGAATATTTTTCTTGGTATTTTTGCATTCATTTTTGGTTATACAATAAAAAAAGAGGGTGTAAATCTGTTTTTACAACCAGTCGATTCAACCATGGTTAAAGGTGAAGACGGGAAGTTGATAGCTCATAAAATTAAGGTTTTGACGGAACAGACGGAGGAAGTAGGAAAAAATATACAATCTCATTTTATAAACGTACTATTTCCACCAACACCTTTAAAAGCTTACGATTCAAATAATACCGATAAAGAAAACACAGAAATATTGCAAGATATTATTGACTATGCTTCAGCTAACAACAAAGTTGTCTTTATGCCATCTGGTTATTATATGACTACATCCCCTTTGACAATTCCGTCAAAACAAGGATTTGAGTTGCGTGGAGCCGGAAATAGAAATACAGTTATTCTTCCACAACATCAAGGAAATGTTATTGAGATAGTTAAAGGGCAGTCACATGTTATTAAAGATATAAAAATTGAACATACAGAATCATCAAAGGATAAGTACACTGGCATTTATGTAAAAGATAGCCTTTTAATTACAATTGATAATGTTACAATAATCTTTCCGAAAAATGGAATTACTTTTGAGGGAGGTACTTATGTTTCAGATGTATCCAATTTGTATATATACAAATTCAAAGAAAAAGGTATTTATTTAAAATCAACAGGAACTGGAGACTTTACATCTCCGAATGGTAATAATTTCCTTATTAAGTATATAAGAGGACATGGCGAGAAAGCATCAAATTCTTATGCAATATACATAGAAGATGGCTCTGTAAATAACTTTAGCCACGGGCAATTAAGTGATTGTGACACAGCTATTTATTCTGAAAAAGGAATAAGAAATTATTTTGAGAAGTTTTGGATTGAGAATACTAAAACCCATATAGAGATTCTTGGTGGAACAGCTCATATAAATTCTCATGGTACTTTTAAAAATAAAATAGCAGAAGGAGCTTTTGTGTTTAGCGATAGCGGTCCAGCATCGCCTTATAGTGATTTAACACAAGATCTTTTAAAACAGGATAAAGCATTGAACGCGCTGTGGTTTTTTAATGAAGGTAGTGGATCTACAATATTAGATAAGTCGGGGAATAAGAAACACGCTACATTGCAAGGTACACCTACTTGGGTTAAAGATGGCAGTTGGGGGACGGGTGTTCATTTTAACCATTCAGATGGTAGAAAGATATCTATACCAATTGACACTGTAGATTGGACACAACCTTATACGTTTATTTATAACTATAATATGTTCGATAATGAAGATGAGAATGCTGCTCCTATTGGTTTATATCTAACGAATTCTAAAGAAAACAAGTATTTTTGCGCTGGAGCTAACGTAAGTTCATTAAGCGCGGGATTATATGACGGTGTTGTAGCAGAGTGGCCTAAATCAAGACCATCAGGTCGATACGCTTCTAGAACGATAAAGAACATATGGCAATTTATTTACGTTGATCCAATTGCAAAAAAGGTTGAACTAATAGACCCATACGGAGGAGGAGCTAAGCTACAGTTTACAAACAATTTCCCTATTAAAACACCAACAAAGGCGTTTATAACAGGGCGTGAACACACTACTAATACTATGGAAGGTATTATGTCAATGGCTGGATTTTTCCAAAGAAAATTGTCGATTAATGAAGTGTACGAAATTGTTAATTGTACTGGCAGGCCATTTCAACAATTCGATAAATCTGTTCAATTCAGTACGGTTCTTGTATCACCAAATAAATCAAATTATAAATTAACTGTAAATGATGACGGGACTCTAACTACCACATTAATTTAATAGCAAGTCAGAAGGTATTTCGAAATAATCAGACGGGTAATCATTTATCATTGCTTGTAGAGAAGAGTACCTTTTCAAAAAAATATGTGGAGTGCTGTAAAGCTTGTAAAGCTTGTAAACCTATTCTATAGACCTAGCCGAACGATTAAAGAAAAAATGAACTGACATGGCTATTTTTTGTACAAATTCAGTTTGGTGGCCTTTAGGCGTATATCCTTTGAAACAAATTATTACTGGCTTTATGAAGGAAAGGTATGGCCCTAAGAACCTTTCTATCGTTAGATAGTAAGGGGAAGTACCAAAACATAAGAGACCGACATGGGCACTTCGATCCAAAAACGCCTTAGAAGTAAAAATGCCTGAAATTATGGTCATTGCTAATTAATACGGTTGTATCTTGCCTAGGCAAGTAAAAGCTAGGGATGTTTCCGCGAACTTTATAGAGCGTAAAACGTATTATTACCGAGGGTGTGATTGCGCCAATGCACGCCAATTTCGAGGGGAATTGACATTATAAGGTGATATCTTATATTCAAACGCACAAGAAGCGTTGGAAGAACTGAATCACTTAGAGTGACAAACTGTCATTTAGAATAAAAGTAGGCATTTTATTTGTTTATCATCCCCCACCGATAATCTTCTTTCTTTTAGTATAATTTTTGACGGTAAATTGAGTTCGATAAACATGTTGAAAGAATTATTTGGATTTATTAACGTTAAAAATTATGGAAGTCATAGGAAATTTATTGATATAAAAAATAGACATGCTATGATTAATTATTATATAGATTTGGTTAAATTCAAATTACTTTTTTTAAAAATGAACAGAATTAAAGAGTTCGATAGATTTCAAAACCTAGTTATTGTTTTTCCATAGGATTAGATCACAAGCTAACCCGGTAGCATTAATTTACTATTGGGATAAACATGTCAGCTAGTTGAGTACAACTGATGCTTCAAATCGTGTCTTTTTGTTCACTTCTTGAAAAATCAAGTAAAGTTCAATAGCTGAAATCGTTTCATAATGAGTAAAAAAAGATTAAGAAGAGAGTGAATGAGATGGATAACAATTGCAGTCTTGATTTTTCTATAATACCTAGGGAATTAAGATTATTACTTGAAATTATAAGGACGGGAAAAGGCGATATTAATGGTCAATTCAAAAATGAATTGTTTACAGATATTAATTGGGATAATTTCCTCTATCTAGCAAGACATCATAGAATATACCCAATGCTATATTCTAAGTTAAAAAAATTTGATGGAGAGTTAATCCCTATACAGGTTATTCAAACCTTGTATCACGAATACAAAAAAAATACATACCAAATGCTTCAATTATGTGCAGAAATGGAACAAGTCAGCAAGTTATTTACTGAACATCAGATTCGTCTTTTATTTTTGAAAGGTCCAGTAATTGCTGCAGATATTTATGGGGATATTTCACTAAGAACTTCAAAGGATTTAGATATTCTTATTCCTAAAACCGATTTAAAAAGAGCGGAAGAACTTCTATTGAATCAGGGGTATGAAAGAGTGGAGGTTCAAGCTACATTATATGAGTGGAAATGGAGCAAACATCACGTTTCGTACTTCCATCCTCAAAAAAAAATCGAGCTTGAAATTCATTGGAGACTTCATCCTGCCCCTACAAAGGAACCGAACTTTAATGAATTATGGCAACGAAAAAGGATTAGTAAGCTTACAAGCTATCCTGTCTACTATTTAGGAGATGAAGATTTGTTTTTATTTCTGGTTGCTCACGGTGTTAGACATGGGTGGTTTCGACTACGTTGGTTGTTAGATATTGACCAAATGATAAGAAATGGAATTATTAATGAGAAAAATAACGGATTACTAAAATTTTTTCAACAACATTACTTAGGAAGACATGCACTAATATTATCCTCACAATTATTAAATACCCCAATTAATGAAGAGATGCAGTCATTAACAACAGGAAAACGTACAAGGAAGCAAGCGCAAATGGCAATATTCTACATTATAGAAATGGGTAATTCATTTAGCAACGAACCATTTTCAATAAAATTAAATCTACATAAGTCGTTCGTCTTAAATCTTTACCAATTTTCAATAAGGTCAAATCTCCAAAAGTTTTTTTACATTATTAAACTATTTTATCCCAGTCCAGCTGATACAGAGATACTAAGGTTACCTAAGTCACTTCAGTTTTTATATTTTCCGTTACGGCCCTTTTTATGGGTGTGGAGAAAGACAATGAAACCTATATAAAGATAACATCCCATAAGATAGACAGCAAAAAGAAAAGATCAATGCTGTCTATCTTATGGTTTTTTAAAGAATAAAAAGGTCGATTGGAAGTTTAAGATTTCGGTAGTTAAAGAGCAATTGGATTTAAATTACTAATATTAATAAAAAAAGCAAAAATGGAATAATGGAAGATTTGTAATTATTAAGATTATTGACAAAGGCATAAATAGATGGTAATTTTAGTTTATTATATTCGTTATAAAGAACGTTTTTTTCTTTATAAAATACAGATTATAAGGTCATTAGTATACTGATTTGCATTAAAACGATTTATTTATGAATTACTATTTATATGAGAAAAATCGAATATTATTCAATAATTAAATGAGCAGTGAATAAATTCTAATAAAGGATTAATAGAGAACTCAAGGTTGCGATTTACTAGGTAATTAAGAAAGGATGAAAATAAATGCCTCTATTTCTAATGAAAGAAGTATGGACACCTTTAAAATTAGTTGGGGTGAAATTTTTTAAGTCAGATGATAGAAGTATTTTCATTAAGGTAATGAACCAACGGAGGAGAAAGATCAAGTAACAATAGTAATTATACTGTATTTTCATCTTAAAAATGGAATTTATTGGTGTTAGCAACAACCATACATAACAAAACACGCAGGGGGAAAACATGAGTGCTATAGCCGGTATTTATCATTTTAATGAAGAGCCTATGAATCTTCAACATTGCCATAATTTGATGACGGCTTTACAAAAGTACCCTGCTGATTCTATCCAAATGTGGCATAGAGAAAAGATTTTTCTTGGTTGTCATGCTCAATGGATCACGCCTGAATCTGTTGGTGAGCAGCTCCCGCTTTATGATTTTGAAAGGCGCTGTACGATTACTGCTGATGCCATTATTGATAATCGTGAAGAGTTATTCCAGAGGTTACAAGTTAAGCCATCCGATCAAAAGGGTATGACGGATAGTGAACTGATTCTACTTTCCTACTATAAGTGGGGTGAAGATGCTCCAAAATTCTTAGTAGGGGATTTTGCTTTTGTCATTTGGGACGAAAAGAAACAGAAGTTGTTTGGTGCAAGGGATTTTTCAGGAAGCAGAACGCTTTATTATCACCAAAACTATCATAAAGTTGCATTTTGCACGACTATGGATCCGCTTTTGTCATTACCTTTTATAGAAAAAAAGTTGAATGAGCAGTGGCTTGCTGAGTATTTGGCCGTATCGGGAATGATTGATGCAGTAGATTCTTCATTAACGCCTTATAGAACCATAAGTCAGATACCACCATCTCATAGCTTAACAATAGAGAATAATAGGGTGACTTTAAAACGATATTCCTATTTAACTCAAGGGGATAAGTTAAAACTTAAATCTAATGAAGATTACATAGAAGCATTTCAAGGTGTCTTCCAGGGAGCTGTTACATCTAGATTAAGGACACATCGGAAAGTTGGCGCCCAGTTGAGTGGTGGGTTGGATTCCGGTGCTGTTGTTGGCTTTGCTGTGAATCAATTGCAGCGGGAAAGCACTGCACTACATACATATAGTTATATTCCTCCCGAAGATTTTAAAGATTTTACTCCTAAATACTTATTGGCTGATGAGCGGCCTTACATCAAATCTACGGTAGGACATGTTGGCGGCATTATTGATCATTATTGTGACTTTAAGGGGAAAGACTCCTATTCTGAAATGGATGACTTTCTCGACATCATGGAGATGCCATATAAGTTTTTTGAAAATTCTTTCTGGCTAAAAGGGATGTTTGAAAAAGCGAATGAGGATGACATAGGTGTTTTACTTAATGGAGATAGAGGGAACTTTTCAATTTCCTGGGGATTCCCCTTGGAGTATTACTCCCTTCTATTAAAAAGGCTTAAGTGGGTTCGACTATATCAAGAGTTGGAACAATATAGGAATAACGTTGGCGGATCTAGATTGCGAAAGGTGAAAACCATTGCAAGAATCGGCTTTCCAATCATTGATCGGATCTTTCCGGAAGGTGTGCCATATAAAATTCCTTCCTTGATCAATCCAAGATTTGCAGAAGGAACAGGGGTATATGACAGATTTAAAGAGTATGGCATGGATGAAACGGGCTGGTATTCGAATTCTGATATTTTTAATGAAAGAAAAAAGCATTTTGAAGATATCTTTCAATGGAATGCAGGAAATACGCTTTCCACAAAGCTCTCCTTACGATACAAGTTGTGGAAGCGAGATCCGACGAATGATATCCGTGTTATTCGCTTTTGTTTATCGCTCCCGGAAAGTCAATATGTACAGAATGGGATGGATCGTGCCCTGATTCGAAATGCTACAGTGAATGTCTTACCCGATAAAGTAAGGCTAAATCAACGGTACAGGGGTGTGCAAGGTGCTGATTGGGTTCACCGAATGCTGCCCAAATGGGAAGCATTCACAGAAGAGTTGCAGCAGCTTAAAACAGATAAAAAAGCATTAGAATATCTAGATATTCAAGCAATTAACAAAGCACTAATAAAGATTAAAGAAGGGGCTAGGCCAGAATATGCCCCTGATCCTGATTATAAGTTTTTAATGCGTAGTTTAATCGTATATCGATTTTTAAAAAAATTTGATTAAAAGGAGGTGATTAGTATGAAAAAGGAATGGAAAAAGCCTGAATTAGAAGTTCTTGATGTTAATCAAACAATGCTTGGAACAGATGGTGATTACACAGATGCTGCATTTCCAGCGGGCACTCCTAAAGGTGACATAACTTTTAGTTAAACTTTTTACGCAACAAAGTCTGTTAGGTTCCCCTAAGCCCCTATTTATCCAGTTAATAGGGGTATGACTTCAAGAATAACAAAGTATTAAACATTAGACCTGTCTAATTAAGAGACGTTATTTATGTACGGGGGTATTTATATGATCGGTATCAAAACAAAGACTGTTTATGAAGCGTATGGTTTAACCGTATCAAGTGATATAGCTTTGACAGAATTGCTTCCTATTAATATAGTGGATGATAAAACGGATATTATTATCGAAAAAGCTGATCTCCATGCATTATGGTCTGAGCATTCAGTTCCTGATGATGATTTTGTCATTAAGAAAGACTGGATTATGTTTCATGTTTCCAAGACGGCCATTTTCTCGATTCAAAGCGGAAATAGAATAGAATTTTGTCCAATTGATGCGGCACAAGAAGATGAGATTCGGCTTTATATCCTCGGAACATGCATGGGTGCCATCTTGATGCAAAGAAAAATCCTTCCTATACACGGAAGTGCGGTAGCCATAGATGGAAAGGCATATGCGATTGTTGGCGATTCTGGTGCTGGGAAATCCACTCTTGCTTCAGCTTTTTTGAAAAGGGGCTATAAGCTCATGAGTGATGATGTCATACCAGTAACGCTAAATAATGAAAATATACCAATTGTAACACCTTCATATCCACAACAAAAATTATGGCTGGAAAGCTTAAATCATTTTGAAATGGATTCAAATAACTATCAGCCACTTATTGTTAGAGAAGATAAATTCGCTGTTCCTGTTCAAAATCAGTTTATTACCGAACAACTCCCGCTTGCTGGTGTATTTGAATTGATCAAGAGTGAAAATGCCGAGATAGAAATTAAGCCAATATCATCTCTTCAAAGATTTTATAAATTGTATCATCATACATACCGTAATTTTTTTATACAAAAATCTGGATTGATGGACTGGCATTTTAATACTTCTGCCAAAATGATTAAGAAAATCGAGTTTTTCCAATTACGTAGACCAACGAATCGCTTCACGGCGCCAGACTTATCGGAAATTATTTTAAATGTATTAAAAAGGGAGGAAAGAGTTCATGATTACTAATCAACTTGATACGAAATATAGCCAAAGTCCAGGAAACATAGTAAGTGATATGGATGGGGAAAAAGTCATGCTAAGCGTTTCAAACGGAAAATATTATAATTTAGGTGAACTGGGCGGGGAAATTTGGGAGTTAATGAAGGAACCCATCACGATTCAAGAGTTAGTTGCAACATTACAGTCACAATACAATGTCGATCAAGCTGATTGTCAGGCACATGTCACTGACTTTTTAAGTCAATTGCTAGAACAAGGCTTAGTTAGCATCCATTCCTAGTATCATGAATCTTTAGTCTAGGAGGCTAAACAATGAATATCGTAAAGAAAGCTCAGACTTTTCTTCGATTGAATTTCAAGACAAAGCTGCTGTATATCGAAGCTTTTTTACATTTAGGCTGGGCCCGTTATCTTAAAAGCATTTCCTTTTCAAAAGTTGCCCCAACACTTGGTGAACAGATGAAAGAGTCATCATATGAATTGAATGCAGCGGATAAAGAGATTTTAGCAAATGTTTCACGGGCTATAAATATTATGAGCCGCTACACCATATGGGAAAGCCAGTGTCTTGTAAAGGCAATGGCGGCTATGAAGATGCTGGAAAAACGAGAAATTGATAGCACTCTTTATTTAGGTACAGCCAAAGATGAGAATGGAGGGCTCATTGCACATGCTTGGCTACGCAGTGGACCTTTTTACATAACGGGAGCAGAAGTGATGGATAGGTTCACTATTGTTTCTAAGTTCTCTAAAAAGAACAGGAGTGGAAGTCTGAAAGAACAAGAGTCTGGTTAATCTAATACCATTTAATTTGAACAAAATAAACCCTCCAAGGTTTATCCAGGAGTCCACGCGTCACCACCCCACCCATACTATCTTCAATGTGAATAATAAACTTAGAAAAGTGGATACCTAATACCTTTCCTTTCATTTTCGCGCTTTAGCACTAGTAACATGGAGGAAAACGATCAAATATGGCCTGCAAATGGAGGATATGGTAATGAAGCATCTTTTACTTTATACGAAACAAATACATGATTATTCGGGGAAAATATTATATATCAATCTTATTTGTATGATTTTAATAGGCTTTATAGAAGGCGTAGGAATTTTCTTATTGATCCCATTGATTGGATTGACCGGTATAATGGACATAAAAACGGATGAGGTTCCTTTCTTAAGCTGGATTAATGGATTATTCACAGGAGTTCCGGAAACGCTCAGTCTTTTATTGATACTTGGTGTTTATGTAATATTAATGGTTGGACAAAGTGTATTTAAGCGGAATCAAACAATCTTGGGAGTCAAAATCCAACAAGGTTTTGTTAGAAAGTTAAGGGATGAGGCGTATGGCAGTCTGCTGCAGGTCAATTGGGGATTTTACCTAAAAAAGAGGAAATCCGATATAATCAACATCATGACAAACGAAACCTTCAATGTAAGTGCAGGTATTAATTTATTTTTACAGTTTATATCTTCTCTTATTTTTACTTTGATACAAATCGGAATAGCTTTTTATTTATCTTTTCCAATGACGAGTTTTATCATAGCCTTTGGGATCATTCTTATTTTTTCTTCACGGAAGTTTGTGAAAAAGTCTCAGTCTATTGGAAAGGAAACCTTCCAGCTAACACAAACATATTTAGCAGGTATGACTGATCATCTTAACGGAATGAAGGATATCAAAAGTAATTCACTAGAAGACTCTCATTTGAGTTGGTTTCTATCTTTAAGTGAGAGAATGGAAAAAAACAGAATCAAGTTAACAACCTTAAATACGACGTCCCAGATGATCTTCAAAATTGTATCTTCAGTCTTAATTGCCATTTTTGTGTTTTTTTCGATAAAGATGTTCATGGCCCAGCCAGCCCAACTAATGCTTATAATTGTTATTTTTTCAAGGTTATGGCCAAGATTTACTAGCATTCAATCCAATTTAGAGCAAATAGGGTCTACGCTACCATCTTTTAAAGCATTGTCGGATTTACAAAACGAATGTAGAGAAGCAAGAGAGTTATATGAATCCGATTATAAAAATATCAAGTCTATTGAAATTGAACAAGGGTTGGAATGCCGTAATGTATATTTTAGTTATGATCAAAACGAGAGCAATTATGCCCTAAAAAATATAAGCATACACATTCGCTCTAAACGTATGACTGCTATTGTCGGCAGATCGGGTGCCGGAAAAAGCACCTTAATAGATATATTAATGGGATTGAATCATCCTAATAGGGGTGAAGTCAGAATAGATGATATTCCCCTTGCTAATGACCGCTTATTATCACTGCGTAGGTCCATTAGTTACATCCCGCAAGATCCTTTTCTCTTTAATGCAACCATACGGGAAAATCTGATGATCATTGACCCTGAGGCAAGTGATGAATCCATTTGGGAGTCTTTGGAGTTCGCGGCAGCTGCTGATTTTGTTGGTAAGCTTCCACAAGGGCTGGATACCCTCATCGGTGATCGGGGTGTCCGACTGTCAGGAGGAGAAAGGCAGCGGCTAGTGTTAGCCAGGGCGATTTTACGCAAACCGTCCATCCTGGTATTGGATGAAGCGACGAGTGCTTTAGATACGGAGAACGAAGCGAAGATTCAATCCGCTATTGAAAGATTAAAAGGAAAAATGACCATCATCGTCATAGCTCACCGATTATCGACGATTCGTAATGCTGATCAAGTGTTGGTCATGGATCAGGGAGAAATCATTCAGGTCGGTGAATATAACCAATTAGCGAATGAAAAAAGAGGGATGTTTAGCAATTTATTAGGTATTCAAATGGAATCAAGAGTATAAATAGGAAGTTAACAACAGTCAGGTTACAGATATTTTATGGTTTGGAATGCTGGCTTTTTTCTTAGGGGAAATAAATTAATAAGGAATCACTTAGCCTACTCGATTCGGAAAATTACTTTTGTAGAATAGTAAATGCTAGATTATTATAGCGGTTATATCTCTGCTTTTAATAAAAGTGTTTTAAAGAAAGTGCATTCTACCAGTGTTTTACATTGTAATGTCACTTTATGATGAATTATGTTGAAAAATGACATAAAAAAACGAATAGTATTATGAGCTATTATTACGTTTTTAAGTATAATTAACATTAATATAGTTTTAATTAAGGAGAAATTTTTTTAGGGCATAATGGTTTACATGGAACAAGGGAATCGAACGAGTTTTTTAAATGATTTATTAGTCTTGAAAGAATAATAAAAACTAATGTGAAATATTCTTGAGAAAGGCAAACCTATTGAAAAGTAGGGACGCAAAATTACAGGTCTAAGGCTAATTGCTAAGACGGCTGTGTTACCACAAGTTGGGTGGGATTTATCATGGAAGCTAACCATGAACGAGAAGAATGGTTTTATCTAATTTTGGAGGCTAAAAATCTAGGATTATCTATTGAAGATGTGCGGGAGTTTATTCAGATTGAACAAAACTAGAATAAGAATAATCTCTGTATGAGGAAAAAAAGGTTTTAGCAACTTATTTTAGGCTGTTTTTGACTGAATTCTATGTATTTCTTATGTCTTTTTCGAATAATCTTCTTCCTATTGAAATAATAAAGAATATTATATAATAATATTCTTTATTATTAATGATTTATACTTATATAACGAACAATTTAGGATATAATTAGATGTACTATTAATTACTTTATTACATAATACAGAGACTGAACCTAATGATAGTGTAGAATATTTGTTTTTTAATACTAAAATCGAAGTGAGGAATTTAAAGTGTCAATACTAGTAACTGGAGGGGCGGGCTATATCGGAAGCCACGCAGCTGTCGAACTATTAAATACAGGTTATGATATTGTAATTGTAGACAACCTGTCAAACAGTAATTTTGAATCATTAAATCGGGTTAAGGAATTAACAGGCAAGGACTTCACTTTTTATAAGTGTGATTTATTAGATCGTGAAGAGTTGAATACTATTTTTGAGAATCATAAATTCGAAGCAGTAATGCACTTTGCAGGGCTTAAAGCTGTAGGGGAATCAGTTGAAATCCCATTAATGTATTATCATAATAATATAACAGGCACTATTAATTTGTGTGACCTGATGGCAAAGCATGATGTTAAGAAACTCGTCTTCAGTTCATCAGCTACGGTGTACGGTCACCCGGATAGTGTCCCAATTGATGAATCATTTCCATTGTCTGCAACTAATCCATATGGACGTACAAAATTGATGATTGAAGACATATTACGAGATTTATATATTTCGGATTCCACTTGGAGGATAGCCTTATTACGCTATTTTAACCCAATCGGTGCTCATGAAAGTGGAAGAATTGGAGAAAACCCAAATGGAATACCAAATAACTTAATGCCATATATAACGCAGGTTGCAATTGGGAAAAGAGAAAAACTTTCTGTTTTCGGCAATGACTATGAAACTCACGATGGTACAGGAGTCAGAGATTTCATCCATGTGATAGACTTGGTAAAAGGGCATTTGAAGGCACTCGAGTTCCTTGATAAAAATAAAGGGATAGAAACATTTAATCTTGGTACAGGTACAGGCTATAGTGTTATGGATCTCATTAATGCTTTCAGCGCTGTCAATTCAAAAGAAATACCTTATCAATTTGTAGATAGGCGCCCTGGTGATATCGCAATTTGTTATGCAAATCCTACTAAGGCAGAAAAAGTATTAGGCTGGCGTGCAGAAAAGGATTTAAACGAGATGTGTAAAGACTCGTGGAAATGGCAAACAGATAATCCGAACGGATACGAACAAAAAGTTCTCGTTCAATCATAACGGGTGTTTATTGAAATGGACTGAGAAATCAGTTCATTTTTATTTTAAGAAGGATGCAATGAATTCACCTTTTGTCGAAATGAATGGGCTGAGAATCTGAGGAGATTAGTCAAGAGTACAAATAAACAATAAAAGAGATGATCCTGTTATTCTTATATTACTCTGTTTGAATGAAATTTAAGCTTACTTGTCTCTTTTGGAGAAGAAAATGAAGATAAATAAAATATACCAAGTTGCTATAATCTGTTCAAATAATGAAAAATCGAAAAACTTCTATGTAAACATTTTAGGGTTGCATATTAATAAGGAAACATATCGAGAAGAAAGAAAATCTTATTAATTTGATTTAATGGTTGGCGGACGCTATCAGCTAAAATTGTTTTCATATGCGAATATAAATAGATTTATTTCCTGACTAGAATGTTTCGGAGCTAAAACTTATAAGTAGTAAAGCAAAAGTAAGGATTAACAGTATATAGAACTATTGTAAGCGCTTTCTTATTAAGTTATTATGAATAATATAGTACATAGAAAGAAGCTGCATTATTTTTATTAATAAAGATAAGCTCATTCTTTTTGTGATACTTGATTTTTAAAAATAATGGTTGAATAGTAATTAAATTTAACAACAGAAAAACAATCCAATAAAAGGAGATGCTTTATTATGAATGAATCCAGCAATGTTGTTGTGGGACTATTGTGGGGAACGTTTTTAAGCTTTCCGTTGTGGTTGTCATTTTTCGGTTGGATAAAAATAATATTGAATTTTATAAAGTAAGCGCTTAATAAATTTAGATACTAAATGAGACCTAGGCAGGGTTCAACAGAATGATCATAGGATTTATTTAAAGTACATAATACGTTAGTCGTTACCTTCTACAAATTTAAGAAATATCGCCTATAAAAAAATAGTTAATAATACTTAAATATTTTTCGTTATGTGCCGATACTACACTATAGAGATCAAGCAAAGGGACTTCGCAACAGGCGATGTCAGATAGCTGACATCAGAATAGAAGGAGATTTTTTGATGACAAAAAACAAATTCATTACGTTCGAGGAAGTTTATGAAAAGAAACAAAGAAGCAAGAAAATTTTTATTGGGACTTATATTACCATTACATTAGTTTTGATTTCATTAATGACTTATTTTATGGGACAGGCATAATATGTTGGTATCGAAGGGGCTGAGGAATCGGTCCTTTTTTATTTTTTTATATCAACACTATTTACCTAAAACTTACTAGTATTCATTTAAAAGGAATATTTCAGAAATGTTAAAATTGGGTAAATTTTTGTTTTTTAAACTAGTTTCTGCTTGCCAATTCTCGATTTATATGTGATTATCAAATAAATGAGCTATATTCCTTATTTTTGAAAAAAGGATTAGGACAACAGTATGAAACGGTGGCTCAATTATATATTGGAGTGGAAATTTCGAATGGATTTTTTTGATATTTTAAAAGACACTTTTGCCAAGGGTGAGTCTGGACAAGATGTTACTGTAAATGAACTTGTGGAAGAGATTAAGGAGAAATTAAGCGGGATCATTGAACAACCTGAAAGTATATGATCCGTAAATACTTAGTCCTGGGCTTATTGCGTTGGATGTTGATTGGTGCAGTTTTGTATAATATGGTAATCTTTCGTTTTCAGGAGCTCTTATATGTATCCTTTTTAGTGCAGATGAACTGCATCAAAAACTAACCGGTGGCCGTGTCTCTTTGTGGATGTTATCACGGACACGTTTAGCGGTTTGCTAGGAATCTTCTGTTCCCTTTTCATTTATCGATGGAGAAAGCGACATCGAATCTGAATTTGATACATATAATGAAGGAATGACGGAGCATGTCTACAACATGCTTCTTTTTTTTGCGTTTATGGATGCTACGCTATGAGGGTGAGGACTCTGGTGAATAAGCTTATATCATTTTTCATTGGCCGCTCGGTTGAAAGTGCGTTTCGAAGCTGGGAATTAATAATCGGGCATATTATGTGCAACATCCAACCTTGTACTTTTACAATATGGACGTAGAGACCTTTCAGTATGATTTGTAGGCCGATACTTAAGAATGTGAAGAACTGGATTCTGGATAAGGTTGGAGGGCAGCATAAAACTGCCTATGAAATTCCAGTTACAC
Organism: Peribacillus sp. NPDC101480; assembly: GCF_050277335.1. NCBI lineage: Bacteria > Bacillati > Bacillota > Bacilli > Caryophanales > Bacillaceae > Peribacillus > Peribacillus sp. NPDC101480. Next base: position 871,121 of record NZ_JBNNSB010000001.1, read on the forward strand.
AGGTCTTCAATTCTCGCATTAGGGTGTTTATCTTGAACAAGATAGCTATGTTTTCACAGAAAAAGGCGAATGCTGTTTGTTATAGAAATATCGGTTTAAATAGTTTCCTCTCCTTTTTCAGGCTCGAGTTCGTTTTATTGAAAAGGGAGAGGCGATGCTCTCATGTATTGCCGAAAAGAGCTACTTCTCATGAAACATATTTCATTCTTGATCGATCACTGATGGCTTTCAGAATAAACATTTTGTCCTGTTTGCTTAGCATAGCCCAGCTGCCTGCTTTGATTTTCATACAAATCCACTCCTTTTGTTTAGGATTATTAATTATAGTTGATGGATGATGGTTGATGGAATTCCGGTTCCAGTGAATGATAGTGTCAAGTGATGAAAGGGGCAAGGGGAAGTTGGAATTTTCAGCTCATATTAGATTATACCGTCTTTTAGTGCCTAATAAACAACAAAAATTCCAACAAATCTCTACAATTGGTGTTCGTTTTTTGTCAGAATATTGGACGGGGAAAATGAAAAAGCTGTCAGGATGCGGGTCCGGACAGCTCTTCATTTTTTCTTATTTGATGGATAATTGTTCTTTTAATTCGGATTGAACCTTTTCCTTTTCTTCATCCGACACAATATAATAGTAGATTCCGTCGATTTTAGTACCGTTGCCATTTATAGATGATTGGGTAATGCTTTTGCTTGCGTCCCTGTAATTCTTTTGGATGTCCATCATGTCATCAAAAGTCAAATTCGTCTGGATATTATTACCGAGTGCAGCGAAGACTTCATCGTATTTCGTCAATGATGAAAGGCTAGCGCCTTCCTTGATGACAGCCTCGATGATGGCACGTTGTCTGGATTGACGGCCGAAATCACCACTCGGATCATCATGTCTCATTCTTGAATAGGCAAGGGCTTCTTTCCCGTTAAGAGTATGCGTACCTTTTGCAAAATGAATGCCATCGGATGTGAAGTCCAGATCGTTTTGTACGGTCACGCCGCCGACTGCGTCAACGATATCCTTAAAGCCTTCCATATTGATTTTCATATAATAGTCGATTGGGATATCAAGGAAGTTTTCAACGGTATCCATGGACATTTTCGCGCCGCCGAAGGCAAATGCATGGTTGATTTTATCCTGTGTTCCATGACCGACGATTTCGGTCCGTGTATCACGCGGAATGCTTAGCATTTTGACCGATTTCTTTTGTGGATTGACTGTCAAGACGATCATTGTATCTGAGCGGCCTTTGTCGCCATCACGTTCATCGACACCGAGCATGAGCATCGAGAATGGCTCCTGATCGGATAGTGCAAGGTCCTTAGTTCGTTTATCGGTGGTACGGTCTATTGGTGTATGCATCGTGTCAACGGTTTTTGTCAGTGAATTCCATACGGAATAGGCAAAGGCTCCCCCAGCTAATATGAATAGCAGGACAATTACCCCGACTACCTTCAGCCATGTCCGTTTCTTTTTCTTCTTTTTTTCATGTCTCATATTTTACTTCCTTCCTCTTTGTAACCACTTCTTTATTATATTTAACTTCATAATAAAAGAATAGTACATTTTGCTACTTTATAATACTTTTGACATATTTGGAACCAAATAAAAGGTTTTTTATGTTCCTTGAAATTTTAATAGTTTTTTTCCAGTTTAAAGTTTTATGAAATGAATGCTAATCTGGCAGGAGCTTTACGAGCAAGATATTCCGACTTGGTGGCAGAAAGTTTTAAAAAGTCGTAATAACTTCTAGGGAAATAGGCATGGGGTTTTTCCAGACTTCAAGGGGAGGCTTATTGATAACCGTGCTTCCATGCTTTGCAATTCATGGTGACAAAGGGTAACGATTTTCAAAAGGACGATATCGGCCGCTGATGATATTCATAGGAATTCATACATAGTATAATCCTAGAGAAGGTAAAAATGTACAGTAGGATAATTTTTTAGGTGCGGATAAGCCTCTACCAAGTACGGAAACGGTTGGTGACACTAAAATTTTTTCCTTGAAAGTTTACGGTACTAGTGACAAGCAGGAAGTTAATATTCAAAGCAGCAGAGTCACTGGGACGTTCTATCGAATCTAACTGACCTAAGTATGGGCCCCAAAACAACAGACTCAGCGAGTTGTAGCAATTTGATTTAACAGGTGTTGTTCAATTCCGTGCTCGACTTACTTCTGTAGCAGGAGGCAATGTTTTCATAAAAAAGATAAGCGGTGTCTTAATATGGCAGATAGGATAGCTTATAGTATATTTAATGAAGCTAACAAAAAAGTCAAGAGCATACCGCGCAGTTTGCGGAAAATGCCAATAAACTAAATAGTATTTACACCAATGTCACCCAACCAATAAAAACCATGATTGATTTGTATAGATAAAGTCGCTGTTGTTTTATAAGTTTCGAAAGGTGTATATAATTTTTTTCTTGTTATCAGAACAATAGTTAATAAGATTTTGTAGTGCAATTGTATCATCTTTTACAACATTTGCTTTACACCCCACTAAAGGTTTAGGTGGGTGTTTTGCGTTAATACTTAATGGACAATCACACGTTTAAAGATATAAAGATTGAATCCACAAATTCTACTTACAGAAATACAACTGGTATTTATATCACTTGATAACATTACTATGTTTAATCCCAAAAATGGAATTACTTTATCTGTAACTACTTATCAATGTAATACATTAAACTTAAATATTTATTCAAGGAAAAAGGGGTTTATGTACAAGAAACAGGAACAGGTAGCTTTACTTCAGCTAACAGTAATCACTTCCACATTAAGTTTGTAAAGGGTCAAGGCAAGGACAAAACAAACTCTTACGGGATTTATATCGAATACGGAAGTGTAAATACTTTTAGTAAGGTCAAGTAAGCGACTGCGATACTTCTATTTATCAAGCTAAAGAGATACGAAACTTCTTTGGGGAATTTTGGATTGATTCATTTGGCAAGAAACCTAAAATTAAGATGGCGAACTCTTTTATCATTAGTAATACTACCCAAGTCCACTTATCGGGTAGACCTCATGTTACCAATACAGCGGAGATAAATATTTCCGTGGCTGCTTTTTTGCAAAGGAATTTGTCACTTAATGAAGTACTAGACATTGCAAATAAACTATGAAAGTCCTTTTAATTCTTTCGATAAAAGGGTTCAGCTTTCTACTGTTATAGTATATCCAATCGGGTCGAATTATAAAATTACTGTTAGTGATGCTGGAGTTTTTACAACTAATTTATGTGAAAAAATTGTAGCTCTCATCATTGCTTGTTGTTAAAATAGAAGAATGATAAAAGTTTTGGGTGTTTGATAGGAGATACAAAAAAATGATTAAAAACAACAAAGATTATCTTTACTTCTTAGAGGCTGACAAATTATCGATGGTTATTAATAAAAGAAAACCTAGTCTAATTGGTGACGAATGTTGGAAATTTACCCGCTTATTAAGAAAAGTAGAATATTTAACTAACTGTAAAAAGGGATTGTTTGGAAAAGTTAGATTAACTTTTCACAGATTAAGGTTACGAAACTTAAGAATGAACTTGAGTTTATCAATTCCTATTAACGTTTTTGATGCGGGAATGGCAATATTCCATTATGGAACAATTATTATTAATGAATCAGCACGGATAGGACGTAATTGTCAAATATATAATGGTACGAATATAGCTCAAGATGTAGTTATCGGGGATAATGTTTATATAGGTCCCGGTGTAAAGATATTGATTGGTGTACAAATTGCTGACGGAGTAAGAATTGGAGCGAATTCAGTGATATCTAAGTCTATTTTAGAACCTAATATTACGGTCGTGGGGGCTCCAGCAAAGAAAATATCAAATAAGGGAAGTGATCACCCTTTTGGAACTGAATTAATCCAACAAAAATAATTTAATAGTTGCATAGTAAGAGCAAACTATTTATTATTGAAAAAGTTCGTCCAATAAAAATCAAATGAAACAAAACAAACTGTGACTTAGAAATATCTTGGAGTTCTTTATTTTTATAAAATAAAAAATTACTCCTATATCGAAATTAATATGAATAGTAGTCCACGTTATGTTTGTGATTTAATTTATACATCACCAAAATATACAAAAAGGGTTGGACGAGATAAAAAGAATATAATTTTCTAAATGGAAAAGAAGCCATGCATTAAGATGTGGCTTATTCACATTCAGGTGTTTTTTATACTGATAAACAATGGATTAAGGATGCGCTTCGAAGGTTTAGGCTTGTAATTACAGTAAAAAGTAATCAATTAAAATATCGGTCAAACATTACAACTTCAAGTTGATATTTTGAATATTCATGAAGTTAATGAATGGATTGAGGTTAATAAGGATACTAAGGAATTATTAAACTAACGGATAAATGATTGAAATTGAACATATAGATATTGGTTCAGTGTAGTGAAAATAAAATAAAAAAAATTCAGGCATCGCAAATTGCGATGCTTATTTTATTGGAGGAAAACAATAATGACAACCACTATTACTTTAAAGGAATAAATGCGAAAATGGTGATCCTACAAGTAAACAACATGATAACGAATCTTTGAAAGAACTAGTCGGTGCAACATTTGGTAATACAGATATTCGTGATGTGGATCTGGAACAAGTCATTTAAAAACTTAAATGCTGAAATTTACTAACAGAGCATTCGAACGAATTGCTAGCTGTATAAAGCAGTGTTGATCCCAATGTTTAAAATGTCAAAAATTCGATGACGTACTTAATTTTTACGATATGATTCTAGAAGAAAATTAAATCGATGGATTAATCAAACGTGTAAAAAAGTCTTTGGCTGGAACTCAGGGGAAAATGAAGTTCTTGGGTCTGGGCAAGAAGGCAACAGTAACATCAGCTCTAGAGACGTAAGGTGAATCTAAACCCTGTGTTCGCTCTTTCTACTCATTTATGAGGGCGTACTAAGTTTTTAAGCTCCGGTTATAGAAAGCCTCGGGTATCTGTTGATTTTCGTGAAAGAACTATGCCAAATTCAAAAAGAAGATGGTGACAAATACATATCTGACTTGTCAGCTGTTTTGGCCATTTCATTCTATATAGAAATATGTGATGTAACTCCGGAAAAAATTCCCGAGTTTTTTTATTAAAAAGTAAGGCCCTTTATTAAAAGTTGAATAGAATGGAAAAAGTGATTTTTCAAAAGGGAATTTCTAGGCGTACGACGATTTCCCACAAAATGGGTGATAAGCAGAGTCCGTATTGGAAAGCAGGCGCATATATATGCAGTACGGATATCATTAAAGTATAAATAACTATTGGAGGCTAAAGGAAAAATGGCAGAGACTGTTGGTTTACCGTACCTTGATGCTTTAACAGGAAAATCGGTGAGGGTGTTTAAAGGCGGGCCTGATTCTAGAGAAGGCAGGCTTATAGGAGTATTAAGCGATTATATCGTTTTACAAACAGGGAAAGATGAACAAACTCAACTTGTGTATTACGCAAGGGATCATTTGAAAATAGTTGTCGCGAATGCGAAAAAGTCACAAGTCGATTTATTGGCCGAGGAAGAAGAAACAGTATTTCCGACCAGTTTTTTAGGAGTGCTGTCAACACTTCAAACTAGCTGCATTCAAGTGAATGGCGGCGGTCCGGGATCTAAAGTTGGCCGGGTTGTAGATGTGAAAGATGAATTTTTAGTTTTATCCACGGAGAAGGATGGGCTTGTTTTATACCCGATTTCCCATATTAAAAGTGTAACAGTGATCGAAGAATCAGACGAACAATTATTGCCTGAATTTGTTTATAACGGAACCGATACACTTAATGGCCTTCTGACTCGCTTAGTCCACAACTGGGTATCCGTTTTCGCTGGTGGACCTGAGAGGGTTGAGGGCATCCTGATGAAAGTGGCTGATACGTACCTTATCGTTGTGCATAAAGAAGAATTATTTTATGTGCCAACTGATCATGTCCAATTCGTTGCCTTAACTGTGAAGGTAGAGGAAGAAGCTGAAGAGGAGACAGATGAAAATTCCGAAGATGGAGGTTCGTCGGACGGAGGTGCATCAAACGCGAATTCAGCAAATGGAAATTCAGCAAACGGAAGTAGAAAGGATGAAAGCAGTTCATTAGAAGAGAGCAGTTCTTCATATGAAAGCTCTTCAAGCTCAAGCTCATATGAAAGCTCTTCAAGCTCAAGCTCAAGCTCAAGCTCAGATGAAAGATCAGGAAGACGCAGAAGTCCTCGTGCAAATGCATTCAAGCAAATTTGGATTGAGAACTTAATCAAAGCTTCAAATCAAAATATCCGGTAAAGAAATACCAAACAGGTACAGCAACCAAAATCGAGTTGTTGTGCCTTCTTATGGAAGGTGGACATGCCGTTATTGCCTAAGATGGATTCATTGGGATTCAATACACCTTTGATTTATTTTTTCATTTGCAAAAGTTTATGTTCAAATGCTTATAAAATGGCCAAGCAACCATTTTGTTTGGTTGATCTTAATATAAAGGGGGAAGCGTCGCTTGTTAGCAAAACATATAGGCCAGTATATGGAACTGGAGCTCTCAGGGAATATACATGAAGCGGGGATTTTAATTGAAGTAAGTTCTGACATCATCGTTTTGTATACTGGAAAAGCCTACCGTTACGTTCCATTCCGGCACATTAAGAATTTTTCTTTTCCTATAATCGATGAGGAGATTGGTTCGGGAGGAGAGCCGGAGATTGACGAGACCTCGTTCCGAAAATTACTGATGAATGCGAAGGGGATGTTTGTTGAAATCCTGCTCACGAAAAAAAACTCGGTTCATGGTTATATCGTGGGCATCATGAATAACTATTTCGTCTTTTATTCGCCAGTATTTAAAACGATGTTCATTTCGATGGATCATTTAAAGTGGCTTTCGGTTTGTAATGATGAAAAGGGTCCATACGGTTTGAATAAAGGGGAACAATTGGCACAGGTTTCTTCTTTAAGCTGGGCCAGGACATTGGAGGAACAGGTGAAAAAGTTAACCAATAAACTGGTGGTGCTCGACTTGGGGATGCATCCGCAGAATATCGGGATGATCAGTGCAGTGAAAGATGGCATCATTGAGATGGTGAATGCTCAAGGGGAGGCGATTTTTGTCAACATGAGGCATGTTAAAAGTTTTCATTTCCCACAATAAAGAAACTCCGGGTCTGAAGCGATCCGGAGTTATTTCTTTTTCTCGATATTTTCATAGACCGAGGCAAGGGCTTGTTCGAATTTCCCGCTCTTTTTCGGTTTGTAGTATTTTTTTCTGCGCAGTTTGTCCGGTAAGTATTGCTGCTTCACCCAGCCATTCTCGTAGTCATGCGGATAAAGGTAGCCGATGCCGCGTCCGAGTTCAGTGGCCCCTTTGTAATGGGCATCCTTAAGATGATCCGGTACATCTCCACTATGGCCGCTGCGAATATCGGAAAGAGCCGCATCAATTGCGGTAATGGCGGTATTCGATTTAGGTGATAGGCATAACTCGATCACGGAGTTGGCAAGTGGAATCCGGGCTTCGGGAAACCCGAGCCGTTCAGCGGCTTCGACTGCAGCGAGGGCCCTGGGACCAGCCTGCGGATTGGCGAGACCAATGTCTTCGTAGGCAATGACCACCATGCGGCGGGCAATGCTGACAAGATCGCCGGCTTCGACCAAGCGCCCCAAATAATGAAGGGCTGCATTCACATCACTGCCGCGAATAGATTTTTGGAAAGCCGACAGAACATCATAATGGGCATCTCCATCCTTGTCATGTGAGAAGCTTTTTTTCTGCATGCATTCCTCGGCAATTTGCAGATCTATATGTATCGTTCCGGACTCATCGGGTTCGGTGGAAATGACGGCGAGCTCAAGAGCGTTAAGCGCACTGCGGACATCTCCGTTCGAAGCCGTCGCGAAATGGGTAAGGGCATCAAGGCTGACATCCGTTATATACGCACCAAGCCCGCGCTCTTCATCATGAAGTGCCCGTTCCAGAGCTTTGGTTATATCATTGGTTTCCAATGATTTGAGCTCGAAAATCTGGCACCGGCTTCGAATGGCCGGATTGATTGCATGATAGGGATTGCTGGTCGTTGCACCGATCAAGGTGATCATCCCGTTTTCAAGATAAGGCAAAAGGAAATCCTGCTTCGCCTTATCGAGCCGGTGAACCTCATCAAGCAGCAGAATCACTTTTCCGGACATCTTAGCCTCGGCAGCCACGATTTCCATATCCTTTTTATTATTGGTCACCGCGTTCAGTGTCCTGAAGGCAAACTTCGTGCTTCCGGCAATCGCACTTGCAATCGAAGTCTTGCCAATTCCCGGCGGACCATACAGTATCATGGAAGAAAGCTGCTTGGCTTTCACCATCCTTGCGATAATTTTCCCTTCACCGACCAGATGCTCCTGCCCGATGATCTCATCTATCGAACGAGGCCGCATCCGGAAAGCAAGCGGTTTAATATTCATTGCGCACCTCTCCTTTTTATATAAGGTATCACAACTGATAGGGGAAATGCGCTGATTATGCTGTAAAAGAGGGTGAATTCCTATTATAGTAGTCCGTTTCGGGATTTAATTTATGCTGTGAGATCGATAATTCGATCTAGCAGTGGACGAATTCGACCTACCAGCGGAAAAATCCGACCTAACGATGGACGAATTCGACCTACCGGCGGAAAAATCCGACCTAGCGGTTGACTAATTCGACCTATCAGCGGAAAAATCCGACCTAGCAGGTGACTAAATCGACCTATCAGCGGAAAAATCCGACCTAGCGGGGGATTAATTCGACCTATCAGAGGAAAAATCCGACCTAGCGGGGGATTAATTCGACCTATCAGAGGAAAAATCCGACCTAGCGGGGGATTAATTCGACCTACCGGCGGAAACTTCGGCCTAGCAGGTGACTAATTCGACCTATCAGAGGAAAAATCCGACCTAGCAGAGGACTAATTCGACCTACCGACGTAAAAATCCGACCTCTCCTTCTATGAGAGAATTTAATAGATAATATCTGCCTCTAGTATGGCCGGAATGATTCAGTTTTAGTGAAAGTAATAGTTTTTTTGCACTGGATGGGGATTGGAGTTGGAGGAAGTTTCGAAATTCCCTGTTGGTAATGGTAGGTTTGACGAGGTATAGATAATCATATAGTGCCGAAATGTGTGCATCGAGGGAAATATCCAAACAGGTACGGCAAATCCACTTTCTTGATTTCCGCTCCATCGAAAATGCATGACACTTATCGCAGAATACTCCGGTTTAGAGGGCGGTAATCGGAATTCTATAATTCTCGAGGGGTTTAGGAAAATAAGGGATGTGACTATCAAGCAATAAATTCGATAATCGTTTCATTGCTCTAGTAGAAAGGACCGCTTCGTTATACTTGTTTTTTAATTCCTCAATTTTAAGTAGAATCCGATCCTTACGTGTCACTATTCTATTAATATCCGTATTCCCGGCCCGAATGATCGTTGAAGAATTGGCACTGACTACGAGAGTTTCAACTGGAAGGTTGTTCGTTCTTTTTGTTTTTAACCAGTCTAACAAGTGCTGACGCTGCCGGCTCACTTGCAATATGGGATCATCAAAAGCTTCGGTTATTCCATCTGGATTTGTACGGATAAGTTGATTGAATGCATTATCGAAAAAGATTTCACCAGCCATGTTTTTGACTTCAAGGATTAATAGGAAAGAGGATGTGAGAATGAGTATGTCCATTTGGAAGGGGAAAGGTGATCCAATAAGTCGGAGGTCATGAAAGAGTAGATATTCTTTTTCAGGAAGGGATTTAAGAGATTGGAAGACTCTGTTTTCACCGTTGTATCCAGCCTTGATTTTTTTAATATCTTCAATAAATGCCGGGTGCTTCGCATGCCCAGGAGGTAAGCGTCTCATCAGAGCTTCGAGCATGTCTATTTTTAAAGGCCTCTTGCAGTTTTTAATGATCATGATAACCACTCCTTATAGATTTAAGTGAAGTATTCTCGGTTAATAAAGAGATTTCCTGTATTTTAGTGAAATTAAATGTGGCATGGATGAACTTTTGTATTAATTCGACCTATCCCTGCAATAATCCGACCGTCCGGGCGAAAGATCCGACCTATCTCTGCAATAATCCGACCGTCCGAGCGAAAAATCCGACCTAGCGTAAATAATCCAGCTTCCAAGCGAAAAATTTGTTCTAGCACCCAATAATCCGACCGTCCGGGCGAAAGATCCGACCTATCTCTGCAATAATCCGACCGTCCGGGCGAAAGATTCGACCTATCCCCGCAATAATCCGACCGTCCGAGCAAAAATTCCGTCCTAACCCAACCTTTTTCTATCTTTTCCTACCTCTCCAATTAGGATAATTTGACAAATGAAGGGCGGGTGAATGCATTTCCGGCGGGAATATGCTATAATTTCAAAAGAATTTAGAAACGGATAAATAATTTGAGGTGTATATGTATGAAGATATCTACTAAAGGCCGTTATGGTTTGACGATTATGATCGAGCTTGCTAAACATTATGGAGAAGGCCCGAAGAGTTTGAAATCGATTGCCCAGACGCATAATTTGTCGGAGCATTATTTGGAGCAGTTGATTGCGCCGCTTCGTAATGCGGGATTGGTGAAGAGTGTGCGCGGTGCGTATGGCGGGTATGTCTTGTCTAAGGATCCTCAGGAGATTACTTCGGGTGATGTGATTCGTGTATTGGAAGGGCCGATTACGCCTGTTGAAGGAATTGAGGATGAGGAGCCGGTGAAGCGCCAGCTTTGGATCCGGATTCGCGATGCTGTGAAGGATGTATTGGATAATACGACGCTTATGGATTTGGCGAGCTACAAGGATACGGGTGAAATCGATTCTTATATGTATTATATTTAAGTGATTAGCAATGCGCCTATTATGTAGGCGCTTGCGTTTTTTAATGGAGGCGACAAAAAAGTGGACAGAATATATTTAGATCATGCTGCGACATCACCGATGCATCCGAATGTGATCGATAGGATGATGACGGTCATGAGTAATGACTTCGGGAATCCGTCGAGCATTCATGCGTTCGGGCGGGAGGCGCGCCATGTTTTGGATGAAGCGCGTTCGAGTATTGCAGCGAGCATCGGTGCGGGGCGGAATGAAATCATTTTCACGAGCGGCGGAACCGAGGCGGATAATACGGCGATCATTGGTGTTGCGAATGCTTATAAAGAACAAGGAAAGCACATCATTACTACGGAGATTGAGCATCATGCGGTATTGCATACATGCCAATACCTTGAGAAGTCTGGCTTTGAGGTCACATATTTACCTGTGAATGAAGCGGGGCTTATTTCAATTGCCGATTTAAAGGCCGCATTACGGGATGACACGATTTTGGTTTCGGTCATGTTCGGCAATAATGAGGTTGGAACAATCCAGCCGATAGCTGAAATTGGACAGCTGCTCAAGGGGCATCAAGCCATTTTCCATACGGATGCGGTTCAGGCATATGGTTTGATCTCTATCGACGTCCGTGAGTTGGGTGTGGATTTACTTAGCGTATCCGCACATAAAATCAACGGTCCAAAAGGAATCGGCTTTCTTTATATACGTGAAGGCTTGAAGCTGAATCCTCATTTATATGGCGGGGAACAAGAACGCAAGCGCCGTGCTGGTACGGAGAGCGTGCCTGCAATTGCCGGTTTTGCAGAAGCTGTTTTAATTGCACAAAGCACGATGGAAAAGAAAAAGGAGCAATACAAGCGTTTTAAAGACGTATTGCTTGCCGTCTTTGATGAGGCGGATGTACAATATGAAATTAACGGATCTATGGAACAGTCGCTGCCGCATTTGCTGAATGTTAGTTTTCCTGGTACGAATGTGGAATCGATGCTCGTTAATATGGACTTGGCAGGTGTTGCTGTATCGAGCGGATCTGCTTGTACTGCTGGGTCAATCGATCCGTCGCATGTGCTTGTGGCGATGTTCGGGAAAGATTCGGAGCGGACGAAGAATTCGATTCGTTACAGCTTCGGTCTGAACAACACGGAAGAGGAAGTAAGGCAGGCGGCTGAAACTACCGTTAAAATCGTTAATAGATTAGTGAGAAGATAACTCTCACTTTAAATAAATGAGGTGACAGAATGAGAAAAGCACCACAGGACACCCGCGTCGTCGTGGGTATGTCAGGAGGCGTGGATTCTTCTGTGTCAGCCCTGCTATTGAAGAATCAAGGCTATGATGTGGTCGGGATTTTCATGAAGAACTGGGATGATACAGATGAAAACGGAGTCTGTACGGCAACGGAAGATTACAATGATGTAATTGCCGTTTGTAATCAAATCGGCATCCCTTATTATGCGGTCAATTTTGAAAAGCAGTATTGGGATAAAGTTTTCACTTATTTCTTGGATGAGTATAAAGCGGGCCGTACCCCGAATCCGGATGTAATGTGCAATAAGGAAATCAAGTTCAAGGCATTTCTTGAACATGCCGTAAGCCTTGGTGCCGATTATGTGGCTACAGGTCATTACGCACAGGTTGAATACCGGGATGGCGAATACAAAATGCTTCGCGGTGTCGATAATAATAAAGATCAAACGTACTTCTTGAACCAGCTTACTCAAGAACAGTTGGAAAAAGTCATGTTTCCGCTTGGACACATTGATAAGAAGGAAGTCCGTGAAATTGCGAAAGAAGCGGGTCTTGCCACGGCAACGAAAAAAGATTCTACAGGCATCTGTTTTATCGGTGAACGCAATTTCAAAGAGTTTTTAAGCAATTACCTCCCAGCTCAGCCCGGTGATATGGTCACGATGGATGGCAAGGTCATGGGCAAGCATGACGGATTGATGTATTACACCATCGGTCAGCGTCACGGTCTAGGGATCGGCGGCAGCGGCGAACCTTGGTTTGTTGCGGGAAAAGACTTGAAGCGCAATGTTTTATATGTGTGTCAAGGCTTTGATAATGATGTACTGTATTCCAATTCCCTTCGTGCAGTGAATGTCAGCTGGGTAGCGGAACATATACCTGCGGGTGAATTTACATGTACGGCAAAGTTCAGGTACCGTCAAGAGGATAGCGGTGTTAAGGTGAAGGTCTTGGATAATGGTGACGTCGAAGTCATCTTTGACGAGCCAGTCCGCGCGATCACACCTGGACAAGCAGTCGTATTCTATGAAGGTGAAGTATGCCTTGGCGGCGGTACGATTGATGAAGTATTTAAAAAAGGTGAAAAACTGACTTACGTAGGGTAAAATAAGCATGTCCCCAGCTGTGTTTGCGGTTGGGGACTTCTTTTGGATTGCGGGTATACCGCCTGAATTGGGCCACTGGCTTATGCTATACTTTTTAATATAAAAATGGAGTGTGAATGGATATGGATAAGAATCAACAAGGAATTGAATTTATGCAGCAAGGGAAATACGAAGAAGCGGCGAAGGTTTTTAATGAGGCGATCGAGGAAAATCCGAATGAGCCTGTTGCCTACATAAACTTTGGGAATGTATTGACTGCCGTTGGTGAAACGGATAAAGCGGTCAAGTTTTACAAAAAGGCGATCGAGCTGGATGAAAATGCGGCAGCGGCTTACTATTCATTAGGAAACTTATATTATGAATCAGATTCTAAACTAGTTGAAGCGAAGGATATGTTCGAAAAGGCAATCCGATTGGGACTGGATAACAGCGATGCTTACTTCATGCTTGGATTGACTTTGATGGCATTGGATCAGCCGAAATTGGCGATGCCTTATTTACAGAGAACGGTGGAGCTGAGCCCTGAGGACGTTGATGCAAGATTCCAATATGCGTTATGTCTTGCTAATGCGGAATTATATGATGAATTGATCAACCAGCTGAATTTAGTTGTGGAACAGGATCCGGGACATGCGGATGCTTATTATAATTTAGGTGTTGCGTTTGCAGGGTATCGTGAGGATGCGCAAGCAGCGATGGCTTATTTTGACAAGGCTTTGGAAGCACAGCCAGACCATATGCTTGCCGCACACGGTAAGAAACTGTTGGAAGAAATGAATGCAGAGTAAATAAAAAGCATATGCATGGAAAGGTGGGGAGAAGCGTTGAGCCAGCAAGACTCGTTGGATTTGTTTTCAGAAGAGAAAATGTTCATGAAGGGAAGTCATTTAGTGACGATCTTTCATAATGAAGAAAATATGTACTCGGTTGTAAGAATTCGTGTGCATGAAACGAATCTGAATTATGAGGAGAAGGAAGCGGTCGTAACTGGTTATTTTCCAAGGATGCATGAGGATGAGATCTATATTTTTTATGGGGCCATGAAGGAACATCCGCGTTTTGGCCTTCAATTTCATGTAGAGCATTTTCGCAAGGATTTGCCTCAATCCAAGGAAGGCATCGTCAGTTATTTATCAGGTGACCTTTTCAAGGGCATTGGGAAGAAAACAGCTGAAAGCATTGTTGAGACACTGGGTGAAAAGGCAATTTCAAAAATTCTGGCTCAGCCCTCGCTGCTTGATGATATCCCGAAGCTATCCGGTGAAAAGGCAAAGGGCCTCTATGATACATTGGTCGAGCATCAAGGTCTGGAGCAGGTGATGATCGCCCTGAATCAATATGGCTTCGGTCCGCAGCTGTCGATGAAGATATATCAAATGTATAAACAGGATACGATAACGATGGTTCAGGGGAATCCATATAAGCTCGTAGAGGATATTGAAGGGATTGGTTTTGGACGGGCGGATGAGCTCGGGCATCAGCTGGGCATTTCCGGCAGCCATCCCGACCGAATCAAGGCTGCATGCTTGTATACGCTTGAATCACAATGCCTGCAGGACGGAAATATCTACATAGAAGCCGAGCAGCTTTTGGAAGCAGTCAAACGGCTGCTGGAGGAAAATAAACGGGATCGTATTGAATTCACGAACATTTCCTCGGAAATAATCGAATTGACGCAAGAGGGGAAAATAGTTGTCGAGGATCAACGAATTTATCCGCCTTCGCTATTCTATTCGGAAAAGGGAATCGTAATGAACATCAAGAGGCTGCTTGCTCAAACCGAGTATGAGGACCAGTTCCCCGAATCTGAGTTCCTGCTTGCACTTGGGGAGCTGGAAGAGCGTCTGGATGTTTCCTATGCCCCGGCCCAAAAAGAAGCGATCCAAACGGCCCTGCAATCACCCATGTTAATCTTGACGGGCGGACCGGGTACCGGTAAAACGACAGTCATTAAAGGAATCGTTGAGCTATATGCAGAGCTGCATGGCGTATCCATGGACATTAACGATTATAAAAAAGAAGGAAGCGATCCATTTCCATTCGTACTTGCGGCTCCTACTGGCCGTGCAGCGAAACGCATGGCCGAATCGACTGGGCTTCCCGCTGTTACGATCCACCGTTTGCTCGGGTGGAACGGGAGTGAAGGCTTTTCCCATGATGAGGATAATCAGCTGGATGGCCGTATTGTAATCATCGATGAGGTTTCCATGGTGGATACGTGGCTGGCCCATCAATTGTTTAAAGCTCTGCCGGAAAATGTCCAAGTGATATTGGTTGGTGATGAAGATCAGCTGCCATCTGTTGGCCCTGGGCAGGTTTTAAAGGATTTGCTTGCATCGAATTGTGTACCGACTGTCAGTCTGGAACATATTTATCGTCAAGCCGATGGCTCATCGATCATTGAATTGGCCCATGAAATCAAAAAGGGAAGGCTTCCGGCTGATGTCACGAAACAGCAAGAAGACCGATCGTTCATTCGCTGCCAAACCGGTCAAATCGCCCAAGTAATCGAGAAAGTCGTTGCCAATGCCAGGACGAAAGGCTTCACGGCCAAGGATATACAGGTGCTGGCTCCGATGTATCGAGGGCCTGCCGGGATTGATGCACTGAATAAAATGCTTCAGGAAGTGTTCAATAGCAATGCGGATGAAAAGCGGCGGGAAATAAAATTCGGAGACGTAATATACAGAACGGGAGATAAGGTGCTTCAACTGGTGAACCAGCCAGAGGAGGGTGTCTTTAATGGCGATATGGGAGAAATCGTGTCCATATTGTTCGCTAAAGAAAATACCGATCATGTCGATAAAGTAATCATATCGTTCGAAGGCATCGAGGTGACATACACGAAGCAGGACTTGAACCAGATCACACATGCATATTGCTGCTCCATCCATAAGTCGCAGGGAAGCGAATTCCCCATTGTCATTTTACCTGTAGTGAAAAGCTATTATCGGATGCTCCGACGTAATTTATTGTATACGGCGATTACGCGCAGTAAAAATTTCTTGATCCTTTGTGGTGAAGAAGATGCATTCCGTTTAGGGATCGAGCGTAATGATGAGATGCGCCGCAAAACGACTTTGCGTGAAAAGCTGCGGGAAATTTTGAGCGAAGAAGAAATGCCGGCGGAAAAGGGAGAAGTACCTCAACAATCGAGTTATCTTGATATTCTCATGCATGCTGACCCGATGATCGGGATGGAGAATGTCACGCCTTATGATTTTATGTAGCGGGTTCTTTTGGATGCATTTTGTTTAAAATTCATAGTTTTGGTGGAATTATAACTAATATGTGAAAGAGTAGGGGGGATTTGATGAAAAAAGGTTGGATAATAGGAATAGTCATTGTCGTTTTACTTGTCATTTATGGGGCATCTTCATACAACGGCCTTGTAAGTGCCAGTGAAGACGTCGACAATAAATGGTCGCAAGTGGATAATCAATTAAAACGAAGAGCGGATTTGATTCCAAATCTTGTCGAAACGGTGAAGGGTTATGCTTCGCATGAAACGGAAGCCATTAAAGCGGTGAGTGATGCACGCTCGAAGCTGGCCGGTGCCAATTCCACTGAAGATGCGATTGATGCCGATCAAGAATTGAGTGGGGCCTTGAGCCGACTTTTGGTGGTTGTCGAAAACTATCCGGATTTAAAGGCCAATGAGAACTTTAAGGGTCTCATGGATAGTTTGGAAGGAACGGAAAATCGGCTGACGGTAGCACGAAAAGACTATAATGATGAAGTTACCAACTATAATAAAATGATTAAACGCTTTCCGAAGAATATGATGGCAGGAGTGTTCGGGTTCGATGCCAAACCATATTTTGAAGTGACCGATCAAGAAAAAGAAACGCCAAAGGTTGATTTCGGGAGCGATAAATAATGAAAAGACTCGCTGTGTTTGCGCTATTCTTCATTCTCACGTTCGGTTTAGCAAACGTAGCCGCAGCACAACCTAACATCCCTGAACCAGTTGGGGATATATATGTTCAGGACTTTGCTGGAGTCCTGGATGATCAGGAAAAATCCGAACTCATCGAACTTGGGAAACGATTGGATGATGCCACAAAAGCACAAATTTCCGTTTTGACGGTTGATTCGATGGAAGGATCCGAAATCGAGGAGTACTCGGTCGAGGCATTAAGATCATTCAAGCTTGGTGATGCCGAGCTGAACAATGGAGTCCTCATTGTGCTGGCCATGGAAGAACAGAAAATCCGCATTGAAGTGGGATACGGTTTGGAAGGGGCCATTACCGATATAAGATCTGGACAGATTTTGGATGATGTGGCTATCCCTGCGCTGAAAGAGGGTAAATATGATGTTGCCCTGACGGAGACCTATAAGGCTGTATATAACGATGTCACGAAAGAATACGACCTAGGTGACGAATTTTATCAAGATCTCTCCGTTCAGCCAGAGTCAGAAACCTTTCAGCCATCAGGTTTACAGATTTTCCTCATTATCATCGTAGTCATCATCGTAGTCATCCTCGATGCCAAGTTCTTTAAAGGATTTTTCCTTCAAACGCTAATCAATATTCTCTTGATAATCATCAGTCGCGGAGGTGGCGGCGGCCGTGGAGGCGGCAGCGGCGGTCCACGGGGCGGCGGCGGAGGAAGTTCCGGTGGCGGAGGTGCCAGCAGAGGATGGTAAAGTAAGTGTATTAGACCGGGAAACCGGTCTTTTTTTATGGCCTGGTTTCTGTTTTACCGGAAGAGGGACCAACAATGGAAAACCTTTCAGCACATCTATTTACAATAGTAAAGAGATAATAAAAATGTTCGGAAAGGCGGGATGACCTTGCGGACGTTTTCTTTATTGAAAGGGATGCCGGTTTTTACAATCAAAGGAGAAAGAATCGGTACGGTCCACGATTTATCAATTTCTGAAATGGGTCAGGTAACAGGCTTGGTCGTTCATCAACATGCATTGTTCAAAAGAGCTTTTCATTTGAAACTCGACGATATTACTTCATTCGGTCCAGATGGGATCGTCATCATGCAACAGGATTCAACCTTAATGAAAGTGCCTGCGGATTCCATTTGCCTTTCGAAGGACGAATTATTGGGACGCATGCTTTTTTCAGAAATGGGCGAAGAGCTTGGTTTACTGCAGGATGTATATTTCAAGGAAAAAATGGGCACGATTATAGCGTATGAAACAACGGATGGGTTTTTCTCGGAGTCGACAGTGATAGAATCAAAACAGCCGCCTGCATTAGGGAAGGATACCATCATTGTTTCAGTTTATGAACAGTGAGGTGTCCATTTTGGAAATTAAATGTCCGAATTGCCGCAGTAAAGATGTTGGGAAGATTGGCGTAAATCAATATTATTGTTGGAATTGCTTTATTGAAATGACTCTATCCGAAGGGCTCATAAATACGCACCAAGTCGAGGAAGATGGAAGTTTAAGCTCATTGGACGATTTGTTTGAGGAAAATGACCGCCGCTTCGGTATGTAAATAACGGAAGAGGTGTTTGCAATGGCTAGACGTTCACGCAATACTCTAATGAATATGGGTTCGGACTTGATGAACTCGAAGATGTTTAAACGGAACATGAAGAAAATACGCAAAAGATTAAAATCATTATTATAGCAGGAATGGGTGTCCTGATAATGAGGGCACTCTTTTTTATGTATGAAAACCTCCCGCCTTTCGAAGAATAAATGAGCGGGAGGTGTTTATTGTGAGTATTCGTCTAAAGTGGTTTTATCGCCTGGGTTTTTTATTGCTCTTATTTTTCGTTATCTATATTTTTATGAAACTTAAGCCCATGTGGGGACCTGTCGTTGCTGTATGTGTGACGGTACTGCTGCCTTTTTTGATTGGTGCGTTCATCAGTTACTTGCTTCACCCAGTAGTGGAATATTTAAATGAGAAGGGGATGCGTCGCTGGCTTTCGATTACGATCATCTATTTATTGTTTTTCGGAGGGATCGGCTTTGCTGTTTATAAAGGTATCCCAGTGATGGTCAGCCAGGTCCGCGAGCTGTCGGAAAGCGTGCCGGAACTGGTTGAACAGTACCGGGGCAGCATCGATAAACTCAATCATCAAACGGCTGCCTGGCCGTTCGGAATTCATGAAAGGTTCGAAGAAGGTGTCACCCTTTTCGAAGATTGGCTGAAGCGTATACCTGAAAAGGCGATGGAGTATGCAATGAAGATGATTGATTTCATCGTCCTGATTGCATTGATTCCATTCATCGCATTTTATATCCTGAAAGATTTCACTGTTTTAAAAAAAATGGCATGGTATATGACGCCGAAAAAATGGCGCAAGCAGGGACGGGCATTCATTCGTGATGTGGATGCATCGCTTGGCGGCTATATCCGCGGACAAATCATCGTCTGTGTCGTGATCGGTTTGATTTCCTCGCTGCTCTTCTGGATAGTCGGAATGCAATATCCGCTTCTATTGGGGGCGATAATCGGGATAACGAATGTCATTCCGTATTTCGGACCGATTATTGGGGCGATTCCTGCACTGGTCATCGCCGCGACAATGTCGGTTAAGATGGTGTTGATCATCGCGGTCATCGTGCTTGTACTTCAATTTCTTGAGGGAAATATCCTTTCGCCGCTTATAGTCGGTAAAAGCCTCCATATGCATCCGCTGTTCATCATGCTCGCATTATTGGCCGGGGGGGAAATAGGAGGTATCATGGGCATGGTCCTTTCAATTCCCATATTGGCAGTATTGAAAGTTTTTGTACTTCATGCCCGCGTTCACTTTAGAAAGAAGCCGCCCCTTATTGACAAATAAAAGTCTTGTGAATATAATCCATTACATAAGATAATTCGTTGAAGGATGAAGTATGCTGAAGTCCATCTAAAAGAGAGTGGTCCCCCAGGCTGAAAGGGGCTGTAAGGTGAAGAGCAGCAGAAAGCTAGTCCTGAGAGCAGCTAATACCTGCCGTCATGCCGCGTTAAGGCTTTTATGAAGGTGATGGGCCTGGGATGAATTCCTGCGTCCATAATCAGGGTGGTACCGCGAGTAAACTCTCGTCCCTG
Organism: Peribacillus sp. NPDC101480; assembly: GCF_050277335.1. NCBI lineage: Bacteria > Bacillati > Bacillota > Bacilli > Caryophanales > Bacillaceae > Peribacillus > Peribacillus sp. NPDC101480. The sequence continues at coordinate 891,334 of NZ_JBNNSB010000001.1, forward strand.
TTTTTGGGATGGGGGTTTTTTGTGTGCTCAAAATTACATAATTTTTAAAGGAGGATATATATATGAAGTATTTAACTGGTGCTCAAATCCGCCAAATGTATTTAGATTTTTTTAGTGAAAAAGGCCATAACATCGAACCAAGTGCGTCATTGGTTCCTCATGAAGATCCATCATTGCTTTGGATCAATTCCGGGGTGGCGACGTTAAAGAAATATTTTGATGGACGGGTGATTCCTGAAAATCCAAGGATTACAAATGCTCAAAAGGCCATCCGTACAAACGATATTGAAAACGTGGGGAAAACGGCACGTCATCATACGTTCTTCGAAATGCTCGGAAACTTCTCCATTGGTGAATACTTCAAAGAAGAAGCCATCACATGGGCATGGGAATTTTTGACCGATGAAAAATGGATTGGGTTCGACAAAGACAAATTGGCTGTTACGATCCATCCTGAAGATGATGAAGCATTCGAACTCTGGAATAAGAAAATCGGTGTTCCTGCTGAAAGGATCATTCGCCTGGAGGAAAACTTCTGGGATATCGGTGAAGGTCCAAGCGGCCCGAACACAGAGATTTTCTATGACCGCGGACCAGCATATGGCGATGATCCGAATGATCCGGAATTATATCCAGGCGGGGAAAATGAACGGCATCTAGAAGTCTGGAATCTTGTGTTTTCCCAATTCAATCATAATCCGGACGGTTCTTACACACCGCTTCCAAAGAAAAATATCGATACAGGCATGGGCCTTGAACGTATGGCTTCCGTCGTTCAAGATGTGGCGACGAACTATGATACAGATTTATTCATGCCGATCATCCGGGCAGTCGAAGAGATTTCCGATGTGAAGTATGGTGTTGATTCAGAAAAAGATGTTGCATTCAAGGTCATTGCCGACCATATTCGTACGGTAGCCTTTGCAGTAGGTGACGGGGCTCTTCCATCCAACGAAGGCCGCGGTTATGTATTGCGCCGTTTACTCCGCAGAGCGGTTCGGTATGCTAAGCAAATCAACATTAATCGACCATTCATGTTCGAGCTTGTGACGGTCGTCGGCGAAATCATGAAAGACTTCTACCCTGAAGTCCTTAAGAATAAAGAGTTCATTGCAAAAGTAATCAAGAATGAAGAGGAACGCTTCCATGAAACTCTAAATGATGGACTCGCTATCCTTTCTGAAGTCATTAAAAAGGAAAAGGAAAAAGGCGGTACAACCATTCCTGGCAGTGACGCATTCCGTTTATATGACACATATGGCTTCCCGATTGAGTTAACGGAAGAATATGCAGAAGAAGAAGGCATGACGGTCGATCATGCTGGATTTGAAAAGGAAATGGATGCACAGCGTGAACGTGCCCGTTCAGCGCGTCAAGATGTGGATTCCATGCAAATCCAAGGCGGGGTATTGGGAGATATTAAAGTTGAAAGTGAATTTGTCGGCTATGATCAAGTCGCTGTCGAAGCCAGAGTTGCTGCCATAGTAAAAAATGGCGAGCTTGTAACGGAGGCACAAGAAGGTGAAGAAGTTCAAGTGATACTGAACAAAACTCCTTTCTATGCGGAAAGCGGCGGACAAATAGCCGATATAGGAACGATGGCCAGTGAATCAGTGAAGGTTGATGTCCATGACGTCCAAAAGGCTCCTAATGGCCAAAATCTGCACCGTGTAACAGTTACTGCCGGCACTTTAACAGCAGATTCCGATATCGTTGCTACGGTAAATCAAGAAAATCGGATCCATATCACGAAAAATCATACAGCGACGCATCTTCTGCATCAGGCGTTGAAAGATGTCCTTGGTACACATGTCAATCAAGCAGGTTCACTCGTACAGGCTGAACGCCTTCGCTTCGACTTCTCTCATTTTGGCCAGATAACGGCGGAAGAGATTGAACAAATCGAAACGATTGTAAATGAAAAGATTTGGCAAAGCTTACAAGTGAATACGGACTATAAAAACATCGAGGAAGCTAAGGCTATGGGCGCAATGGCGTTGTTCGGCGAAAAATACGGCAAGATTGTCCGTGTCGTTCAAATCGGCGATTACAGCCTTGAGCTTTGCGGAGGTGTCCACGTTCCGAATACAGCGGTAATCGGCTTGTTCAAAATCGTATCTGAAACCGGCATCGGTGCAGGTACTCGCCGTATTGAAGCGGTAACGGGTGCAGGGGCATACAAATTGATGACTGATCAAATCGGTGTCTTGAAAGACGCGGCTGCCAAATTGAAAACGAACTTGAAAGATGTACCTTCAAGAATTGAAACGGTACTAGCTGAAGTGAAGGAACTTCATCGTGAGAATGAAAGCCTTACTGCAAAATTAAGTAATATTGAAGCAAGCAGCCTTGTTTCTAACGTAAAAGACGTTAATGGCGTTCAAGTATTGGTGGCGAAGGTTCAAGCTACCGATATGAATAATCTGCGTGCCATGGCGGATGATTTGAAACAAAAGCTCGATTCTGTCATTATCGTATTAGGTTCGGCCCAAGGTGATAAAGTCAATTTGATTGCCGGGGTGACCAAGGATTACATCGACCGCGGCTTCCATGCTGGTAAATTGGTCAAAGAAGTTGCTTCCCGTTGCGGCGGCGGCGGTGGCGGACGTCCAGATATGGCCCAAGCCGGCGGAAAAGACCCTGAAAAATTGGATGCAGCGCTTAATTTTGTTGAAGAATGGGTCTTATCGATTTCATAATCAATGGAAAGTGTTGTACAATGTAGGTAATAGTGGATTCTGGACGCTGAGGAGAGGTGCATGTTTATGAGTTCCTTTGATAAAACGATGAAATTTAATTTTCCCGAAGAACCATTCGAAAGAGATGTACAAGAAGTATTGTCTCAAGTTTATGTTGCACTTCAGGAAAAAGGTTATAACCCGATAAACCAGATTGTCGGTTATCTATTATCTGGTGACCCGGCCTACATCCCGCGCCATATGGATGCTCGAAACATTATTCGTAAGCTTGAACGCGATGAAATCATCGAAGAATTGGTTAAGTCGTATCTTAAGAACCATCGAGAGGAATACTAATGCGCACAATGGGACTTGATTTAGGTTCAAAAACCATCGGCGTTGCCCTGAGTGACGCGATGGGTTGGACTGCACAAGGATTGGAAACGATCAAAATTAACGAAGCTGGAAATGACTTCGGCTTTAAACGCCTCAATGAAATCATAAAAGAACATGATGTTTCTAAAATTGTCCTCGGTTTACCTAAAAACATGAATGGTACCGTTGGACCGCGAGGCGAGATCAGCCAAGATTTCGCTAAACGATTAGAAAACAAATTCAAGCTGCCGGTGTTTCTCTGGGATGAACGGTTGACAACTATGGCGGCTGAACGTGTCCTTCTTGAGGCGGACGTGAGCCGAAGCAAACGCAAGAAAGTCATTGATAAAATGGCGGCTGTCATGATTCTGCAAGGATTCTTGGACAGACAAACAAATTCAATATGAGGTGAATACAAATGGAACACGGCGAAAACAACATTACAGTAGTAGATGAAAACGGAAACGAGCAGCTTTGCGAAATCCTTTTCACATTCGACTCAGATAAATTCAACAAATCTTATGTACTTTACTATCCGATGTCTGCAGAAGATGATGAGGAAGAAATCGAAATCCACGCTTCATCATTCGTACCAAGCGAAGATAATAAAGATGGTGAACTTACACCGATCGAAACAGAAGAAGAGTGGGATCTTGTCGAGGAAATGTTAAATACATTCCTTGACCAAGAAGAAGCGGAAGAAGAATAAGAGAAAAAACCGGCCCTTAAAGGTCGGTTTTTTTTTTGAAAAGAGGAAGATTTGGAACGGAAGGTGGGAGACTCCTGCGGGAAAAGCGTGTCTAAGGAGACCCCGCAGGCGGAAGCCGAGGAGGCTCCCGAGACGCCCTCGGAAAGCGAGTACCTGGAGTGGAAATTTAAGTCCACCACCAAATAACATTTCATGGTTCGGTTGTGACCATTCCGAGCCATTTTTTTAGGCAAAAGGGTTACTATCTGAATCGATTGGAGCGAGTGCCTGAAAACAAATAAACGTTCAACAAACCTGTAATAAACTGTGGACATGAAGGTCGTTTTTTTCATTTATGTACCAGTAACACCTTATCTTTTCTCTGCGAATAAAAGCATAAAAGTGGCGAACGGACCTAAAAATAATGATAGCAAGAACCAATTCAACGCCGTTCTATTTTTACCTTGAGCAAGTCCGGCGTTTATGAGTGCCAATGTCCCCCAACCTACAAAATAAGAATTATCCAACTCCTTCACACCTTTCTTTTTCTTCAAATTTTTATGGCACTCCGATATGAATATTCCTGCCCTTGCCTGAAATGCCTGACACATGCAGGAAACAAATTTTTAAGCTGAGTAAATAATTAAAACAAAGTTTTTTGGAGAGTAAGGTACGAGACTCCTGCGGGAAAAGCGCGTCTAGGGGAGACCCCGCAGGCGTAAGCCGGGGAGGCTCCCGGACCGCCCGCGGAAAGCGGGTGCCTGGAGCGGAAATCAATATACCCTCAAAAAAACTTTAGACAGAGATATCACTATTTTCCTATTAAATTACACCTGTATATTGACAAAACTAGTGCGTTTTTGCCATAAATAGAGTATTGATGAATGTAGTTTTGCAAAAAACATGTAATTATTTGTTGATTTTAGTATAATGTTCGAAGCAAAGATTAATTAGAGAAAGCATCATCTAGAAACCATTCTGTAGTTGGTGTGAGTTTGCAGGGGGAATGAACGTGGATGAAAAAGATAAAAATTTATCTAAAAAGGAACATATCCGAATGAAATTGTTAGAACAGCAAGGAGAAGCCAAGCTGGTTCGTAAAATCATCATGATTACGATAGCTTCGCTTATTTTACTAATTGGGATAGTTGGTCTTGTGGGCTTTTTATATATCAACTCAGCCATGAAACCAGTCGATCCGGATGATGACACCATCAAGAAAGTGAAAATCCCAATCGGTTCTTCCGTTAACGGAATTTCAACACTGCTTGAAGAGCAGGGGATAATCAAGGACGCACGCGTATTCAAATATTATATTAAATTCCGCAATGAATCCGGTTTTCAGGCAGGAGAGTATAAATTATCACCTTCCATGCCAATTGAAGATATCGTCACAAGCATCAAAACCGGAAAACTCATGAAGGAAGCTGCAATGAAGATAACGATTCCTGAAGGAAAGCAGCTTGTTCAAATTGCCGATATCATCGCAGTGAAGACGGGGGAAGATCCGAAAAAGGTCTTTAAGAAATTGAATGATAAGAAATTCGTTAATTCCATGCAAGAGAAATTTCCGCAGCTCTTGACCTCGGAAATTGAAAATGAAAAGGTTTTATATCCGCTTGAAGGATACCTTTTCCCAGCTACTTATGACTTTTATGAGGAAAAGCCGACACTGGAATCGATCGTCATCGAGATGCTGAAGAAAACCGAAGAGACGTTGCAGGCATACGAGACCCAGATGGACAAAAACGATTATTCCGTACATGAGATGCTGACCTTCGCTTCGCTTGTTGAAGAAGAGGCGACGGCACAGGTCGATCGCGGGAAAATAGCTTCCGTCTTTTACAATCGTATCGAGGAAGATATGCCGCTTCAAACGGATCCGACCGTTTTGTATGCAAAAGGTTCACATAAGAGCAGGGTGTATTATAAAGACCTTGAGGTGAAATCGCCTTATAATACGTATAAGAATAAGGGGCTGCCTCCAGGGCCGATTGCAAATGCCGGAACGACATCGATCGATGCGGTACTGAAGCCTGAGAAAACGGATTACCTATACTTTTTGGCAACACCTGAAGGGGAAGTCCTTTACTCGAAGACCTTGGATGACCACAATGTCAAAAAGGCAGAGCATATTTCCAATAAATAAATAAAAAAATGCAATGAGACTGAGGGGGGAGAGATATTACTTTCCCCTTGTTTTTATGATAGAATAGTACAAGTGAATTTTAGATCCGATTCCTATCGGTGACGTAACTCGGCGAATGCCGGGTTTTATTTTGAAAGATAAGGAAATGTAGATCGTCAAGCATACTTGTTTCAGCTGCTCCTTGTGAGGAAATTGACCTATCAATTTCTTCATGATACTGACCAAGCGCTTTTGTTTTCCTTATAATTGGAGGAAACGTTTTGAACGGAAAAATAGAACAATATCTTCATTCCTTAATTCCGGAGCGTACGGGTTTGCTTAAGGAGTTGGAAGATTTTGCGATGGAAAATAATGTGCCGATCATGGAGCCCGAAGGCATTGAGGTGCTGCTTCAGATTTTAAGGCTTCATCAGCCTAAGGCGATATTGGAGGTTGGTTCGGCGATTGGCTATTCGGCAATAAGGATGGCTGAGACCCTTCCGGAAGCTCGAATCGTCACACTTGAACGGAATGAAGCCCGTATTGAGCAGGCAAGAGCTAACTTCAAGAAGGCGGGACTGTCGGAAAGGATCACCCTCATTGAAGGGGATGCCCTTGAAGCTGGACCGAAAGTCATGGAACATGGTCCGTTTGATATCATCTTCGTTGATGCAGCTAAAGGGCAGTACAAGCGATTCTTTGAGCTGTTTGAACCATTCCTGGCTGGTGCTGGCATAATCATTACTGATAATGTTTTATTCAAAGGCCTGGTTGCCGAAAACATTGAAGAAATGGAAATGACGAGAAGAAAGCGAGCTCTCATCAAAAAAATCAGAGACTTTAACATCTGGTTACAAGACCATCCCAATTTCGATACCGTAATTTTGCCGATTGGTGATGGTGTGGCCATAAGTAAACATAGAGGTGACAAAAATGAAAAAGCCTGAATTACTCGTGACTCCGACAAGTGTCGATCATATAACAGAACTCATCGATGCAGGCGCTGACGCCTTCGTCATTGGCGAACAACGCTATGCACTAAGGCTGGCAGGAGAGTTCAAACGTGAAGATGTCGAGAAGGCGATTGAGCTTGCACATGCCGCGGGCAAGAAAGTGTATGTATCCATGAACGCCATATTTCATAATGAAAAAGTGGACGAGCTTGAAGGGTATGTCACTTTCCTTAAAGAAGCTGGTGCCGACAGGATCATATTCGGTGATCCCGCAGTCTTGATGGCTGTTCGTGCAGTGGCACCTGATATGCCCCTGCACTGGAATACAGAGATGACGGTAACGAACTGGTACACATGTAATTACTGGGGGAAACGCGGTGCTGTCCGTGCCGTGGCTGCCCGTGAGATAAGTCTGGACGAGATAGTGGAAATGAAGGAAAATGCCGAAGTGGAGATTGAAGTGCAAGTGCACGGCATGACATGCATGTTCCAATCGAAGCGTACGCTTCTAGGTAATTACTTTGAATACCAAGGCAAGGCAATGGAAGTGGAAAATCGGAAGGAAAATAGAAGTATGTTCTTGCATGATAAGGAACGTGAAAACAAATATCCGATTTATGAAGATGAAAATGGCACACATATCATGAGTCCGAATGATATGTGCATGATTGATGAACTTCAGGAATTGATTGAAGCGGAAATCGATTCATTGAAAATCGAAGGGGTATTGCAAACACCGGAGTATATCATTGAAATGACAAAGCTATATCGGGAAGCGATTGACGTATGTGCTGAAGACCCTGACCGCTATGATGATATGAAATCTGAGCTCTTTGAAAAGGTCAAAGCGGTTCAGCCGGATAACCGCGAGTTGGATACCGGGTTCTTCTTTAAAGAATCGGTTTATTAAAGAAAAGGGTAAGAGAAAGAGGAGGAATAGCCTTGAATGCTATTGCTGATAAAATTTCCAAGATCGTTGATGGAAAGAGAGTCATTGTAAAAAAACCGGAATTGCTGGCTCCGGCCGGCAACCTTGAAAAATTAAAAATTGCCGTCCATTACGGCGCGGATGCCGTGTTCATTGGCGGTCAGGAATATGGTCTTCGTTCCAATGCCGGCAACTTCACGTTTGAGGAAATGAAGGAAGGCGTCGAATTCGCTAAAAAGTATGGCGCTAAAGTATATGTAACGACAAATATCTTCGCCCATAATGAAAATATCGATGGCCTGGATGAATACCTGGAAGGACTTCAGGAGGCTGGGGTTCATGGTATCATCGTAGCCGATCCATTAATCATCGAAACCTGTAAACGGGTCGCTCCGAACCTCGAGATCCATTTAAGCACACAGCAATCGCTATCGAACTGGAAGGCTGTTCAGTATTGGAAAGAGGAAGGCTTGGAGCGGGTTGTTTTGGCACGTGAGACGAGTGCTGATGAAATCCGTGAAATGAAGGAGAAGGTCGATATCGAAATCGAGGCTTTCGTTCATGGAGCCATGTGCATTGCCTATTCTGGACGATGCACCCTTTCGAACCATATGACGGCGCGTGATTCGAACCGCGGCGGCTGCTGTCAGTCTTGCCGTTGGGATTATGATTTATATGAGTTGGATCAAGATGGGGAAAAGGCTTTATTCGATAAAGAAGATGCCCCATTCGCAATGAGTCCAAAAGACTTGAAGCTGATTGAATCACTGCCAGGCATGATTGAAATTGGCATAGACAGCTTAAAAGTCGAAGGAAGAATGAAGTCCATTCATTATATAGCAACAGTTGTCAGCGTCTATCGTAAAGTGATTGATGCGTATTGTGCCGATCCGGACAATTTCAAGATTGAACAAGAATGGCTGGAAGAGCTTGATAAGTGTGCGAATCGTGAGACGGCATCATCGTTCATGGAAGGTGAAATTCCTGGGTATAAACAGCAAATGTTCGGGAATCATACCGTAAAGACTCGCTTCGACTTCGCAGGGTTGGTGCTTGATTACGACGAGGAAACTAAAATCGTTACCATGCAGCAACGTAACTTCTTCAAGCCTGGAGATGAAGTGGAGTTTTTTGGACCGGAAATCGAAAACTTCACTCAAAAAATCGGTACGATCTGGGATGAGTCAGGTAAGGAGCTGGAGGCAGCCCGCCATCCGCTTCAAATTGTCCGCATTCAAGTAGATAATAGAGTTTATGTGAACAATATGATGCGGAAGGAGAATTGACATGACAAGAAAGAAACCAGTGGTCATCGGAGTTACCGGAGGGTCTGGATCAGGTAAAACAAGTGTTACCCGTTCCATTTTTGAATTCTTTCAAGGACATTCCATCCTGATGATCGAACAAGATTATTACTATAAAGATCAAAGTCATCTGCCTTTTGAAGAGCGCTTGAAAACGAACTATGATCATCCGCTTGCCTTTGATAATGATTTGCTAATCGATCACATTAACGCATTGCTGCGCTATGAAACGATAGAGAAACCGGTTTATGATTATTCGATCCATACGCGTTCGGAAGAAGTCATCACAGTTGAGCCCCAGGATGTCATCATCCTTGAAGGGATTCTTGTGCTGGAGGACGAGCGCCTCCGGGACCTGATGGATATGAAGCTATATGTTGATACGGATGCAGACTTGCGGATCCTTCGTAGGATGACCCGTGATATTAAAGAACGCGGCCGTTCCATAGATTCCGTCATCGAACAATACATCAGTGTCGTTCGGCCGATGCATAATCAATTCATAGAACCGACGAAGCGTTATGCCGACATCATCATTCCTGAAGGCGGTCAAAACCATGTGGCAATTGACCTCATGGTGACAAAAATTCAAACAATCCTTGAACAAAAGTCTTTTTTGTAATAACATAGCATAAATAATGATAGGTGCCATTTTCCTCCGTTTATTTAAATAATCCCAACTATTTATTGGGAAAGACTGGACAAATGTTGGAAAACGCAATACTCTATTCTTGATACAGAACGAACCGGCTGCACACCGCAGTCGGTTTATATACTAAGGAACGGATGTTTCTTAGTATCGAAGCGCGTACTTTTTAAGTCGCGCAATTATATATTCTGACTCGATTTCAGGGTTAAGCACTATATAGTACATAAACTTGTCACAGCGAATGCTTGCTGTAAAGAATTTGAAGGAGTGAAGGGTTTTGGCAATTGAAAAAGAATATCCAATGACTATTGAAGGTAAGTTAAAGCTTGAACAGGAACTTGAACAGTTAAAAACGGTTAAACGTAAAGAAGTGGTGGAAAGAATCAAAATCGCCCGCAGTTTTGGAGACCTTTCCGAGAACTCAGAGTACGATTCCGCAAAAGAAGAGCAGGCTTTCGTTGAAGGACGTATTACAACTATCGAAAACATGATCCGTAATGCAAAAATCATTGAAGGCAATGATTCGAATACTGATACAGTTTCACTTGGAAAGTCGGTAACATTCGTTGAACTTCCAAATGGTGACGAAGAAACATATTCCATCGTAGGAAGCGTTGAAGCGGATCCATTCGAAGGGAAAATCTCCAATGATTCCCCGATCGCGAAAAGCCTGATAGGGAAAAGGGTCGGCGACAAGGTATCTATCATGACACCTGGCGGCGAAATGAGCGTCAAGATTGTTTCCATCGACTAATTAAATGCAAAAGGGATGTCCATTGGGCATCCTCTTTTTTATGGAAAAATGCCCCGTAAATTTGTTCAAAATTGTTTAAAAATTCGCACCTCGTCAACAATGGTTACGAGGTGTATTTTATGAAAAAGAAACGAATGAGGTTGCTGGCTCTTTTTTTGACCGCTTTCATGCTGATGCTCATAGGCAGGCTTGCCTATATCCAACTTGTATCGACAGAATCTTTTTCAAAGCATAATGTGAACCTGTTAGAGGCAAGCGTGAATCAGCGTTCACAGATATTAAAGATTGATGATGGACGCGGAAAGTTTTATGACAGAAATGGAGAACCGCTTGCACATGAAGAAATCCCGACGCTCGTCCTATTTCCATTTTTAAAAAAAATGACATGGCCTATAGATGAAGTGGCCTCGATAATAGGCAAATCGGAAGCGGAGTTAAAACGTGCGATAGAACAAGCGGAAGAACCATTCGTATTTGGCGGGGATGAACCGATAGAGTTGTCATCCAGCCAATCGAAGGCAATCAATGAACTGAAGATTCCCGGGGTCTTTGCCGTGAACGAGAAATTATATCATGATCAAACTCCTGCAGCGCAATTGATCGGCACGACGAATATATCAGATGCGGAAAAGAAAAAACGTTATCCGGACATGAATTTATCTCCTGAAACTAAAATAGGCAATACGGGGCTGCAAAGGACCTTCGATGAGTTCTTGCTTTCCGCTGGGGAATCTAAGCTCGTTTTTCACGTGGACGCCAGCGGAGGACCAATGTTCGGTGTCGATGTTAAATATGTGGAACCTGCAAATCCGCTTTACCCGGTGAAGGTCGTGACGACGATCGATAAAGAAATTCAGGAAAAAGCGGAGAAGCTCGTCGATGACCGCGGGATAAAAAAAGGCGGTCTTGTACTGATCGATATTGAAAAAAGTGAAATCGTCGCAATGGTATCACGTCCGGCGCTTAATAAAAAAGATCCGAATGGCGAAGGCGCCGTCAATATGATGCTGACTCAAAAAACACCGGGCTCCGTCTTTAAAACGGTCACGGCAGCAGCTGCCATCGATTATGAAGCCGCTAGTCACACCCGGACATTTAATTGTAATTTGACGATAGACGGGAAAACGGATAAACAGAGGGAACTGGGCATGCTTAATTTTGAAAATAGCTTTGCCCAAAGCTGCAACAGGACGTTTGCCGAATTGTCACAGGAAATATCCGAGAAGGATCCGGACTTTTTGGATAAATATTCCAAAATGTTAGGGCTGGTTGGTGAAACGGGCTGGCAAGGGGACGTGTATCACACCGAAGTCACTCAGTTACATCATGAACAAGCCGGTAAGGTCTGGCATGATGATGATTTAAAAAAAGATCCGAAAATGATTGCCAAAACGGCAATTGGCCAGCAGGATGTCCAAACGACACCGCTTGCGATAGCGAATATGATGGCTACGATTGCACGCGGCGGCAAGAAAGAACAGGTCAAAGCCGTTTCAAAGGTCGAATTTAACAACAGTACGACCGTCGTGGATTTTCCCAATCAAAGTATTGGCGGCGAGACACTGTCTCCATATACGGCGATGAAGATGCAGCATCTTCTTAGGAAGGTCGTGACGGAAGAGAAGGGGACGGGCGCTGCCTTGAGAGATTTGCCTGTTGAGGTCGCCGGCAAGTCTGGAACAGCTCAGACCAATATCGAAAAAGGGGAGCTCAATAAATGGTTTGCGGGCTACTTTCCATATAAAGATCCCAAATATGCTCTTGTTACCGTAAGTTTTGAAACAAAGGAAAACAGTTCCAGCATGACGCCTCTTTTTTCAGATATTGTAAAAGTCCTGTACTCCAAGGACCAGGACAATAGCGAGAATTGACGAAAAGTGTAGGAAACCCTTCCCTTCTATCTCTAGCTAAATCATGTTAAAATGAGGCAGTAAGAAAAGGTAAGGGAGGAATGGACCTTGGGCTCACGTTTTAATCAGAGAGATCAAAAAAGAAAAGTAAATAAAATATATAATATTGCTATCACCATCGTTTCCATTTTAATCGTCATTGTCGCAGTCACGATTTTCTTAAGTGACGATGGCACCGAAACAAAAAAAGCCACGACTGAACCAAAGCAAATCGCCGATACAGATTCAGGGAAGGTAGCGGACAAGCCTGCTGGCAAAAAGGAAGAAACGGATTCAGAGAAGGAAGACGCAGTAGGAGATAGTGAAGCAACAACAGAGGAAGATGCAGAAGAAGATAGTAAAGCAACAGAGGAAGATTCAGAAGAGAAGGCAGAAGATGGTGCAGATCCAGAAAAAGCAGGGGATGCAGACCTTGTGGAAGTGGAAGGCAGCGGTGATGGCAATGTTGCGGCAACTTATAAGAGTGAAGGCTGGAAACCAGTAGGAACTGAGCAATCCGGGGAGCACACTACACGCTTCGATAAGGGCTCGGTCGATTGGAATGAAATGAGTAAAGCCATAGCAAGCGGAGCCGGAATCGATGAAGGCAGCATGAAGCTATGGTGGCTGCAAAACGGCGGTTCGTCAAACACCGCAATCGGAACCGTTTCTGAAGGAGATAATCCTAAAACCTTCCGTGTTTATATTGAATGGGTGGACGGATCAGGTTGGAAACCTGTAAAAGTCGAAGAACTGAAGACAAACGATAAAAGGTAAGGTTCAAATCATAAACATAAAACCCCCGAAAAGAATTCCGCTTTCGGGGGTTTTTCATCGTGATCATTTTTTTGCTTTAAAGTGTACGACAGCACTATAAAAACGTCTGCCTTCCTCACTTACATACATTTGGTGTGATACGGATTCCACCTGAAGCATGATCGCTTTATTGATTTCAATTTGTGATTGGATTTTTTCTTCAAGATTCTTGATGCTTTCTGCTTCGAAAAATTCTATTTTATCTTCGAATAAGTTTAAGTCAAGTTGAAAACTCATGACTGTTCCCCTCCAACATTTAGATACTGTTAGTTTAACACCATTTTCTCCGAATCTGAACCGAATGATGGATTTGCCTAAAAAACAAGAACTGTTTCTGTGTTTATTTCATATTATGCTTATAGGTTTTATTATCTTATCATAAAAAGGTGATTAAAAATGGGCAGAGAATTTATCGATTTATTTGAAGAATGGTCGAAATCGTATGATGATACGGTTAGTGGACACGATATTGAGTATCAAGAGGTTTTTAAACATTATGATAGGATATTGGATAGCGTCACGGATCGGGCTCATGGTCATGTACTGGAGTTCGGCGTAGGTACCGGGAATTTGACGGAAAGGCTTGTGAGGAAAGGCCTAAAGGTATCGGGAATTGAACCCTCACCTGCGATGAGGGAAATAGCGGTAAGCAAGCTGCGTGGAAAAACAGAAATTGCAGATGGGGATTTTATCGATTTTCCGAAGCCGGAACAGGTCGATTCGATCGTGAGCACGTATGCGTTTCATCATTTAACCGATGAAGAAAAAGAAAAAGCGATAGCCAACTATGGAAAGTTACTGAATACTGGTGGTAAAATAGTGTTTGCGGATACGATGTATCAATCAAGGGAAGCTCATGAACGGGCGATTCAAGATGCAAGGCAGGCAGGCTTTCATAATTTGGCGAACGATTTGCAAACGGAATATTATACTACGATTCCTTTTTTGGAAAAAGCACTTGAAGCAAATGGATACAAGGTGAACTTCGAGCGCTGCAATCAATTTGTCTGGATTATGGAGGCGGAAAAATTATAGGAAGAGGTTTTTACTAATGAAGGTGGCCATAATCGGAGCAATGGAAGAAGAAGTTACGATTTTACGTGATAAATTGGAAGGTTTGGAGCGGGTGACCATTGCCGGTTCCGAGTTCAATACAGGAACACTGAATGGTGTCGAGGTCATTTTGCTTAAATCGGGAATCGGTAAAGTGAATGCGGCAATGTCAACAACGATCCTGTTAGAAAAATTCAAACCGGATGCAGTCATCAATACTGGCTCTGCCGGCGGATATCATCCAGCACTTAATGTAGGGGATGTGGTCATATCCACGGAAGTTCGCCACCATGATGTAGATGTGACGATTTTTGGATATGAGTACGGTCAAGTCCCTCAGCTTCCGGCAGCTTTCATCCCGGATAAAAAGCTTCTCGCAATCGCAGAAGAAGCAGCAAAAGAAATCGAGGATATTCAAGTGGCGAAAGGGTTGATCGTTACGGGGGATTCTTTCATGAATGATCCTGTCAGGGTTGAATTCGTCAGAGGGAAATTCTCTGATCTATACGCGGTGGAAATGGAAGCGGCAGCCATTGCACAGGTAGCCTTCCAATTCAAAACACCGTTTGTCATCATTCGTTCCCTTTCGGATATCGCAGGTAAGGAGTCCAATATTTCCTTTGATAAATTCCTGGAAACTGCGGCTCTTCATTCAGCGGCACTGATTTTGAAAATGGTCGAAAAAATGAAATGAATGGTAAGTGATCAGCGGAAGCCTTTCCGCTGATCATTCTTTATTGCATAATCCTTATTAAATTGGTAGGATAACTATGAAAGGATGTCCGAATATGAAAGTCTTTAAAAACATTCATGAGTTGATAGGGGAAACACCGATGATGGAAATCACCCATTTCCCGCTTCCGGATGAAGTCCGTATCTTTGCCAAACTGGAATACTTTAATCCGGGAGGCAGTGTGAAGGATCGGCTTGGTCAGGAATTGTTAGCTCAAGCGTTACAGACAGGGAAGGTGAAAAAGGGCGGGACGATCATCGAACCGACTGCCGGAAATACTGGAATCGGATTGGCGTTGGCTGCGATAAACAGTGGCGTGGACGTGATTTTTTGCGTTCCGGAGAAATTCAGTGCAGAGAAACAGGAATTGATGCGTGCTCTTGGAGCGAATGTGATCCAGACCCCGACAGAGGAAGGAATGACAGGTGCGATTGCCAAGGCTAAGGCGCTGCTGGCTGAAATTCCGGGATCTTATTGTCCACAGCAGTTCGCCAACCCATCCAATCCTGATGCATATTATAAAACGCTGGGACCTGAAATATGGGAACAGATGGAAGCCGATGTAGATGTGTTGGTTGCCGGCGCCGGGACGGGCGGGACATTCATGGGAACATCGCGATATATAAAAGAAAAGAACGCTGCTGTCAAAACGGTCATCGTCGAACCAGAAGGATCGATTTTAAACGGCGGCAAAGCAGGACCCCATAAAACAGAGGGCATCGGGATGGAATTTTTGCCAACCTATATGGATGCAACGTATTTTGACCAAATCCATACGATAAGCGATCATGACGCTTTCCATATGGTAAAGGAATTGGCGCTTAAAGAAGGCCTCCTTGTCGGCAGTTCTTCGGGCGCGGCATTTGCAGCGGCCATGAAAGAAGCAGCCAAGGCTCCACGTGGGTCAAATATCGTCGTCATATTTCCGGATTCCAGTGAACGATACTTAAGCAAAAAAATTTATCAGGGAGGTATGTAAAATGAGAAAAAAAACACAATTGATCCATGGCGGCATTGCTGGTGATGAAAAAACAGGAGCGGTTTCGGTGCCGATTTATCAAGTGAGCACCTATAAACAGGATGGACCTGGAAATCACCGGGGCTATGAATATTCCCGCACAGGAAACCCAACCCGCCATGCCCTAGAAGAGTTGATCAAGGATCTCGAAGAAGGAAAAAGAGGCTTTGCCTTCGGATCAGGAATGGCAGCGATGACCGCGGTTATGATGCTGTTCAATCAAGGTGATCATGTATTGATGACCGATGACGTTTATGGAGGGTCTTTCCGGGTCATCACTAAAGTGCTTAACCGCTTCGGGGTGGAGGCTACGTTCATCAATACGAGTGACATACACTCGATCGAAAAAGAGATAAAGGACAATACGAAGGCGCTGTTCATTGAAACCCCGACGAATCCATTATTGAAAATAACCGATTTGGGGGAAGTATCTAAAATAGCTAAAGAAAACGGCATCCTGACCATTGTGGATAATACCTTCAGTACGCCGTACTGGCAAAATCCACTTGCACTTGGAGCCGATGTCGTGCTTCATAGCGCCACGAAGTACCTGGGGGGACACAGCGATGTTGTAGCGGGTCTTGTGGTGGTGAATGATGAAAAACTTGGCAATGACCTTCATTTCATCCAAAACTCTACAGGAGGCGTGCTAGGGCCCCAGGATTCATGGCTGCTGATGCGAGGCATTAAAACGCTGGGTATCCGGATGGAAGAGCATGAAAAAAACACATCCGAAATCGTCCGTTTCCTATCCGGGCATAAAGACGTTTCGAAAATCTATTACCCTGGTCTTGAAAGCCACCCGAATCATGATATTGCCAAAAAACAATCGCGTGGATTCGGCGGTATGGTTTCATTTGATGTCGGCAGTGCCGAAAAAGCCGCATCCGTTTTGAATAAAGTGAGATTCTTTACACTTGCGGAAAGTCTGGGAGCAGTGGAGAGCTTAATTTCCATTCCAGCCCTGATGACACATGCCTCCATTCCGGCTGAGCGCCGTGCTGAGCTTGGAATAACCGATGGGTTGATTCGCATTTCAGTTGGCCTGGAAGATGTTGAAGACCTGTTGGAAGACTTGGAACAGGCGCTACAAGGATAATCTGAGAGGGAACACTTCCAAGCTTACTGCCATTATTTACACCCTGGAATTTGGAATAAATATGGTAGAATGAGATATCGATATCTTATTAGCTTGAAAGAAGGTGGAATGGCATGAGAAACCGCAAAATACAAACGGCGGCAATGCTGCGTTCGAAAATGGTCGATTTTAAACAATTTGCGATCACTTTGTTATGTGTGGGTTCGTTCTTCTATTTAGGAACCATCCTTCCCTCTGGCGACAAAGCGATCATTGACACATATGTCTATATGGGAGCGACAATAACGTTCCTGGGCATATCCATAGTATTTTTCTCATTATCCAAAAAATATAAAAAGATCTTGGCCGAAATGGATGACCAGGACTCTTTAAAACAATAAAAGCAAACTAAAACAATAAAAGCAAACCTTAGTTTAGACAAAAGGGTTTTATCTAAATTTCAAAACAAAGTTGATTGGAGCGGTTGTGCGAGACTCCTGCGGGAAAAGCGCTCCGAGGAGGCTCCCGGACCGCCCGCGGAAATCGACGTTACAAACCCTCATAAAAAAACCTGATCCTTTAAAGGATCAGGTTTTTTTTCTAGTGTTGTTGCCAATAGGGCGGATTTATCATACTTCGTGCCATTTAGGTAATAATAGCCCCTGAAAATGGGTGAAAAGATCGAAATTTTCAAATAAATAGGCAAAAGCCGTTTACAAATATCGAATTTGTGGATATACTTACCAAGTAATAAAAAAAATTCCAAAGGAGGTCGAAGAAAATGACATTGTATCTACATGGAGTCGTCGCAATCGCAATAAGCCGGTCCGTTTCAAATGACAATCAAATAACATTCGACCTGTGCCAAGCGGAATATTTCTAAAGCAATTTGGCTTTATTAATCATTCAGACATAGCGGCTGCAGGGAGAAGTGTTTTATCCTGCGGCCTTTTGATATTTTCAAAAAGAACCCGCAGGAGGACGTAACTTTCTGCGGCCTTTTTATGCCTTTTTGTAGGCCGCCCCTTTAAAGGAGGTGATATTATGACACTGAATATGCTTTTTTTCACAATCACGATTAAAATGAAAAAAATGACTGCCGAGGAATGTTTGCAGCAGGAGAGAATCCACAAGATTCGGGAAGAACATCTAGATAAAGCGATGAAGCATCGTCCTTTTTTCTAAAAAATATACGAGGTTGGTATTCCGTTCATAAAAAATTAAGAAAGGTGGAGGTTAATATGTTGAACTTGTTATACGTAAAAGGAGAGAAGCGTTGCTATTGGCAGGAGAAGGATACCGGCTAACGGATTTGCCGGTGCATCGCCATGGTTTATATATGTACAGGGAAACTCGGCACTCGGGCCGAGTTTTTTTCTTTGCCTGAATCAGCAGCACGGACCTGATCCTCCATAACCAAATCCACATCCCGGCAACCACCAAAACCCGAAAATGAGCAACAAAATCAAGAGGACAATAAACAGGCCATAACCAAAGCCGTAACCGGACCCTGCATAGCAAGGCGCAGGGGCCGGATAACCATAACAGCATCCGTATGGTCCATAGTTATATCCCATCGTAAAACCCCCTTTCCCTAAAAAATTCCCTATCATTATATGAACAATTGCCTTCGTTCGCTTGGGAATTCCTCCAGGCTGGTTTGAACATTTAACACTTTCCTGATTTCTTTTAGTGGGACAGACACGAACAAGCCCACTGCTGCATAGGTATGAATAGGGAAACCAAAGAAACGGGGGATGAAACCAATGCCCGGAATACTTACAGTTGTCGGTTATATTATCAAAGAATTTTACTTATTCGTTTCCTATGTGAAAAACAACGCTTTTCCCCAGCCTCTGTCATCTCAGGATGAAAAGAAATATCTGAAGCTTATGAGTGAGGGTGATGGTGATGCCCGTAACATCCTGATCGAGCATAATCTCAGGCTTGTTGCCCATATCGTCAAGAAATTCGAGAACACGGGCGAAGATACAGAGGATTTGATTTCGATTGGGACAATTGGTTTGATAAAGGCCATTGAGAGTTATTCGGATGGGAAGGGTACGAAGCTGGCCACATATGCGGCGCGATGCATTGAGAATGAAATCCTGATGCATTTACGAGCGACAAAGAAAACGAAGAAAGATATTTCCCTGCATGATCCGATCGGTCAGGATAAAGAAGGAAATGAAATCAGTTTAATCGATGTACTGAAATCGGAATCGGAAGATGTCATCGATACGATTCAGCTCAATATGGAAATTGAAAAAGTGAAAAAGTATATTGATATTTTGGATGAACGCGAAAAGGAAGTCATTGTAGGCAGGTTCGGACTGGATTTGAAAAAGGAAAAAACCCAGAGGGAAATCGCTAAGGAGCTTGGCATTTCCCGCAGTTATGTATCAAGGATCGAAAAACGTGCCTTGATGAAGATGTTCCACGAATTTTACAGAGCAGAAAAAGAGAAGGAAAAGAAAGCTAAAGGCTAGGAATGATAAAGTCAAAGAGAGTGCGGGGAAAATTTCCCCGCACTCTTCTTTTTAATATTTATTTCGGATCAAATCCGTAAATGCATGATAAACCTCGATTCCTTGAAAAAGGAACAGACGTGAAGCGGTTAAAGAAAAGACCCCTATCATAATTAGTCGGAACCACATATGAATCACTCCTCCATTTTATTTTTTTATAAAATGTCAGAGCGTAGGGCTACGTAATTCGCCTGAAAAAAAACCGGGCTGAGATACCGCAGGCGTAAATTTGAGTGAAAATAAAGAAAACTCAAAATGGAAAATTCGAAAATTAGAACAATGATAAGTGACTGCCAGGAATTGAAGGAAGGCACGAAAGGCTGTTTCTTGTCGGCCTTATCCCAATGGTGAACATCGGTATGTTCTTCAATGGTCAGCTGCTGTGCATGATGATGGAACTGTATGGGCAGCGTCCAAAGGAGCAGGATGATGGCAGACATGTGAATAAAGAATTTCATATGAATCAACCACCCCTTTCCTAAGAATATATTCATCATAACATGCTTTTAATCTGGGATATAGAAAAATGTTCTGACAAATATCTGAAAATTCCTTTTAATTAGAAAAATTTTGAATTAACCCCTATAATGGGATTAGTGATAAAAAGGGGGCAATGCAGGATGGGATATTCTTTGACGTGGGATTTGGATATTTTTTTTAAAGGAGGAAGCTCTTCTAAGGAGTTCCTGATTTTTTTAGATGAAATTAACGAAGAGGTAAAAGAATTAGACCGACTTGTAAGCAATATCAATCCAAAAGGCAATGATGAAATCAGTTTAATCGAGGCATTTGATCTTTATAAAAATACAAATATGAAATCCACGCAGGCCAGTGCCTTCATTGGATGCCTGGAAGCTCAAAATGCGCAGGATAAAAAGGCTGGTCAGCTGCGGATCAAACAAATGAAGATAGTCGCTTCACTAAAAATGGTGTTAAGCAGGCTGGATGAAAAGTTGATACAGCTTGATGATGCGGTTTTTAAAAAAATCCTTGAAAAAGAACCATTGAATGAATTGAAATTCGTATTGAATGAACGCCGGGAAAAGGCCAAGGAAAAGCTTTCCGTAAAGGAAGAATCATTAATCACCCAATTGGCCATGGACGGTTTCGAAGGTTGGAGCCAAATGTATGATACGATCGTCGGTTCAATGACCATCCCATATAAGGGTGAAAAGCTTTCTGTAGGCCAAGCGGCGAATAAATTTTCTGATCCTGATGAAGGGGCCAGGAAAGAATTATTTACCGCGTGGGAACAGGCTTGGGAGGAAAAGAGTGACCTTTTTGCCCGGACGCTGAACCACTTGGCTGGATTCCGTCTCAGTGTGAATGAAAAAAGGGGCTGGGATGATATTTTGAAAGAGCCTCTTGAAATAGGGAGGATGAAAAAAGAAACGCTCGAAAGCATGTGGAATGTCATTGCCGATCATAAGGAGCCGCTTGTGAGGTTTTTAAAAAGGAAAGCGGAGTTATTGGATCTGGATAAATTAAGTTGGGCGGATTTGGATGCACCGCTTGCTGTTAAGGCACAGTCCAAAGTAATGGATTATCAAGAAGGTGCAGACTTCATCATACAGCAATTCTCGAAGTTCGGTTCTCAATTAGCAAGCTTCATCCAGAAAGCTTTTGAAGACAGCTGGATTGAAGCAGAGGACAGACCAGGTAAGAGACCAGGAGGTTTTTGCACCGGCTTTCCATTAAATAAGCAGTCAAGGATTTTCATGACGTATTCGGGCACCCCATCCAATGTATCGACATTGGCTCATGAATTGGGACATGCATTCCATTCTTATGCAATGAGGGATATCCATCCATTGAATCGGTCATATGCCATGAATGTGGCTGAAACAGCCTCTACCTTTGCTGAAATGGTCGTAGCGGATGCGGCTGTGAAGGAAGCGGCCAGTGAGGAAGAAAAGCTTGTGCTTTTAGAAGATAAAATTCAGCGTTCCGTGGCATTACTCATGAATATCCATGCCCGCTACTTATTCGAGACAAGGTTTTATGACGAGAGGAAACAAGGGTATGTCAGTGCCGAACGATTGAATGAACTGATGGTAGATGCACAAAAAGAAGCTTATGGCGATGCTTTAAGTGATTATAATCCAACGTTCTGGGCTTCAAAGCTCCATTTCTATATTACAGGTGTACCATTTTATAATTTTCCGTACACATTCGGTTACTTATTCTCATTAGGCATATACGCGAATGCCCTGAAAGAACCTGCAGGATTCGAAGAAAAATATATCGCTCTATTAAAGGATACAGGTTCCATGAAGGTCGAGGATCTGGCGGAGAAACATTTAGGCGTCGATTTGGAGACCCGGGATTTTTGGGAAGAAGCGGTCAATGCCTGTATGGAGGATGTTGAAGAATTCATCCGTTTGACCGACCCATTAGTCCGAAAAGCATAAGATGGGTTTTAGGCTGAATATGAACGAAAAAAGGCGGATGTCCGGTTTAGGACATCCGCTTTCTTATTTAAACTTTCTTCAGTTTAAATGGACTGACCATAAGTAATGATAATATAATCATGAGGGATAAGAAAAAGACCGGATGGAAATACGGGACGGCGAGATAACTTAAAGTGGCGATGCAGCCCGCAACCGTAATTGGCACTCCTGTAAAATATCCATTGCTTTCACTTATATTGAAGCGGGCGAGACGAAATGCGCCACAGCCAATATAGAAAACGGTGAAGAGTGTGCCGGGTGCTCCGAATTCTATCAATATTCCTTGGTATAATAATAGAGCTGGTGCGACGCCAAAAGATATGATGTCACACATGGAATCAAGCTGCTTACCCAATTCCGATTCAATGTTGAACTTCCGTGCAACCATACCGTCAAAGCGATCTGCAAGGGCAGCCAGGAAGATTAAAAGCAGGCTTAAATTCAATTGGCCGTGCATCACGGCAATTATTGCAAATCCACCAAGGGATAAATTCATTAAAGTAAGTATATTTGCTGTTTGTGCTTTCACTTTTTTAATGGTTTGATCGAGGGCGTGTAATAAAAACATCTTTTCACTCCTTTCAAATGAAACAAATTAAAACAAAATATATTAAACATAAGTATTTATTATATAATAATATTTTACTTAACACAATTTATGCAAGGGAATTTTAGAATAATTTTACAATTTGGAGTGGTTTTATTTGTTTCAGTCTTTATATCGCATTCTTATTGAACTGACGAATGGTCAGTATTCATCAGGGTTATTAAAGCATTTTAGCCAATCTCGTTGGAGCAGGCCCTTAATTTTACTTTATGTAAAAACATTTAACCTTAATCAACAAGAATTTGGTAAGGAGTTAAAAGCTTATACCAATCTGCACGAACTATTTACAAGGCAGTTAAAGGCGGACGCCAGGCCAATTACGGCAGTTCCTTCCGCGGTGGCTTGTCCTGTTGACGGTGTTCTTGAGGATTCAGGGGAGATACGGGCTGATAAAAAGATCGTCGTTAAGGGAAAGATATATTCAATGGAGGAAATGCTCGGGGATGAACTTCGGTTGGAAAAGTACTTAGGCGGCAAATATCTCGTGTTATACTTAAGCCCGAGTCATTACCATAGGATCCATTCGCCAATCAAGGGTTCTGTAGTCAAACGCTGGACCCTTGGAAGGAAATCGTACCCCGTTAATAAATGGGGGATGAAATATGGAAAAGAGCCTTTATCAAAAAATTATCGGACAGTAACTGAATTGCAAAATGAAGCGGGAAGTTTGGCGATGGTGAAAGTCGGGGCCATGTTCATAAATTCGATCGTCATTACTGATGAATCTCAGGAATTGGAAAAAGGGCAGGAATTTTCTTATTTCAGCTTTGGTTCAACAGTGGTGCTTCTCTTTGAAAAAGGAAATTTTGAACTTGAAGGAAACATATCCATTCCCGCAGATGTCCGTGTAGGTGAAACGATCGGTTTCATGAGGGCCGTCTAACTTCAATTGAAAATAAGAGGCTGACAATTGATGTCAGCCTATGTATTCCATATTAAAATATTGATCGGATTTTATGCGTTAGGGATCTTCGATGAATTTCCGTTTCTATGAGGCGGATGAAATCGGTACTCAACTTTAAATTCTGTGCTTTAAAATAGGATTCAAGCAACAGGTCATCAGATAGTTTTTGCATCAGAACGCCATATACGGCTGCTCACCTCCAGTTGGGATTGCGAGGAATAATTTGGTATTTACTTGCATATATTGATAAGTCTTCCTTGATGTACCCCTACTGTATCAGAAATAAACGTGGAGAACAATCGTTCTGTTATCCACAGTTGAAAGTGGATAACCTGTGGTTAAGTTGTTTACAAGGTGAACGAAATGGTGCACATCAGTATGGAAAATGTTAGTAAAGTTATCCACAGGTTGAACAAATGAAATTTTTGTCGAAATCTTTTATGAATAATTAGTTCTTTGGTTATGGTCTGCCAGCAAATTTCCCATTATTTAATAAAAAATGCCTTTCCATATCTGAAAACATCCATTATGATGTTTCTTTACCGTCAGCCCTTCTTTCCTAATTTTTTTTGAAAGTGAGCTAAAAATTCGATATGATGGAAACGGTAAATTTTAATGAAAATATAGAGGTGTCAATATGCTTAAATTATTTTTGCCGAGTGAACATGTTAAAAGCATTTTTAATATAGATCCTCAAGAATTGAAAAAAAGAGGGATCAAGGGAGTCATTACCGATTTGGATAATACGCTCGTTGAATGGGACAGGCCAACTGCCACCCCCGATTTAATCAAATGGTTCGACAATTTGCGGGATCATGGGATTTTAGTGACGATCGTGTCCAATAATAATGAAAATCGAGTTCGAGCTTTTTCCGATCCGCTTCACATTCCGTTTATCTTCCAGGCCAGAAAACCGATGGTAAGAGCTTTCAATAAAGCCCGTAAGTCAATGGGATTGAAATTGGAAGAAACGGTGGTAATCGGCGATCAGCTATTGACGGATGTATTGGGAGGGAACAGAGGCGGGTTTCATACGATCTTAGTGCTCCCTGTAGCACAAACCGACGAATTCAGAACAAGGATCAATCGTTATTTTGAAAGAAAGATCATGGCGTTTTTTAAACGAAAAGGAATGCTAGAATGGGAGGATCACAATTGAACAATCATCAAGAATTAGTGTGCATCGGCTGCGGTGTGAAGGTCCAGACTGAAGATCCGAAAGAGTTGGGCTATGCCCCTAAATCAGCTCTGGAAAAAGAAACGATCGTCTGTCAGCGCTGCTTTAAATTGAAACATTATAACGAAGTTCAGGATGTATCCTTAACAGACGATGACTTCTTGAAAATCTTGAATAAAGTAGGCGAAACCGACTCTTTAATCGTCAAAATCGTCGATATTTTTGATTTCAATGGAAGCTGGCTGCCTGGCCTTCATCGATTTGTAGGAAGAAATGATGTTCTTTTGATCGGAAATAAGGTCGATTTATTGCCTAAATCCGTAAAAACGAACAAGTTGATCAATTGGATGAAGCAATCGTCCAAGGAATTGGGTCTTAACCCGGTTGATGTCCTGCTTGTCAGTGCGGAAAAGGGAAAGCACATACTGGAAGCTGCTGATGCGATTGAGCGGTACCGCAAAGGTAAAGATGTCTATGTTGTGGGCTGTACGAATGTAGGTAAATCCACTTTCATCAACCGCCTTATAAAAGAATTGAGCGGTGAAGACGATATCATCACGACTTCCCACTTCCCTGGGACTACCTTGGATATGATCGAAATTCCTTTGGATGATGAACAGGCATTGATCGATACACCAGGAATCATTAATCATCATCAAATGGCTCACTATGTGGACAAACGGGACTTCAAGGTGATCATGCCGAAAAAGGAAATCAAGCCGAGAGTTTACCAACTGAATGAAGGACAGACGCTATTTTTCGGAGGGTTGGCCCGACTGGACTATGTCTCAGGCGGAAGGCGTTCACTGACTTGCTACCTTTCGAATGAATTGAATATTCACCGTACGAAATTGGAAAATGCCGATGAATTGTATAAAAACCATGCCGGGGAATTATTGACGCCCCCACGGCCTGAACAAATCGAGGAGTTTCCGAAGCTGATTCCACATGAATTCTCCTTGAAAGATGGTAAAATGGATATTGTGTTTTCTGGTCTTGGCTGGGTGACGGTCAATGAGCCAGGAGCGAAAATCGTTGCACATGTTCCAAAGGGCGTCAATGTGATCGTTCGCAAATCATTAATCTAAATATAGGGGTCGTCTAGTCTATGAAAAAGATATATGGGGTAATGGGAGATCCAATTGCACATTCGATGTCACCGGACATTCATAATGATGCATTTGAAAAAGAAAATATAGAAGCGGTTTATCATCATTTTCATGTGACACCTGAGCGTTTGAACGATGCCGTAAAAGGCATGAAGGCCCTTGGTATAGAAGGGTTTAACATCACGATTCCTCATAAGACTTCAATCATCCCTTTCCTTGATGAAGTGGATGAACTGGCCCTTGCAATCGGGGCTGTAAATACGGTTGTTAACAAAAATGGTCGGTTTATAGGGTATAATACAGACGGAAATGGATTTTTCAAATCTTTATGCGATGAAATATCAGGTGACATCAAGGCTAAAAAAACGTTAGTGATCGGAGCGGGCGGTGCTGCGCGTGCGATTTATTTTACCCTCGTGAAAGAAGGGGTAAAGCAAGTTGATATTGCAAACCGGACAAAGGAAAGGGCGGCCCAGCTTGTTTCTGATTGCCCATATGATAAAGTATCGAAGGCACTCTCGATTATCGAAGCGGAAGAAAGCTTATCACAATATGATTTAATCATCCAAACGACTTCTTCTGGAATGAGTCCTGAATTGGATCATTCACCGTTAAAGGTCGACCAGCTTAAAACCGGTGCCATTGTCAGTGATATCATTTATAACCCTCTGCAAACCAAGCTGCTGCGTGAAGCGGGGGAAAAAGGAGCGGAAACACAAAATGGGCTAGGGATGTTCATCAACCAGGCCGCGCTCGCTTTTGAGATATGGACAGGCATTATGCCGGATACAGCAAGAATGACAGATATTGTCTTGAACAAACTAGGAGGTAACACATGTTAACAGGTAAACAGAAAAGATTTTTACGATCAAAGGCCCACCACCTCAATCCAATTTTTCAAGTTGGTAAAGGCGGCGTCAATGATAATCTCATCAAGCAAATTGGTGAGGCGCTTGAAGTACGTGAATTAATCAAGGTCAGCATCCTGCAAAACTGTGAAGAGGACCGTGATGATGTGGGTCGTTCTTTATCAAAGGGTGCACGGGCGGAATTGGTTCAGATTATCGGCAACACAATTGTGCTGTATAAAGAATCAAAAGAAAACAAACAACTTAAATTACCTTAAGGAACCTATCTATGAAAAAAATTGGAATTCTTGGCGGTACATTCAATCCTCCGCATATCGGGCATTTGATTATAGCGAATGAAGTGCTTGATGCCCTTGAGCTAGATGAAATCAGGTTCATGCCAAATCACGTTCCTCCACATAAGGAAAAATCGGAGGAAGTAACCGATATGGACAGGCTGGCTATGTTGGAAAACGCGATAGCCGGAAACTCATCTTTTTATATTGAGGGTATTGAAATAGAAAGAAAAGGCACATCTTATACGTATGACACGATAAAATTGCTGAAAGAGCTTGAGCCAACCAATGAGTTCTATTTCATAATTGGCGCAGATATGATTGAGTACTTACCGAATTGGCACCGTATCGACGAGCTGGTGCATATGGTCAATTTCGTCGGGGTGAAGCGCCCTGGATATGATGAAAAGACCGTATACCCAATCACGATGGTGAAAGTCCCCCAGATGTTCATTTCGTCTTCCATGATAAGAAGGAAGTTAAGAACGGGGAAAACCGTGAAATATTTAATAGCAGATCCAGTGGTGAAGTATATTAAAGGGAATGGTTTATATGAATCGTGAGGAAGCATTGGCACTGGTCAAAGAACAAATCACTGAGCGCAGGTACATTCATACCTTGGGTGTGGTCGAGTCAGCGGTTGAACTTGCTGAACGGTATGGTGCCGACGTCAAAAAAGCGGAACTGGCAGCCATTTTCCATGATTATGCAAAATTCCGTCCAAAAGAGGAAATGGAGCAAATTATAATCGCTGAAAAAATGGACCCGGCGTTACTTGAATACAATATGGAGCTATGGCACGCTCCTGTCGGGGCTTATCTGGTGAAAAAGGAAGCTGGCATTCAGGACGCTGAAATCTTGGATGCGATTGCCTATCACACGTCTGGCAGGGTTGGCATGAGCCTTTTGGATAAAGTCGTATACCTTGCCGACTATATTGAGCCGGGACGTTCTTTTCCCGGTGTCGACGAAGTCAGGCAGACAGCAAAGCAAAATTTGGATCATGCTGTCATCCAGGCGTTAAGGAATACAGTTGTTTTTTTAATGAAAAGAAATCAGGCAATTTACCCTGACACATTTAAGACATATAATGACTTGATCATGAATTTGAAGGAGAAGATGTAATGACTGAACGTGAACTTCTTGTAATTGCAGCAAAAGCGGCGGATGATAAAAGAGCGGAGGATATCGTGGCATTGAACATGCAAGGTATTTCCCTTGTAGCGGATTACTTTTTGATCTGCCACGGTAATTCTGAAAAACAAGTACAAGCAATAGCTCGTGAAATGAAGAGCAAAGCTGATGAATCAGGAATCAATGTAAAACGTCTTGAAGGTTTTGACGAGGCGAAATGGGTGCTTGTGGATCTTGGCGATGTAGTGGCCCATATTTTCCATAAAGATGAAAGAAACTACTATAATCTTGAACGTTTATGGGGAGATGCACCTTTTGAAGATCTAGAGAGTGAACTGACTACATGACTTATGAACGCTTTGCCTATGTATACGATGAATTGATGAAGGACGCACCTTATGAAAAATGGCTGATGATCCTTACGGCGAAGCTGGAACAGTATGGAATTGGTGGAAGGAAAGTCCTGGATTTAGCGTGTGGAACCGGGGAAATGACCGTTGAATTGGCGCAACACGGATTCAAAGTCACCGGCGTGGATTTATCTGATGAAATGCTTCTTGTTGCCAATGAAAAGGCGGTTAAGCTTGGATTATCTATTCCGCTTTTCCAGCAGAATATGGCAGAACTCGAGGGACTTGGCCAATTTGATTGTGTCACGATTTTTTGTGATTCGCTGAACTACCTTCGCGATGAGGAGGATATAGTCAAGACGTTCAGCCGGGTTCATGAGCATTTGAAGGATGGCGGATTATTCTTGTTTGATATCCATTCCATTTATAAAATGGAAGAAATCTTTCGCGATAATACCTTTGCTGTCAACGGTGAAGAAGTATCCTATATATGGGACTGCTTCCCGGGTGAAGAACCATACAGTGTTGAGCATGATTTAAGTTTTTTCGTAAGGGACGATGAAAGCGGACTGTATGACCGTTTTGATGAGTTGCATTATCAACGGACCTATCCGGTTGAACAATATAAAAAGTGGTTGGAGCAAGCAGGTTTTACGGTTTCTGAAATTCTGGCGGATCTTGAAGAAGCACCGCTTGTAACGGAAACCGAAAGAATCTTGTTTGTAGCCAGTAAATAATAAAGAGGTCAAGAATCCCCGTTCGTACATCATCCTGTACGAGCGGAGGTCTGACCTCTTCTTTTTTTATTTTAAGAAGGAATTGAGATATAAATTACGAATATTAATAAGGATGGCCGAACTGCTTTTCAACTTCGTGAAGGTCCTCTGCAAACTTTTCGTGTGTCGCTTGAAAAAGATGATGGAACATTTCCCCTGTTTCAGCTTCTAAAACCTTGATCCCCTCACCCGTTATTCCACCCTTTACACAAACCTTTTCCTGCAAGGTTGGCAATGTATAAACCCCTTTACCAAGCAATTCCCCTAAGCCAACCAGCATATTCTCAGTCAAAGTCGTAGCCGTTTCTTTATCTATCTTCGTCGTTTGGCAGGCCGCATCAATAAAAGCTTGTGCTAAATAGCTGAAGAAGGCAGGTCCGCAGCTGACGATATCGGAAGCTACCCGGGTGATATCATTTTCAATGATGACCGGTGCCGATATGGCTGAGGCCAAATCATATAAAGCTGATACTTTCTCCTTGCTGCAGCTCTTGCTGAAACTCAGTAACGATACCCCTGAACCGACACGGTTCGTTATGCTCGGTATAAAACGGGCACAGGGGGCATTCACTGCCGATTCAAGCTGGGAGACTGAAAGCGGGCTTGTGATGGAAATGACCAGCTGATCCCTTTTTATATGATTTTTGATGCCTTGTAATAGGCTGTTAATTTGTAATGGTTTTACACAGAGAAAGATAAAGTCGGCTTGTTGGGCGATTTCGGCTGCGGTTTCCGCAACCTTGATGCCAGGGTGTTTATCTTTCAGCACCAATGCCTTGGAAAGCGTGCGATTTGTAATGACTAGATCTGCCGGATTCAATATTTTTGCCTCCAGCCATGCCTCGATTAAAATGGTACCCATATTTCCGGTTCCGATAACACCGATTTTCTTCAATTCCGATCAACTCCTCTCACTTAAAGCGATTGATTCTCCTAAAAACACTATGTATTTTTAATCTGTCCTATGACAATGTATCGTGCGAAATCCAATAAGGAGGCAAAGAAAATGGATGAAATTTTAAAAAGGAAAATGACCAAGATTACCGTTGCGGTGGCATTTGTTGCAGCGGGCATTTACTTTTTTTTGCAACAAGGGGCGGATTCGGCGGATACGGAAGATATATTTTCCATTTCTGAAAAGGAAGCTGAAATCGAACAAAGTGAAAATGAAACGGCTGACGAACCTGTAATCATTAAAGTGGACGTTAAAGGAGCGGTCAAGTCCCCAGGCATTTTTACTGCACAGGCAGGTGAACGGGTGATTGATTTAATTTCGGCTGCAGGCAGCTTTACGGACAAGGCCGATAAAAATAAAGTGAATTTTGCCCAAATCGTCGAAGACCAAATGGTCATTTATGTTCCGGAAATAGGTGAAGAAGTCACGGGGGACTTGGAGAATATACAAGTCGGGTCGTCTGGTGATGCCGCCACTAAGGGGGCGTCAGGAGGACTGGTGAACTTGAATACAGCTACACAGGAAGATTTGGAAACCTTGACGGGTATTGGACCATCCAAAGCGAATGCGATCCTGGAATACAGGGAAACGGTAGGGAAATTCAATGAGGTCGATGAATTGAAGAAGGTAACGGGAATCGGCGATAAAACGTTTGAAAGGTTACGGGATTCCATTTCGGTGAAATGAATGATTGAATATGCTACACAAATGGACAGGAAGAGGGTAAAATTGAAGAAAATCATTCTAGTGGTAAGGGGATACAACATGAACAGAATTAGTTGGGATCAATATTTCATGGCGCAAAGCCATTTATTAGCCTTAAGAAGCACATGTACACGCCTCACTGTAGGGGCGACCATCGTAAGGGACAACAGAATCATTGCGGGGGGATATAATGGGTCCATTGCGGGAGGGACG
Organism: Peribacillus sp. NPDC101480; assembly: GCF_050277335.1. Taxonomy (NCBI): domain Bacteria; kingdom Bacillati; phylum Bacillota; class Bacilli; order Caryophanales; family Bacillaceae; genus Peribacillus; species Peribacillus sp. NPDC101480. Next base: position 922,430 of record NZ_JBNNSB010000001.1, read on the forward strand.
CATTGTATTGATGACGGCTGCTATGTAATTGATAATCATTGTGTCAGAACGATACATGCAGAAATGAATGCACTTTTACAATGTGCGAAATTTGGGGTGCCTACTGATGGGGCGGAAATATATGTGACGCATTTTCCGTGTCTTCAGTGCTGTAAATCACTCATCCAAGCTGGCATCAAGGCTGTTTATTATGCGGAAGATTACAAAAATCATCCATATGCCCTGGAATTATTTAAACAGGCTGGTGTCAAGACCGAGAAGGTTGAAGCAAAAGGGGCCATCGATGTTAATGGAAAACAAAAAAAGGACTTTGTATTCTCATTGTTAGCTCAACTTGAACGAACAGGCATGGGAAAAGAAGCTGTATCGGAGCTGGAAAAGCAGGCCAATCAGATATTTGAAAATTAAATAGGACGGGGGGCAGGCATGGCTCGACACCTTATCTTATTAGCCGTTTCGGCCACATTTGGTGTTACGGCCCATTCTTTTTTTAATGTAAGGCTGCTGATCATCATCCTTATCTTTCTCTGTTTACTTTACTTTTTGGTGGGATTAAGTGTGAAGGCCCTTAGTTTTCATTTGGTTATCATGGGGATGTTTTTAGGGGCCGCCTCCTTCACCGATCACCGCAACAAAACTGCCTATCATGGAACGGAAAGCCAATTTATCATTACATTTACGGATCAACCGAATATAGATGGAAATTCTTTAAAAGGATTCGTTTCCAGTGAGAAAGGCGAACGGTTAGTGCTTCGTTATAAAATCACCACTGAACTGGAACAGGAAAAGCTGGGTCGGTTTCTGCGGATCGGTTTATCATGTCCGGCCGAAGGGACATTGCAAATTCCCGACAAAAACAGAAATGAAAACAGTTTCGATTATCAGCGTTATCTTTTGCGTCAAGGCACCCATTGGATTTTCAAAGCGGATTCCATTTCATTTCAGGAATGTAAAGTCGTTGGAAATCCGATTCTTGTTTCGATACGTAATTTGCGCCTAAAGGGGATTACGTATATTAGAGAACACTTTCCAGAAGAATCTAGCGGTTTTGTCACTGCCCTCATATTCGGCGACCAGACATATATAGATGAAGGCGACCTTACTAATTATCAGCGGCTAGGTCTGGTTCATTTACTGGCTATTTCCGGTCTTCATGTCAGTTTTTTAACGGGGCTGTTATTTTACTTCGGCATCAGGGTGGGGATTACACGGGAAAGAATGATGATGGCAATCTTAATCTTCCTTCCGGTTTACATGTTACTTTCAGGTGCCAGTCCATCAGTGGTGAGATCCTGTTTGATGGCTATGCTTTTCTTTCTACTTCTGCTATTCAAGAAGCGGATCTCGGCGGGTGCCGCAATCGGATCGGCTTATATGGCACTTTTGTTTTTTCGGCCTAATATGCTCTATGATATAGGTTTTCAGCTTTCATTCGCGGTCACTTTCTCCATTATCATGTCTTCAAGCATTTTCTTGCAATACCCGAAGAAAACAACGCAGCTATTCATCGTCAGTTCCATCTGCCAATTGGCAGCCCTTCCGATTTTGCTTTTTCACTTTTATGAAGCATCCATTCTTGGTGTGTTTCTGAACGTATTGTATGTTCCGCTTTATTCCATCATATTGCTGCCATTTTCACTGATTTCCCTCTTCATTCATCTATTACTGCCTTCCTTGGGGCAACCCCTCATCTCATTATTGAATTATACCTTCATACTCTGCAATAAAGCTGCGGATGGTGCATCGGATTTGCCGCTTGCCTCCATTCCGTTTGGAAAACCACCTTTCATCATGATGTTATTACTTGTTATTTCACTTTTAGGATTATACCTGACTTGGGAAGTATCCTTTGAAAAAAGTAAAATATGGTGCGTAATAATAATCGTCCTTTTACTTTTGCAATATAACTTACAAAGGTTCTCGCCTTTTGGTGAAGTGCAGATCATCGACGTTGGGCAAGGTGACTCCATTTTAATTATACTGCCTTTCAATCGCGGTAACTATTTGATTGATACTGGAGGGCAAATTACATTTCCAATCGACATGTGGGCAAAAAAGCGAAAGAAGTTCAACACCGCGGATGATATCATAATTCCATTATTGAAAAGTAAGGGAATCCACCAATTGGACAAGCTGATTTTAACTCATCCGGACGCAGATCATATGGGAAGTGCAAAAGAATTAATAGAAAATTTTAAAGTTGGGGAGATCATCATTGGAGGCTGGAGCGAAGAGCAATACAGGGATATGGATTTTGTGACTGTGGCAATAGATAAACAAATGAAAATGACTGTCCTGAAAAGGGGGGACCATTGGGTGGCGGGAGGAGCGCCGTTTGCTGTGCTAAGTCCATATGAGAAAGAAGAAAATAAGAATGATTCATCCATAGTTCTATTCACGGAGCTTGGGGGATTGTCGTGGTTATTGACCGGTGATATGGGAGAAGAAGGGGAAAGTGAACTTTTGAGAACATTTCCGCAGTTGCAGGCGGATATCTTGAAGGTCGGTCACCATGGCAGTAAAACTTCTTCTTCCACGCCCTTCCTTGAACAGCTGCAGCCGAAAGCGGCGCTTATTTCAGTTGGAAAAGATAATGGCTACGGTCACCCTCATCGAGACGTAATTGGGAATCTGGAGAGAAATGGCATAAAGGTGTTCAGGACCGACGAGGATGGTTCTATTATTTACAAGTATTACAAAAGCAGTGGAACCTTTCGGAAGACTCTCCCATAGTATGTAGAAAATCAAAAAGAAAGAGACTGCAGCAGCAGCCTCCATCAGGAAAAATAAGAGCATGTAGTAAATGAAATCAGGATCCGACAGCTTTAATGACGACAGCTATGGTGAACATGGCAGCGAAAAATACAAAAGAACCGATGAATCCCATAGCGGAATCAGCGACGTCATCTGTCTTTGATTGAACATTCTTTTCGAATTCGTTCATTGTTTACCCCTCCTATTTCTGCTAATAGTATAAAACATTACCAAAAAAAAATCTACAGGCTTCATTCCTTCATTTCCTTTACTGACAAGAGTTGTCACAAATAGTTTGGGATTTTGAGGTCAAAATAACAGTACAAACAAAGCAAGCGAAAAAGAAAAGCTCAATTTTTGTTCTACATGAATACTCTACCCGCTTTCAAGGGAGATTACCCGGGCCTTTCTTGAAAGTGTTCATATAGATCCGGAATTAGCCCTTTTATAGGGCTAGTTCCCTTTATAGCTTGTCAAATGGTCCATCCACCTATACCATTAGAGAAGAATACATAGTAAAGAGGCGGATTCTATTGGTATTAGATGTTTGGAAAAGTATAAAAAAAGGGCAATTCGCGCCGGTATACTTGTTATATGGGTCGGAAGCCTATCTAATTAATGAAACGAAGCAGCTATTGATTGAGAATGTCCTTCACGAGGATGAGATGGATTTTAACTTTTCTCAATTTGATTTAGAAGAGACGCCTGTTGAAACTGCACTTGAAGATGTTGAAACCCTCCCGTTTATTGGGGAAAGGCGCCTTGTTTTCATGCAAAACCCATTTTTTTTGACAGCTGAAAAAACGAAATCAAGAGTTGAACATAATGTGAAAAGACTGGAAGCGTATTTAGCTGACCCGGTTCCTTATTCTATTGTCGTATTGACCGCACCTTATGAGAAACTGGATGAACGGAAAAAAATCACCAAGGAACTGAAGCGTAAGGCGGTTCTTGTTGAAGCGAAGAAGCTTGGTGATCATGAGTTAAAAGGATGGGTGAAGGAGAGGGTCGAAGCTTCTTCAGTCCAAATAGATGAGCAGGCTACAGAGCTTTTACTTGAACTTGCAGGAACGAATCTGATGATGCTTACGAATGAATTGGATAAAATGGTGCTTTATGCAGAAGCTGATAAACACATTACGGTCGAGGTAGTGGAAAAGCTGGTTGCTAAATCCCTTGAACAGAATATCTTTACGCTTGTCGATCATGTGTTACAGCGAAAGATGGAGAGTGCGATGACGATACTGCACGATCTACTCAGGCAGAATGAAGAGCCGATCAAAATCTTGAGCGTCATGGCGGGACAGGTAAGGCTCATGTATCAAGTGAAGGAGCTTTCCCGCCAGGGCTATAGCCAGCAAAAAATTGCAGGTCAATTGAAGGTGCACCCTTACAGGGTAAAGCTGGCACTTGAAAAGACGGGGAGATTCCAGGAACGCGAGCTGTTGAGTATCATTAACGACTTAGCGGAAGCGGATTATAAAATGAAGACCGGCCAGGCCGATAAGGCAATCACACTTGAGCTGCTGCTTTTAAAAATTAGATGATAAAAAGGTGGCAGATATCCTGTCACCTTTTTTATGCAAAAAACGGCACAAAAAAAACGATCCGGTTGGATCGTTTAATTTTTTGTCATTATGCGTTAAGAGCGTTAAGTCTTTTCGCTAAACGAGATTTTTTACGGGCTGCCGCATTTTTATGGATTAATCCTTTAGATGCAGCTTTGTCTAATTTCACAGCAGCTGTTAAAAGAGCTTCTTTAGCAGCTTCAACGTTTTCACCAGCTAATGCAACTTCAGCGTTTTTCACTGTAGTACGCATAGTTGATCTAACAGTAATGTTATGAACGCGTTTTTTGTCGTTGATTTTTACACGTTTAATAGCAGATTTAATGTTTGGCATTCCGTTCACCTCCTACAAAGAAATCGAGATTATATGAACTCGACTTTTCAAATCCATATCAAATAGCACAAGTGATATTCTATCAGACTGCCCATAAATATGCAATACTTCAGATTGAGAATCGAAAAGGAATTATAATTTCGGGAATAAATTCATCTCGTCATCACTCATTGTACCAAAAAAATGAATAATAAAAAAGCAAAAACGACAGAATGTTTAAGAGAGACTATTGAAAATACTAGATTAGATTCAATTCAAACATCAGGAGGCCGTTATGGAAAATAATTTGGACCTTAGTGAATACGGAATTCGTACAGATTTGGCGATTGAAGCAAAGGAAATTGCCCTTGAACATAAAGGTGTTGTAGAGGAAGTGGATGTATCCCGTATCGAAGGGGTCATTATTAAAGAAAAAGATGTGGATGATCTAAAGGTATCCTTAGTCGAGGTCACGGCTGAGGGTGAAAAAGAAATCGGGAAGAAGCAGGGCAGCTATTTGACCATCGAAGTGCAGGGGATCCGCCAGCAGGATACGGATACGCAGCAACGGGTGGAAAAGGTGTTCGCCAACGAACTGGCTTCCTTTTTGAAACGGAATAAAATTACCAAAGAAAGCAGTTGTTTGGTTGTCGGTCTTGGTAATTGGAATGTTACTCCCGATGCTCTTGGGCCTGCAGTCGTTGAGAACCTTGTGGTCACAAGACATTTGTTCGAATTGCAGCCGGAGTCCGTCAAGGAAGGCTATCGGCCGGTAAGTGCGATTTCCCCCGGGGTGATGGGCATTACGGGAATCGAGACGAGTGACATCATAAAAGGAGTCATCGAAAAAAGTAATCCTGATTTCCTGATCGTCGTAGACGCATTGGCTGCCCGTTCGATCGATCGAGTGAATTCGACGATTCAAATAACGGATACAGGCATCCATCCTGGGTCTGGTGTTGGGAATAAACGAAAAGAATTGAGCCAGGCTACATTGGGTGTTCCTGTTATAGCGATTGGTATACCTACCGTCGTGGATGCCGTATCAATTGCCAGCGATACGATAGATTATATTTTGAAGCACTTTGGCAAGGAACTGAATGAAGGGGACAGACCATCACGTTCGCTGGCGCCCGCTGGATTCAGTTTTGGAAAGCGCACAAAGCTGACAGAAGAGGATATGCCAGGTGAAAAGGAGCGCCAAACCTTCTTGGGAATGATAGGTGTCCTCCCTGATGAAGAGAAACGGAAATTGATTTATGAGGTACTGTCACCGCTTGGTCAAAATTTAATGGTTACACCGAAAGAAGTCGATGTTTTCATTGAGGATATGGCCAATTTAATAGCCAATGGGTTAAATGCAGCCTTGCATCATTCAATAAATCAAGATAATACCGGCTACTACACCCGTTAAATCATTTTTAGTGCCCAAAAATGGTGTTCTACCCTTTCTAGCAAAGTCATAGGTATTAATAGACAAGCTATAGAGAGGGTGGAAGGATGAAAAGAAGAAATTCCCCAGGAATCATAACAGCCGTTCACGGATCAACAATAATAAAAACTTTTCTAGGTATTCTCGCCTTGCTTCTTTTTGTTTTTTCAGTCAGTGGGGTCATGACTTCCCTAAGACCGGAGTATCGGATATCTTCTAATTCCGTACATACTGTAGCCAACCAATTCTCGGGGAAAATGCTGTTCTCGATGCTGGCCAATGAAAACCATTATCTTTTTAATGCCCTGCCGGAAGGTAAGCAGGAATCGATGATCACGAATCAATTGATAAAAGTTTCGACCAACATTTCGCTGGAGGACCCGCGGAGCTTACTTGGCAGGGAACTTCCTGGCTTTTCGATTTTTGATAATGAGATCCTCGTTGCCGGGGAAGGAACGAATTATACGAATATGCCATACGAATCCTCGCCGCCAGTGGACGTCCTGAATGAAGAAAGGGATGCATCCCTGCAAAACCTGGATGAGATTGAAGAACCGGAAAAAGGAGTGGCCGATCAGCCGAAACAAACGACAAATGGACGGAAAGTGGTCGAGATATACCATAGCCATAACCGGGAGTCATATCTTCCATATTTAAAAGGAGTGACTAACCCGGATCTAGCCTATCATTCGAAAATCAATATTACGAAACTCGGGGAGCGGATGGTTGAAGATATGGCTGATAAGGGGATAGGCTCCTCGCTCGATAAAACGGATATCATGGGAAATCTGAATAATAAAGGATTGAATTATGCCAGATCCTATCAAGAATCACGAAAATCCGTCCAGACGGCATTGGCCAATAACAAGGATTTAGAATATATCATTGATATCCATCGTGATTCTAAACGAAAAAAACATACGACCATTAACATTAACGGTAAAGATTATGCCAAGATTGCCTTCGTGGTTGGGGGCAATAATCCGAACTTCGAAAAAAATGCAGCGCTTGCCAATAAGCTTCATAAAGCTTTGGAGAAAAAATACCCTGGCATTTCACGAGGGGTTATGAAACAAGGCGGAGCGGGACATAATGGAGTATACAATCAGGATTTGTCAGGCAATGCCATGCTCTTGGAAATTGGCGGTGTTGATAATACTTTCGAGGAAATGTACTTGACCGTTGATGCCTTTACCGAGGTTTTCAGTGAATTTTACTGGGATGCCAAAGCAGTGGATAACCCGACCGGGGATTCGGAAGCGCAGTAATTTGAAAGGAGTTCTCTTATCATGGTTCGATTTTGGTTGAAATGTACAGGGATTGTGCTCGTATTATTTTTAGGTGTTCTAATCGGGATGCAGCAAGCGAACGACGGGATGAAAAAAATGAAGGGGTATGAAGATCCCTCTTTGAATAGTGCATTCATTATTAACCAATCGGACCAAGGGGAGATGGAAGCGGATATCCTTGGCGAAAAAGTAACCAGTCATGATTTGGAGACGAAAAAAGAAAAGCTTGAAGAAATGAAGGCCTTCAACTTTTTCTCATCGATCGGCAAAACGCTTGGAGAGACCATATCAGGGGCCTTTCAAGCACTTATTGATATGATTTAGGTATGAAGTAAGTTGAGTATGCCCTGCCAAAAGGCTGCATCCGAATCCGGAATGCAGCCTTTTTTTATCCGATGCCCTGCAATGAGGCTTCTTTTGTAACTATTCTGTTGAATCTTGCATTTTCTATTGATATAATAAAAAATAGTGTATTGTGTCGACAAGTGGGAGTGAACGTCATGAATAGAGAAGAAAAATTAAAAAGACAATCAAAAATTCGTAACTTTTCCATCATCGCTCATATTGATCATGGTAAATCTACATTGGCGGATCGTATCATTGAAAAAACGAACGCCATGACTCAGCGTGAAATGAAGAGTCAGCTGTTGGATTCCATGGATTTAGAGCGTGAGCGTGGAATTACGATTAAATTGAATGCGATTCAATTGAAATATAACGCGAAAGATGGAGAAGAATATATCTTCCATCTTATTGATACACCGGGACATGTCGATTTTACGTATGAAGTGTCACGAAGCCTTGCAGCTTGTGAAGGAGCTGTCCTTGTTGTCGATGCGGCACAGGGTATTGAGGCCCAAACGCTTGCAAACGTTTATTTAGCATTGGACAACAACCTGGAAATCATTCCGGTCATCAATAAAATCGATTTGCCGAGTGCAGATCCGGAACGTGTGCGTGGAGAAATCGAGGAAGTGATCGGGTTGGATGCTTCCGATGCAGTCTTGGCTTCTGCTAAGGCGGGAATCGGAATCGAGGAGATTCTGGAACAGGTCGTTGAATTGGTTCCAGCTCCACAAGGTGATCCGGATGCTCCTTTCAAGGCGCTTATTTTCGATTCACTATTTGATGCGTACCGAGGTGTAGTTGCCTATATCCGTGTTGTTGAGGGTTCCATTAAAGTGGGCGATAAAATCAAAATGATGTCCACTGGCAAGGAATTCGATGTTACCGAATTGGGTGTCTTCAACCCTAAAACCCAGCTGTTGGATGAACTGAACGTAGGTGATGTAGGTTTCCTTACGGCAGCCATTAAAAACGTTGGTGATACGACTGTTGGTGACACGATTACAAGTGCCGTGAACAGTGCGACAGAACCATTGCCGGGTTACCGGAAGATGAACCCGATGGTATATTGCGGACTATACCCAATTGACGCATCGAAATTCAATGATTTAAGGGATGCATTGGAGAAATTGGAATTGAACGATTCAGCGTTGCAGTTCGAGGCGGAATCATCGCAAGCATTGGGCTTCGGTTTCCGTTGCGGATTCCTTGGACTCCTTCATATGGAAATTATCCAGGAACGGATTGAACGTGAATTCAAAATCGACCTGATCACCACTGCACCGAGTGTTATTTATGATGTGGTCCAAACGGACGGAACGGTCCTGAAAGTGGATAACCCGTCTAATATGCCTGATGCCCAAAAGATCGAACGGGTCGAGGAGCCATATGTCAAAGCGACGATGATGGCGCCGACGGAGTTTGTCGGGGCGATCATGGAAATTTGTCAAAATAAACGCGGAAACTTCATTGATATGGAATATATCGATGAGACCCGTGTAAGCATTCACTACGAAATACCATTATCGGAAATCGTGTATGATTTCTTCGATCAATTGAAATCCAATACAAGAGGCTATGCTTCATTCGATTATGAGCTGATCGGCTATAAACCGTCCAAGCTTGTGAAAATGGATATCTTGCTGAATGCTGAAACTGTCGATGCTTTAAGTTTCATCGTTCATAAGGACTTTGCTTATGAGCGCGGTAAAGTCATCGTTGAAAAATTGAAGAAATTGATTCCAAGACAACAATTTGAAGTGCCGATCCAAGCAGCAATCGGGCAAAAAATCATCGCCCGTTCCTCAATTAGTGCAATGCGCAAAAACGTATTGGCTAAATGTTACGGCGGCGATATTTCCCGTAAACGTAAGTTGCTCGAAAAACAGAAAGAAGGTAAAAAGCGGATGAAACAGGTAGGTTCCGTTGAAGTGCCGCAAGAAGCTTTCATGGCTGTTTTGAAAATGGATGATACGACACCAAAGAAATAAATAAAATAAACGATAGATAGTAAAAAGAGGGTAGAGGAAATCTAGCCTCTTTTTCTATCGACTCATTCGATTAAAAGGTTGTGAACACAATGATTAAAAGCGCCTACCTCCATATACCATTTTGTGAACATATTTGTCACTATTGTGATTTCAATAAAGTATTTTTGCAGGGACAGCCGGTCGAAGAATATTTACAGATGATGAAAAGGGAAATGGTGATGCAGCTTTCCAAATACCCGACTGCCGGTTTGGATACGGTTTTCGTCGGTGGAGGGACACCGACCTCTCTTGATGAAAAGCAGCTTGCATTCTTATGTGAAGCGATCAATGAAACCCTGCCCTTTGATCCCAAAAAGGCTGAATATACATTCGAAGCCAATCCAGGGGACCTTTCGAGGGAAAAACTGAAGATACTTTATGACTCAGGGGTCAATAGACTTAGCTTTGGAGTGCAAAGCTTCAATGATGAATTGTTAAAACGAATCGGCCGGACTCACCGGGCTCTAGAAGTATATGAAACGATTCATTTGGCTCAAGAGGTTGGCTTTACGAATATCAGCATCGACTTGATATATGGATTGCCGGGCCAAACGATGGAAGATTTCAAGGATACGCTGGATAAAGCGATTGCCCTTCAATTGCCGCACTATTCCAGCTACTCATTGATCGTTGAGCCGAAGACTGTTTTTTATAACCAGATGCGAAGGGGTAAATTGAACCTGCCGCCTCAGGAGCTCGAGGCTTCGATGTATGAGAAACTGATGGAAGAGATGGAGAAGCATGGTCTGCATCAATATGAAATCAGTAATTTTGCCCGAACTGGGTTTGAAAGCAGGCACAACCTGACATATTGGGATAATGTGGAGTATTATGGGATTGGTGCCGGTGCACATGGCTATACTGGAGGTAAAAGGGTTGCCAATCATGGACCTGTGAAGAAATATATCACGCCATTGCTGGCAAACGAGCTGCCTGTATTGGAAGAGCACCCAGTACCGCTTCATGAACGGATGGAAGAGGAGATGTTTTTGGGGCTCCGGAAAACGGAAGGAGTTTCATTGGAAATCTTCAAGAATAAATTTTTTGTTGAAATGACGGAGATTTTCAGGAAACCGCTCGAAGAAGGATCGGCAAAGGGTCTGCTTAAGGTGGAAGGCGGGTTCGTGCGCTTGACTGAGCAGGGCAAACTGCTTGGAAATGAAGTGTTCCAATCATTTTTGGGCGTTATTGATTCCGACTGAAGGAAACTCAAGTTATTTTAACGGTGAATTAGCGGTTTTCATTGTTGACATCATAAGCTTCATTTGATAATTTATTAGTATATTAGCACTCGATGAGACAGAGTGCTAACAGAGGTGATCATACATGCTAACTGATCGTCAATTATTGATTCTACAAGTGATAATCGAGGATTTCATCCATTCTGCCCAGCCAGTCGGGTCACGAAGCTTGTCGAAGAAAGATGAAATTACGTTCAGCTCTGCCACAATTCGCAACGAAATGTCCGATCTTGAAGAAATGGGATTTTTAGAAAAAACCCATACCTCTTCCGGTAGGGTCCCTTCTGAAAAAGGGTATAGATATTATGTGGATCATTTACTTTCTCCTCAAGCTCCGAAAAAGAATGAAGTGAAGATATTAAAATCCGTTTTTGTAGAACGAATTTATGAATTGGAAAAGATCGTACAGAAGTCAGCGAAAATACTTTCGGAACTGACGAATTATACGGCGATTGTACTGGGGCCAAAAGTGAATGAGCATAAGCTGAAAAAAATCCAGATCATTCCTTTAAGTCCTGAAACGGCAATAGCCATCATCATTACAGATACAGGTCATGTGGAAAATCGAATGATTTCCTTACCGCCTTCTTTTGATATAAACGAAATCGAGAAGATGGTGAACATATTGAATTCCCGTTTGGTCGATGTTCCGCTAGTTGATCTAAAGGATAAGATCTATAAGGAAGTGGCAGTTCTATTGAGCCGCCACATTCATAACTATGGATCGATGGTCTCGACCCTTGCGGAGACCCTGACGGACACAAAGCCCGAAAAAATATTTTTTGGCGGGAAAACGAATATGCTGAGGCAGCCGGAGTTCCATGATATTGCTAAAGTAAGTACGCTTTTATCGATGATTGAGCAGGAACAGGGATTTTATGAACTAATTACTCAAAATCCATCGGGCATCCACGTCAAGATCGGCCGTGAAAATCAAAACACAGTGCTCGATGACTGCAGTTTGATTACGGCGACCTACTCAATCGGGCAGGAGCAAGTTGGCACATTGGCCATATTGGGTCCAACGAGAATGGAATATTCGAGAGTGATCAGTTTGCTTTCGTTCTTCTCGAAAGATTTAACGGCCCTGATGACAAAACTGTATCAAAAATAGTAGCAAAGGTAATATTGTTAAGGTGGCGGAGAAGCATATTCCGCGGCCTGGCATATTACTTTAGCATAAATTGTATAACCCTTTTAGGGAGGTGAGATTGTGACAGAAAATAAAAACGAAGAACAAACATTGGAAAATGAAACAATCGAGGAAAGTTCTGCAGAAGCAGTTTTCGCTGAAGAAGAAATTCCAGCGGAAGAAAACCAAGGTCCGGTTGAAAAAGATGAACTTCAATTGGCTCATGAAAAGATTGCTGAACTTGAGGCGAAAATCGAGGAAATGGATAACCGTTATCTTCGTCTGCAGGCCGATTTTGATAATTCAAGACGCCGTGCCAAGCTTGATATGGAGGCGGCTCAAAAATATAGAGTTCAAAGCATTGCTAGTGATTTAGTGGAGGCTCTTGATAATTTTGAAAGAGCTACAAAAATCGAAGCGGAAAATGAACAGACGAAATCCTTGCTATCAGGCATGGAAATGGTCTATAAAGCGATTACTGATGCATTGTCTAAAGAAGGCATCGAACCGATCAGTTCGGTTGGCGAAGAGTTCGATCCGCGTTTGCATCAAGCGGTCATGCAAGTTCAGGATGAAAACTTCGGTTCGAACATCGTCGTCGAGGAATTCCAAAAAGGATACCTTCTTAAAGACCGTGTGATTCGACCTGCAATGGTGAAAGTGAACGAATAGATTTTTACATATAAATAATTGGGAGGTAGTGAAACTATGAGCAAGATTATTGGTATTGACTTAGGTACAACAAACTCTTGTGTATCTGTACTTGAAGGCGGGGAACCAAAAGTAATCCCGAATCCAGAAGGAAACCGTACAACTCCATCCGTAGTGGCATTCAAAAATGGAGAAAGGCAAGTAGGGGAAGTGGCAAAACGCCAAGCGATTACAAACCCTAATACGATCATCTCCATTAAACGCCATATGGGTACTGACCATAAAGAAGTAATTGAAGGAAAAGAATACTCACCTCAAGAAGTTTCTGCAATCATCCTTCAATACTTGAAATCATACGCTGAAGAGTATCTTGGCGAAAAAGTGACTAAAGCGGTTATCACTGTACCTGCTTACTTCAATGATGCAGAACGCCAAGCAACTAAGGATGCTGGGCAAATTGCAGGCCTTGAAGTGGAACGTATCATCAACGAACCGACAGCTGCAGCACTTGCATACGGTTTGGATAAAACGGAAGAAGATCAAACGATCCTTGTATTCGACCTTGGCGGCGGTACATTTGACGTGTCGATCATGGAACTTGGAGATGGCGTTTTCGAAGTTAAGTCCACAGCTGGTGACAACCGTCTAGGTGGGGATGATTTCGACCAAGTCATCATTGATTACCTGGTTGAAGCATTCAAGAAAGAAAACGGAATCGACCTTTCAAAAGATAAAATGGCGGTTCAACGTTTGAAAGATGCAGCTGAAAAAGCGAAAAAAGATCTTTCCGGCGTAACGTCAACTCAAATTTCTTTACCATTCATCACTGCTGGAGAAGCAGGCCCGCTTCACTTGGACGTAACAATGACTAGAGCTAAATTCGATGAGCTTTCTACAGGTCTTGTGGAACGCACTATGGGACCAACTCGTCAAGCATTGAAAGATGCTGGTCTTTCAGCATCTGAAATCGACAAAGTAATCCTTGTTGGTGGATCTACACGTATTCCTGCGGTTGTTGAAGCAATCAAAAAGGAAATCGGTCAAGAACCAAGCAAAGGTGTAAACCCTGATGAAGTGGTGGCAATGGGTGCAGCAATTCAAGGTGGCGTATTAACAGGGGATGTTAAAGACGTTGTCCTTCTTGATGTAACTCCACTTTCACTTGGAATTGAAACGATGGGCGGAGTATTCACGAAACTGATTGACCGTAATACTACGATTCCGACAAGTAAATCACAAGTGTTCTCGACAGCGGCTGATAATCAAACGGCAGTTGATATCCATGTCCTTCAAGGTGAGCGTCCAATGTCTGCGGATAACAAAACTCTTGGCCGTTTCCAATTGAGTGACATTCCACCGGCACCGCGTGGAGTTCCGCAAGTTGAAGTGACATTCGATATTGATAAAAACGGTATCGTGAACGTTCGTGCGAAAGATCTTGGCACGAACAAAGAACAAGCGATCACTATCAAATCGTCTTCAGGACTTTCTGATGAAGAGATCGAACGCATGGTACGTGAAGCAGAAGAAAATGCCGATAGCGATAAACAACGTAAAGAAGAAGTTGAACTTCGTAACGAAGCTGATCAATTAGTTTTCCAAACGGAAAAAACGCTGAAAGATCTAGAAGGTAAAGTGGACGAAGCGGAAGTAACAAAAGCGAATGAAGCGAAGGATGAACTGAAAGCTGCAATCGAGAAAAATGAGCTTGAAGAAATCCGCGTGAAAAAAGATGCGCTTAACGAAATCGTTCAAGCTTTGACAATGAAGCTTTATGAAGAAGCGGCAAAAGCTCAGCAAGCTGGAGAAGCCGGTGCTGGCGAATCAGCTCAAGACGATAATGTGGTTGATGCTGAATACACTGAAGTTAACGAAGAAGAGAAAAAATAAAAAGTGGCCCAATCGGGGCACTGAAATATTGGGCAGTTAGTTTCTGCCTGCCATTGTAAAAAAGTCAAAGTCAGGTTATCTTGACTTTGGCTTTTTTTACAATGAATGGAATCATTGTCAGGAAGTGTTTCAATCGCTGGTGGGGAATCATGGGATTTTAGAGAAAAAGATGTGCAAATCGGGGCTGGCAGTACCAATTACAAAAATGTGTCAACGCCGTTTGTACTTTTCTAGTTGATTATTATCTTCGTTCAGTGATAATATTACCTTTATGTGAATCGAATCGGGAGTGGATTTTAGATATGAGTAAACGCGATTATTATGAGGTGTTAGGCCTTTCGAAAAGTGCTTCGAAGGATGAAATCAAAAAAGCGTATCGAAAGCTCTCCAAACAATATCACCCTGATATTAATAAAGCGGACGATGCTGCGGATAAATTCAAGGAAATCAAGGAAGCTTACGAAGTATTGAGTGACGAACAGAAAAAGGCCCATTATGACCAATTCGGACATACAGATCCCAATCAAGGCTTTGGCGGTCAGGACTTTGGCGGTTTCGGCGGTTTTGAAGATATTTTCAGTAGCTTCTTTGGCGGCGGCGGTCGCAGGAGAGATCCTAATGCACCGCGTCAAGGGGCGGATTTACAGTATACGATGACGCTTTCTTTTGAAGAGGCTGCATTCGGAAAAGAAACTGAGATTGAAATTCCGCGTGAAGAGAATTGTGATACATGTAAAGGATCCGGTGCCAAACCTGGTACAAAAGTGGAAAACTGTTCACATTGTCATGGAACCGGTCAATTGAATGTTGAACAAAACACAGCGTTCGGAAGGATTGTGAACCGGAGAGCATGTCACCATTGTCAAGGTACAGGAAAAATCATTCCTAATAAATGTTCAACATGCGGCGGCGACGGAAAAGTCCAAAAACGTAAAAAGATCCAAGTCAAGGTGCCAGCAGGAATTGATGATGGCCAGCAGTTGCGTGTAACCGGCCAAGGAGAGCCAGGAATAAATGGCGGTCCGGCGGGAGACCTGTATGTAGTCTTCCATGTACGCAGCCATGAATTCTTTGAGCGGGATGGCGATGATATTTATTGTGAAATGCCGGTTACGTTTGCCCAGGCAGCATTGGGTGATGAAATAGAAGTTCCGACGCTGCATGGAAAAGTGAAGCTGAAGATTCCAGCAGGTACACAAACAAGCACTCGTTTCCGTTTAAAAGGCAAAGGTGTTCCGAATGTAAGAGGGTATGGCCAAGGAGATCAGCATGTGGTCGTATTAGTGGTCACCCCTAAGAAATTAACGGAAAAACAAAAGGACTTGCTTCGTGAGTTCAGTGATATCAGCGGACAAGGCGTAGATGAACAAGATGATGGCTTTTTCTCAAAAGTAAAGCGTGCTTTTAAAGATAGGTGAATAAAAGTAAAAGAACAAATTGGGAGTTGGTAGATTATGAAGTGGTCTGAATTTGCAATCCAAACAACGAATGAAGCGGTTGAACCTGTTTCGAATATTCTTCATGAGGCAGGTGCGAGCGGTGTTGTCATTGAGGATCCTCTAGAATTAGTCAAGGAACGTGAAAATGTTTTTGGCGAAATCTACCACTTAAACCCAGATGATTATCCGGATGAAGGTGTAGTCATTAAGGCTTATCTGCCCGTTAACAGCTTTCTTAACGATACCGTTGATGCTATTAAGGAATCAATAAATAATCTCCTTCTTTTTGATATAGACCTTGGGAAAAATGTTGTTTCAATTAGTGAAGTGAATGAGGAAGAGTGGGCGACGGCTTGGAAAAAATATTATAACCCCGTCAAGATATCCGAACGTTTTACCATCGTGCCAACATGGGAAGACTACACTCCAGTTAGCAGTGACGAATTGATCATTGAACTTGATCCAGGCATGGCTTTCGGAACGGGTACACACCCGACGACGGTCATGTGCATCCAAGCGCTGGAGCGTACAGTACAGCCTGGGGATTTAGTCGTTGATGTAGGAACGGGTTCTGGTGTTCTAAGCATTGCAGCTGCATTATTGGACGCAAAACTGATCCAGTCCCTTGATTTGGATGAAGTGGCAGTACAGTCAGCCATACAAAACGTGGAAATAAATAACGTGCAGGATAAAGTGTCCGTTTCACAAGGCAATTTGCTGGACGGTGTGAATGAACAAGCGGATATCGTCGTGGCTAATATTCTTGCCGAGGTGATCATGCGTTTTACGGATGATGTAGCGAAAGTCGTTAAACCTGGCGGACATTTCATCGCTTCCGGAATCATTCAAACTAAGAAACAAGATGTGAAGGATGCGATTATTGCATCTGGTTTCACCATTGAGGAAACGATCTTGATGGAAGATTGGGTGGCAATAATCGCGAAAAGAAATGATTAATTGAAAAAGTTACTCTGATTATCGGGTATTTTGATAGTCAGAGTACCTTTTTTTAGCTTGAATTTTTGCATGGCTTGCATTCTGGATTCCTGACTGTTGGCCTGTGAGTTTTTTAGACTAGACGAAGTGGGTGGCAGTGTGCAACGGTATTTTCTTAACGATGTAGACATCAATGGAAACACGGTGACGATATCAGGCGATGATTTTCACCATATCGCCAGGGTGATGAGGATGGGACCAGGGGAGCGGATCATTACGGTAAAAAGTAATGGTATGACAGCTGTCGCGGAAATTTCGGAAATTACTGATGATGCTGTTATAGGGACCGTATCCGAATGGAAGAATGAAGAAAAGGAACTTCCTGTAAGGGTTGTGATAGCGAGCGGTCTGCCTAAAGGGGATAAGTTGGAATATATCGTTCAAAAGGGTACTGAACTGGGTGCCGTTGAATTTATCCCTTTTATTGCTGCTCGTTCGGTGGTAAAATGGGACCACAAAAAGGTAGGTAAGAAATTGGAGAGGCTCCAGAAGATTTCAAAAGAGGCGGCTGAGCAATCTCACCGCACGGTTATCCCTGCCATCAAGGAACCGATGACGGCAGATCAGCTAGCTGGTTATGCTTCAGGTTTCGATCATAAATTAATCGCTTTTGAAGAAGTGGCAAAACAGGGGGAAACTTCTGTACTCGCTTCTGTCTTGAAAGATATCACCGCTGGGCAATCCATCTTATTCGTTTTTGGGCCTGAAGGTGGTTTAGCAGATAAGGAAATTGAAAAACTGACTGATGCCGGTTTTATGGCTTGCGGTCTTGGACCAAGAATATTAAGAACTGAAACAGCACCTTTATATGCACTTTCCGCTGTTTCTTATCATGTAGAACTTTTGAGGTGATGAAAAATGGCAACGGTCGCTTTCCATACATTAGGCTGTAAAGTGAATCATTATGAAACAGAGGCCATATGGCAATTATTCAAAACTGGAGGATATGATCGTGTTGAGTTTGAAAATACATCCGATGTATATGTCATCAACACATGCACGGTGACAAACACTGGCGATAAGAAGAGCCGTCAGGTCATCCGTCGTGCCATTCGTAAAAATCCGAATGCCGTCATAGCGGTAACGGGATGTTACGCACAGACTTCACCGGCAGAAATCATGGCCATACCAGGTGTGGATATTGTTGTAGGAACACAGGACAGGGTTAAACTTCTTGATTACATCGAGCAATTCAAGGTTGAGCGTGAGCCAATCAATGCCGTAGGGAATATCATGAAAAACCGTGTCTACGAAGAATTGGATGTACCTGCTTTTACAGACCGTACACGAGCTTCACTTAAGATTCAGGAAGGTTGCAATAATTTCTGCACTTTCTGCATCATCCCTTGGGCCCGTGGCTTGATGCGTTCCCGCGATCCAAAGGAAGTCGTTAACCAAGCTGAACAGCTTGTCGAGGCAGGCTATAAAGAGCTAGTCCTCACCGGAATTCATACTGGCGGCTACGGAGACGATTTGAAAGACTATAATTTGGCGATGCTGCTGCGTGACTTGGAAAAAGTCGATGGATTGAAGCGTATCCGTATTTCATCCATCGAAGCCAGCCAGATTACAGATGAGATCATTGAAGTGCTGACGAATTCGAAAAAAGTTGTACGTCATTTGCATATACCAATCCAATCGGGTTCCGATACAGTTCTAAAACGGATGAGACGTAAATATACGATGGATTTCTTCGGGGATCGGATCGAGAAGTTGAAAATTGCGCTTCCGGGTCTTGCTGTTACCTCTGATGTCATCGTAGGTTTCCCAGGTGAAACAGAAGAAGAATTCATGGAGACATATAACTTTATAGAAAAATATAAATTCTCCGAACTTCATGTTTTCCCTTATTCAAAAAGGACAGGGACTCCGGCTGCCCGTATGGAAGATCAAGTCGATGAAGATGTCAAGAATGAGCGCGTACATCGCCTTATCACGTTGTCGGATCAGCTGGCAAAAGAGTATGCCTCCCGATTCGAGGGGGAAGTTCTTGAAGTCATTCCTGAAACGAAGTTGGAAAATGGCCTTTATGAGGGCTATTCCGATAATTACATGAAAGTCGTCTTCCCGGCTTCGGAAGAAATGGTCGGTGAAATCGTCAAAGTGAAGATTACAAAGTCTGGCTATCCATTTAGTGAAGGTCAGTTCGTGACGGTCGTGAAGGATTTTCCGTTGCAACAAGTATCCAATATTTAATCTAAGACAGCGGTAAATCGCTGTCTTTTTTTTATCCTCTTTTAGATGTGTTATCTTGGCACTTTCGGGTAAAGACTATATATATCGTCAAAGTGGATAAACTATGGTATTATGAGAGGTACGTACAACTAGGTATAAATTGTTTTTGAGGAGGATTTATTAATGTCACAAAATGTAGCAGGTTTAATTGACCACACGTTATTAAAAGCAGATGCAACCAAAGAGCAAATAAAGGTATTATGCGAAGAAGCTAGAGAGTATAACTTTGCTTCCGTATGCGTGAACCCAACTTGGGTGAAATATGCAAGCGAACTTTTGGAAGGTTCAGAAGTGAAAGTTTGTACCGTTATCGGCTTCCCTCTAGGTGCAACCACACCGGAAACCAAAGCTTTTGAAACGAAAGACGCCATCTCCAATGGCGCTCACGAAGTCGATATGGTGATCAATATCGGCGCATTGAAGGACAAGGATGATGAGTTGGTAGAGCGGGATATTCGTGCTGTTGTAGCGGCATCCACTGGTAAGGCTCTGTCAAAAGTGATCATTGAAACTTCTTTATTGACTGATGAAGAAAAAGTCCGTGCATGTGAATTGGCCGTAAAAGCCGGATCGGATTTTGTGAAAACATCAACTGGTTTCTCGACCGGCGGAGCGACTGTTGAAGATATCACGCTTATGAGAAAAACAGTTGGCCCGGATATCGGTGTCAAAGCTTCAGGCGGAGTCCGCAACACGAGCGATGCCCAGAAAGTGATTGAAGCTGGTGCAACAAGAATTGGTGCGAGTGCAGGTGTTTCCATCGTAAAGGGCTTAACGGCTGATTCCGATTATTGATTTTGTAAGGGACCGTATAATAAGTCCTTAAAATAAAACAGGCGGAGAAAAAATGAATTATTTTTCTCCGCCTGTTTTTTATTACTTCCATAAAACGGATTATAAATCGAGTGCCCATGCCTTTGTGCAGTGCATTGCATTGCGCTTATTTCCTTGAAAAAGTAGAAACGTTTCAATTTTGGACTTTTACTTGTCATTTTTGGAACCTATAAATTCAGGAAAAAGTTTATTGTGGATTCAATGGATATTAGGGGTATCAATCAGGGAGTAAACAGACTTATATTAAATGCATGAACAGGGGGGGGGAAATGAAAAAACGGGATTTACTTTCTTTTATATATAATGGCAGTAACGTTTTTCATCTACCTAATATAGGTTTGTGGATTTAGATATTAGCTGCTGTTATATTGAGTGGTTTGAGCTTAATAAACCATAAAGTTAATTATAAAAAGATTAGCTAAAAACCTCCCGGTAATCATTTATCATTTTATATCTGTTACAGCTACACATTATGTCCATCTTCCCCTGAAGCTGCCCATAAGAAAGTCTCTAATGAGTTTTGGACAGCTCCTTATTTCTTTAAGTGTTGCCGATGCACCAAAAGAATGAGGTTGGAGAATTGCCGTGAGCATGGCAAGACGGCCAAAGAAGTCAAGATATTGAAAATCACACTGGCATGGGCGAGCTGTGTCCCCTTGTTTTCGGTGAAAAAGGCAGCGGCGCTTTCCAGAATGTCCACAAAAGGCAGGAATGCGGCAACCCCGATGACGTTTAGCCAAATATGTGCATAAGCTGTGAAGGCAGCTTGTCTGCCAGAACCGATGCTGGCCATGTATCCGGTGATGCAAGTGCCAATATTCGATCCGAGCATGATGATGATTGCGGAGGAGACGGATAACTCCCCGTTCATCAAAAAGCTCATGGCTATCCCGATGGTTGCCGAACTGGAGTGAATGAGTGCGGTCAATAATATCCCGGCTAATAGGGCATAACTCATATGGCCCTCTATGTAATGGATGAGCGTTTGTATCGAAGAATAAGCTGCAATCGGTGTCGAAAGCATTTTAAAACCGCTCATCGCCGCGAAGATGGCCGAGATACCAATCAGGGACATCCCTATGCTTCTCGGTAATGCTTTTGGCATGAAGCAAAGAAAAGCGCCGCTTACGACACCGGGAATGATCCAACAATCCAAGGAAAAGGTCATGAACTCTGCTGTAAAGGTGGATCCGATATTCGTTCCAAGAATAATCCCGATTGTTTGCGGGAACGTTAAGCTTCCTGCGGAAACGAGGCCGACCGTCATGACCATGACCGCCGAGCTGCTCTGCAGGATCCCCGTAAAGATGGTTCCGGCCATGAAGCCTTTCCATGGCTTATCCGTTACCTTCGAGAGAAAATTTTTTAATGCAGCACCGGACATATTGAACAGTCCGATGCGTAAAACTGACATACCCGCCAAAAATATCGCGATGAATAATAAGAATAAAAATAGCTCATGCATGACTGTCACCTCTTAGTAAGCTTATGGCCCATTAAGGGGAGACATGCTATAAATTGGATTTTCATGCAAGTTGAATGATTGTTTAGTGAAAAGTTATGATAATAACATGATGATATTCAAAATAAGTTTGATTTTATTGGTTGACCTGCTAAAGATGATATATTATAATTGTTTAGTACATGTATAACATGTTGACAACTTGAGTTAGTGTGTTGTTTTCGGAGGGAGGGAAAGAGATGTCTAAAACCGTCGTTCGTAAAAACGAATCGCTTGAAGATGCTCTTCGTCGTTTCAAACGTACTGTATCTAAAGCAGGATCGCTTCAGGAAGCTAGGAAGCGTGAATTTTATGAAAAACCAAGCGTAAAACGTAAGAAAAAGTCTGAAGCTGCAAGAAAACGTAAATTCTAAGAGAGGGTGGAAAGATGAGTCTTCTCGAGCGTTTAAATAATGATATGAAACAAGCGATGAAGAACAAGGAAAAGGACAAACTATCTGTTATTCGGATGCTGAAGGCTTCCATTCAAAACGAAGCATTGAAGCAGAGGCAAGATTTAACAGATGATGAAGAATTGACAGTGCTCTCTCGCGAATTAAAACAACGCAAAGACTCCCTCCAGGAGTTTGAAAACGCAGGTCGTTCAGATCTCGTGGATAAAGTCCGCACCGAACTAGTATACGTAGAGGCATATATGCCTGAGCAACTTTCAGAAGAAGACATTTCTAATATCGTTAAACAAACGATTGAAGAAGTCAATGCAACATCCAAAGCAGATATGGGGCGAGTTATGGGAGCTTTAATGCCTAAAGTTAAAGGTAAAGCGGATGGTTCTCTAGTAAACAAATTAGTACAACAACATCTATCTTAAACTCTAAACTTAAAACTCGAAACCTAACCGCAGGCAATTTGCCTGTGGTTTTTGTGTATTTCATGAATTTTATGCGTATATTATTGAAACGATGCCCAAGATAATAGGGGCATTTTTAATTTTATTTGCTTTTTTTGAAACCTTTTTCATATACATACGTAATAACTAAAGAACAGAGTAAAGGGTTGCTTCATTTGCTCCTTATTCGAATTTAGTTGAGTGCTGAATTTACTGGTAGGTTTTCCTCCTGAATATTGGAGGCACTTACCGCGTTTAATGCGGGAAAGGGGGCGTTCCGTTGAAAATTTGGCGTTATTTATCTGTACTCTTATTTGGATTGCTGTTCACCATGTCTTCTTTTGGGGGATCGACGGTATCTGCAAACGAGAAGATCGTTTACCATGTACCAATAGAAGAAACGGTGGAAAAGGGACTCTCGGCATTTTTGGAACGCGCGCTTACCACTGCTGAAGCAGCTGATGCAGACCTTGTCGTTTTCGAGGTGAATACTCCTGGAGGTGCTGTGGATGCAGCAGGGGAAATTGCAAAGTTACTGTCCGATTCACCAATCAAGACAGTTGCCTACGTCAATAACAGGGCCTTATCTGCAGGGGCATACATTTCTCTAAGTGCAGATGAGATCTATATGGTTCCGAGTGCCACCATGGGATCTGCCGCTGTAATTGATTCTACAGGGAACGCTGCAGGTAAGAAAGCGCAATCTTATTGGTTAGCAGCCATGAAGACTGCTGCAGAACAAAATGGACGTGATCCCATTTACGCCCAGGCGATGGCGGATGTTGACATCGATCTACCCGAATATGGAGCGGAAAAAGGAAAGTTGCTGACATTTACAGCCGAACAGGCAAAAAAGGCTGGATATAGTGAAGGCACCGTCTCTGGGAAAGCGGAGCTGTATAGTATACTTGGAGTTGAGGATGCTGATATTCGGTCAATCGAAGAAAGCTTTCCTGAGAAACTTGCCCGCTTTTTGACCAACCCGATCGTCGTACCCATTTTATTAACGATAGCGGGAATCGGGATTGTGATGGAATTGTTTTCACCCGGTTTTGGAATTCCGGGGGTCATTGGAATCACCAGTCTTGTTTTATTCTTCTATGGTCATCTTGTCGCCGGTATCACCGGATACGAATCGTTAGCGATGTTCATCATTGGGGTCATTCTCGTACTCATTGAATTTTTTATCCCAGGGGGGATTATCGGGCTGCTCGGATTTACAGCGATAGTGGGGAGTCTATTCCTCGCGACAGGAGATCCGGTCCATATGACGATATCCTTGCTAATTGCGGTCACCGTATCCATTTTGGTATTCATCCTACTTGTAAAGGTGTTTGGAAAACAGATGAAATTTTTCAGGAAAATGATATTAACCGATGCAACAAAAACGGAACAAGGGTATGTCAGCAATCCGAATCGTTTGGATTTATTAGGTGTTGAAGGGAAGGCCCTTACAGATTTGAGGCCTTCAGGAACTGCTTTGGTCAAAGAAGAAAGAGTGGATGTCGTGACCGAAGGAAGCTTTATTTCCAAAGGTTCATCAATCGTTATCGTGAAAGTAGAAGGATCAAGGGTAGTCGTCCGGGAAATACCGGATTCAAATTAAAATTAAAAGATACAGGAAGGATGAATCATTAAGTGATAACTTCAGGAACGATATTTATTGTACTGGCAGTGATTGCTGCTATCATCGTATTGGCAGTATTTTTCACATTCGTACCAGTAATGCTATGGATTTCCGCTTTAGCGGCAGGAGTCAAAATCAGCATATTTACATTAGTTGGAATGAGGCTTCGCCGTGTTATACCAAGCAGGGTCGTCAATCCACTTATCAAGGCCCATAAGGCTGGAATCAATGTTTCAACGAATCAATTGGAGAGCCATTACCTTGCAGGCGGTAATGTCGATCGAGTGGTGAATGCATTAATTGCTGCAGAGCGAGCCAATATCACGTTACCTTTCGAACGGGGTGCAGCTATTGACCTTGCCGGCCGTGATGTATTGGAAGCCGTTCAAATGAGTGTTAACCCGAAAGTGATTGAAACCCCGTTCATCTCTGGTGTGGCGATGAATGGTATTGAAGTGAAAGCGAAGGCAAGGATTACGGTGCGAGCCAATATTGAACGCTTGGTCGGTGGTGCCGGTGAAGAGACGATCATTGCCCGTGTAGGCGAAGGGATCGTATCGACGATCGGTGCTTCGAAAATGCATACGGATGTACTGGAACACCCCGATTTGATTTCACGAACGGTTTTATCAAAAGGGTTGGATTCAGGAACGGCTTTCGAAATTCTTTCCATTGATATCGCTGAAGTGGATATCGGTAAAAATATCGGGGCCATATTACAGACTGACCAAGCCGAAGCCGATAAAAAGATAGCCCAGGCAAAGGCCGAGGAACGCCGTGCGATGGCTGTTGCACTTGAACAGGAAATGGTTGCCCGTGTTCAGGAAATGAGAGCGAAGGTTGTTCAATCCGAAGCCGAAGTTCCGTTGGCCATGGCTGATGCACTGAAAAGCGGAAACCTTGGAGTGATGGATTATATGAATATCCAAAATATCACGGCTGACACTGATATGCGCGATTCCATCAGTAAAATATCCGAAAATCCAAAAGATAACAACAATAACCATAATAATAATTAGGTCAGGGAAGGAAGGTCTTTAAATGGGAGGTTTTATTGATTTCTTTCTCGAGAACCCATTCCTTATCATTGTCTTGATCGGTGTTTTAACGTCCATGTTAGGAAAGAAAAAGCAGACTCAAGATCCTGGCACGCCTCCGAAAAAGAAATGGCAGGAGGTCATGCGGGAGCTTCAAGGTGAAATGCCGCAAGGAAATCAGCAGCAAAAGCATGCACCTCCTCCCGTAAGGAAAGTCGAACAGCAGGCAGCACAGGCTGTTGAAGTGATCGATGAGACGAAGAACGAAGCGAACAAAAGGATTACCGAGCTTAGACGGCTTCAGCAGAAGTACGATCAAGAGCGTTTATATCAAAAAGCGAAAGCAGATCAACTTACATCAACGATTTCTGATAAAAACAGTCCGGTCTATCGCAAAGGACCGTCTTTTGGCAAAAAACAGCTGATTGATGGCATCATCATGTCAGAAGTGCTGGGACCGCCAAGGGCGAAGAGAAGTCTTCATAGATCCAGAAGGTGATTCGGAGACTGGGCTTTTTTAAGCCTGTCATTAAAAGCCTGAAAAAATAGACTTTTATTCCCTTATAATTTTGTGCTAGAACCCTCTTTCATTTCATACATTGAGATGAAAGGGGGTTCTTTTTTATGGCACGCAATTGGGGAAAAAAAGTGAAACAGCTTATGACCAAAACAATGGACCTTCCGCAAGATGTCATGATGGACCTGCCGCGAATTACAATGATCGGACAATTACATATTTATATTGAAAACCATCGTGGCTTATTGGCTTTTACAGACAGCGAAGTGCGATTGATGCTGAAAAATGGGCAGTTGCTGATAAAGGGAAATGCCTTTGTCATAAAGACGATTTTGCCGGAAGAAATCATGCTCGAAGGCAAAATTGATAAGGTTTATTTTATCAATGAATGATCCCGGGAGGTCTCCATGAAAAACCAATGGACAAACTATTATACAGGCTATGTAAAGGTGAAGGCTTATGGCAAAGGTGCAGAACGGCTGATCAATATGCTGACGAGAAGGGGGCTTCATATCTGGGAAGTGAAGCGTGTCGGAAGTGAATCCCTGATTTTCCATATGGATATCAGGGAAATCCCAAAACTCCGTCAGGTCATGCGTAAGAGCGATTGTAAAGTAAAGTTCATGCAGGGAAAGGGTTTCCCTTTCCTATTGAAGAGAGTCATGAAAAACAGCGGGTTTTTAGCGGGGATGATCGCTTTCCTGCTATGCATATTCGTACTTTCCAATATGGTATGGGGCATCGAGGTTCAAGATGCCAAACCGGCAACCGAGCATGCCATCCGGAAAGAATTGGACAAGATGGGCGTGAAGATCGGTAAAGTGCAATTCTTTGTTGATGATGTGGATACGATTCAGCGTAAGCTGTCGGACCGGATCGGTGCATTGACATGGGTAGGGGTAGAGCTGAAGGGAACGACATACCATTTTCGGGTTGTAGAAAAACGGCAGCCTAAAGAGGTCGAGAAAACATCTCCGCAGAATTTGGTAGCTTCTAAAAAAGCGATCATCACTGATATGTTCGTTGAAAAAGGACAATCTATTGTTAATGTGAATGATTATGTAGGAAAGGGACAGCTTCTTGTTTCAGGATGGATTGGAAAAGGGGATAAACAGGAAATTGTATCCGCACAAGGAGTAATAAAAGGGAAAACGTGGTATAAAGCGAAAGTGGAAGTACCGTTAAAAACCAAGTTTTCTGTTTTTAACGGAGATGAAGCAAGCAGGCACTTTTTAAAAATGGGGGGCTTTTCCCTTCCGGTATGGGGCTTCAAGGATCCGAAATATGAAAAACAGGAAAAAGAAACGACAATGAGGCCGTTTCACTTTCTTCAATGGGAACTGCCCATTTCCTATAAACAAGTGACCTTTAGGAGCAAGGAAGATATTGTACGAAGTTATACGGAGAAAGAAGCCGTGGAGGAAGGCAGGAAAATGGCTAAAGCTGAATTGAAAAAGCATTTGGAAGAGGAAGATGAAATCGTCGAAGAAAAAATTTTGCACGAAAGCATGGAGAATGGTAAAGTAAAATTATCTATACATTACCAAGTTATTGAAGATATAGCGATTGGACAGCCAATCATTCAAGGAGACTAACGAATGGCAGATGATGTGAAAGTAATTAAGCTAGAAATAGAATCACCTAATGAAGCGATCGCTTTATTGGGCAATGGAGATTCAAATGTAAAAGTGCTCGAAGAGGAGCTGGGCATTTCCGTCATAACCCGAGGTGAAGCGGTGAGTGTTGCCGGGGATATCGAGCGGGTAACGATGGGGGAGGAAATCCTCAAGGCATTATTGACAGTGGTCAGAAAAGGAATTGCAATCAGTTCCAGAGATGTGCTTTATGCAATTGAATTGGCAAGAAAAGGCACATTGGAGTATTTCGGCGAATTATATGATGAGGAAATCGCAAAAACGGCTAAGGGGAAATCCATTAAAGTCAAAACAATCGGGCAGAGATACTATATCCAGGCAATAAAGAAACAAGACCTTGTATTTGGAATTGGGCCTGCCGGAACCGGGAAGACCTATCTAGCTGTAGTGATGGCCATCAATGCATTGAAAAATGGACATGTTAAACGGATCATCCTGACACGGCCTGCCGTCGAAGCGGGGGAAAGCCTTGGTTTTCTGCCTGGTGATCTGAAGGAAAAGGTAGATCCTTATCTACGTCCGCTGTATGACGCTCTCCATGACCTTCTAGGGATGGAACAGACGCAGAGGATGATAGAGCGCGGAACGATCGAAATAGCTCCTCTGGCTTATATGAGGGGCCGTACGCTTGAAGATGCCTTTGTCATATTGGATGAAGCCCAGAATACGACGGAAGCCCAAATGAAGATGTTCTTGACCAGGCTTGGTTTCGGATCGAAAATGGTCATTACGGGAGATCGGACCCAAATTGACCTTCCAAAAGGCATGAAGTCAGGTCTTGTCAGGGTAGAAGAGATCTTGAAGAATGTTAAAGGCCTTTCCTTTGTTTATTTTGAACAAAGTGATGTTGTAAGACATCCGCTTGTCGCCAAAATCATTACTGCTTACGAGCAGGCGAAGTCATAAGAAGAAATCCGCCATTTCAATCGGCGGATTTTTCTTGATGTGTCTAAATTACAAACTTTATGGTAAAAAAGTGGATATGGAATGAAGGAAGCTTTACATTTATCAATACGAAGGTGAAAATTCACATAAAAACTGTTATGATTTTACATATCTAGAATAATAAACATCATTTTTATTAGGAGGACCTTCCTTGAATCGTATCCAGAAATTTTTCACTCAAATAAAAGGGCTGTTGGTCCATCGCTTTTTTCAAGTGCTATTGTTCATCATTCTTGGTTTGTTTGCTTATGTGTTAATGTTCTCCAATGTTAAGCCGGAAAGGGTCCAGGTAGAGCTGTTTAAGCCTGCTGAACAAACGATCCGTTCAACCAAGACTGTGGAAGATACCTATAAGACGGAACAGGAAAAAGAAGAGATTTCAAAACAGGTGGCGGATGTTTATTCTCTAAAAAAAGAATATGCAAAAAATAAAGTCGATCTGATTTCATCCATTTTCGATTCAGCGATAGAGGTGAATAAAGAAACGCAAACCGATGAAGATCATAAAGAAGATGAGGAAAAAGAGGATAAAAAAGAGACAATAAAGACGGATGCTCAAAAAGTTTCCATATTAAAAGAAAAATTGACCGATGAAGTGAATAAAAATATCGAGGAATCCGTTTTCCTTGCATTAGTGCAGGCTGATGAAGATGAGTTGAAAATAGCGAAGGATTCAACCATTACAGCCGTGAATAATGTGATGAGCTCCCGAATCGCAGCAAGTGACGTCGAAAATGCCAAGAAAAAGGTTGTAGAGGAATTGGGCTATATGAGCATCAGCGGCGATATGAAAAAAGCCTCCACTTCCCTTGCGCGTACGGCAATCATTCAGAATGTATTTTTCGATAAGGACAAAACCGAGGAACAGCGTAGGAAAGCGGTTGAAAGCGTAGAGCCGATCAGGATCCTTCAAGGTCAGATCATCGTTGAAGAAAATCAATTAGTGGACAGGGATGTTTATAGGCAGCTTGAATTGGCGGGCTTCTTAAATACGGAGTCTACCATTTACCCGTATATCGGCCTGCTGTTATTCATAGTCCTGACTTTTGCCGCTTTTTATTACTTTTTCTACTATTCCATTTCCAAAAAGGATAACAAGTACAATCAGTTATTGATCTTCAGTCTTGTCTTCATCCTTTCAATGGCTACCATGAAAACAGTCAGCATTCTCGCAGACCTGAAAAACTCGAACTTGGAATACATTTTCCCGGGTGCCATGGCGGCGATGCTCATCAAGATATTATTGAATGATAGGTTAGCGGTAGCGATGATCATATTATTAGGTTCGTATGGTACGATTATATTCAATGGTGATACACCTGGAAATCTGGATTTCTCGATGGGGCTTTATATCATTTTCGGGGGATTGACGGCAATCATCATTTTATCCAGGCCAAATTTCAAATCAAAGGTGCTGGTAGCAGGGCTGCTATTGGCTTTAATCAATATGGCATTTGTTTTTTCGCTCATCTTCATTATGGACAGCCAATATACTAGAATGGAGTACTTGTATTATGCTGCTGCTGCGATGGGTTCTGGAGTGGGTGCAGCCGTTTTGACAATGGGCCTGTTGCCGTTTTTCGAGGCTGGTTTCGGGATTTTATCATCGATTAAGCTTATCGAGCTAGCGAATCCCAATCATCCATTACTTCGAAGGATCTTGATAGAGGCTCCAGGGACATATCATCATAGCGTGATGGTCGCCAATTTGGCGGAATCGGCTTGTGAAGCCATCGGGTCGAATGGATTGCTGGCAAGGGTCGGCAGTTATTATCATGATATCGGTAAAACGAAGCGGCCGCATTTCTTCATCGAAAATCAGATGAATGAAGAGAACCCGCATGATCGGCTGCAGCCGGAAACGAGCAGGGATATCATCATTGCCCATGCCGTAGACGGCGGGGAGATGCTTCGCAGTCACAAATTCCCGAAAGAGATTGTGGATATTGCAGAGCAGCATCATGGGACCACTTTATTGAAATTTTTCTACCATAAGGCAAAAAAACAGGATGAGTCCACACTCGAAGCGGACTACCGGTATCCCGGGCCGAGGGCGGTAATGAAGGAAGTAGCCGTCATCGGCATAGCCGATAGTGTGGAAGCTGCAGTGAGATCGATGAAGCACCCAACGCCGGAGAAGATTGAAGAACTGGTAAGTTTCATCATTCAGGACAGGATTTCTGATGGTCAATTTGATGAATGTGACATTACTATGAGAGAATTGAGTATCGTGAAGCATTCCTTATGTGAATCGCTTAATGGTATCTTCCACTCCAGGATTGAATATCCGGAGTCGGATAAATTAGGACAGAAGGTGAAAGAATGATTTTAGCTATCGATTTAATGGATGAAACGAACGAAGTATCGGAGGAAGCTCAGCACCTTGTTGAAAGCATTCTGCAATTTGCGGCAAGAAAAGAAAACATTGAAAAAGACACCGAGCTGTCTGTTACATTTGTTGACAATGATAGGATTCGGGAAATCAATAAAGAATATCGTAATAAAGATTCAGCTACAGATGTCATTTCTTTTGCACTTGAAGAAATGGGAGAAGATGAAGTGGAAATTGTCGGGGCCGAAATGCCCCGCATGTTAGGGGATATCATCATTTCCATTGAACGCACGAAGGAACAGGCTGAAGAATATGGTCATTCATTTGACCGGGAACTTGGATTTTTAGCTCTGCATGGTTTTCTTCACTTATTAGGATTTGACCATATGAATGAAGAAGATGAAAAAGTGATGTTCACAAAACAAAAGGAGATCTTGGAAGAATATGGACTTTCAAGAGAAGGGTAAAAAAAGGTATCCTTTATTAAAAAGTTTCTCTTTTGCCTGTCAGGGAATTTTGGAGGCTGTTCGGACTGAACGCAATATCAAGATTCATTTCGTGTTAACGGTCATCGTCGTATTCTTTGGTTGGTACTTCTCATTGAATGGGATGGAGTGGCTTTTCATTTTAGCGGCCATAGCCGGCACGATTACCTTGGAGCTCGTTAATTCAGCGATTGAAAGGGTAGTGGACCTGGTAACGGATCAAATCCATCCGCTTGCCAAGCAGGCAAAAGATATTGCAGCCGGAGCTGTATTCATATATGCTATATTTTCTATAATAGTTGGATTGATTATATTTTTGCCCAAGTTTGGCCTGTAGGTTGCCGAAATGGTACTCAATTTGAAAGGAAGATGTGAATTGAATACAAAGGAATTGATTGAGGAAGCTAAAAAAGCAAGGGATAAAGCTTATGTGCCTTACTCCAAATTTAAGGTGGGGGCAGCCCTTTTAACCGCTGATGGAAAGGTCTATCATGGTTGTAATATAGAAAATGCAGCATACAGCATGTGTAATTGCGCCGAAAGGACAGCTTTATTCAGTGCTTATGCCCATGACGATAAAAAGTTCGTTAAACTTGCAGTCGTGGCAGATACCGACGGTCCCGTTGCTCCATGCGGGGCATGCAGGCAGGTTATTTCAGAACTGTGCGAAAAGGATATGCCGGTTGTTTTGACCAACTTAAATGGGGATATAAAAGAATTAACAGTACAGGAATTGCTTCCAGGAGCTTTTTCACCGGAGGATTTGAATGGATAAATTATTTAATGATACACAAGTAAAAGATTACAAATCAGGTTTCATTTCGATTATTGGACGACCTAATGTTGGGAAGAGTACATTTCTGAATCGGGTCATCGGCCAAAAGATCGCCATTATGAGCGATAAACCGCAAACTACAAGAAATAAGGTCCAAGGTGTACTTACGCAAAACGATTCACAAATGATTTTCATCGATACACCTGGCATTCATAAACCAAAGCATAAGCTTGGTGATTTCATGATGAAAGTGGCCACGAATACATTGAAGGAAGTCGATTTGATTCTCTTCATGATCAATGCGACTGAAGGATACGGACGCGGTGACGAGTTTATCATTGAAAAACTTCAATCCGTAAAAACGCCTGTTTTCCTGGTTGTAAACAAAATCGATGCGATGCATCCGGATGATTTACTTCCGATCATTGAAAAATACCAACAGCTTTACCCTTTTGCGGCAGTCGTTCCGATTTCTGCGCTTGAAGGAAATAACGTTGATACACTGCTTGAGCAAATCAAGGAACATCTGCCTGAAGGTCCCCAGTTTTATCCTGCTGACCAAGTGACCGACCACCCGGAACGTTTTATCATTTCCGAATTGGTCCGCGAGAAGGTTCTGCACCTTACACGGGAAGAAATTCCGCATTCGGTGGCTGTTGTCATCGATTCGATTAAAAAAATGGATAACAGCGACACCATTAATGTCATGGCGACGATCGTTGTCGAACGTGATTCACAAAAAGGCATTGTCATCGGAAAGCAAGGGAAAATGCTTAAAGAAGTCGGTAGCCGTGCCAGAGTGGATATCGAAAACTTATTGGGCTCAAAGGTTTTCCTGGAACTGTGGGTGAAGGTGCAGAAAGATTGGCGTAACAAAGCAAGCCAGCTTCGTGATTATGGCTTCAATGAGAGCGAGTATTAATTAACAAAATTTACGCGTCATGAAAGTTCGGAAAACGGTCAAGCTAATCATATGGTCGGATATTCATATTGCTAGTTAAAAATGAAAGGTGGGCTTTATATGTTGGATTTTACCTGGGAATTATTCTCTGAAACAGGTAATGTGGACACCTATTTGCTGTTTAAGGAGATAGAAGTCGAAAGACAGGAAAGACACTTGGTATTGAACGATGAGCTAGCAGAAATTGATTTTCCTGTTTCATAGGTTAGCCTTGGCAAGCATGGGTGGTGTCTTGGTATGCTCCAAAAATGTGAGGGCATTGTCATAAGGCGAACTGCATATGGAGAAAATAACAAAATCATTACTATATATACCCGTGAGCTAGGAAAAATCGGCGTTATGGCTAGAGGGGCCAGTAAACCTAACAGCAGGCTTTCTGCCGTCACACAGCTTTTTTGCTCCGGGTATTTTCTTGTAACTACATCAACCGGACTCGGAAGTCTTCAGCAAGGCGAAATGGTCGATTCACTCCGTTTCATAAGGGAGGATCTTTTTGCCACTGCTTATGCTTCTTATATTGTTGAATTGCTTGATAAAAGTGTCGAGGATAAGAAACCGAATCCATATTTGTATGAGTTGCTTTCGCAAACCTTGCATTACATAAACGAAGAATATGACGCAGAGGTATTGAAATTCATTTTTGAAATGAAGATGCTGCCCGTCAATGGGATTAACCCAGTGCTGAATCAATGTGCTGTATGTGGTGAAACGGAAGGGGAATTCTCCTTCTCGCTTCGGGAAGCGGGCTTTATCTGTCACCGCTGCCTGGGGAAAGACCCTTATCATTATAAAATTTCAGCTGCAGCCGTCAAATTGCTGCGAATCTTTTATTATTTCGATTTATCAAGGCTCGGAAACATTTCCGTCAAGCCTGAAACGAAAAAAGAACTGCGAAAGATCATCGATGTTTATTATGAGGAATATTCTGGTCTGAACTTGAAATCAAAAAAGTTCCTGAATCAGATTGATACGATGAAAGATATGTTTTAGGATCTGACCTATTGACATTCCTTGTTAGTTTGTATAAAATTCTAAACATCAAAATAAGAAGATTGCGTTGATGGAAAAGAGTATCTGTCATTCTCCATAAAAAGCGAACCCGGGACGGTGGAAGCCGGGATATGGATTTACAGGGAAGGGCGTTTCCGGAGCATGTTGCTTTGAAAAGAGGCCGTTTTATAAACGGCAATTAGGGTGGAACCGCGGGTATACTCTCGTCCCTATGCATTTCGCATAGGGACGGGAGTTTTTTGTTTGCCCAAATGTGATGGGTTCCGACCTGATTTTAAAAAGAGCCGTTTTAAATAACCTGGAGGTGTACGATGAATATTCAAAATATGATTTTAACGTTACAAAAGCATTGGTCTGAACAAGGCTGCATATTGATGAATGCTTATGATGTCGAGAAAGGGGCAGGAACGATGAGCCCATACACGTTCCTGAGAGCCATAGGACCGGAGCCTTGGAGCGTTGCTTACGTGGAGCCATCACGCCGTCCTGCTGACGGTCGTTATGGTGAGAACCCTAACCGACTGTATCAGCACCATCAGTTCCAAGTGATCATGAAGCCGTCGCCTGACAATATCCAAGAATTATATTTGGATTCTTTACGCGCTTTAGGGATAAATCCGCTTGAGCATGATATTCGCTTTGTGGAGGACAACTGGGAAAACCCATCACTAGGGTGTGCCGGTCTCGGTTGGGAAGTGTGGCTTGATGGAATGGAAATAACGCAATTTACATATTTCCAACAAGTGGGCGGTCTTGAGTGCAAGCCGGTTTCCGTGGAAATTACATACGGGATCGAACGTCTCGCTTCATACATTCAAGATAAGGAAAACGTATTTGACCTGGAATGGACAGATGGATTCACAGTTCGGGATATATTTGGACAGCCGGAATACGAACATTCGAAATATACGTTCGAAACCTCCGACCTTGATATGCTGTTTCAGCTTTTCACGATGTATGAAAAGGAAGCGCATCGCCAAATGGAAGAAGGTCTTGTACATCCCGCATATGATTATGTTTTGAAATGTTCACATACATTTAACCTTTTGGATGCCAAAGGTGCCATCTCGGTGACGGAAAGAACGGGTTATATTGCCCGGTGCCGTAACCTAGCGCGCAAGGTTGCCAAGACCTTCTATGAAGAGCGGGAAAAATTAGGCTTCCCGATTCTGAAAGTGAAAGGGGAGAATACAAATGAGCAAGCGTGATTTGTTATTGGAGATTGGATTGGAAGAGCTGCCTGCCCGTTTTGTGACAGCATCAATGAAACAGTTGTCAGATAAGGTGCAGCAATGGCTAAAGGAAAAAGCGATTGAATTCGGAACGGTTGAAGCTTTTTCCACACCAAGACGTTTGGCCGTACTGGTGAAAGACGTGGAAGAGTCCCAAAAGGATATCGAAGAAGAAGCAAAAGGCCCGGCTAAGAAAATCGCTTTGGACAGCGAAGGCAACTGGTCTAAAGCGGCATTGGGATTCGTCAGGGGTCAAGGAATGACTTCAGAGGACATTTATTTTAAAGAACTCAAGGGTGTGGAATATGTCCATGTGAATAAATTCATAAAAGGACAGCAGACCGTTCAGCTTTTATCTGAGCTTGCTGAAATCATCAGCGGCATGACGTTTCCGAAAAATATGCGTTGGGCCAATCAGGAGCTCCGCTTCGTCCGTCCGATTAAATGGCTGATTGCCTTATTCGGCAATGACATTGTGCCATTCAGCATTGCTGATGTGGAAACGGGCCGTGAAACAAAAGGACACCGTTTCTTGGGCGATAGCGCTAGCATCGAACTGCCGGAACTGTACGAAGATACGCTAAAAGAACAATTTGTTATGGCGAATCCAGATAAACGCCGGCAAGTTATATTGGATCAGATTAAAGAGCTTGAACAGGAGAAAGGCTGGATCATCCCAGTCGATGAAGATCTGCTTGAAGAAGTCAATAATTTGGTGGAGTATCCAACGGTGTTATTTGGAAATTTTGAAGAAGAATTCCTTGAGCTCCCAGCTGAGGTGCTTATCACATCGATGAAGGAACATCAACGTTATTTCCCTGTTAAAGATCAGGACGGGAAACTGCTTGCTCACTTTGTAACCGTGCGTAACGGCGATGACCGCCATTTGGATAAGGTTTCTAAAGGTAATGAAAAAGTATTGCGTGCCCGCCTATCTGATGCGGCATTCTTCTATAAAGAGGATCAGAAAAAAGAGATTTCGGATGCTTTGAAAAAGCTTGACAGCATCGTTTATCATGAAGAAATCGGTACATTAGCCGAGAAAACTGCCCGGGTAACTGCTCTGACGGGTGACCTTGCGGATGCTTTGAATTTAAAGGCGGAAAAAGAAATGGCGCTTCGGACAGCGGCAATTGCCAAGTTCGATTTGGTGAGTCAAATGGTTTATGAATTCCCTGAATTGCAAGGGTATATGGGTGAAAAATATGCGCTCTTAAAAGGTGAAGCCAAAGAAGTGGCCGCGGCTATCAATGAACATTATATGCCAAGACATGCGGATGACAATGTACCGCCTTCAGTCATTGGTGCGGTTGTGAGTTTAGCTGAAAAAATTGATACTTTGTCTTCATTCTTCGCTATTGGCGTCATTCCGACCGGTTCCCAGGATCCTTACGCATTAAGAAGGCAGGCGAGCGGTGTCGTCCAAATCCTAGCGGAGAAGAAATGGAATATTTCACTAGAGGAGCTTATTGTTTTAGGTCTTAAAGGACTGGAATCAAAAGGCATCTTAAATCGTGATCTTGAAGAAGTTAAAGCGGATATGTTCACATTCTTTAAAGCGCGTGTCAAACACCTGCTTCAAGAACAGCAAATCCGTTACGATTTGATTGATGCAGTTCTGTTCAATGAGATCGGTTATATCCACTCTATCGTGGAACGTGCACATGTCTTGGATGCTAAAAAGGACGAAGCAGGGTTTAAAGAAAGCCTGGAAGCATTAAGTCGGGTCATGAACATTGCCGTTAAATGTGACAATAAGGTGACAGTTGATCCTTCTGCCTTTGAAAATGATCAAGAAAATGCGTTATATGTAAAATATAAAAAAGTGGCAATCCGTTATATGGAATCTAGAGATGAGAATGAGCGGTTTGAACAGCTTGTTTCGCTTCAATCGGAAATAGAGTCGTATTTCGAGAATACAATGGTCATGGCAGATGATGAAGCAATCCGTAATAACCGTTTATCCTTAATGAAGGAAATCAGTGATTTGGTTGCTGGTTTTGCTGCCATGAATAAAATCATCCTTACATGATCGAAGGGATGTATGGAAATCGGAAACACTTTAAATAGGGTTTCCGATTTCTTAAAAAGATAATGGTCAATAAATAGGACAAAAATGCCCTTATTAAATAATTTAGTATATAATTATTAAATGAATAACTTTTGTTACTTTACTCTGCGAAAGCAGTGGGGTGGTGATTATAATCCAATTGAATAAGCGTCAGGAGCAAATTTTACAAATTGTAAAAGAAAACGGACCGATTACTGGAGAACATATTGCGGATAGATTGAACCTTACCAGGGCGACACTTCGTCCAGATTTAGCCATTTTAACGATGGCAGGTTTTCTTGATGCCAGGCCGCGAGTGGGGTATTTTTATACAGGCAGGTCAGGTACACAGCTTTTGACCGATAGCCTTAACCATCTTTATGTACGAGACTACCAATCGATACCCGTCGTTGTTGACGAGGGCATTTCCGTATATGATGCAATCGTCATGATGTTTTTGGAAGATGTCGGAACAATGTTCGTGGTCGATAAGCATGCATTGCTTGTTGGTGTCTTATCAAGGAAAGACTTGTTGCGTGCGAGTATTGGGAAACAAGAGCTTAACTCCATTCCAGTCAATATCATCATGACTAGGATGCCCAATATTACAATGTGTTCAAAAGAAGACCTTTTGATTGATGTGGCCAAGAAATTGATTGATAAACAAATCGACTCATTACCGGTCGTCAAAGACACAGAAAAAGGCTATGAAGTAATTGGAAGAATTACAAAAACCAATATTACGAAAGCATTCGTAGCTTTGGCTGATGAAGGCTATTAGGGGGCTTGCAAAAGGAATGACGGAGAATATGAACGGTTCTATTATATATGTTGTATCGGATTCGGTAGGGGAAACAGCGGAATTGGTTACAAAAGCCGCTGCAAGCCAGTTCTCGGGATCTGCATTTTCCATAAAGAGAATTCCGTATATTGAAGATGAACAAAACGTGGATGAAGTGATATCACTGGCTAAGTTGGATGGGGCAATCATTGCTTATACTCTTGTGAAGCCAGCTATTAGAGCGTATATGAAAGCACAGGTCGAGAAAGAAAACCTGTCTGCTTATGACATTTTAGGGCCGCTCATGGACATCCTTGAGGAAAGGGCGCCAAAAGGGCCGCTTAATGAACCTGGTCTTGTAAGAAAGCTGGATGATGACTATTTCAAGCGTGTGGAAGCCATTGAATTTGCTGTAAAATATGATGATGGACGTGACCCTCGGGGCATATTACGTGCTGATATCGTCCTTGTCGGTGTTTCACGCACTTCAAAAACGCCGTTATCACAGTATTTAGCCCACAAACGCTATAAGGTGGCTAACGTACCTTTAGTGCCTGAAGTGGAACCTCCAGAAGAGCTGTTCCTGGTACCTCCTGAAAAATGCATTGGATTAAAAATCAGTCCGGAAAAGCTGAACCATATTCGTAAAGAACGATTAAAGTCGCTTGGGCTTAATGATCATGCGATTTATGCAAATGTGGAGCGTATAAAAGAAGAATTGACATACTTTGATACAATCATATCAAGGTTGAACTGTCCTATTATTGATGTAACCAATAAAGCTGTTGAAGAAACAGCCAATTTGATAATCAATATCCTTCAAAACAAAAACCGTTAATCCTTATAATTAAGGCAAATCAAAATGTGAGCTAGGCACTTTATTGTGTCAGCTCACATTTTAATGCCAAGGTTCAATAGGGAATAAAAAGAATAAGTTCAAAATAATTACATAAAATTTCTCCTTGTTTCCAACTGTAAATCCTTTGATTTGCATGAAAACAAATTCGGAATTTAAATGTTGGCATCTTCTAATCAAATAGACTATAATAAAAAATTGTGAGAAAAAAGTAATCTTAAGGTTTAGACTTAATTAATAAGGAATAAACTAAAGGTTAATGAGATGTCAAGGTTTTTATCATAAAAATAATTCGACATGTTCCGTATAATTCAGGAGGGGCTGGTCTTTTCCAAGGAAAAAAGATCCGCTTTCCTTAAATGAACAGGTATTCCTTGAAGAATTATGTGTGCTCTTTTAGAGGAAACCCTCTGGATCAATGCTGAAAATTCACCATATCTTCATAAAGTTTAGGGGAGAAAAAGGATTATGCAGAAAGATGTAGAATTAGAAGGTATGAATAATAAACCCACGATACACGTCGATGCCGATGCATGCCCGGTGAAAGACGAAATCCTTCATTGTGCAAGTTTGCACGATGTTGAAGTCTGTTTTGTTGCATCATATAAAAATATGATGAATAACCCTGAAGGTAAATGGGTATATGTCGATGCAGACAAAGAAGCGGCAGATCTTTTTATAGTAAACTCAGTAAAAAAGGGTGATATTGTCGTTACTGCAGATATTGGTTTAGCTGGGACCCTGCTTCCTAAAAACGTTTATGTCCTTTCGCCAAGGGGAAAAGAATACACTGACGAGAATATTTTCATGCTCTTGGATATGCGCTATCAGTCGGCGAAACTCCGCAGGCAGGGTAAGCATACAAAAGGGCCGAAAGCATTCACGAAGGAAGATCGTGCATGTTTCACAAATAAACTTTTGAAAACATTGTCGAACTTTGCAGGGAATTAGAAAACAGTATCGAATTAAAAACTATCACCAATATTGCAAGGTGGAAAAATGATAAATGGCCGTATAGAAGATGAGAAAATTAATCAAATTCGCGAAGCTGTTGACATTGTTGATTTAATTGGGGAGTATGTCCAGTTAAAGAAGCAGGGGCGCAATTACTTTGGCCTATGTCCTTTTCATGGTGAAAACTCGCCCTCGTTTTCCGTTTCAACGGAAAAACAAATCTTTCACTGTTTTGGTTGCGGGGCAGGGGGAAATATCTTTACCTTCTTAATGGATATAGAAGGCTACAGCTTTGTGGAATCAGCAAAAGTTTTAGCCGAAAAAGGAAATGTTCCTTTGGATGTTGAAATCAATAAGGATTCCAAGCGTTCTAACATGCCGGCAGGCTCGCAGCAAATGGTCGAGGCACATGACCTGCTGAGGAAGTTTTATCATCATCTCCTCGTTAATACGAAAGAGGGGCAGGATGCTCTCGAATATTTACTTAAACGCGGGTTTACTGAAGAGACTATAGAAAAGTTCCAAATTGGCTACTCTTTGGATTCATGGGATTTCGTGTCCAAGTTTCTTTTAAAACGCGGGTTTCCAGCGGAATACATGGAGCAGGCAGGGCTTATTATTTACAGGGAAAAAGACGAGTCATATTTTGACCGTTTCAGAAATAGAGTCATGTTTCCAATTATGGATCATCAAGGAAATACGATTGCATTTTCAGGAAGAGCGATGGGGGACGATGAGCCCAAATATTTGAATAGTCCTGAAACGCCAATCTTTAATAAAAGTAAAACTTTATATAATTTCCATCATGCAAGACCACACATACGAAAGAAAGAACAAGCAGTAATTTTTGAAGGCTTTGCCGATTGCATTTCAGCTGTTGGCGCAGGTGTGGAGAATGCGGTCGCTACAATGGGTACTGCCCTGACGGACCAGCATATCCAGCTTTTAAAAAGAAATACTGACCAGATACTTATATGCTACGATTCGGACTCAGCGGGATTAAATGCTGCCAATCGTGCAGTTAATATGCTACAGGACCATGAGTTTTCCGTGAAAGTCGCTCTCATGCCTGATAACTTGGACCCCGATGACTACATAAAGGAATTCGGTGAAAAAAGCTTTGTTTCTGAAGTAATAGGGGCCAGTTTAACCTACATGGCATTCAAAATGCATTATTTGCGTCGAGGGAAAAATGTAAATAATGAAGGAGATCGAATTCAATATATCGAAGAAGTCCTTAAAGAAGTTTCACGATTGCCCAATGCAGTGGAGAGGGATCATTATCTTCGGCAGCTATCCTCTGAATTTTCCCTATCATTGGATGCGCTGGAACAGCAGCAGCGTCAGGTGTTCTTTACGGAACGCAAGAAGGGGACACTGCCGCAGCCAGCAGCCCAAAAGAAAATGTCCCTGCAATATGAGCATAAGTTAAAGCCTGCTCACCATAATGCTGAAATGAAGTTGATCGCCCATATGCTAAAAAGCAGGGATATGACCTTCAAAATTCAGCAATTGCTTGGACAAACGGTTTTTCATGTAGATGAACATCAGGCAATCATCACCTATTTATATGCGTTCTATGAAGATGGACACGAACCGGATACAAGCTTTTTCCTTACTTATTTACCGGATCCAAACTTGAGAAGGATCGTTTCGGAAATAGAAATGATGTCAGTGAATGAGGAAGTTACCGATAAAGAACTGACCGATTGCATAAATCAAGTGTTGAAATATGAAAAATTGTTAAAGATAAAAGAAAAACAAGTTGAAGAAAAAGATGCAGTTAGGCGAAGTGATTATGTCACTGCTGCAAAAATTGCCATGGAAATCATTAAATTGCGTAAAATGTTGTAGTCGTTTAGGTGTAAGTCCTGGAAGGAGGGGAACTAATGGCTGAAAAACCAGCACGTTCCAAACAAGTTGATAATGAATTTAGCCTTGAACAGGTGAAAGAAAAATTACTAGAGCTAGGTAAAAAACGAGGCTCTTTGACTTTAGAAAAAATCGCTGAAATGATTGGCGGTTTTGAATTGGATTCCGATCAAATGGATGAGTTCTATGAGGTGTTAGCAGAAAACGGCGTCGAAATACTCACTGATGGTGAGGAGGACGAGGATGAAGATGATCCGGATGAGAAGAAGCTTGCAAAAGAAGAAGAGTTTGACTTAAATGATTTAAGTGTTCCTCCTGGCGTTAAAATCAATGACCCAGTACGCATGTACTTAAAGGAAATTGGTCGGGTAGACCTTTTATCGGCAGAAGAGGAAATCTCTCTGGCGACGAGAATCGAAGATGGGGATGAAGAAGCGAAACGCCGTTTGGCAGAAGCTAACCTTCGTCTTGTTGTCAGTATCGCCAAGCGCTATGTCGGACGCGGAATGCTTTTCCTTGATTTGATTCAGGAAGGTAATATGGGACTTATCAAAGCAGTCGAGAAATTTGATTACCGCAAGGGATTCAAATTCAGTACGTATGCAACATGGTGGATTCGCCAAGCGATAACCCGTGCGATTGCCGACCAAGCAAGGACGATCCGGATACCGGTGCATATGGTGGAAACCATCAATAAATTGATCCGTGTCCAAAGACAGCTTCTTCAGGATTTAGGACGTGAACCTTCTCCGGAAGAAATTGCGGAGGATATGGACTTAACACCTGAAAAAGTTCGTGAAATCTTGAAAATAGCTCAGGAACCGGTTTCATTGGAAACGCCAATAGGAGAAGAAGACGATTCACATTTAGGTGATTTCATTGAAGATCAGGATGCAACTTCTCCATCGGAGCATGCAGCATATGAACTATTGAAAGAACAGCTTGAAGATGTATTGGATACTCTTACTGACCGTGAAGAGAACGTCTTGAGACTCCGCTTTGGACTTGATGATGGCCGCACCCGCACTCTTGAAGAGGTAGGGAAAGTATTTGGGGTCACCCGCGAGCGTATCCGTCAAATCGAAGCGAAGGCGCTTCGTAAACTGAGACATCCAAGCCGCAGCAAACGCTTGAAAGATTTCCTGGAATAGAATATATGCCCTTCACAGAGCCCTCTTTGAATGCCCAGCGTTCGGGAGCGGCTCTTTTTTTAGTTCCGATGTAAAAATATCCTATAAAAACAATAATTACCAATACACTGTAAAAAAATTTGAAAGCTAAGT
Source organism: Peribacillus sp. NPDC101480 (assembly GCF_050277335.1). Taxonomy (NCBI): domain Bacteria; kingdom Bacillati; phylum Bacillota; class Bacilli; order Caryophanales; family Bacillaceae; genus Peribacillus; species Peribacillus sp. NPDC101480. Next base: position 965,303 of record NZ_JBNNSB010000001.1, read on the forward strand.
CATAAAAAGAAATGATCATCATGAGGATGTGAGATTCATGGATGAGATGAGAAAGAAAATCATCATTCAAGAAATAAACTCCTGGAAGGAAAGTCGTATGCTTCCGGAGCAATATTGTAATTATTTGCTTGCATTATACTGTCAAGGCGAACTGCCGCCACCCAATTCGGCTAAATTCTGGAGCGTAAAAAACGACATCTTTTCCGGGTTGTTGATTGGGGCCCTTTTTGCATTTATTGTATTTTTGAATTATTTTACTGAAATACCCATAAGAATGCAAATGCTTATGACAACAATTTCAATTCTTGTCTTTGGGCTGGGAGCCCGCCACTTTGCCGGCAGGAAAATCATTTTTCAAATGGCCTTGATGGGAATGGCGCTATCTTTGCTTTTATTAACAGTCAGTTTTGCCGAATTCATGGCACCTGGTCAAGTGAGTATCCTTTATATTTTCCTGTTCATTAATTGCGGACTTTGGGTTTTAATGGGCAAAAAACTGAAGCTGCTCCATTTTTCCATAGGGGGAGGCCTGGGAGCAATGGTCACTCTTTACTTTTTTTTTAGGACATTCTAGCGGTTTTAATTAGTGATTTTAGGGTATTATGAAATATATGTAAGAAAAAGTAAAACTGTTTGGAAATATACATAAGTTTTTGACAATTTTAAGAAATTATATAATATCTTCTATTTTTGGGCTTTTACTTGAAACTCTTTTCAAGTAAAATAATATATAGCTGTTTGTATATAATATTAAATATGGTAAGTTTAGGTTCTACATAGGGGAGGAAATACTATGAATCGCAATCCAGTAATGCCTTTTATTATTATCATGGTTTTTGGTATTGGACTTATGTTTTTACTTTCGTTTAAAGGTTTGGGTGATGCCAAAGATCTTGCTAAGGAAAAAGAGGGCGGCGAAAAGACAGAAGAAACAGAAAGTGCCTCAGCATCACCTGAGGACATCTATAAGCAAAACTGTATCTCATGTCATGGTGACGCCTATCAAGGCGGCGTCGGGCCTGCCCTAAAAGGTGTTGGCGATCGTCTATCGGTGGACGAGGTCAAAGAAGTGATCACAAATGGACGAGGTGCAATGCCACCAGGTTTAGTCGAAGAACAGAACATTGACGCCATGGCCGAATATATTCATGGACTGAAATAATTCATGAAACTGACTCAAGAAATCGTTGGAAAGCGAACTTTTTGAGTCAGTTTTTCATTTATTCAGAAAAGGAAGATTCCAGATGGAAAGTTTCTTCTGCCCACTGATAGAAAGAGTCCTTTCTCCTTTCTGTAATTTTTCGATTGAACTTGGTATAATCGAATGGGAAACTAATTATAGTAAGAAATTATTTGAATTAAGAGAGTTGATAAATATGAATCATGAAAAACTATCGATGAGATTAGAACGTGTTGCCATACATATACCAAAAGGAAGCATCCTTGCAGATATAGGTTCCGATCATGCTTATTTGCCGTGCTATGCTGTAACTAACGGCTTGTGTGACAGCGCAATAGCCGGCGAGGTTGTAGAAGGGCCATATCAGTCAGCACGCAAGCAAGTTGCAATGACGGGGCTTGGGGACAAGATAGAGGTCCGTAAAGGAGACGGGCTTGAAGTATTGAAGCCTGATGAAGCGACTTGCATTACGATTGCAGGCATGGGAGGGACTTTAATATCAAGTATATTGGAAAGCGGAAAAGGGAAACTTGGCAGGGCAGAAAGGCTTATCCTTCAGCCAAATGTCGGTGCAGCGAATGTTCGCAGCTGGCTAATGGAAAACGGCTGGGAACTTATTGGAGAGGAAATCCTTGAAGAAGATGGGAAAATCTATGAAATCTTAATTGCCGAAAAAGGGGACCCGCTCCGCCCTTATCTGATAAACAAGCAAGCAGGCCTCACGTTCGGTCCATACTTAAGAGAGCAATTCAGTGACATTTTCATAAAAAAATGGCAGCTAGAGAAAAAACATTTGGAGAGAATCATCGAACAATTGGATGAAAGCGGAAGAAGCGGACTGGAAACGAAGCGCAATGAATTAAAATCCCAAATTTCCGTAATTGAGGAGGTGCTTAAAGGGTGAAGACAGTGAATGGTCACAAAATCATTGAAACGTTTGAACAATTCTCCCCAAAGCATTATGCGATGGAGGGAGATCCGATCGGGCTGCATGTCGGTCAGCTCAATAAGCCGGTTACTAAAGTGCTGATTGCCCTTGATGTGCTGGAAGAGGTTGTAGACGAAGCGATAGAACATGGCGCGGAATTGATCATCGCCCATCATCCGCTTATTTACCGACCATTGAAAAGGATCGATACAAACACTGCTGGAGGCCGCATCATCGAAAAGCTGATCAAACATGATATCGCTGTTTATGCTGCGCATACCAATTTGGATGTCGCTAGGGGCGGAGTAAATGATTTACTTGCCGAAGCGCTGCAATTGCAGGACACAGAAGTATTGATCCCAACTACCGAGACAGCTCTAAAGAAATTGGTCGTATATGTTCCAAAGACCGACGCACAAAAGGTGAGGGAAGCCCTAGGTAAGGCAGGGGCAGGAGCGATCGGGAATTACAGCAATTGTTCGTTTTCCGGGGAAGGTACCGGACGCTTCTTGCCAGGTGATGGCAGTGAGCCGGTAATTGGCTCCCAAGGAAAGCTTGAAGAAGTAGCTGAAATGCGGGTCGAAACGATATTCCCGGAAAATATCGAAAAGAAAGTGCTAACTGCGATGATCAAAGCCCATCCATATGAGGAAGTTGCTCATGATATATATAAACTGGAGAATAAAGGGGAGTCTCTTGGCTTAGGGAAGATCGGTGTACTTCCTGAAGAAATGACACTTGAACAATTTTCCGAACATGTGAAGCGGACACTTGATGTTGAAAAGGTGCGTGTCGTTGGAGATTTGCAAAGCCCGATCAAAAAAGTGGCAGTGTTGGGCGGAGACGGCAATAAATACTTTACAACAGCGAAGTTCAAGGGAGCTGATGTATACGTTACGGGTGACATGTATTACCATACAGCGCATGACGCGATGATGCTTGGATTGAATATCGTGGATCCAGGCCACAATGTTGAAAAGGTAATGAAAAAAGGGGTGGCACGAATCCTTGAAAAAATGTGCCGCGAAAAGAGCTACGATGTGGAATTCATTCCATCCCGGCTGAATACAGACCCTTTCCAATTCATTTAAATAACACGAAAAAGGCAGCCATTAGTGGCTGCCTTTTTTTTTTGTGAAATCATTTCTTCACTTTAATCTTAGGTAAAATTTTATGCAATGGCGTTTTCTTTTCGGTATTCCAAGTCGATTCATCACTTGCTTCATATTGCTCTAGAAATGCGATAACTTCCTTCGTGATCGGAGTTGGTGTGGAAGCCCCTGAAGTGACGGCAACCGTTTCTGCATCTTTTAGCCATTCAAGATTCAGCTCGGAAATGTCAGCGATCCGATAAGCGCTCGTGCCGGCAATCTCTTGGGAAACTTGTGCAAGGCGGTTTGAATTATTACTCTTGGGGTCTCCGACTACGATTAAAACATCAGCTTCACCAGCTTGCTCGGCAACCGCTTCTTGGCGAACCTGTGTCGCTAAACAAATTTCCTTATGGACTTCGGCATGTGGGAACTTTTCCTTGACCTTATCCATGATATCCAATACATCCCATTGGCTCATCGTTGTTTGATTGGTAACAATGATCTTATCACTATTCAAAGTCAAGGCTTCCACATCTTCATCCTTTTGAACCAGGTGAACTACATCAGGAGCTACTCCGACAGCACCCTCTGGTTCCGGATGGCCTTTTTTGCCAATATAAATGATTTGATAGCCTTCCGCTTGTTTTTCCCGAATTAAGTCATGTGTTGCGGTAACATCGGGACATGTAGCATCAAGCGTAACAAGACCTTTTTTCTCAGCGATCTTCCTGATTTCAGGTGAAACGCCGTGAGCAGTAAAGATGACGGTTCCGCTGTCCACCTGTTCGATGATATCGTTGCGGTTGCTGCCGTCCAGCGTGATGATGCCTTCTTCTTCAAACGCATCCGTCACATGTTTGTTATGCACAATCATTCCTAAAATGTAAATGGGACGTGGCAAGGTTTTATCTAAAGCCGCATTACGGGCGATGACCATGGCATCGACAACGCCATAACAATAGCCGCGCGGGGAAATTTTAATCACTTTCATCTATGTGTCCTCCTTCAAGGCAAGAAACTCTCACTTTTTATACCTTTCTATTATATAAGACCATAGATGATATTACAAAACATCATATTTACATAAAATCAGTTATTGGTAAATTTTTTGCAGCCTTTAGATATAAAGCTTTGGACCGGATGACCTTTCCCTTTTGGTTTCGGTATGGACTTGGGCGATAGGGTTAGCTTCTTTAGCTTTTTCTTTTTTCTTCGAATCCGTTTGTACCACACTGTTTTTTTGTACCTCAACATTTGGCTCGCTTTCAACGGAAACTCCCTGATCCTCGTTATCACCGGCTGATGAAATGCTCCGGAAAACTTTCCACATGGAAGGCAGGTTTTTAATCACTGGTCCGTATTGTTCCACCATAGGTGTGAATTGTTCCGCCGCTTGCAATACTTTTTGCGTGTTGGAAAGCATGTTATTAAGGGACTCTGGGTTTTTTAATGTTTCTAGTATACCGCCTCCGCTGCTTCTTGAAGAACTTTGATTAGAGGTACCGGCTGGCGCAAACAAATTTGGCGCAGCTGCTTTTTGTTTTGACTTACCGAGTATTTTTGACAATAACCCTTCTTTCTTTGCTGGCGGCATCTCCTGCCGCTGCGGTTGGTTGAAGGGACCGCGGAAACCTTGAGGTCCCTGTGGCATCTGCCCTCTGTTTTGTACCATCGGCCGCTGCATCTGCTGATAAGGGTGGGGGATTTGCGGTGACTGTCTCAATGGAGCAGGGTGCTGCTGCATCCTTCGGCCATTGTGTGGCTGAAAACCGGGTCCGGGTTGACGATTTCTATTTGGGAACATAGGTTTCACCTCCTCAGATTTTATATGCTGGTGTAATCTTCTATATAAATTATGCAACTCGACAAAAAAGGTTTGAGGAAAGAGTGACTGGGCAGTTGTGAAGTAACCGGAAAGAAGGTAAGATGGTAACGGTAGTCTTTTCGCTCCATGTCTGCGGGGGATACGCTATGACCAGGACAGGGGCTTTTCGTTTGCAAGAGTCCATTTTAAGAGAAAACCTCAGCGCTTGCGCTTTTGTTAAGTAAATGGGTCACATTGAAAAAAGTAGATGGCCTGCCCCAATATGGGTCAATCCCTATTTTCTTCACGAGCAACCCAGGCGCTTGCGCTTTTTGTGTAATCCAGCTTCAGCGCCTAGCTCGTTGTGAAAAAGATGATCGCCCTCATAAGGCAAAAAGCGCCTTATGGGTCAATCCCTATTTTCTTCACGAGCAACCCAGGCGCTTGCGCTTTTTGTGTGAAATTTATTATAATAACAGGACATGTCTAATGACTGACAGGATAAAGGAGTTTTTTGATGAAACAAAATCAATTTGAACGATTTAATTTGAAAAGCTACATTCTAGATGCGGTTCGTACTTTAGGGTTCGATAAGCCGACGGAAATTCAAGAGCGCGTGCTTCCGTCGCTTTTAAAGGGAAGTAGCTTAATTGGACAGTCGCAGACAGGAACAGGGAAGACACATTCCTATTTGCTGCCGATCATGAACAGGCTTGATGCCGGTAAGAATGAGGTTCAAGCGATTATTTCCGCACCAACCCGTGAGTTAGCGAACCAAATCTACAAAGAAGCTTTGAAAATTGCTGACCATTTCCCTGAGGATGAGCAGATTCAAGTCCGTTGTTTCATCGGTGGTACTGATAAACAGCGAATGATAGATAAATTGAAGACACAGCCGCAATTGGTAATCGGTACACCGGGCCGGATCAAGGACTTGGTTGAAGCTCAGGCATTACAGGTTTATACAGCAAAAATGCTTGTAGTAGATGAAGCGGACCTTATGCTAGACATGGGCTTCATTGAAGATGTCGATATATTTGCATCACGTATGGCTGAAAAAATTCAAATGCTTGTCTTTTCGGCAACCATCCCAGAAAAATTGAAGCCGTTTTTAAATAAATATATGGAGAATCCAAAGTATGTTCAAGTGAATCCCAAGCAGGCGACCGCTTCGAAAATTGAACATGTTCTCGTACCGATTCGTCACCGTAACAGAGAGCAGTTACTTCATGATATCATCGTTCGTTATAATCCATATTTGGCGATTATTTTCACAAACACAAAAAAAATGGCGGATCATGTGGCTAACTCCTTGATTGAAAAAGGGTTGAATGTCGGCCGTATTCATGGTGATTTATCGCCTCGTGAGCGTAAAAAAATGATGAAGCAAATCAATGATCTGGAGTATCAATTCATCGTTGCGACAGATCTGGCTTCCCGTGGAATCGATATTGAAGGTGTAAGTCATATCATTAACTATGAATTGCCTTCAGATTTGGATTTTTATATCCATAGAACGGGAAGGACGGCACGTGCCGGATATTCAGGCATTGCCACTACCATTTACGATACATCCGATGAAGATTCACTGAACCGCCTTGAAAAAATGGGCATTGAATTCCGTGATGCGGATATCCAAAACGGTGATTGGGTTGATATCGATGAACGTAATAAAAGGAAAAACCGTAAAAAACAAAAATCTGATATCGATGTTAAAGCGAGCAGGCACGTCAAGAAGCCAACTAAAGTCAAGCCAGGATACAAGAAGAAAATTCAACGAGATGTGGAAAACTTTAAAAAACGTGAACGTCGTATACAGAGAAAGAAATAGGGGAGAAATCAGATGCTGAAGATCGGATCGCATGTTTCAATGAGCGGGAAAGGTATGCTACTTGCTGCGAGTCAAGAAGCGGCTTCGTATGGCTCCAACACATTCATGATCTATACAGGGGCCCCTCAAAACACAAGACGTAAAAAAATCGAGGATTTAAATATCGAAGCCGGAAGACTGCATATGGAGGAGAATGGAATCAGCGATATCGTAGTCCATGCCCCGTATATCATTAATATAGGAAATACAACGAATCCAGCCACATACGAGCTTGGAGTCAACTTCTTACGCAGCGAAATCGATCGGACCGAAGCCATTGGCGCAAGGCAGATCGTACTTCATCCAGGTGCGCATGTTGGTGCAGGCAGTGAACTGGGTATCAAGAGAATCATCGAAGGTTTGAATGAGGTGCTGACTGCCGACGATAAAGTTCAGATTGCCCTTGAAACGATGGCAGGCAAAGGGTCTGAATGTGGCAGGTCTTTCGAAGAGCTGGCGATGATCATTGATGGTGTTACCCATAATGAAAAACTATCGGTTTGCTTCGATACTTGCCATACTCACGATGCCGGATATAATATCATCGAGGATTTTGATGGCGTACTTAATGAATTTGATAAATTGGTCGGTGTTGACCGCATCAAGGTCCTTCACATAAACGATAGCAAAAATGAACGCGGCATGCGCAAGGACCGCCATGAAAACATTGGATTTGGTCATATTGGTTTTAAGGCGTTGAATGCTATTGTTCACCATGCGCAATTAAGCAGTGTTCCGAAAATCCTGGAAACACCTTATGTAGGGGAAGACAAAAAAGACAAAAAGGCACCATATAAATTTGAAATTGATATGTTCAAGAATAATCAATTTGATGAAGATCTATTGGATAAGATCAGATTTCAACAATAATCATAATAGGGACGATTCATCGAAAAAGATGAATCGTCCTTTCATTTGCATAAGTATGCTCAAATAAGGCTGGGAGCTGGCTTAAGATCTCTAAAAAGTGGAAGTAAGGTTGTTGAAGAGGGATTCTATTTCCCTGGCTGTGCTTGCTCCGGCAACTTTTGTAATTTGACCAAGCACATTCTGTCTTTGACGTATATCAAAAATGTTAATATTTTTACCTGCTAGAAGTGCAGTGATATCCTGTGCTTGTTTTTGAGTGAGTGCAACCTTATGCTGTTTAGCAAGGGAAAGCAGTTCATCGGGGCGAATACTGTTGATTTTATGATTGACCATCATTTCAAATAATTTCAAACGATCTCCTCCTTTGTTAAAACATATGAAGGAGGAAGACGTATGTGAACATGAAACTTTGTTTGATTACGGTAAGTTTGGTTCAGCTCACACTTTTTTGTGGTTCAGAGCGTACCGGCACTTGTTCAGAGGACCGGTTTCTTTACATCTTGGCTTCTTTGATTTATACTAACGATTGTTAATCGTAATGATTCTTAAAAAAATAGGTGATCTCTTTGGATAATGTAGTTAACCCCATAGTTAAATTTGAAGATATATCTTACAAATATACAAAAGATCTAGTGCTGGAACATGTTTCTCTTGAAATCCCTAGAGGGGCCTTCTTAGCAATCGTTGGGCCGAATGGATCCGGTAAGTCAACGCTTTTGAAGTTGCTGCTTGGTCTGTTCAAGCTCCAAAAGGGAAAAATTGAAATATTCGGGGAAGACATACGACGCTTTAAAGATTGGCAAAAGGTCGGTTTCGTTTCCCAAAAGGCCAACTCCTTCAACTCTGGGTTTCCTGCCACAGTTTTTGAAGTGGTTCAGAGTGGTTTGACCAAAAAAATCGGCTTGTTTAAGTTTGCAGGCAAAGAGGATAAGCAAAAGGTGAAGAAGGCTCTGGAATCCGTGGATATGCTTGAATATCAGAACCGCAATATCGGGGAATTGTCCGGAGGCCAGCAGCAGCGGGTGTTCATTGCCCGGTCACTGGTCAGCGAACCGGAATTGATGATATTGGATGAGCCTACGGTTGGCGTTGATTCAAAAAACGTCCACCAATTTTATGAAATGCTTGAGATGTTGAATGAAAAATTAGGTATAACCCTTATTTTAGTAACTCATGATGTTGGTACTGTGACCGATAAAGTCACACATGTCGCCTGTTTAAATAAAAAGCTTCATTTTCACGGGGATGCCTGTGAATATAATGAGCTGGATGAAGGTGAGCTCTCGTCCATTTATGGACATGGGGTCCAATTTTTAAATCATGATCATTAATATGTTTTGGAGGATAGCCCAATGATATCGGGGATATTGCAATTTGAATTTTTGCAGAACGCATTTTTGACCGGAATCATCATCGGAGCGATTGCGCCATTAGTGGGCGTTTTTGTCGTGGTAAGGCGGATGTCGATGATTTCCGATGCGCTAAGTCATGTAGCGCTTGCTGGGATAGCGTTTAGTTTATTGCTGCAGAAGAGCTTTCTATCTTTAGCAGGATTGAATCCACTTTATATAGGAATGGCCTTTTCTGTAGGTGGTTCATTATTCATTGAAAAATTAAGAGGGGTGTACAAGCATTATCAAGAGCTTGCAATCCCGATCATAATGTCAGGCGGCATGGGTCTCAGTGTCATTTTCATATCCATTGCAGATGGTTTCAATACGGATTTATACGGTTATTTATTCGGCAGTGTCAGTGCCGTCAGCCGTGCGGACTTATATGTCATTTTGGCAGTGGGGATAGTCGTAGCCTTGATGCTCACCCTATTGTATAAAGAACTATTTCTGTTATCTTTTGATGAAGAGCATGCGAAAGCGTCCGGAATACCTTATAAAGCGATTCATTTTATTTTTATTGTAATGGTCGCATTGGTCATTGCCGCTTCCATGAAAATCATTGGCATATTACTTGTTTCTTCGCTCATGACGCTCCCGGTAGCTGCTAGTCTCCGCTTTGCAAAGGGTTTTAAGCAGATGATTGGATATTCGGTCTTATTCGGTGAAGTGTCTGTCATAGGCGGATTATTCTTATCATATAACCTTGACCTTGCTCCTGGCGGGACCATTGTAATAATAGCTGTACTAATTCTCATCTTGTCAATTTTGTTTGATAAGTGGAAAAATCGATAGATGGGGTGATGTAATGAACGTAACTACTGCCATGCAACTATTAAAAGATAAAGGTTTTAAGCATACAGGAAAGAGGGAAGAAATGCTGCAGCTTTTCTCTTCCAGCGATAAATATTTAACGGCCAAAGATGTATTGGAGAATATGAAACAGGATTATCCAGGTTTAAGCTTCGATACGATTTACAGAAATCTTTCCTTATTTGTAGAACTGGGCATCTTTGAAGCGACCGAGTTGGAAGGGGAAAAGCGTTTTCGTTTTACATGCGGTCATTCTTCCCACCATCACCACTTCATCTGTTTAAATTGTGGAAAAACGAAAGAAATCGAACTGTGCCCGATGCAGGAACTTCAGGAAAGCTTGAAGGACTACGATGTTTCGGGTCATAAATTTGAAATTTACGGACGCTGTCCCGCATGTAGCGTATCTTTGGATGCATAAAAACCATTGACCTCCAGTCAATGGTTTTTTCTTGTCTCATTTTATAGTTGCCGGTTGCCCTGACATCCAATTATTCACCCATGCAGAGGCTTCTTGCCAATTGTTGACCCGAATCACCCTTTCAGGCACGGGATCTTGGTTGTAAGGAGTATTAAATAAAATCACGGGTATTTTACACTCTTCCGAAATCGCCACTGCATTATCGTGCTTGTCCTCTAAAAAGAGATCGACTTCGAATTTTTTGGCTGCAGCCACTTTATCGTGTGAGCCTACAAGCTCAATATGATCATATAGGACTTCATTCGACGTGAACCAATTTTTGGTTACATCAAATAAACGGTTACTTCTGGCACTTATGAAATAAAGGTTAGCGTGTTCAGTCCATTTTTCCAATACATCTTTCGCACCTTCAGCCAATAATGATTCCGAATAGATGAGTGGCTCGCTCTCAATGAACCATTTAGTGAAATCCTCTCTTGGAACATTCACGAAAGGGAATAAGTCATATTCGGTAATGTCCTCATAAGCTAAATTCAGCTGGAAAGCTTTATTTAAAAAGGGGACCATGGAATCAGGTCTTGTAACAGTCCCGTCTATATCGATGCCAAAACGTTTTTTCATGATGAATCTCTCCCTCATTTTCAATACTTGTAATAGTGTAACATATCCCATCATAGCTTTGGTAAATACCCGTATTTATTTCCAAGATATGAAACCATTTTCACGATGGGATCCGCAATTTTTACATACACTATAAATGCTTCACAAATGAAAGTGAGGGATGCACGAATGGAAAAAGATCAATACTCCAGTATTGACGACGAAATGCAATTGGCGAAAGAGGGCAGTGAACCAACCGTTGTGGATGATCAGCATCATGAGCGGTATTATAATGAAGATACACCTGAAGATGACAGACGATATGAAAGTCGTGGGACCATAACCAATATGGATAACCGGTATCAGGAAGAAACGTCTGCCGAAATTTCAACACCGCCTCAGAGAATCAGGTCATATAAAAATGATGGACGTGCAGAGGATAATGGTTCTGGGGATGTGGCATCAAGAGGGAAAGCGATTGGTGTCATAGCTTTGATCATCTCCATTATATCTTTATTCACGATGCCCTTCATTTTAGGGATTGTGGGTATCATTGTAGGGATAGTGGCCAGAAGCCGGGGATCGAACTTAGGTACTTGGGCCATCGTCATTGGTGCAATCTCCATCATCGTTGGCATATTCATCCTGCCATTCTTTTAAACACCATTAAAACCCTTTGATGTCATTTTCCGAAATGCATCAAAGGGTTTTTTCAAATGGTATAAAACAAAAAATCCCGATAATGAAACATCGGGATTCTTTGTTTTATTTATTTAGTAAAGCTGCAGCAGCAGCTTCGGCTCTTTGTTTTTCATAGTACTCTTCAGCGATTTTGTCAATTTCTTTTTTAAGTTCCTCGACCATCGTCTCTTCAGGCACTTTACGAACAATTTGACCTTTTCTAAACAGTAAACCTTCACCTCGGGCCCCGGCAATGCCGATATCAGCCTCACGGGCTTCTCCAGGGCCGTTTACCGCACAACCAAGCACTGATACCTTGATTGGCGCTTTGACCGTCTGGATGTACTCTTCAACTTCATTGGCGATGGAAATCAAATCAATCTCGATTCGTCCGCAAGTAGGGCAGGAAATTAAAGTGGCCATGTTGGAAGCAAGGCCAAATACTTTTAGAAGCTCCCTTGCCACCTTCACCTCTTCGACAGGATCGGCACTTAAGGAAACACGCATCGTGCTTCCGATGCCCTGACTTAGGATGGCACCTAGTCCGGCAGCGCTTTTTACGGTTCCTGAAAATAGCGTACCTGATTCCGTGATCCCAAGATGTAAAGGATAATCGAATGCTTTCGAAGCTTTTTCATATGCCTCGATGGCTAAATTCACATCGGAAGCCTTCATGGAAACGATAATGTCATGAAAGTCCAGATCTTCCAGGATCTTAATATGGTGTAAAGCACTTTCTACCATTCCATCAGCAGTCGGGAAGCCATATTTCTCGATGATTTTCTTCTCTAGAGAACCAGCATTGACCCCGATGCGAATTGGTATTCCTTTAGCCTTCGCAGCTTTCACTACTGCTTCAACCTTTTCACGGCGACCGATGTTACCAGGATTAATCCTGATTTTATCAGCTCCGCCCTCGATTGCCTTCAGAGCAAGTTTATAATCGAAATGAATATCGACTACAAGAGGGATGTTTATCCGTTTTTTTATCTCAGAGATTGCATCAGCTGCCCTTTCATCCGGACAGGCGACACGTACGATTTGACATCCAGCTTCTTCAAGGCGAAGAATCTCTGCAACCGTTGCTTCAACATCATGTGTTTTTGTCGTTGTCATGCTTTGTACGATAACTTCATTATTGCCGCCAATCGTTAAGTTTCCGACTTTAATTGGCCGCGTCTTGGTGCGATGTATGATTTCACTCAAGTGGAATTCTCTCCTTTAGGAAAAAATCAGTTTTGATTTTTAATTTGTTTCTCTGAAATATTGTATCAATGTACATACCGCTTGACAAGAAAATAGGACGCATAATGTTTTTTCATCACGAGACATCCCCTAATTTCTGGATAAAATCAATGCTGGGAAATCCCCTTAATGGTTCTTGTGAAGGGGGAGATTCCTATTATGGGGGTTATTTGTAAACGGGAATCTTATATGTTTTGCCAATCTGCATATCCTCGGGCTTCAATCCTTCATTCAAACTTTGAAAGTCAGTGATGATCGTTTCGATTGGCTGATTGGATCCGCCTTTTTCCGTTTCGACGATGGAAAGTAAGGTATCACCCGGTTTCATGGTAATTTCTTTATAGGCGGCAGATGGTGCGGATGCAGGCTTGCTGGCCGGGACGGCCTGTTCGCCTGTAGAGGCCGGTGGATGGGAAGCCGGCAGGGTACCCGTAGTCATATCAAAATAAATAATAAATAAAGTGAAACAGAATGAGATAAAAAGCAGTAGCCGTTTCAATTTTCCATCCTCCCAAGCTTGTCTTTAATTCATCTATACTTGGAGGGGGCAAAAAATATGCCTAAAAATGGGCAATTCTTCAAATGGAATATGAGAGTGGCCATTCAAATTTTTCTATTTCATCTGAGTAACATCCTTATTATTTGAATGAGTGTTAAGAAAGGAGCGAATTTCCTTTGGGGTCAGACCACTCTTTTTTGCCTCCATTATGAGTAACAACCACTGCACATCAATATGATTCTCCTTCACATCTATCACCTCTTAATTACTATTTCAATCATAAGTATAGGAATAACTTAGTGAGTATTTTGTCGAATTAAGTAGATTAAAAAAATGATGACTGTAGTCATATGCTGCAAAGGCATGGATTACCCGATTTTATTTAAGCAAAAAGAGCCGGACCCGGTGGTCGAATTAAATGGGGTTCTATCTGAATTTTAAAAAAGTTGATTGGAACAGGTGGGCGAGACTGCGAATTTTTACAAAGCCTTAAAAGACTGTAGGGAAGCTCGATTCTCATCGAGCTTCCCTACAGTCTGAGTCCAATCTTATTAATGTCAATTTCCGATCTTATTGGCTGATGTTTCTTTAATCGATAAGAATAACATCATCAATGTCACAAACCAGCTAATGATGGAAGCGAACGGTACCATTGCTTGAAAAGCATCCATGATGGCGAAGAATACCGTGGCAAGCGTTATGCTGTAAGCACCGATTCTCCATAGATGCCTATAGGAAAGAGGACGGCCAAGAGCATTTTTGAAAAAAAGACCGAAAGCGGCAAGGATTGTCACTTTAATGAAGATACCGCTAGCAGTAAACAGGTATAATATAAGTAGAAGCAATGGAAGGATAATAGGCAGCACAGATTCAACTGAATCAAGCCAAGTGGATATTTCCTTATTATCTCCCTCCAGAACTGAATATGGAGAGGATTGCACATTGCCTCCGGATACGAAAACCAGATCAGACTTTAAAAGCGCGACAGCTTCATCAGCTTTAGTGGCTACATCTTCCGGGGTCAAAGCTCCCGTGCCATCTACAAAAATTTGATATCCGTTTTTATTCAGGCTAAACGGCTCATCTTGTTCAGTTGTCAACGTGCCATTTTTGATTTCAAATGCCGGTAAGTCTTCGGATACTGTTTCGTGCATCGCATCTATCCCGTTAACTATCATTGTCCCGAAATAAAAAGCTGAAGGGAGAAAGGCGATGAGACTTATAAAGAAAACGAATAATATCGTTTTCCCGATACCTTGGTTTTGAAAGGAAGCGATATCTTTAGGAGAATACAAGCTTACCCATAGTTGTTTGAATATGTTCAATGTTTTCAGCACCTAACTATATAAGATTCCTAACCAATTTTAACTATATGGGAAAAATAAAACAACCTGTATTCTGCTTCATTGGTTTCAACCATCAGTAATGAGGTAATTATGGAGAGATAAAGTCAAATTATATAAAATGAGAAAGGGGTGTGTTAATGATGGATACACTATTTTGGATAATAATTACCCTCATGTTCATAATGGGGTTTGTCGGTCTGATTTTTCCAATCATCCCAAGTGTTTTATTCATTTTCGGCGGAATATTGCTATATGGACTATTTTATTCTTTTGAACCATTTGGCTGGTTTTTCTGGACGGTCCAAATTTTATTCGTCATCCTTTTATTCGCAGCTGATTACATTGCGAACATGGTCGGGGTCAAAAAGTATGGAGGCACGAAAGCGGGAATTTGGGGCAGTACGATTGGGCTTCTGGTCGGGCCATTCGTGATCCCGTTCCTCGGAATACTAATAGGACCATTCATCGGGGCATTCCTGGCAGAAATCCTAGTACATAAAAAAGACCCGGTCACTGCTTCGAAAATCGGCCTTGGTTCCGTTGTAGGCTTTATAAGCAGCGTCATCACAAAAGGAATCATCCAAGTTTTGATGATTGGATATTTTTTATTCGTGGTATTCTCATAGGAAATATAATCGAAAAATGAAAAATTGAGGCATAAGGTTTGAAACGGTTACAAAAATTTGATACTCTATTTCTAGCGAGCTTTATGTATCTTTCGAGAACTGAAGCCCTCAAAAAATAAAAGCTTACATAGGGAGGAATTTTATTATGGCTTTTGAACTTCCACAATTACCGTATGCATATGATGCATTAGAACCACACATCGACAAAGAAACAATGAACATTCACCACACTAAACATCACAACACATATGTGACAAACCTGAACAATGCCCTAGAAGGTAACCAAGAACTTCTAAGCAAAAGCGTTGAAGAAATCGTCGCTAACCTTGACGCAGTACCTGAAGCTGTTCGTACAGCTGTACGCAACAATGGTGGCGGACATGCTAACCACACTTTATTCTGGGAAATCCTTTCACCTAACGGCGGCGGACAACCGACTGGTGAATTAGCGGATGCTATCACTTCAAAATTCGGAAGCTTTGACAGCTTTAAAGAAGAGTTCGCTAAAGCGGCTACTACTCGTTTTGGATCTGGCTGGGCTTGGCTTGCAGTCAACAATGGCGAGTTGGAAGTAACAAGTACACCAAACCAAGACAATCCATTATCAGAAGGTAAAACACCGCTTCTTGGATTGGACGTTTGGGAACATGCATACTACCTAAACTACCAAAACCGTCGTCCTGAATACATCAATTCTTTCTGGAATGTTGTAAACTGGGATGAGGTTGCAAAACGTTACAGCGCTGCAAAATAATTTGTAATTAAAAAAGACAGGGTTCCTTTTCTGAAAAGGAATCCTGTCTTTTTTTTTGTTTCTCTAATCCGAACGGGAACATTGAAGAAAAACTATATTAAGGCAACTCGTATGCTGTTTCGCCAAAAGAAGTGAAAGAAATTCACGAGAAAAAGCTGCGAATAAAGATGGAAATTTACGAGAAACGCACAAATTCACGAGTAAAAGCTCAAAACTCACGAGTAAAAGCTCAAAACTCACGAGTAAAAGCCCGAAATTCACGAGTAAAACGCACAAATTCACGAGTAAACTCTCCAATTCCTGAGTGAAATCTCGAAACTCACGAGTAAAAGGATCGAATTCACGAGTAAACACTCCAAATTCATGATCAACCCCTTCGTCTTCGCCAATCGAAGAGTTTTCTTTATACTGTTTTTGATTTAAAGGGAAAAGCTTTTAAGGAAAAAAGTATAAGTGCAACTACTTCTCTGTCATCGCCATCCTGGCTCGC
>NZ_JBNNSB010000001.1:982011-982451 GCF_050277335.1 Peribacillus sp. NPDC101480
CGCCAATCGAAGAGTTTTCTTTATACTGTTTTTGATTTAAAGGGAAAAGCTTTTAAGGAAAACAGTATAAGTGCAACTACTTCTCTGTCATCGCCATCCTGGCTCGCCAATCGAAGAGTTTTCTTTATACTGTTTTTGATTTAAAGGGAAAAGCTTTTAAGGAAAACAGTATAAGTGCAACTACTTCTCTGTCATCGCCAATCGAAGAGTTTTCTTTGCACTGTTATTAATTTTATTTGAGAGAGAGATTTATGGAAAAAAGTATAAGTGCAACTACTTCTCTGTCATCGCCATCCTGGCTCGCCAATCAAAGAGTTTTCTTTATACTGTTCTTTTCCAAAATCAAAAGGAAAAAAGTATAAGAGCAACTACTTCTCTGTCATCGCCATCCTGGCTCGCCAATCGAAGAGTTTTCTTTATACTGTTCTTTTCCAAAATCA